>CALKGK010000045.1 GCA_938085105.1 uncultured Flavobacteriales bacterium
CCTAGTGACTTACGTCTCCCACTTCGATTCTTCTTTAAATCATTGACCGGTTTACGTCGCAAGATTGAATTGCGTTTGATTCGGATGGTCCCTAAAAGTGGTCTATAGTTTTAGGTCTCCAAGCCTCGATTCATCTCAAAATCATTGACCGGCTTAGGTCGCAAGTTTCCGATTTACTTCGAAAATAACTAGAACAAATAGGTCGATATACTTTGGTCGCCAAAACTGCCGTCTTCCAATATTATCTCTCCCAAAAACAAATCCTATCACCAAGACGGTATGCGCTCTTCCCATTGAAGATTCCCGAAGGCATCAAAAATTTGCACAATACATACGCGCTGCTCATTGTCTCCTTCAAAACGAAGACAGGCATAATTCTGAGTTCCGACAACAGTTCCTGGAACACGGTACTTATTCGGCTCCTTACTGTGATCGTAAGCACTGGAGGTCAATGGAGATGCGGTCAAATCATAAACTTGATTGTCTCGACCTAAATCCATCCGACTCAATTCAGTATGATGACGGTCGCCCGACAAAAAGATCACCCCTCGAATGTTCTCCTCCTTTAATCGTTTCAGCACATATTTTCGCTCTTTTGCATAAAGCGCATGATTCTCATATTCAGCAAAATTGCTCAGAAATTGTCCACCCGTTGCAATAATTTTGAATGGAGATTTACTGAATTTCAAGGCTTCAATGAGCCAGTCGATTTGCTCCTCACCCCAAATACACGTTTCCTTTGCTTTGTTGGAATGGCTGCTTCGGAAATACCGGTTGTCCAAAAGAAAGAAATCAATGTCCGCATATTGAAACTGAGTAGTAATTCCACCTTCTAAATCAGGCAAACCAAATGATGGATTTCCCCAAAACAATTGAAATGCCTCCAAAGTCCAGTCTTTATGGATGTAGGATCCATTGGAGTCGTTCGGACCAAAATCATGGTCGTCCCAAATGGCGTAGTGTGGACAAACTCTTAGAAATTCTTGAATCTCCGGAATGCTTCTGGTATGTGTGTATCGATGATGAATACTTGAACGTGATCCAAAGTCAGGCTCGCGAAGGTAAATGTTGTCTCCGAGCCATAACATGAGGTCCGGCTTGGCGGTAGCCATGACTTTGAAAATGTCCGGACTCTTGCCATAAGGCTTTCCAGGACGATCCCACGCCAACTCATTGATGAAATTACACGATCCCGTCATCAAAGTAAAATCGGGGGGATGGTTGCCGTATTTTGCTGAATACTTCCACTTATCTTGGGTAGTGAAGGTGTAAGGTCCCATCATTCCACCTTCATCCAACTGAATAAAATATTCATATTCTGTTCCCCAGTTCAAATTGGTAAGTTCAAACTTGAGGGTAAAAGCACTTTCTTGTTCTGATGTTTGAAAAGGCGTTTTTTGGAAGCCCATTTCATCACTCATCGAACGATATGAAATTGCAACTTCAGCTTCTTCGACGGTTTGAACCCAAATCAGCGCTTCTCGCATGCCTATGTGACCGTGCATGGGACCGGATTGAATTTGTGCAAGGAGAGCGAACTGTGATAGGAGGAGGAGTGCGGTGACTAAGGTGCTTTTCATTCGATGCTGTTAAAGTTGCAATCTACTGAAAAGAGACAAGCGGATTGAGGGCAGGTACTTGAATTAAGAATTCGATAAAACAAAAAGGGTACACCTCAATCGATGTACCCGCAATGCTTTTATGCCGTGAACTTTATAGAAAGTCCATGCGGTCAATTTCCTTTTCTCTCGACTCCAGTTTGATCACATATGTCATGTCTTTCCATTGAAGACGAATGGCTGTCCAAATTTCGTTGCGCGTAGGCATTTCAAATTCGAATGTTTTGTGATCATATCCGTCTGGATAGGTCTTGCTAATGGCTTCTGAAAGCTCACTGCTGATCTTGTCGTAAGAAACGATTAAATTTTTCATCGGGCAAAAAGGGGGTGTTTGATTACTCTTACCTCATTCTGCACCAGAAGGTTACATTACGACTTGTGGAAACGAATGATTTGCTCAGTCGTTGTGGTATTTCCACATTTGTCTTTGGCGGTCCACACGCGTTTCAATTGGTGTTTCTCCATCACTTCTTCGAGGGTGATTTTTACTTCTTTCCCGCTATTATCCTCAGCACTCATGTCATCCATCTCAGGGATCTCTTCCTTTGACGCTACTTCTAAATCTTTTGGAGATGCGGTGAATTCAGGTCCATCGGTATCTACTAGAAGACAAAATTGTTCCGCATTTGCCACATTCCCACATTCATCTTTGAAGGTGTAAGTAATCACAAGGTTTCCAAGACATCCACCACTAAAGATGGCTTCTGTTTTGCTCATTTCAACTTCACCACATTCAGAACTCGCTTCAGGAGCTTTAATTTGGTCCAAGTCATTAACATTGATTTTGATTTCTTTGTCGTAAGAGCCGACGGTGATTTGTGACTGACCAATGAATGGCAGTGCAAACAATACTATTAGGCTGAGGCATTGAATTTTCATGTTTTTCGTTTTTCAGTATATAGCAAAGGTAATGCCGCCTTCTTCAGTAAGCATCACGAAAAAATCATGCTTTTATTTCCAAAGATGGAGACCAATGTTGATGTAAAATGTTCTAGGGGCGGATGGGATGATGCCCGGTCCCGGATATCCGGTGGCTCTTCTCGTGAAATAACTCGCATTCAAGGCATTGTTGCTTCCTCCCTCAATGAAGCATCGATTAAAATCAATGCGTGCTGATAGGTCATGAACCCAATAAGCAGGTATTTCTCCTACCACGCCGTTCGGATCGCGTCTAAATCCTGCATTGCTGGCGTCGGTGAACTGCTCAGAGATGAAGGAGAACTGATAGTTCAAACTGTATTTCTTGTAGCGAACACTAGTACCCGTTTTGATGTTCCATTCCGGTACGAATTCGAGCTGGTTTCCGGCAATCACCAAATCACTGTTTCGGTCGTATTCAGCTCGGATCCAAGCGATGTTTGCAAAAGCGTCCCACTCAAAGGAATCTGTTTTTTTTACAATGAAGGGGTGAAGGGCAATTTTAGAAAAGAACTCCAAACCAAAGATTTTTGCGTCACCAAGGTTTTGTCGTACTTGGAAGGTTTCCGGACCAATGACACTGTTGACTTCGATCACTTCTAATTGATTTCCGATTTTTTCCTGATAGGAGAGATGAAAGGCTGAAACATCCACAAACCAATGTTCACTTCCTCCACGCCAACCAAGGTCAAGGTTGTAGCCCCGCTCATCTTGAATGTCTTCTGCAACGAGCTGACGAGGGTTTTCAATGCGAACATCAGAAAAGTTGATTCCTCGGTAATTCTGACTGAAATTGGCATAAAGCTCCTTTCGTTCCTTGCCTTTATAACTCAAGCCCAATCCCATGAGGAAAAAACCACGACCCAAACGGTCTTCCTCTTGTATGATTCTAGGGTAGGTAGGGAGAATGTTTCCTGCACCGTCACGGATGATCAGCGCATATTGTCCTTCAGAGGCGGTGAGAAGATGCTCGTAGCGAAGTCCAGGAGTTAGACTGATGTTTTTATTGAGTTGAATGAGTGCCTCGGTAAAAAAGGCGATGTTTTCGTTGTCGAACCGGTAGTCGCTTCCCTGTTGAACATCGCTTTGGATGTAGTTGAAATTGGGACCAGAGCCGTCGTCTGCTAAGGCTTGCTGACTCCGATTATTCCCATTAAAAATGCGCGCTCCAGCAAGAATGGTTTGAGGCAATTCCAACCATTCGAAACGATGTTTCATTCGCATTTCTGCTCCATAATTCTCAAAGGTTCCGCGAATAAGGTCACGCTCTTCTCCAGGGTCGGTTCTTGAAATCAAGCCTAAAAATCCAAGAGCTTCTCTTTTTGCAATTAAGCCAAAAGGAATAAGGGAAAAACGAGTTCTAAAGTTCGGCTCCCATTCGATTTTGGCTGAAAAGAGATTCCAATTCACTTGAAACCAATTTCGATCGCGAAGGGAAACACTGGGATCGATTTGAAATTGAGTGTCGGTGAGTCCACCAGGCTGCTGAGAAAGGTAATCCATATGGGTGATTTCTCCGCTCAAATTCCATTTCTCATGGGCTTGATAACTCAATTGGAAAAAGCCTGTTTTCGAGTCAAAGGCACTGTTCTCCCGCCATCCATCTCCTCGTTTGTACTGAAAGAAGCCATTGTATTTCCATCGACCCAAAGTTCCTCCCACAGCATTAAAAGTGCTGAAGGTATTGAAACTGGAAAAACTCTGTTCAGAAATAATACCCAACTTCTTAAGACTGGCTTTACGCAATCTGAAATCTACCATCCCGCCAAATTGAGGTCCAAATTGTAACGCAGCTGCTCCTCGAATGAGAGCTACTTTTTCAACGGCTTGAAGGGGAGGAGTGTAGTAACTTTCAGGATAGCCATGAGGATCTGCAGAGATGTCATAACCGTTCTGTCGGGTGTTGAAGTTCGATGTTCGATTGGGGTTGAGTCCCCGACCTCCAATGCCCAACTGCAGCCCTCCATCATCACTCTCCCAAATGTTGAGTCCAGGAACTTCAGCGAAGACTTGTCTGGCGTTGTTCAATGCGAGGTTGGATGATCTTTTCTGAGGGATGACCAAGGCGGTCTTTTTGGCGGCGTAAAGGGTGAGGTCTTCTAGTGCATTAAAGCGCTCAATTAGCGCTTCTTGATCTCCAAAAACGATGATTTCATTGAAGATGAGCGGACGAAGACGGTAGCTCTTTTTCAATGTTTTTCCGATTTCCTTTTCTAGCTTGAAGTACAATTTTTCATAGCCGAGCGAGGAAAGGCTTGCCGAATATTGGCCCGGAGGAAGTTGTCCAGATATCATTCCTGCTGAATTGCTTTGAAAAACCAAGGTGTCGTTCAAAACTAAGAGCACATTGGGCAATGGAGCTCCATCATTTTCATCTTGAACCTTCAACTCGAGTTCATTCTGTGCAAAACACACCTGTGCAAGCGCGATGAAAATCACCAATAAAAAGACCTGTTTTTTACTCCCAATCATGCACCCAAGACCTATCGAAATAGGGATTTTTTAAGGAGAGCAAATCTACGTCTCTTTTCACAAAAGGTCGACTTCCAGATCCGTTTAATGTTACGTAAGATTCTGCATAAACAGCAACGGAATCCAAACCTTGCTCTCGGTAGATTTCTTCGATGAGCAAAGCGGTTTTGTAAATCATGTCCGGTTGAGTGCTCATCTGTTTTTCCTGAAGAGGTGTTAAAAAGGACTGATGATCAACAATGCTTTTGCGATTCGTTCTGAGGTCTTTCACAGTGTAAGTAATACTGCCGGCCTTTTCCATCAGCATCACCCTCCAAGAGAAACGGTATCCCTGCTCTTTCCAAAATAGATTGGACGGAAATGCAGCAAAACGGAAGGGGAGAATGAGCTGAATGAAGCAATACACAGCAAGGGCATATCCGATGAACTTTGTTTTTCTGAGTGATGCTGATATCGCTTGTTGATTTTTGATTCGCCATAATTTCAAATGCCAAGTTGGACTAAAGAAGATCAAGGTTAAACCAATCATCACCCAAGGAAATACACCGATTTGAAACAAGCACCAGGTGAGGATGTGAAACACCAAAACGGCGATGTAAGCCCAAGGCCGACTTTTTTTCCACCACAAAAGAAAGGGGATGAAAAGGTCATAAAGGAGTCCGCACCAAGAAAAGACAAAAGGAACCCAAGACCATTGAAAGACTTGACCGATGATTGGCATGTTCGCCCGTGCTGGAAGCCAAATGGACATCGGCATGGCACGGAACATCCAATCCGGATTGATTTTTGCGACTCCAGCGAAGAAGTAAACCACCGCCAATTGAAACTGAAAAATGAAGACCGTCCATCGCGAAACAGTACTTTTTCGAAGGCCTTCATTTCGAAGGACATCAACAGAGTAGGCTCCGTTTGCCGGAACAAAAATCATCCAAAAAGCAACCAGACTCACAAAATAATAGTGGTTGAGATAGGTGGTAATATCAATGAGTTCAACATAAGTGAAAAGCAAAAAGTAGAGCGTAGAACTTAAACGATAAAATGCCCCAATCATGATGTTGAAGGCGGCAATTCCCATCAGCGCAAAAACGATGTACATTCCTTTTCCTGGCAGCGCTTGTATGAAATCCAAACCAAAAAAGGGGAAGTGTACTTTGGGCTGAATGTACAATTCTTCAATCCAGTTCATGGACCAAAACCGCAGTACTCCAAAGAGCATTAAAGCGCCAAAAATCACCCGGAAGGTGACTAATGGCGCAATGGAAATGGGCGTAAATAAAAATCGATTGATCTTTGCTTTGAGCATGATGGCTTTGAAGAACCGGTCTTCAAGTGTTTTTAATCTCCGTCGTTATCACTAAAGGTAATGCTGATTCCAAGCGAGGAGGGCATGTCTGCTTTCAAAAGGGCCACGTTACTTTGAAGTTGATTGTAAACTTGTTCCAATTCTTCAGGAGCACTTTCAATGTACATTCTCAAATTGCGAGGCAATTCGCTAATGGCCGATTCTGATACGGATAAACGATCGTTGATTTCCACTTCTAATGGGATTTGTTCAGCTCCGTATTTTGCATCAACCTCACGAAGCGCATCTGCCAAGCCCATTGCATTGAGTTCTGGAGAATCGAAACCGTTGAATGTTTGTCTCAAGGCCTTGATTTGTTCTAGAGCAAGGGTAGAGCTATAACCACCGTATCTCGCTTCAACGTGGTCGGGCAAAGGAATGCCCAGAGTTAAGAGTCCGAGCGGTAGTGCCACTTTTTCTCGCTTGAGTTCTTCATAGCAGATGACGTAGTGATTAACTAAAAGACTCATTCCACTCCCGGCCGCGGCTCCTGTATTTGCCTTGAATTCGTTAGCGTAAGCGCTGTTCCATTCTTGACGAGCGCTTTGTGCCTTGGTGTGAATGTGTCCGGCACATTGAACGATGCGGTCGAGCAAAGTAGCTGAAGCGGGTGATTCGGTCATTTCGGACAATGCACCGTTGCGGTGAAGCAGGTAATCCAAGGCTGCAAATCCCAATTCATCAGGGTTTATACCATTCGCTGATCCATTGTCGATCTGATCTTTGATTGCGGTGGTGTCGGCTGGAAAGGTGTTGACTTCATTCAGGTTCAAGGTTTCTGCCGGACCAAAATTATACATGCAGATCCATTGATATGCTTTACGTGTTTCTTCCAATTCAATGCGCGCTTGCTCTAAAGTTGAAGCATTGGGTGCAGTTCTCAGGGCTTCTGTGGCTTGTTTCAATAACTCACTCTGATCTTCGAATGAGGCGTATTGACTTGGAATAATGAGCGAAAAATTGCTCAAAACCGATTGGAAGCTGGTATCGCTTGGTGATTCGAGTTCCTCAGGCTTTTTGCAGGAGCTAGCGACCAATACGATCAAGAAGAGAAATCCAAGTTTTTTCAGCATGATTTATAGGTTTGCAAGTTCAACCAAAGTGATTTCTGTGTTGTTGAGCATGAACTCAAGGCACGCATCGATGTCTTCTTCAGTGGTTTCATAGAAGTTGTTTCCGAGAAGGTTTCTACCATCTTCCAGTTCTTCTACACTCCATTGGTAGCCTTGATTGTGTAATAAGTTCCCCATGAAGGCGTAAGCTTCACTCAACACGTGATTCTTGATGGCAGGGTCATCCATATTCTCTTTGGCCACTTTTAAGTAGTGAATAACCGTACCAGCAATCACTCGGTGCCACTTCAACTTGATGTCGTCAATCGGAGAAAAGGTATCTTGATTTAGACTCGTATTTTGGGTGATGGCAGTTCTTGCTGAAAGGAAGTCGTCAAAAATCGTGTTGGTGGCCAAAGCGGCATCCCTACCTTCACAGTACTTCCCGTGAAAACGTGCTTCACCTGAGGTGTTTGGAAAGTTGATTGGAATGCCGAAGTAACCAAATGCTTCGTCAAACTTGTGTTCCATTTCGCGGTAATTCTTCCCATCAATAAGCGCCGAATTATCATACACTTCATCCAATACTCCTTGGAGATAGGTGTCGCATGCTTGGTAATAAAACACATCACCAATGAGTCCTTTTTCAATCAATTGAATGTGTTCAAAACCGAATTCGTCAAAAAGGTAAGCCTTGCTTGGATCGTTGATGCTCACAACAACCCCCGCAGTTCCGTTTTCACCAGCTGTGGTGCTTTGAGATGCAGCTTCGAGCTGGTCCATGTACTGTTCATAAAGCGCCACGTTGGGTAGGAAACATTTGTTTTTCAATTCTTTTCCTGGAACTTTGGCAGCGTCCGTAAAGAAGTCGCTTCCTGCTCCATCAGCATTGCTGAACATTTCCTTTAACTGGGCAGCACTAACACTCACACCGGAAGTGTTCCCTGTTTTCATGTAGTTGGTGAGTTCGTCCAGTTGATTGAGTCGAGCAGTTTGTCCTGAAAAAGAAACTGAGCTAGCTCCATTTCTCTCAAAGCAATAATCGCCGGACTCGCAAACGTCTCCAGCGCTTGGGGTTTCGATCAAATCGTCTTCTTCTTGATCTTTTTTACAAGAGGAAATAAAAACGGCTAATGCCAATAGGAGGAGGAAAGGTATATTGTGACTTCGCATCTTTGTTTAGAATTAATCTTAATAATGATGCAAATCTAGGCTCGAGGAAGAGGAGTGGCAATACCTAAAAAGTGGTATAATCGATTTTGATGATGCTTGGAAGATCTATCGGGTTGATAGTGAGTAGTTTCGCTTGGAGTCTAATTTTTGAAACTTACTTTGAGTTTGACTGGTTGATGATCAGAGTACTTGAACTGAAGGTCTTGTGTCTTGACTTCCAACACTTTTAGATTCGGTGAAATCAAATAATGGTCAATCACAGAAGTGTAAGATTCATCGGGATTATAGGGTGTCGTGAGTTTTCGATTGGTGGGAACAGATGGATCTGCAACCCATTGCCAATTGGTATCAATTTGATTGTTTTTCAAGATGTACTCGTTGTACGCGTTCGCCGCTGATTTTGGCGTGTAGTTAGGAGGACACTGGTTCCAATCTCCTCCAATGATGACATAATTTCCCGATTCATATTCCTTTCTCGCATCTTCCATCAACAATTCCACCTCTTTAGCCACCAAGGTTCCCGAAGTATCATAAGCACTGCAATGTGTGTTGTAGATCACCATTTGTGCACCATTCTCCAAAGGCATGCGTTCTTTCAAGTAGCACCGATCCAGAAAGAAGATACGCGTTGGCCAGCTGAATTGACTCGGAAACCCAATTCTTTGATGATCTTCAGTTTGAAACCTTGAGAAACTGGCCAATCCACTCACTACTCCACCCATGGGCTCGAAAAGGGGCATTGGTACAAAATCGACATTGTAGTTAATGGCAAATGAATGTCCGTAATCGGGAAGGACCTCTTCAAAGGCTTTTACATGATTATTGTAATGACTTCTTTTAGCGGACGAATCGACTTCTTGAAGTAAAAAAACATCAACGTCGGACTGAGCTTGAAGATGGTTTTGAATGCCTTTGAGATTTTTAGCCACGATTTCTTCTTTTTGAATTACCGTTTTTCCGCCATCATAGAAAAAGTCCGTTTCTTCTCCCAAGCCTGTAAATCCGATATTCCAAATGAGTACTGTCAGGCTATCATCCTTGAATGTAGGAAGTGATTTTTTTCCCTTCTGACGCAGTGCGATCTCCTTTTCGGGTTCGAAATCATTGATGGTGCCATAAATCAGTACACCGGCAACATAGAGTCCGCCCAAAAGCGCAATGAACGCTAAGAATTTGAGTGCTTTTTTCATTGTTAGGAGTTCTTCTGTTTGAGCGACCATTCGATTACATCGGCCATCACCTCGTCTCTATTTATTTCATTCAAAAGTTCGTGCCTTGCTTGTTCATAGATCAGACGCTTCGAATGGGTCTGTCCGGACAGCACATGATCCATTGTTTTCACCACATTTTTCTTGAAACCAACCACAGGATCCATCTCACCCGCCATCATCAATACAGGCAAGTCTTGATTTAAGCGATGAGCTTCCTTGTGTGCTCTCTCTAAACCACAAAGTAGATCATAGAAGAAACGATGTGTAAAAAGCTCTCCACAATTCGGATCCTTGATGTATTTGTCGACCTCTTTTTCATCCCTGCTCAACCAATCGAAGGCAGTTCGGTTTGGTTTAAATGCTTTGTTGAAATCACCAAAAGTGAGCGCATTCATCAATACACTTCCTTTTTTTGGGCCGAATAAAGCCCCAAGACTGAAAGAAAGCGCCTTGCCAATGGGCAGAAGTGCACCGGGGTGATGTGCAAGAGCGGACAATACTAACCCATCGCACTCATTCTTCAAGTCAATTGCCGCGCAGGTTGCAAGAATAGCTCCCATACTGTGTCCGAGAAGGTATGTTTTGGCCGTTGGAAATTCCTTGCGGAGGGCCAGATGAGTTTCACAAACATCCTTTGTAGCTCTGTCCCAACCGTTCTTTTCAGCAAAGAAACCACGCAGCCCATTGACCTCAGACGTTTTTCCATGACCGCGATGATCGTTGACAACAACGCTAATACCTGCCTTATTACATGCCGCTGCAAAACGGGAATATCGTTGACCGTGTTCAGCCATGCCATGACAAACATGAATGAGCAGATCAGCTCCTTTGCAAATGGAAGCGTGAGCAACGACGGTATGTCCGTCAGACACCTTAAATTCCCGTATTTTCATCATGCTGTGAAGATAGGAAGATTGGCCCATTATTGAGATATTTTCTTACTTTCGACCGATGGCAAAAAATCGTTACCAAGCCTGTGTTTTATGTGGAGAAGAGAAGCTTGTTCGGCTTCCGAAATACTCCAAAGATCATCTTGTAAAGTGCAAGAACTGTTCAATGGTTTTTTCTGAGGTGATTCCGTCTACAGAAGAACTTAATACGTTTTACAGTCAATATGGTGCTTCGGGAACTCCTTATTTTTCACCAATCACGGCCAAACGTTATCGAGAACTGCTGGATGAGTTTGAAGAGCATACAGGAAAAGGACGCATTCACGATGCGGGGTGTGGCTTTGGTTTCTTTTTAGCTACCGCTGTTGCTGAAGGCTGGGAAGCAAGCGGGTCTGAACTGTCCGAACGCGCAGTGAAATCTTGTCTTGAAAACGGACTTAAAGTCACGCAAGGAGAAAACATCGAAGGCGAGGATTACGATGTGATCACTAGCTTTGAAGTGATTGAACATCTCAGACATCCCCAAGATTACCTGAAAATGATCTCGGAGTCACTTAAGTCTGGTGGGTTGGTCTATATAACTACTCCCAACTTTAATGGGGTGAGTCGATTTCTATTGGGGGCGAACTATAACGTCATCAACTTTCCTGAGCACCTCTGTTATTATACACGTAAAACGCTTAATCGCATGTTGCGGGAACAAGGTTTTCGCAAGGTTTGGATCAAAACGGACGGCATCAGTATTGGACGAATTACCACAAGCATAGGGGCAAGTAGTGAAGAACTCATCCGAGAAGCATCTCCCGATGAGAAGTTACGTCAAGCTCTTGAATCTGGAAAGTTCTTGGGGACGCTTAAGGTTTTGGTCAATAAGGTGTTGAGCATTTTGGGGATCGGTGTTTCTTTGAAAGCTTTGTACCGAAAAGAGTTCTAGTCCAAATAGTACTCACCAATCAAATAAGTTCTTGCCTTTCCTGTAAGTTCAACACGGTTCCCTGCAACCTTACACTCAATTTGTCCGCCTCTCTTGCTCAACTGCTGAGCTTTGAGTTTTTTCTTTCCAAGTTTCTCTGACCAATAGCGCGCAAGTGTTGTGTGGGCAGAACCGGTAACAGGATCTTCATTAATGCCCGACTGAGGAGCGAAGAATCTCGAAACAAAATCAGATTCGTTTCCAGGTGCGGTTACAATCACACCACGGACATCCAACCTTTTTAATCGGTGAAAGTCTGGAGTGATGTTCAGTACATCTTCCTTGCTGCTGTAAACGCACAAGAGATCGTATTTTCCTCGATAAATTTCAAGAGGTTCCAAGCCTACGCTGTACGCAAGCTCGTGGGTATCATCTTTATAATCAAAGAGTTCGTCAGCAGGAAAAGACATCGAGATGTGGTCTTCATTTCTTTTCACAAGCAATTCACCACTATTCGAGAAGAAGCGAATTTCATCTTGAGAATAATCCAAATGGTTCCACAAAACATGAGCCGTCGCAAGTGTAGCGTGTCCGCACAAATCCACTTCTGTAGTAGGAGTGAACCATCTCAAGCGATAGCCGTCGTGCTCCCTCATGAAAAATGCTGTTTCAGACAAGTTGTTTTCTCGAGCGATGTGCTGCAAGATGCTATCGTCTGGCCAAGTATTTAGTGGACATACCGCAGCAGGGTTTCCTTTGAAAAGGTCTGTAGTGAAAGCGTCAACTTGGAATAACTGTGGCATAAGAGAAATTCTTTTTTTGCGAAATTACAATCTTTTGAACGCTCGAGAGTAGTCCAAAGCGCTTAAAAATTACTTTTTCTTCCAGCGAAATTGTGCCCACAGCTGCTGTTGTTCTTTTGTCAAAAAGCTCCAGCAAAGTATTCTACTTTTTTTCTGACCATGTTTCATCTCAATAACACGCTCTTGAACACTGCCTATGGATTTGAGGTGATTGGACAATTCTTGAAGATGTTCTTTTCGAGAAACCAATGAAGTGAACCAAAGGACCTGGTGCTTGAAGCCTTCGCTTTCTTGCATGTAGTTTTTGATGAAGCTGACCTCTCCACCGGGAGTCCACAACTCGCTGTCCGTTCCCCTGAAGTTGCTCTCTTCCTTGCTCAAACCCATTTTATCTCTTCGGGTTTGATTGGCCTCTGCGGCGGCTTTCTTGCTTCGGAAAAAGGGAGGGTTACAAATCGTAAGGTCCAGTTTTTCTTCTTGGCGAATGATGTTCGTCAAAACACAATGACTCTTCTTTTGATGAATCAGTTTAATCTCATGGTTCATCTTTGCTCCCTGTGCTTTGAGAATGTTTTTAGCGTTGGTGAGTGCATCGAGTGAAGTTTCGCTAGCTAGAACAGACCACTTGTAAATGGAGTGAGCAAGGATGGGATAAACGAGTCCGGCACCTGTTCCGACATCCAGCATTGCTACTTGTTGACCAGAGGGAATTCGTTTATTGTTGCTTTCGCTCAGCAAATCTGCCACATGATGAATGTAATCTTCTCTACCTGGAATCGGAGGAATGAGATGTTCAGAAGGCATCTTCCAATAAGTCCAATTCGACCTTAAAAGAAGTAGGGCTTTGTTGAGTTCATACACCCCTTGTGCATCGGAGAAATCGATGCTTTGCTTTTTTGACTTGGCATGGATTACAAAAGGGGATAAGTCAGGATTGAGCTTGATGAGCTCTGGAAAAGGGTAATCGTTCTTGAAGAAGTTTCTGTTGTGCAT
The DNA here is from genome assembly GCA_938085105.1 of uncultured Flavobacteriales bacterium. GTDB lineage: Bacteria > Bacteroidota > Bacteroidia > Flavobacteriales_D > Sanyastnellaceae > CALKGK01. Next base: position 13,387 of record CALKGK010000045.1, read on the forward strand.
CTCGGCAAAGCTATTAAATCAAAACTCCATGTAAACAAAACGGAACCACAAATTCATGGGTTCCGTTTTAATCTATCGCTTTCGTCAATCTTCAAAAAAACAAAAAACGATAATCATCTTGAGCGATGATTGAATTTACGACGATTACTCAATCATCAGAGGAGCAAGGTGGGTTTTTCCTTCGGCGATGATTTGAATAAAGTACATTCCTGGAGAAAGACCATCAGTATCCAGGATGTGTTCTTTGCCAGATATATCTTTCAGTTCCATCACAGATTGGCCAGCGGAATTTGTGATTTGTACCATCTGGAGTTCACTATCGGATTGTATTTTCAATTGGTCTGAAGCAGGATTGGGAAAGCAACGAACGTTCAAAGCAGCTTCATTGTCAATTCCAGTGGATGCTTCAGAAGTCATCGTGATGTCGTCCACATAATACAAACCGGTATTCTCACTTGGTCCCCATGCGAAGAAATTGAGCGCTTCGAACTCTTGGAGTCCGGGCAATCCATTGGCATTGTTCAAGGACCATTGGAAAGAGAGCTCGTCCTGATCATTTAGCCTTAGTGTACTTAAGTCGTTTGAAAGGTCGATGATCACTTGGATATCATTCCATTCCCCAGGGTTATATGTTGCTCCACCGCCTTCGGTAGCGCCAACAGTCCAAGTCATATTTCCATTCGCGAAATAGACATCCACCGCCCATTCATAAACGGCAGTGGTATAGTTCCAATCGTGTAGTAAATTAAAATAGCCTTCCTCATTTTCGGGGATGAGTATCTTAAAATCAATTGTTATGAGGTCCTGACTGTATTCACCTGTGCTTAAGACGATATCCGTTCCGTTAGCGAAGTCCAATTTGAGTGAGTTGGTGCCACTAGAGGCATAGTCATCGGAAATAGGAGCGTCACTGGATAAGTCGGCAGAAGTCCAAGTAAAGAAACTATCGTTGGAAGCCGCAATTTGATCGCCCACTTGATAGTCATCAAAGTTTTCGGTAAAAAGGACATCTTGGGACAGCACGGTGTAATTGAGCGCGATGGCGCTCAGGAAGAGTATAGTTTTTTTCATATTGATAAAGGTTTCGTTGAGCTTAAGATAGGGATATTTATTTTAAGCGGCTAAAGTGAGAGCATTGAACGGCTTAGGTCGCAAGAATATTCGATATGGTAGCCAGGGTAAGTGAATCATGGCTTTCAAACAATTCAAAAAGGCAAAGGACCCGAATACCTTGTTCATCTTTCTGTAATTGAACTCAACACAGTAGTAATATAGATGCTTGGACGAGATGATTTTGTGCGTAGATTGAATCCAATCAACCAAATCAAAGCGATAATGAATAACATCTTCTGATGTTTTCATTCCCAAGTGGATGCGGTTCTTCCAATTGTCTTGAGCCCGTGCATTATTTCTTAAAATTTGTATGCGTTCTGCTTCACTATGGAAGGGTGGAACCCGATGAAAAAAAGTCACTTGAGAGGAAAATGGGAACGTGTGATACTTGTAGGTCGTCAATTTAACATGGGCTTCCAAAGACAGGCCGACGGTTGGAGTTTTTAATAGAGGTTTAGACAAATGGGAGAGGAGTTTACCCCCAGGCGTAGTTCTAAAGCTTCGATTTTCAAACTTGGACATGGCGTGCTGTACTTTGCGTTTGAAGAACCAGCTTGTTTCTTGAGTAATCCCATAATCTCGAGATAGGCGATGCGAAGAAGCGCTTTCATAATTGATGGTTAGCCGGTGTGTGATTTGAAAAGCTTTCATCAAAGGGAATTTGATTTTATGAAACAGTGTTCTTGCGGTTGCTGATTCATCATAACCGCATCGGGTACATCTTTTATGGTGCCATTTTTTACCTGAACAGTATTTTTTGTGATTACATTTTCTGCATCTAAACCCTTTTCCCCATTTGGTATCCATCAAGAACAGATAGCACTCGTTTTCGGTGATGAAAAAGTCAGAAAACCCTTGTGTTTGTTTGTACGCAGTCATATGAAGAACTTTCTGGTAAGTTAGTATATCTAGCTCTTTTTCAGTTGTTCATCCACAAACCCAAAGTGTTCATCTACAAATTCATTTGGTAAGAAACCTTAGACTGTTGAGTTTATCTGGAAGTGCTTTTTAGCCTTTTGACTCCCATAAATTAGATCCATCTTTTTAGCGTTTAGTTCAAGATCATCAGCTTGCGACGTAAGCCGTTCAATTGCTGGTAAAAAAATTGTGCTGCGCTCATGACGCTTTTCAGAGGCTCATATCAATCTCTTCGAATTGATAATAAAAGATTCTTGCGACGTAAGCCGTTCAATGATTTTCTTTGGCACCACAGAAATATAGCTACACACAAAAAACTCCCCAAATCCCCAAAACCACTGTCCAAAAAATCAATCTTGCGACGTAAGCCGTTCAATAAAAAAAGGGCTCCACAACGGGAGCCCTTTCCAATAATTCCTAAACAAACCCCAATCACTTCCCAAGCAAATCCATCTCCTCTGCTTGATCAATCAATTGCTTAATATATGCTCTATGAGCTTTCGTCTGCGTATCTCCAGCCGAACTGTTCATCATTTTATCAATTCTTCTCAATTCATACCAGGCCATACTCTGTGCTGCATAAATGTGCTTGCTCTTCGGCTTCACCATGGAAATGAGTCGATTAACGTACATTACTTGTAGGTTCTGACGTGTAATGCTCACACTGCTGTTCAAATCCGACTTAAAGATGCTGTTACTCAAATCTTGCATCATTTCATCTAATTCGTAAGTATTGCCATAATTCTGACTATTTACAATTCGTTGTGTCGTGTTAGGATGCAATAAATGACTCAAGCAATTGCTCTGAATCCTCATGTAGCGTTCTTGTAACTTTGGATCATCTGTGTTCACAAAATGATTAAATCCTCGGCGCTGCGGGAGTAAGTAGTTGAATAGTTCTTCCGGAGCTTGAAGGGCGCTTGGAGAGAATACAAAACGATCCAATGCTTCCATGGCTTTCTTCTGATCCGCTTCGCTTACTGGTTCCAATGGCTGATTCTCAGTATCTCCTTTCATGGAACGATCGTATCGAACTCCACCTATTTGTCGGGTCATAATAGCGGCTTGTGTTGCCTTTTCACCGGTAAGGATGAGGAATGCTTGACGCAATTCATGATAATCTTCACCATCTGACGTGTAATTGTCCATCAACTTTGGCATCAAGGCATCTACAAATTCGCAGCGCTCAATCCCATAAGCAACGGGGTCGTTGGAAAGATCGTAAATGTTCACGTCAGGGTTCATTCCTTTCCCAGCACCACGCATGTCATCAGCATCATTACCGAAGGCAAGGATGGGGTCAGATGAACGAGAGAGGATGCTTTCCAATCGTTTTTCTTCGGCTACGGGGTCGCTCAATGACTCCGAATAACCATATTCAATCACCCATTTGTCATAAGGTCCTGGGGCGGTGTCGTAGTAAAGACTTTGTTCTTCAGGGTTTTGTTGGAAGTTGATGGCAGGATATTCCATGACGGAATTGCATAGACCATTTTTGGCAACGTACTCGGGATCTTTGATTTGCTCCATACTGAGCATGGTCGACCCGTGCATGTTGTGCATCATTCCTAAGGTGTGTCCTACTTCGTGCAATGCCAATCGATACAGGGTTTGCTTTACGAAATCTTTCTCAGCGGCTTTATCCATGTTCATGGCACGCATGGCTGATCTTCCAAACAAAAGGTTGTGCTGCATTCCAACACCTATGTCACAACGGTGCATGTCGGCAATGATGTCCTCTTTGCTGAGTTCACTTTCACCTCCTTGCAATCCAACACTAGCAAATACTTGCTCTCTGAATAGTCTTCTAGAAATGCTGCTGAACTCCAACATGATGTCTGCGCCTAATATTTCGCCGGTTCTTGGGTTAACAAAACTTGGTCCGTACCCACCAAAAGGAGGCATGGGTGAAGAGGTCCATCGCAAAACGTTGTAACGAATGTCGCCTGCATCCCATTCCGCATCGTCAGGTTGTATCTTCACAACAACTGCATTTTTAAATCCAGCTAACTCAAAGGCTTCGTTCCAGCGTTCAACGCCTTCTTTGATGATGGGCCTGAATTCCTCAGGTGTGGTGTTCTCAATCCACCAAGTAATTGGTGTAACGGGCTCTGAAAGGGCTGCTCCAGGATTCTTTTTCACCAAATTCCATCGGTGAATCATGTCGCGGTAGGGGGTAGACTCAAAGCTGGTCATGTCGTCCACTTGCGTCATGAAAAAACCAATGCGCGGATCATCCCTTCTCGGCTTGTAGTCGTTTTGTGGCATGGCCAAGATGCTGTGTCTGTAGGTCACCGAGATGTTTCTCACGTCGGTCACAGCAGCACTTCCGCCACGTCGAGGCGAAGGATTATCGTAGACATATTGTACCGAGATTTCAGTATTTTCAGGGTAGTTGTTAACGAGCTTTACTTTGGACTTCGACCCGTTCAATCCTCCCAATAAACTGGGAAAACGTGGGTTGCTCGGCGGTTTTACCATTTGAAATTTCTCGCTCAAAAAGAGGGCGTCACCACTGATGATGTACAAGCTGTCATTGTGAGCTTCAATTTTTTCAGATGCGAGAATAGGAGTGTTGATGTTCGCATTCTTTGCTTTGCTCAAAGCATTGTTCTCATCGTAATAATAAGAGGTGTTCTCTGCCAACACTTCAATGTTTTCGTAATGTTTGTGAAAACGGATGATTTTCGATCCTCGATAAGACCCTCTGAAGAATCCGGCATCCAATACTCCGTCTTCTACTTGAGAAAAGTAGATGTACTCTTGCTCCAGTTGTTCTGCGCTCAAGGCGAGAAAACTTTTGCCTGTTAGGGTGTCTTGATATATTTTGAACAGACCATCATATACTTTACAATTCTTCGTCAGCTCTTTGATGTCTTTGTCCTTGTCCGGAGCAGCGGCTTCGTTCTTGCCTTTTCGCTTTTTCTTTTTCGATCTCTGTGCGTCTGCCGGAACGGCAATCAGGAGTGCAGCAAAGAGTACTGCACCAACGGTCATTAATTTTCTCATGGGCTTTTGATTGTGGTTGGGAAGGTAGTTGAATTTTATCAATTGACCTGAGAATTGGGGACTCTCAGGGCATGGGATTCCTTAAAAAAGTTTAAATCCTTGTTCATTTATTCTTGCATATTCTTTGAGCGCTTCGCTTGTTTCCTACTTCTCTCTGCTTGGTTTCTGAGGGAGCTTTCGTTCATTTATTGACCAAAGGCAAAGCTCTATATTCTTCTTGCGATGTAAACGAATTGTAAAGCTATGTTTAACGTCTCTCCATGCTTTCAACTTTGTGTTTCTTTGCACTTCAATAGCTAATAGCAGTAAAGATGAAGCTTCATAAGGCCCACCCGTGGCACGGGATTTCAAAAAAGAGTAAGGCTCACCAAGGTGCAATTCATGCGTTCATTGAGATTGTTCCTACAGATACGGTGAAGTACGAGGTGGACAAAGATTCAGGATACTTGACGATCGACCGTCCACAAAAATTTTCCAATATTATTCCGGCACTCTACGGTTTCGTTCCCCAAACGTACTGTGGGGAGGGAACTGCCAAGTTTTGCATGGAGCAAAGCGGACTCCAAAATATTGTCGGAGATGAAGATCCCTTGGATATCTGTGTGCTCACAGAAAGGGATGTGATGCACGGGGATTTGTTGGTGCACGCAATTCCAATCGGCGGTTTTCGAATGATTGATGGGGGAGAGGCCGATGATAAAATCATTGCTGTTTTGGCCAACGACGAGGTCTACACATGGAAAGATATTACCGAAGTGCCGGAGGCGATCATCCAACGTTTGAAGCATTACTTTCTAACGTACAAGCAGAAGCCCGGACAAACAGGACAAGAATGCCAAATTACGGCGACCTATAATGCTGAAGAAGCAAAAAAGGTGGTCGAGTTGAGCCATAAAGACTATCTCGCCACCTTTTCAAAATGAGTTAGTTGTGATGATTATGCGATCACATCTTGTTGACCGAGCATCTTCAACATGCGCCCGTGGTAAATGAGGGCTTCTCTGAAGGTTTTTTTACTGTGGTAAGGAATACCATATTCTTTCGCAGTTGCTTCTACAATAGGAGCAATTTTAGAGTAGTGTACGTGACAAATGTTTGGGAACAAGTGGTGCTCTACTTGAAAATTCAATCCACCCACTAACCAAGAGAAGATCCGCTTTTTCGGGGCAAAGTTCTGGGTGGTCATGAGCTGGTGAATGGCCCAGTTGTTATCAATTGTTCCGTTTTGATCAGGCAAAGGATACGTTGATTCCGGCATCACGTGTGCCGGTTGAAAGATCATGGCAAGGATCAATCCCGCAATGAGGTTCATCACAATCACTCCCAAAGCTACTACCCACCAAGATACAGGCAAAATCACCATCGGGAGAATAACTACCGCTCCCCAATAAATCACTTTCGAAATGGTCAATTCAATCATAACTCTTCGAAAGCTTTTCTGAGCTGCTGGTTCAGCAAGTCCCATGGTGTGGTAACGCTTCAATTGCTTGAAATCTTTTACGAGCAACCAAGAGATGGTCATCAAACTGTACAAAGCCCAAGCGTAAATGTGCTGGTACTTGTGGTGCTTTAATCTCGGTTGGTGAGGCGAAAAACGCATTACTGCTCCTGGATTGATGTCTTCATCCAAACCATCAACGTTGGTATAGCTGTGGTGAAGCATGTTGTGCTGAATTTTCCAATTCAATGCATTTCCACCTACGTAGTTCAGAAGCAAACCCATGTATTTGTTCACTTTTTGATTCTTTGAGTATGCACCGTGGTTGGCGTCGTGCATGATGCACAGGCCAATTCCGCTCATCCCGAAGCCCATCAAGACGTACATCAAAATGACCATCCATGGACTCTCAATAACTCCTGATAACATGAGCACAAAAGGCACAGTGAATAGGGCGACCATGTAAATGGACTTGATCACCATGTTCGCATCTGCTTCTTTAGACTTGTTGTTATCTTTGAAATATGCCTTCACTCGGCTGCGAAGGGCTTTTAAGAATTCTTTTTCGACGGTGTTGTCGAATTTTGCCGCTTGAAAATTACTCATATGTTTTTTTAAGATCGTGTGTCTTTTTTGCATCAACCGCTGTTCAGGTCGATAGACAAATATCGGGGAATATCGTGCTACTTCAAAACAAATCAGGACTTCATTTAGTCCATGAGCGATGAACGGGAATGAGCCGTAGCCATTGCGGTATGAGTGTTTTTCCTCAGGTTGATGTTAGCAAAAAAAACACAATTTTTGGCCCAACCCTATGATTATCAGCGCTGAAAAACCACCTTGTAAAAGAGAAAACCGATCACAATGAGCCCGCCGACAAGAACCAAAGCACTGTCCGTCAGAAAATAAGTCAAGGCGAGCAAGGGGAACGAAATAATCCCAATGATGTGTGCGTATCCCTGTTTTTTCTTTCCCAATTAAAGTCCTGGAATGAGCCCTTTTGCACTCGAGGCCATTTCAGCTTCGTTCACTTTATCGGCTTTTTCTAAGGTTTTGTTGAAGGCAGTGAGCAAGAGGTCCTGCAGGTCTTCCTTGTCCTCCATCATTGATTCTGGGATCTGAAGGTCAATCAACTTTCGATTTCCATTCATCCTTACTTTGATTCCTTCCACTTCGCTTTCTACGCTGATATTATCGAGCTTTGCTTTGCTCTCAGCTACACTTTGCTGCATTTTCTGCAACTTCTCCATCATGTCTCCAAACATCTTTTCTTTTTTTACAAAGGTAAAATTAACGTGATTTGCACCTGATAGCAATGAAGAAAAATTCTAAAAATATCCAGACCTTCTATTGGATTGGGGCGTTGCTCTTGCTGCTCTACATGGCACTGAACATTATCAATGGTCGGTTCCAGATGTACGATTTGTGGGTGTACTACGATGCTTTGGAACATATGAAGTCAGGGGAGACTCCCTACGGTGAGGCCTTTGGTTTGTCAAGCGGTTTCTACAAATATTCGCCCATTGCGGCATACTTGTTCTATCCTTTTTCGCTTGTAGGCTGGACGTTCACAAGGGTGGTGTACTTCTTGGCAATTGGGGCGAGCATGCTGTTTTTTCTACCCCTAATCCTGCGCCACACTCAAGCTTTTCTGAGCGGTATAAATCATCGATTGCTCTATCCTTTGCTGGCCCTGCTTTTGCTTTTGGGCGGACACTTTGCCAGAGAACTCCTGCTCGGAAATGTGAACTGGTTGCTTTTCATCGGTCTGCTCGTGGTTCATCGTTTTCGAAATGATAAGCCAATGATTTCAGGACTTGTAATGGGACTCCTCCTCGCATTCAAACCTCATTTTGTTTTTCTCCTCCCTTGGCTGGTGCTTCGAAAGGAGTGGACAATTCTTTTGCATACGGGCTTGTCCTTTGTTGCGCTGTTGTTTCTGCCGGCGCTCTTTTTAGGCTGGGACGAAAACCTGCATTTACTTTCAGAATGGGTGAGTACCATGCAAATGCACAATACGGCTTTGCACGAGAGTCCAAACACGATTTATTACTACATCGATCATTTAACCCTAGATGCTTTTGAAGGGGAGATGATTGTGTTTGGAAGTCTTTTTGTCACGGCAATGGCCATTTTTTTCTGGTTGATGTTTCACTATCGCCAAGAAAAGAGTTCGCCTGAAAAGAAGGAAACGTTCATGAGCTTGGAATTTTTCGGAATTGCAGCCCTCATTCCCAACCTCGTGCACACGGATACGGAGCATTTCTTATGGTCGACAGGAATTTTAGCACTCACAACCCTTCTGGCGTTTCAAGAGGGCAAAAAGGTGTTGCTGATCGTGATGGCTTTGGCGCTCGTTCCCTTCGCATTAAATACTCCCGATCTTTGGGGCAGGGATGGGGTCGATTTTCTGAACCGAACGGGGAGCTTGGGCTTGGCCAACTTAGCACTGGTGATCTCCAGTATTTTGGTGATGGAGCGCTTTGTTGCTTCAAGGCTCAGGACCGTGACTTCTTGATTTTCTCATAAGCGTCCTGAACGGCGACAAATTTCTTTTCAGCCGCGGCTTTGTGCTCTTCGCCAAGGTGGCTCACTTTGTCAGGATGGTATTTCACTGCCATTTTGCGATAGGCTTTTTTCAGCTCATCATCACTGGCACTTTTCGGAATTTCCAAAACGGCATAGGCCGATTCAAGATTGTTGGATTCAAGGTGAAGCAGACTTTCTACGTCGATGCTTCGAACTCCCAAATGCTGAGCTATTTGAAAGAGCATGTTTCGTTCGCTGCTGTCGATGTCGCCATCGGCTTTTGCAATGCCTGCCAAGTACTGAACCAATAACAATCGTCCGCTGTGATCCATGAAATAGCGGATCTGATCGCAAACAGGGCGTACATCGATGTCTTGCTCAAGCACTTTCTTGAGGGTCTGAAGGTATTCCTTACTTTGCTCTTCCTGAAACTGCTTCCCGAAAAAGGACTTTACATAGGCCAGTTCACTCTTCAATACTTTCCCATCGGCTTTCATCATGGCTGCGGTGAGCACGATTAATGATGCTGCAAAATCCCCGCTTCCGGTGTTGGGACGCTGTGTGCGCTGGTAACGCTGACGATAATCGCTCCGAGGGGTATCCACACTCATATCGCCCTTGAAGACTTCTTCAAAAACATGACCCAAAGCCATGCCTATGATTCCGCCTACTGGACCCATAAATGCCCATCCCGCAATTCCTCCTAAAATTTTACCAAAAGCCATTTTCACTTGTATTAATGTTCACTCTTCGTCCTTCTTTGCTCGGTGTTCTTCCTATTATTCCAATCTTACCAACTTCCGCCAGCGCCGCCACCGCCAAAGCCACCGCCACCAAATCCTCCGAAGCCACCTCCGCCGCCAAAGCCGCCACCGCCACCGAAGCCGCCTCCAAAAGGACCACGACCATTGTTAAAGTCGTCATACCGTCCGGTGTGTTGTCCACTTTGGTTCAATAAGAGCAGCACTGCGGCCCAATAGCCCATTTCATTGATCTGTGAATAACGATGCGCACGGTAAGCAAACCTGCCAAATCCACTCACGAACATGAACCCAAAGACGAACAGTACTCCCCACGGAAAGGTTTTTTTCCTTTTGGTGTTTTTGCTCTTTTTGCTTTGAGCTGTTCCTGTGGGATAACGGTACTCTCCTAAGGCCAAATCCATGAGTCGGGTAGTGGCTGCTTCAATTCCTTTGGGATAGTTGTTTTCACGAAACGCGGGCAAAAGTTGCTCTTCCACAATGCGCTTGGCATAGATGTCAGGTATCGCTCCCTCCAGTCCATCACCAACGGCGATGAAGGTTTTCCGAACGTCGGTTCCAACCACCAACACCATTCCGTTGTCCAAACTATCGGTTCCAACGCCCATGTTTTCTCCAGCCAACGTGGCGTAATGCCAAGGTTCATCCCCACAGAAATTCGGATGGGTAATCACTACAAGAGCATTTGAGGAGGTCACGGCGAAGTTGGATAACTTCAGGTTGAGTGCTTTTTCCTGAGTTTCACTCAATACGTCTGCAATGTCGTAAACAAAGGTGCCTTGCACCGGGTCTGGGATGCACAACTTTTTGTTTTCGCTCATCTGACATGCGTTCAGGAAAAGCAATACGGCTGCGGAAAAGAAGAGGAGTAGGGGCTTATTCATTACCTTTTTCCAAATGAGATGTTGTTTGGCAATTCATTTTCATCGTCGGATTGATAGGGGAAGTGAACTTTGAGCTGTTCACCGGCGCTCAAAACGGCTTGCACGATGGCGTCAACGTATCGTCCTGCAGCACAGGCCTGAATCATTTCGCTCTTGATCCGATTCCAAAAATCCTCTGGTACTTTGGCATTAATTCCCGCATCACCCAAGATGGCGAGCTTTTTGTCTTGCAAGGCGAGATAAATGAGCACTCCATTGCGGGCTTCGGTTTGGTGCATTTCCAATTCCTCAAAAAGAAAAGCTGCTCGATCAAGAACAGCTTCTTTACAACGGTTATCGATGTGGACTCTTATTTCTCCCGATGTTTGGAGCTCGGCTTGAGCAATGGCCTGTTCAACAAGCAATTCCTCAGCCGATCCAAACACATCATACATGTCTAAGCCTTTGGCCATTATTTAAAATTTACTTTGGGCGCTGTTTCTGCCCCATCCGAAGAAGAAAATACTTCTTTCTTCTCAAAGCCCATCATGCCGGCCACAAGGTTTCCAGGGAACCTTCTTACTTTCTTGTTGTAGGTTGTGGTGGCTTCATTGTATCGCTCTCGAGCAATGGCAATGCGGTTTTCAGTGCCTTCCAATTGTGCCTGCAACTCCAGGAAGTTCTTGTTGGCTTTCAAATCAGGGTATTGTTCTGAATAGCCCAACATTCCTCGCATGGCTACTCCCAGACGGTTCTGCGCGGCCTGAAATTGCTCCACTCCGTTTTCATCCACACTTTTCATGGCTCCAAAGGCGGCGGCACGAGCTTGGGTGACTTCCACAAGGGTCGATTTCTCAAAGTCGGCATAGCCTTTTACGGTTTCCACCAAATTGTCGATCAAATCGAAGCGTCGTTGATATTCGGTTTCAACGTTTCCCCAAGCTTGAGCTACGTTCTCATCGGCGTTCACAAAGCCGTTGTAACTGCCTCCTGCAATGAGCGCCAATAGGAGCACAATGCCTAAAGGGATAATAATTCCTAGTCGTTTCATGTTTTTAATTTATGAGTTCTATGCTCCTTTTTACAAAAGAGGTGAGCGCTTCTCCTTTCAACAGGCCTTGCGACAAACGGGCGAGGTCTGTGGCTTGCTTGATCATGTTTTTCTTTTTCTCAAGGTCCGATTCCTCCACAATTTTCTCCACCAAAGCATGGTTGGCGTTGATGGTCATTTCATAGGTGTCGGGCATTTCTCCAAACATCTGCATTCCACCACCACCGGCTTGCTGCTGCTCTTTCATTCGTCGCATGAATTCAGATTGTGTGATCACTACTGGGTTTTCACTCGGACTCATGCTCGCAAACTTCACTTGATAGTTCTTGTTGTTCAAGACTTCTTCAATCACGGGCTGAAGGGTTTCTTCTTGCTCTTTGCTGAGTTTGGATGGAAGGGCATCTTCTTTTTCAATGAGGCGATCTGCTACGTCAGCATCCACTCGCTTAAATTGAACTTCGCTGTCTTTTCCTTCCAATTTGGTCATCAAGTGAGATACCAATGGTCCGTCCAAATGAAGCACTTCATAAGCGCGTTCTTCCATTTGCTCAATGTAGGCGTGATGTGCTTCTGCATCAGGGGTGTAAAGCACGACAATCTTCCCGTTTTTATCGGTCTGATTCACCTTGATCTTTTCCTTAAGCTCATCAAATGTAAAGTACTCACCCTTAGTGGTTTTATATAGTGCGAACTTGGCTCTGTCATAGAACTTCTCATCGGTCAGCATTCCATACTCTGCAAAGACTTTCAAATCGTCCCACTTTTCTTCAAAATCGCTTCTGTTTTCTTTGAACATTCCGTTCAATTTGTCAGATACCTTTTTGCTGATGTGAGCAGATATTTTCTTCACATTCCCGTCTTCTTGAAGGTAGCTTCTCGATACGTTCAAGGGGATGTCTGGCGAGTCAATTACCCCGTGCAATAGGGTGAGGAACTCGGGTACGATGTTTTCAACGTTGTCGGTAATGAAGACTTGGTTCGAATACAAATGGATGCGGTTCTTCTGCATGTCCATTTGCTTCTTCAATCGAGGGAAGTAAAGCACTCCCGTGAGGTTGAAGGGGAAATCCACGTTCAGGTGGATGTGGAACATGGGGTCTTCGAAGTTCATGGGGTAGAGCTCGCGGTAGAAGTCTTTGTAGTCTTCTTCTTTGAGGTCTACGGGCTTTTTCATCCACGCAGGGTTGGGGTTGTTGATGATGTTGGGAACTTCAATGCTCTCTTTCTTGATTTCTCCCTTTTCATCCAATTCACCTTCTGGTGAGTCAATTTGCTCTGTGCGTGTTCCGTATTGAATGGATACAGGCATGAACTTGCAATACTTGTTCAAGATGCCCGATACCCTTTGGTCTTCCAAAAATTCTTCCGAATCTTCTGCGATGTGAAGCACGATGTCGGTTCCCAAAGTGTCTTTTTCAATGGTCTCCATGCTGTAGTTCGGACTCCCGTCGCATTCCCAGCGCACGGCTTCGCTTCCTTCACGGTGCGATTTGGTGAAGATTTCTACTTTCTCTGCTACCATAAAGGCAGAGTAGAACCCGAGTCCGAAATGACCAATAATGGCTTGGCTTCCTTCAGCGTCTTTGTACTTTTCTACAAACTCTTCCGCTCCCGAAAAAGCGATTTGATTGATATATTTTTCAAGCTCTTCACCCGTCATCCCGATTCCATTATCGCGAACAGTGAGTGTTTTGGCTTCTTTGTTTAAGATGACTTCAACTTTAAGGTCTTCCGTGGTTGATTGCAATTCACCCAATCCATTGAGGGTTTTTACCTTTTGTGTTGCATCGACGGCATTGGACACCAATTCTCTTAAAAAGATTTCATGGTCTGAATAGAGAAACTTTTTGATGATCGGAAAGATGTTTTCCGTTTGTACGTTGATACTTCCTTGTTGCATTGTTTTGTTTTTTAAAGACGTGTTCAGCAAAGCAAAGGGCGTACCATTGGGCGTGAACTGACACTTTGGCTTTCCGCAAGAAAAAAAAGCGCCAAAACAGCGCTAAATTTGATCGTTGGGTGCAATTATTACTGACTAAATGTACTTTCTCAGCAGGTTTTCCAAACTTTCCATGTCGGATGCGCCTTCAATTTTATAATTCCAACGATGGTCAATGGCGGTTCCAATGAGTTGATCTCCCCAACCACCGCCTCCTTGAATGACAATGATGGGCTTTCGATAACACCAAGCATAGGCGATTTCACTGAGAGTTCCCGAGGCCCCTCCAACACAAACCACAACGTCTGCAGCGAGAACGTTCATACTGTTTCGGGCATATCCAATGCCGCTTGGAATCACAATGCTATTGTATTCGTTGCTCGATTCGAAATCTTCCCCGGGCAAAAGTCCAATGCTGATTCCGCCTGCTTCAGAACACCCCTTCGCCACGGCTTCCATGAGTCCGGTTCGTCCGCCAGAGATCACACAGGCTCCCAAATGAGCAATGAGTCTTCCCACTTGAACGCCCAATTCATACTGTGCTTCGCTGGCGTCATAATTACCGATAACCGTGACTTGTTTTTTCCTCATGAAGGCAAATGTAAGGAATGAAGAGGTACTTAGGATTGGCATCTTCATTGCTATTTGAATCGCCTTTTATGTCCTTCCCTTTTCTTTTCGGCGTTTCGCGTTGTACCTTTCTACTTCGAAACCTCTACCATGAAAAGAACGCTACTCCTTGCCAGTCTTTTGGCTTGCACTTCCTTGTTTTCCTTCGCTCAAGATGCAGACCTCCAAATTCCACCCGATTGGAGCACCTTAATGCAAAATCCCAACACGAATTTCGATTCCTTGTGCACTGCATTTGATGCCTATTGGGAAGGAAGAGAAATTACTCCGGGTTGCGGTTATAAGCCTTTCAAGCGCTGGGAACATTTGATGAAGTCGAGAGTGAAGGCTGATGGAACGGTGCCCAACGGTAGAGATGTCCAAAAGGCATTCAAAAGCATTCCAAAAAACAAGTCGCTTGGCGGAAACTGGCAGCAACTGGGCCCCATTTTGGACGAGGTAACCACCCGAGACAATATTCGGGGTGTTGGTCGAATGAATTATGTGGCTTTTCATCCCAATGATCCAAACATCGTTTTCGCAGGTGCACCTGCAGGTGGCTTGTGGCGTTCGTTTGATGGGGGAAACAATTGGACGAGCAATACCGACGATTTGCCCACTTTGGGAGTGAGCTCGATTGCCTTCAACCCACAGAATCCAGACATTGTTTATTGCGGAACGGGCGACCGAGATGCGGCCGATTCGCCAGGTATGGGGGTGATGAAGTCTGAAGATGGTGGAGAAACGTGGACCTTCATGAACGAGGGGATTGAAACGCTGACGGTGGGAGATTTGGTGGTCGATCCGATCAATCCAAACATCGTCATTGCTGCTACTTCTTCGGGTATTTTTCGCTCCGAAGATGGCGCTGCATCGTGGTCGCAAGAGAGCACCAATACCATGAATTACAAAGAGATTGAATTCCAACCGGGCAATTCTGAGGTGGTCTATGCTACAGGAAACGGTCGGTTTTTTAGAAGCAACAACAACGGTGAAAGCTGGCAATACATTACCGATGGGATCGTTCAAGGAAACCGTATGGTGATTGCCGTTACTCCAGCCAATCCACAGCTGGTGTATGTTCTGAGCGCAAATACTACCGAATTTCGAGCGCTTTATCGTTCTACAGATGGTGGTGAATCGTTTGAAGAGATGTCCGATTCCCCTAATATTTTAAGCTGGTCGGCTGATGGGAGTCAGTCTGGTGGACAAGCTTGGTACGACCTCTGCATGGTGGCCGATCCATTCATCGAAGACCGCCTTTATGTGGGAGGGATCCGAATGAAGCAGTCCAATGACGGTGGTGCAACGTGGATCGATATTCAAACCAACTTCCTGCACGTGGATCAGCACTGGCTCGAGTTCTCACCACACACCCATGAGCTCTTCCTCGCCAATGATGGTGGAATGTATCGCTATGAAGAGAATGCAGAGTGGGTGGACATTACCGATGGGATCGTAACATCACAAATTTATAAGCTCGGACAAAGCCCCTTCAACCCGAATAAAACCCTTTGCGGATTTCAAGACAATGGAACAAGTCAGTTCACTGGAAGCGTTTGGCAAAGAGTGGGAGGAGGAGATGGTTTTGAGTGCATTTATGATGAAGTGGACCAGAACGTGAGGTACACTTCCTTGTATTATGGAAGGGTGTACCGAACTTCGGAGGAGTATGAAAATCAGCAGATATGCGGACAAGATGTGCTGGGCATTACCGAAGAAGGCGCGTGGTCGAGTCCGTTTCTGATCTCCCGCTATAACGACAATCATATGTTTTCCGGACTTAAAAATGTTTGGCGAACGATGAACATCAAGCACCCTGAAAGAGACAGCGTGGCTTGGGAGCGCATTTCATTCGACCTTGGAAACGACAACCTCAGCAACTTGAACAATTTGGAACAATCCCGAGCCAATGAAAACATGCTGTGGTGCTCAAAAGGATCGCGCAGAATGTACCTCACGCTCAATGCGATGGCTCCTGTAGATTCAGTGGAATGGATCGATCTTTCCAACAACTTGCCGTGGTTGAGTTTCCCTGTTTCAACCATCGAAACCCACCCCACCGATAGCGCTACGGTGTACATCGGCTTTAATAATGTGGTGTACAAAAGCATCGATCGAGGGATTTCTTGGGAAGAGATGGGCGAGGGGTTGCCCAATTCACCGGTGAACGATATCCTTTATCAATTGGGAAGCAACGAGGGACTCTACGTGGCAACCGATCTTGGGGTGTTTTATAAAGATGCCGATATGGAGAGTTTCATCAACTTCAGCAACGGCTTGGCCATTGGTGCACGCGCAACGGAACTCGATATTTACTACGGAGAAAGCATTGCAGATTCCCGATTGAAGGTGAGTACTTACGGACGCGGTTTGTGGGAGTCGGATCTCTTCGATGAGTCAACCTTTGAGTTTCCTTCAACGGCGAGCTTGAACTTTCAAGGCGATGAATATGAGGTCTATGCGCCATTTGAGATGGAGGTGGCCTTTTACAAGAACTTACAAAATGTTCCTGTGAGCGGTTTGGAATTGGCTGATCTTACCAGCACCAACGCTACACTTTCCAATTTGCAGGGCGGACCCATTGTCTATTCCTTCGATGTATCTCCCGAAGAATTGGGTCCCATTGAGATTTTTGTTCCAGACGGTGTAGTGTTGGATGAGTTTGATATCAGCAATTATGAGTCGGACACGCTCCGAATTCTTTTCACAGAAGCACCAGAACCCTTTGGTCCGTTTGGGCCTGGAGGTGTTGGATCCTTGGAGGAGATGTCTTCTTGGCTCGATGCGAGTTTTGGAACGAACAACGGCTTGAACGAAGCCGTTTCCAACGATGGTGATAAAGTGATGATTTGGAATGATCGTTTGGGTGCAAGCGACGGAGCTGTGCAGATGGACGAAAGCATTGCTCCAACCTTAAGGGTAGGAGAAGAGAGCATGAATGGTATGCCGGTGCTTGAGTTCAACGGAGCGGGTGAGTTTATTCGGATTGAAGGGGTG
The DNA here is from genome assembly GCA_938085105.1 of uncultured Flavobacteriales bacterium. Classification (GTDB taxonomy): domain Bacteria; phylum Bacteroidota; class Bacteroidia; order Flavobacteriales_D; family Sanyastnellaceae; genus CALKGK01. The sequence goes on from CALKGK010000045.1 coordinate 30,617, forward strand.
AAAGCAGCAAATTCGCCAAGCATTTTTAGTGTAGCCAGAGGAACGGATGTTCAATGGAACGAACACGGCTGGATTGCTTCTTCACGCGGAAACAACGGTTTTGTGCTCCACCCATGGAAAGATGCTTCTCAGTATTCTTCTGTGATGATTGACAATGAAGGGAATTACGCTAGCGGACCCCAACAGTACATCGGCGATGCAGGAGAAACGCATTTGTTTGGTGTGATTTACGACTACTCAGAATTTGGTCAGAAATTCTTCACCCTTTACGACGATCAAGCCTTCCCATGGGCGGGAGCCAATATCGGTCCGCGAGACGGAGAGGCCATCATCGATGTTAACATCGGTTGGGACTTCGACGAGCGCTTTGGTGAAGGACAAGTAGCCGAGCACTTCATGTACAATAAGAGAATTCGAACAAGTCAGCGCCGCATCATCGCTTCTTACCTCGGAGCGAAGTATGGCAGAGATTTCGGACCCTTCAAGCGTTATTCGCTGTTTGATTATCCATACGACGTGGCGGGAATCGGCAAAGAGAGTGAATACGACTATCATAACGACGCTCAAGGCACGGGAATTCTGCGGGTCAATGAAGCTGCAAGTCTTGACAATGGCGATTACTTCATGTGGGGTTCAGACAACGCTGATCTGGCCTTCGTGGAGAACATGTTCCCATTGGAAAGCAATCGATTGGCTAGAACATGGGGATACGATGAAACCGGAGATTGTGGCTTTGTGAAGTTGACCTTCGACCTTTCGGGCATTGAAAACATCCCTTCAGGATTAGGAATGATTGTAGAAACCTCACCCTTCTTCTTCGTTGGAGGAGAACCCACCTTCACGCCTTTGGTGGATGAAGGAAACGGCATCTACACCGTTGATTACGACTTCTGGAATTCCGGAGTATTCACCCTAGGAGCATCACCCATCTTAAGCACTCCAAGCATAACGGAAATGGAATGGAACATCTATCCCAACCCAAGTGAGGGCATGATCAACATTGAAGTTCCTTTATGGCCTTCAACACTTCAACTTGTGATGAGAGATGCACTTGGCCGAACGGTGATGAGCTTTCCTTTAAACGACACAAAGGCCGTTCTGAATACCGAAGGAATGAGCGCTGGGGTGTATACCGTTCAGTTATCTTCTAAAGATGGAGTGGTGATGAAGAAGGTGATGGTGCGTTAAGCCCCTAGAAGATTAATCAACGCAAATTCTTAGCTCATGGATGTAGGAAAGAGAATTATGGACCCCATAATCAGGGCAGACATTGCTATAACTTGAGTTAGATTCTCTTGTCCATCACTCTGGAAACAAGCTGAGGTGGCTTTCTTAATGTCACTCAAGCAACAATTCTAGTTTCCCAAAGATTCAGCACTTCAAAAGAATTCGCAAGTACACAATGAAGTACCCCATTTAAACTCAACAAAAAAAGGCGCTCCCCATCCAGAAAGCGCCTTTTTCAATGTCTTGTATAAACATCAATTCTTCACAAAACGAAGGGTCTTGTGTTGATTGTTCTGACTAAAATGCACCAAGTAAATCCCAGGAGCATAATCTTCAATGTTTTTGATGGTGTTTCCAGAGGTGGTGAAACGCTCGATGAGCTGACCAGTGATCCCTCTGATTTCGACCGTGCTGATTGCATCATTGGGTGCGAGCAACTGAATCTCTTCGTTGTTGCTCTGGTACAAACGAAAATCCACTTCAGCATTTGCCTGTGTTTCGTCAACATTCACTTGCATGTTTGAAAAGCGGTAAACCTGACCGTTCGAAGGGTCCATGTTCAATCCAATGACGTCATAAAAATCAGGGGTAACAGCTTCCATGCTTGGATTCATTGCTTCACCGCTCAAAAAATAACCGGCATCCCAACTGTTTTGGTTGAAAGAGGCATTGAAAAACATTCCTCCGGTGATGATCTCATCATGAACCAAATCGACGTCTTTGATGCTGTTCGGACCAAAGCGAAATTCGATGTCGTTGCTTCCTTCATAAATCCACAACTGAAAAGATATGCGGTTGGTTGAAGTCCCAAAGGCGTCGTATTCGTTGTAAAACCCACAGTTGTGCCATTCCAATTTGAAGATCTGACTTCCCGGTTCTCCAACAGTTTGGTGGGAGATGTTGGAGATGCTTTCTTCACTCTCATAACCGGCGTCGATAACGTCAGACAGGTAGGGGATGAGTACGTTGGCAGTGGTTTGTCCGTTAGGTACAATCAAAGTAGCACCGAGACCGTCAAAATTGATTTGAAAGGTCGAGACGTCATAGTAAGTCCACTCAAAACCAATGGGAACAGTGTATTCCGGATCGTCCCAAATTTGTCCATTGTTCAAGCTGGTGCTGTTTTCAAGTGGGGTATAGGTATCACTGAAACTCGTGAACGTGTAGGGTAGTTGAGCTACGGTCAATAGACTAAAAAATACGCTCATTAAAAGTAAAATGTGTTTCATGGATCTAGTGTTTAGTGGTTCAATTTTTCAAGTGTCGTAATAAAAGGTCGTATAAACCCTGTCAAAAGTTACATGAATCTTGGTCAACACAAAAAAAGAGCTGTCTTGAAGCAGCTCTTTTTAGATTTTTTGGATTTTGAATCCGACTTAGAAGTTCGGACGCAAGAGGTACTGGTTGTAGAATTTATCAATCTCTGCAACAGCTTCTTCGGCGGTGTCCACCATGGCGAAAAGGTCCAAATCTTTTGGTGAGATGTTGCCCTCCGCTTCAAGAAGTGTCGTTTTGATCCAATCCATGAGTCCAGCCCAGAAGCTTTTTCCAACCAATACAATGGGGAAACGACCAATTTTATGGGTTTGAATAAGGGTGATGGATTCAAAGAGCTCATCCAAGGTGCCAAATCCTCCTGGCATGACGATGAATCCTTGTGAATATTTTACGAACATCACCTTGCGCACAAAGAAGTAATCAAAATCAATGCTCTTATCTCGGTCAATCCAAGGGTTGTTGTTTTGCTCAAATGGAAGTTCGATGTTCAAACCAACAGATACCCCACCATTCTCGTGCGCTCCTTTATTTCCGGCTTCCATGATCCCTGGACCACCGCCAGTAATCACACCATATCCTTTGTTGGAAAGCCGACCAGCGATGTCAACGGCCATTTCGTAGTACTTGGTGCCGGGTTTGGTTCTGGCAGACCCGAAGATGGATACACTGGGTCCAATGCGCTGCATTTTTTCGTAACCTTCTACGAATTCACTCATGATCTTGAACACGGCCCAAGAGTCGTTGGATTTGATCTCGTTCCAAGACCTTTGTTTAAAATTATCGTCGCTCATCCTTATCTAATTTTCTTGCTTTAAGTTCATTTCTTTTCTTGAAGTTCCTGCTGGAGGAATCTTCCGGTTTCGCTCTTTTCGGATTTAGCGATTTCTTCCGGACTCCCTTCCGCAACGATGTAGCCGCCTTTCCGACCACCTTCAGGTCCTAAATCTACGATATGATCTGCAACTTTGATCATGTCCATATTATGTTCGATCACCAAAACCGTATTTCCTTGATCCACAAGTCGGTTCAACACATTAATCAACATTTGAATGTCTTGAAAATGAAGTCCAGTAGTGGGTTCATCCAAAATATAAAAGGTGTTTCCCGTGCTCTTTTTGGCCAGTTCTGCGGCGAGTTTCACCCGTTGTGCTTCACCTCCAGAGAGGGTGGTGCTTTGCTGACCGAGGGTGATGTACCCCAAACCGACGTCCTGCAAGGTTTGTGAGATGCGATGGATTTTCGGGATGTTCTGAAAGAAGTCCACAGCTTCGTCAATGGTCATGTCCAAGATGTCGGCAATGCTCTTTCCACGGTAGCGAACTTCCAGTGTTTCTCGGTTGTAGCGTTTTCCAAGACAGGTTTCGCATTCCACGTGAACATCGGGCATGAAATTCATCTCAATCACCCGTATTCCGGCTCCTTTGCAGGTCTCACATCGTCCGCCCACAACATTAAAACTAAACCTACCAGGCTTGTAGCCGCGAATGAGGGCTTCGGGGAGTTTAGTGAAGAGGTTTCGGATGTCGCTAAATACGCCGGTGTACGTTGCAGGATTGGAGCGGGGCGTTCTTCCAATGGGCGATTGATCGATTTCAATCACTTTGTCCAAATGCTCAAGTCCTTTTACTTGCTTGTATGGCAATGGTTTCTTGGTGGGCTCGTAAAAATGTCCGTGAAGAATGGGGTAGAGGGTGCGGGTGATGAGGCTTGATTTTCCAGATCCCGATACGCCGGTAACACAAAGGAAGGTGCCGAGTGGAAGTTTCAAGTTGACGTTTTGAAGGTTGTGTCCGCTCGCCCCCAATAGCTGCAGTTTCTTGCGGTTTCCTTTTCTTCGTTTTTCGGGAATGGCAATGCTTACTTCTCCGTTCAAATATTGAGCGGTGATGCTTTTTCCTTCCAAATGCTGTTTGGGGTTTCCTTCGGCTACAATGTGTCCGCCGTGGATTCCCGCTCCCGGACCAACGTCAATGAGGTGGTCGCTCACCAGCATCATGTCTTTGTCGTGCTCCACCACAATCACGGAATTTCCCGCATCCCTCAATTGTTTGAGACTGTTGATGAGGCGCTCGTTATCCCTTTGATGCAAACCAATGCTGGGCTCGTCCAGGATGTACAATACGCCCACGAGTTTTGATCCAATTTGTGTGGCCAAACGAATTCGTTGCGCTTCTCCTCCAGAGAGGGTACGGCTGCTTCGATTGAGGCTGAGATAGTCCAAACCAACGTCCAAGAGGAATTGGAGCCGACTCCGAATTTCTTTCAAGGGTTCGTGGGCGATGATGGCTTGTTGCTCAGAAAAGCTTTGATCCACAGTTTTGAACCATTCGTGCAGCTCCAAGATGTCCATTCCGGCCAAATCGCCAATGTTTTTATTCCCGAGTTTAAAATAGAGTGCCTGCTTCTTCAACCGCGCTCCTCCGCAAGAGGTACACGGAATTTTGTTCATGAAGTTTTGTGCCCATCGCTTCAATCCGGGGTTGGAAGATTCTCCTGCAATTTTTTCAACGTGGGCGATGATGCCTTCAAACTTCACGTTGTAACTCTTTGCTCCCGTGTTGGAGGGGATGTTGAGCATTTTATCCGAACCGTAAAGCAGTTCGTTGATGATGGCTTCGTCAATGTCTTCAATGGGGGTTTTGAGGTCGTAACCATAGTCCGCCAAGAGGACTTCAACTTGGGTCAGTACCCATTTGTTTTTCAAGCTGGCCAATGGCGCGATGCCCCCTTTTTTGATGCTGAGTTTGGTGTCGGGAATGATTTTGTTCACGTCAATTTCAGCTACTTCACCCAGTCCGTTGCAGTTCGGACATGCTCCATAAGGAGAGTTGAAGGAGAAGAGGTTGGGTTCAGGTTCGGGGTAGGAGATGCCGGTGGTCGGACACATCAAGTAGCGCGAAAAGTGGCGCACATTGTTTTCCTCTAAGGGCTGAACCATCATCATTCCTTTTCCGATGGTCAATGCGGCTTGTACCGACTTCAGCAAGCGCATTTTGTCTTTTCCGTCCACGATGACCCGGTCAACCACGGCCTCGATGTCGTGAATCTTGTACCGATCAACGCGAAAACCGGGAGTCAATTCCACTACTTCTCCGTCCACACGAGCGCGCACAAATCCTTGTTTCATCACGCGTTCAAAGAGTTCGCGATAATGTCCTTTCCGACCTTTGATCAAGGGCGCTAAAAGAAGGAGTTTTTGTCCGGGATATTCCGACAAAATGAGATCGACAATCTGCTCATCGGTATAACGCACCATCTTCTCGTTGGTGTTGTAGCTATATGCATCGCCTGCACGTGCGAAGATGAGTCGTAAAAAGTCATACACCTCAGTGATGGTTCCTACGGTCGATCGTGGATTTTTAGAGATGGTTTTCTGTTCGATGCTGATGACGGGACTGAGTCCGGTTATGCGATCCACATCGGGGCGTTCCATTCCGCCTAGAAATTGCCGTGCATAGGCAGAGAAGGTTTCGATGTACCTTCGTTGACCTTCGGCATAAATGGTGTCAAAAGCCAGGGAAGACTTGCCACTACCACTGAGTCCGGTAATCACAACCAATTGATTTCTTGGGATATCAACGTCAATGTCTTTCAGGTTGTTCTCTCGAGCACCTGTTATGCTTATGATTTCCTCGTCTTGAGTATTCAGGGGGTTGGCATTCATGTTCATCTCCAATAAAACCGATGAGTCTGCGGCTTGTTTTATCAATCTTCAATTTCTCCTTCTGAACCCACAAGTGGAATGGTCGGGGTCATTTTCCAGCCCATCAATCCAAACAAGATAGTCATGAAAAAAGAGACGTAATTGAACACACAAAAAGGGGCAAAGAGGGCTACACTTACGCCCAAAACACCGCTTTGTGCTACTCCACAGGTGTTCCACGGGATCAGCACGGAGGTAACGGTTCCACTGTCTTCCAATACTCGGGAAAGATTTTCAGGTGCGAGGTCGCGATCTTTGTAGGCCTGACTAAACATTTTCCCCGGCACCACAATGGCCAGGTATTGATCAGAGGCCAAGATGTTGAAGACTAAACAAGATCCTGCGGTGGACAAAACCAAGGTAAAAGTCGAGTTCACCAAGCGTAAAATCATTTTGGTGATGGCTTGAAGCATTCCCGTGGCTTGCATGATTCCTCCAAAAGTAAGAGCACACAAGATGAGCCAAACAGTGTTGAGCATGCCGTGCATTCCGCCGGTACTCAAGAGGTCGTTCACTTGCGGATTGCCCGTTTCAATGGCGATGTCCAGGGCCATACTTTGGGTCACTGCAAAAAAGGCGGCTTCGGCATAGTTGGCGGTGTCTCCGGCGATGGATTGTACTACAGGACCTTGAAAGAGAATGGCAAAGAGTCCGCCCAACAAACTTCCAATAAAGAGTGCGGGAATCGCGGGTACTTTTCGCGCAATCATCACAATCACTGCAACGGGTACCAAAAAGAGGTACCACGAGATGTTGAATTTACTGGTAATGAGGTTTTGCATGTCGCCAATCTGGTTACCGAGTTCAGCATTGCTCTCTTGCGATAGTCCAGCAATCAAGAAGACGATCAATGCAATGATGAAGGAAGGAGTGGTGGTCCATGCCATGTGTTTGATGTGGGTGATGAGATCGGTTCCGGCAACTGCTGGGGCGAGGTTGGTAGTGTCGGACAAGGGCGACATCTTATCTCCAAAATACGCTCCACTGATCACTGCTCCTGCAATCCAACCTTCATAAATGCCCAAGGTTTGACCAATTCCAAGAAGGGCAATTCCCACGGTTGCTACGGTACCCCAAGAGCTTCCTGTGGCGATGGAAACCACGGCACAAATGATGGCGGCGGCGACCAAGAAGAAGGAGGGGTTGAGCACCATCAATCCGTAATGAATCATGGCAGGAACTACTCCAGAGAGCAACCAAGTTCCCGCGAGTGCACCTATGAGCAAAAGGATGATGATGGCTCCTGTGGCCGTGGTGATGCTCTCGATGATCCCGTCGTAGATGTGCTTCCACTTGGTTTTATTCAATACTCCAATTGCTGCGGCAATGGTTCCTGCGATCAGAAGTGCAATTTGATTCGGACCGTAAGAAGAGTCGTCGGCAAAAAACAAAACATTGAAATACAGTAGGGCTACAAGGACGGCAATGGGGATCAGTGCCAAAAAGAACAGTCGCGTTGAAGAATTCATTCAAGAAAATTTGGTGGCCTAAAGATAACGGGTTGAAAAGGAATGGACGAATACTTGAGCGCCTTATTCTGTGATTAAGAAGGCCATTTCTGAGGGATGGATGAGATATTCCACGTTTTTGGGCAATTCTTCCAGTCCGTCGAGCCGAATCGTGCCCAAATTGCTTTCGCCAATGGGTTCAATCACGGCCCGTATTTTTGAGGTGTTGACGCGTTTCAATTCTGCACGGGTTCCGAAAAAAGAAACGGTGCAAATTCCATCCACAAGAAGTTCCCCTTTTCCGATTGGACGGTCAAACTGTGGCTGCAATTCAATGCTCCGTTTTTCAATTTGAGCTGTTTTAGCTTTTATGCGGACTTGTTCCAAGGTGCTTGAAATGCCTTGGGGAAGATTGATGTCGACGATTTGAATGAGGGTGTCCTTCAGTTCAAACGGAACGGTTTCGATGGCTTTGAGCGCTCGAATCAGTCGTTCATCCCCTTCAACGGCAATGCTGTCCGGCTGCATGATGATGCCTTCCAAAATCAATCCGGGAGGAAGTAGGGTTTGAACATTGGCCCGCAGCGGAATTTTATTGCTGAGCTTTTTGGTGATGGGGACGAAGATGGTGTCTGGCGAGATGCGAACCACACTTTGTCCTTCCGAGAGGTGAGGGGTGATGAGAGAGATGAGTCTGCGCGATGGAATGCTGATTTCTTCTCCACTGCAAGGGAAGGAATTCAAAAGGAGGGGAATGACTTTCTCATCGCGTTCAATCCACTTTGAGAAAACGCTGATTCCCTTGGCTTTGATTTGAATTTCAAAGGGGATTTCTTCTTCCGAGCGCAATTCACAGTATTCTGGAAGTTCGCTGGGCAGGAAGCGGTAGTGAAGGGTGAATTCCCCTTCAGTGGACAAGCTGCTCAAAAGCCAAATGAGCGCTGAGATCCCAATGCACGCCAAAAGCACCTTCCAATCCAAAGCAGCACTGCGTTTGGAGAGTTGATCGAACCATGCTTTTGGCGTGTTGGAGTTCATTTATTTCTGTGCAGCAGCAATGTCTTGCTCAGAGCTTTGGTGGTTCGACGAGATGGCCGATTTCTCGATGCGCAATTTCCCGTTGTCTACCTGTACCAAAACGTTGGTGTCTGTAATTTCCAATACTTTTCCATGAATTCCTCCAATGGTAACGATGCTGTCTCCTTTAGAAAGGCTTTCACGGAATTTTTTGGCTTCTTTCTGACGTTTCATTTGCGGACGAATCATGAAGAAGTACATGATCACGAACATTCCTCCGATGAGGATCAAAAATTGGTAAGGATTTCCTTCTTGTCCGGCAGGCGCTGCTGCTTGGAGTGTGATAAATAATGTGTTCATTGGTTTGAGTGCTTGATGTATTTAAATGTTTTTGTTGATCGGTTAATGTCGGGCTATTCCTTCATCAATTGAGGTGCTTCAAGCACTTCTCCTTTCAAAAACAAGAGGCTCTTGGAAGGGGAGGTGTTGGCTACCACAGCGATGTTCTTGTTGGTCATTCCCACACGTTGATGGCTGTCGAATTCCACGATGATGGTCCCCGTAGCGCCAGGAGCGAGTGGGGTTTTGGGCCAGTTTTTCGGCACGGTGCATCCGCAAGAAGGTTCAACAGCGGTCAACACCAAGGGGGCGTCGCCGGTATTTTTAAAGTCAAAACTGTATTCTACGATTTCTCCTTCGAAGATTTTACCAAATTCGTAGGTGGTATTTTCAAAGGTGATTTCAGGCAATGCTCGGTCGGCGTTCGAATCGGAACTGCTTGGGAAATGAAGCATGTCGGTGCTCACTTCTTCCGCTGGTTCGGAGCACGAGCTCATGGCCAAAACAAATAAACTTAGAATAAAGAGTTGCTTTTTCATGATGGTCTTATTCAATGAGTCCACGTCCGGTTTTCTCCACCAATCCGTCTTCTTTCAATTTGGCGAAAGATTGATCGAGTACACCGTTGATGAATCCGTTGGATTTGGGGGTGCTGTAGTATTTCGATAATTCGATGTATTCGTTCATGCTCACTTTTGCAGGAATACTTGGAAAAGAACGCACTTCGGCCATGGCCATTTTCATCAAGATGGTGTCCATCAATGCAATTCGCTCAATTTCCCAATTTTTGGTGTACTCGCTAATGATGCTCTCATTTTCTTCAGCCAAAGATAAAGAACGGCGATAAAGGGTCTTTACAAAGTCTTCTTCATCATCGTCTCCTTTCCACAAGGGAAGTAGTTCAACGTCGTCGTCATTTTCCTTGATGGATTTGATGGTTTTGATGGTCATGCTGGAGATCAAGTCGAGGTCATCGTTCCAGAATACACTCTTCTCTTCAAAATAGTCGTGAAGCAACTCAAAGTTGATCATGTGTCTTTTGAAGAAGCGTAGGAGGAAGTCGCGGTCATGGGCAAATCCACGCTCTTCAGATTCCATGTACTCCTTATAGTCCTCGGTTTCCATGAGCATTTTGAACTCTTTCTTCACGAGGTCGCGGTTGTCCGACCATGTTACGCCAAGGTCTTCTGCTTTTTTGCGAAGGGCCTTGCTGTTGGCGAGGATTCTGAGCGGACGATTGGTGACGAATTTGGTGTTGGGATGGAGATCTTCCTTACTGGGCAATTGTTTGTTTTTTCCCGCTTCGATACGGTCAATTGCTGCTCCTTGCATTTCCACAATCAAAGTGAGGAGGTAGATGTACATTTCTTCCATCTTATCGATGGAAAAGAAAAGTGCTTTTTCTGCTTTTCCAGCATCTCCTTCGCCTTCTTGGTAAAAGGCATAAAGGGTTTGTAGTACTTTGATTCGTAGGTGTCTTCTATTGAGCATGCTGTGCCGTTTAAAAATGAGGTGTGGTTTCTAAAATTTTTGATTGATTCGTCCGATAGAGGCAATGCGCGCTTCGGCCATTTGATTGGCGGCGAGGTAGCTTGGGATTTTCTCTGCGTTCGATTTTTTCAAGATGTTCAATGTGGTGTCATAGATCATGCTTGCCTGACTCATTGCTGCGTCTTTGTGGTAGCCAATCACTTCCCAATAACAATTGATGATTCCACCTGCGTTCACAAGATAGTCAGGAGCGTAAACGATTCCTTTCTTCATCACTTCAATGCCGTGCTTTTCTTCGTTGGCGAGTTGATTGTTGGCTGCACCAGCAATAACGGCACATTTCAATCGCTTGAGGGTGTCGTCGTTCACGGTAGCTCCAAGTGCGCACGGTGCGTAGATGTCCATGTCGATGTCGTAAATCTCATCAGGTGCACAAGCTTGTACTCCGTAACGGTTCACAATTTCGTTCACTCGGTCTTCAAAGATGTCAGTAATGGTCACTACTGCGCCTTCTTTCACCAAATAATCTACCAAGGTTTCACCCACACTTCCAACGCCTTGAACGGCAATTTTCTTTCCTCCAAGATCGTCAGATCCAAACTGCTCTTTGGCTGCGGCTTTCATTCCCATATAAACCCCATAGGCGGTAACAGGGGATGGATCTCCAGACCCACCGAGGTAAGTTGGTTTTCCAGCTACGTGCTTGGTTTCCATGGCCACCCATTCAATGTCTTTGGTTGAAATGCCCACGTCTTCAGCGGTAATGTATTTTCCGCCAAGGCTATCAACGAATCGTCCAAACCTGCGAAAAAGGGCTTCAGATTTATCGGTTCGGCTGTTTCCAATGATCACGGCTTTTCCTCCACCGAGATTCAAACCGGCCAAGGCACTTTTGTAGGTCATCCCGCGAGATAAACGCAAAACATCGGTCAGCGCCTCACCTTCGTTGGCATATTGCCACATGCGTGTGCCCCCCAAACTGGGTCCAAGGGTGGTATCATGAATTGCGATGATGGCGCGAAGCCCGGTTGCTTTGTCTTGACAGAACAATACTTGTTCGTGATCGTAGGCCGCCATGTCTGAGATGACAGCTGGAGAGGAGGTCATTTCTGCTCTCGATTGAGTTACGTCGATCATTTCCTTTGAAGATTCAATTAAACCACGTCCACGTCAGACGGGTGCGCAAAATTAAACTTTTTTCCCTTCTTCGAAGAGTATTTGTGGTCCTTAAGCAGACTCTTTTTTTGTTTTAAACTCACTTGTAAAATGGAATTCCAATTCAGGGAAGTTCTGTTGTTCCATTTGCAAGAGGAATTGACTAGGAGCGAGGTATACGTCGTTCCCGTCTTTGTCAATCACCATGTCGTTGACTTTTAATCGCTTGAACTCGGCCAACTTTTCTATGTTCTCGGTCGCTTTCGGGTCCAAATCGCTTTTTAGGGTGATCCAACACGCTTTGAAATAGTTTTTGGATTCAAACCTACATTTGGCTCCATATTCGTGTTCGAGTCGGTAATTGATCACTTCAAACTGAAGTTCACCCACCGTTCCGATGATCTTTCGATTTCCGTTTTCTCTTACAAACAATTGGGCAACTCCTTCATCGGTCAACTGCTGTACTCCTTTGTCCAATTGCTTGGATTTCATTGGGTCGAGGTTAACGAGTTCTTTAAATATTTCAGGCGAGAAGCTCGGTATTCCTTGGAAGGTGAGCTGTTCTCCTTCAGTTAGCGTATCCCCAATCTTAAAATTCCCGGTGTCATACAAGCCAATCACGTCCCCAGGAAAGGCTTCTTCAACCACACTTTTATCTTGGGCCAAGAAGGTGGCGGGATTCGCAAACTTGAGCTTCTTCTCCAATCGAACGTGATTGAAAAATTTATTTCGCTCAAACTTCCCTGAACATACGCGCAAAAAGGCAATCCGATCCCGGTGTTTCGGGTCAATGTTGGCGTGAATTTTAAATACGAAGCCGGTAAATTTAGATTCCGTGGGCTCCACCATGCGAACGTTGGTTGGTCGGCTTCTCGGCGTTGGAGCAATTTCAACGAAGGAGTCCAAAAGCTCTTGAACGCCAAAATTATTTACGGCACTTCCGAAAAATACAGGGGCAATTTCACCACTCATGTAAGTTTTCGGATCAAAATCTTCATACACCCCTTCAATGAGTTCAACGTCTTCTCTAAGTTGAGCGGCATGCTCACCAATGAGTTCGTCCAATTTGGGGTCACTCAGATCTTTAATTTGTACGACGTCCTTGGCAATGGTGGTTTTGCTTGGGTCGAAAAGGTTCAGGCTTTTGTCATACAGATTATACACTCCTTTAAAGGTGTGTCCAATACTGATGGGCCAAGAAAGCGGACGTACTTTGATGTCGAGCTTGGTTTCCAATTCATCCAAAAGGTCAAAAGGATCTTGTCCTTCGAGGTCCATTTTGTTGATGAAAACAATCACGGGCGTATCGCGCATGCGGCACACTTCCATCAATCGTTCGGTTTGTGCCTCAACGCCTTTCACACAGTCAATCACAAGCACAACACTGTCCACAGCAGTGAGGGTACGGTAGGTGTCTTCAGCAAAATCGCGGTGACCAGGTGTATCCAAAAGGTTGATGAGCTTATCGCGATAGTGGAAGGCCATCACCGAAGTAGCTACCGAGATTCCACGTTGGCGTTCAATTTCCATAAAATCGGAAGCTGCGGTTTTGGTGATCTTGTTGGATTTCACAGCTCCCGCAGTTTGAATGGCTCCACCAAAAAGCAAAAACTTTTCCGTTAAGGTTGTTTTTCCGGCATCAGGGTGGGAGATGATGGCAAAGGTTTTTCGGTGCTGGATTTCTTCCTGTAGACTCATGGGCGTGAATTAAGGGGGCAAAAATACGAAACTCAGCGGCTAATCCTTAGTTTTCGTAACTTGCTTATCCTTAAATCTCCTGCTATGAATTCAAAAATCACCTTCCTTTTTTTATTGGCTTCTGTCCTGTCTCTTCCAACTTGGTCGCAATCACCTTCTCCACTGGAGCTGGATTTGAATTTGTTTTCAAGCGGATACAGTTCTCCCGTAGGGCTTTATCACGCTGGCGATTCGCGTCTTTTTGTGATCGAACAAGCGACGGGGAGAATCAAGGTGATGGATGATGCGGGAACGGAATTGGGGACTTTCCTCAATGTGAGCTCGCTCATCAGTACTGGTGGGGAACGCGGACTCCTCGGGCTTGCTTTTCACCCCAATTACAGCTCAAATGGCCGCTTTTTCATCAATTACACCAACAATCAAGGAAGCACGGTTGTGGCAGAGTACGGGGTGAGCGGAAACCCAAATGTGGCGAACCCAACGGCGGTGGAAACCATCATCACCATTCCGCAAGATTTTGGAAATCACAATGGCGGACACATTGCCTTTGGTCCGGATGGATACCTGTACATCGGCATGGGAGATGGTGGAAGTGGGGGTGACCCCAACAACCGTGCTCAGAATCCGCAATCGTTGCTGGGGAAAATGCTTCGGTTGGACGTTGATTCTGCAGCGCCCTATGCGATTCCTAGCGACAATCCATTCGTGGGAGATGCGAGCACTCTCGACGAAATTTGGTCCATCGGAATGCGCAATCCTTGGAAGTTTTCTTTCGACCAAGAAACGGGCGATTTGTGGATTGGAGATGTGGGACAAAACATCAAAGAGGAAGTAAATGTGGAGCCGGCAGGAAGCGCTGGAGGATTGAATTACGGTTGGCGATGCTTTGAGGGCTTTTCTTCTTTCAATGGCACGGGCTGCAATGGAACGTATGAAGATCCTGTAGCTGATTTTAGTCACAACGCTCCGTATAACTTTTGTTCCATCACAGGTGGTTATGTTTATCGGGGTGATGAATTTCCGAACATGATTGGGAAATACTTTTTCACCGATTATTGCGCGGGGAGCATCTACACTTTGGAAAATGTGAATGAAACTTGGGAAGATGAAGTGGTGAACTCCGAACTCGGTTTTGGAAACGTTGCCTTTGGAGAAGGGGTGAATGGCGACCTTTATGTGGTCACCATCAGTGGCAATATTTATAAGTTGGAAGACGCGAATGGCGATTTCAACCCCAGCATCAGTGTGGATGCTTTTGGAAACTTGGCGGCCTCCGAAGGCGAGGTTTTTTATTGGTTTTTGGATGGAGTGCTCATCGATGGATTGAACACCCAATTCATCCAGGCCACTCAATCGGGAAGCTATTCAGCCATTGTGGAGAATAGCGAAGGATATGCTTTGCCAACAAACAGCATCGATTGGCTGGTTTTGAGCGGAGTTCCAGGATGCACCTATGACAATGCAGACAATTATTCGGCGGAGGCCATGGTGGATGATGGTTCGTGTACTTGGACTTTCGGAAACAATACTTGTCCGAGCGACCTCAATGGCGATGGTTCCGTGAATGCGGCTGATTTATTGAGCTTTTTGGAGAACTTTGGTACCGTTTGTGATTAAGATCAAGCTTAAATTCACAAGATGAAATTATTCAAGATATCTGCCACGCTAGGTTGTTTAACAATCTGTGCTTTTTTCGCTGCTTGCGGACTAAAAAAAGAGAGTTCATCCACCCAAGAAGTGAGCACATCAAGTCAAGTTGAGCAAGAAGTTCAAACAAGGGCTTTTCCGGACAGCATCGCTACTCCTTTCCATGTTTTAAAGTTGTCCGAAGGCTTTGCCGTGGTCGATCCCGCAGGGGGAATTTTGATCAAGGACCTCCTTTTTGCGAAAAAACTGAACGCAGCACTGCAGTTGTTGAGTGAAGAAGGGGAAATAGTATACTATGATTTTGAAGGAAAACGACTCGAAGAGCACCGTGGTTTTTTAGGTGTGTGTGGTACCGTTCCACATTATACCTTGAGCATTCTGGAAAACGAGGCTGCCTATGTTGTTCAGGAAATCGAAACCTTTTATACTCCGATTGAAGAACAAAAGAATGAGCCCATTAACACCATTTGGAAAGCGAGTACAGACAGCATTTGTTTCCTCAACAAGCGCCGGGAATTTCAGTTTACTAGCAACTTTGGCATTTTTAGCGATTTGAGTCCGAATCCCAGAACGATTGTCTATTACAAAGATGGCAAACTCAAGTTCTCAGAAAGTGCGCAACGCTACGACGATTTTTGGTTGGATGCTGAGGTACTGTATGTCCGCAATGGAAAGGCAATCGGCATTCACCCCATCTTAGAACCACAGTTTTCGCGCATCGAAAAGTTTGAAGGGGCACTGGCCAAGGTTGTGCTTATGAATGGCAAGGAGGCCTTCATCGATACCGAAGGAAACATCTATCCGCTTTAAATTTATTCTCCAGACCTCAAACAAGCTTGCATGCAAATTTTATTTCTCTCCGTCCTTTTTACCACACTGCTCATTTCCTTGTGCCTTTTTGTGGCGTTCATCCATCTTGAAGGACAAAATGGAAAGGGGAGTGAATTATTACACTTGGTCTTTTTCCCTTACACCGGTTGGGGGTCTTGGGTTTATGAAAGGTGCCAGAAGTCGGGGTTAAAAGATTTATTTCCAAAAGATTATTACGTCTATAAACACATGGGTTTGCTGAATATCGCTCTCAGTTTGGGAGGCTTAGTTGCTGTTTTTTTGATGTGGTCTGAAAGCTTCAACTACGTTGGAGAAGGAATGGAATGGGCTGAAGAAACGGACAACGCGTCGATGGTCGGCGTAGGATTGTTGGGAGACATTCTCATCGGTGTTGGAAGTCTGATTTATGGAGGTATTCTGTTGGTTTTGTGGTTTATCGCTTCTTTGGTGATCATTGCTCTCCCGTTCTTCCTGGCGAGATCCAGCAAGCGAGCACATCTTTTTCATCAACTCAAAAAGGAAAATGAGCAGCTCAAATCAGGAACTTAGTAGTCTCAATCGTGGATGAGAAGCGAAGATTTTATACCTTGAAGCCCTTAACGACAACGCAAACAATGAAACATCTTCAAAGTAAAATTTCATGCCTTTTCTTGGCCTTTTCTCTCTTGTTTTTCTTGAATTCCTGCAATCTCATCGGCGCCCAAAAGGCAGGTGAATTGAACAATAAAGGTCTGCAAGCTATGGACAATGGTGAACTCGATCTGGCCATCGATTATTTCTCAGAGGCCTTGGATCAAAGAATTATCGATAAATCAGTGAAGGCCACTTGTCTTCGAAACCTAGCCATTGCTTGGGAAGAGTTTGGGAATGCGGATTCATCACGCTATTACTCCCTCGCTGCAGCTGAAATGATTGGTGAGGATACGTACGAGTATGATGTCTACATGGCCGATGTAAGCATGATTGATGGAGATATCCCTGCGGCCATCCGACGTTTAGAGAACGCAAAAGTTAAAGGCGGCGAAAACATGGAGGTTTGCAATCTCTTGGGTTTGATTTATTTGGGCGAATATGGAACGGATTACATCGATTACGAACAGGCGGCATACTACAATCGTAAAGCCTATGAGCAGGGCGAAAGCAGAGCTACGAGTTATTTGCTGGCTTTGTCAGAATACTATTTGGACAACAACGATGTAGCCCTTGAAATTTTCAAAGAGATGCAGGTGAAGTATCCTTCCTTTATCGATGCTCAGTACTTCGAAGGGGTGATTTACCTCGAAAATGGAGAGTTTGAAAAAGGAGTAAGCGTTCTGGAAGATTTGAAAACAAAGGACGCTAGCTATGTTGAGATTGTGGATCAAAACATTGCTGAGTTCGACCCTGAAAACTTTCAGGAAGATGACTTGAGCTTAGAAATGGAAGTAGAAGAATAGTAGACGAAAACACCATGTTAGTACAAGCCCTTGCTAAAGCCTTGTTGGATGAGTTCAGCAAAACCGAAATTGCCTATACTGATTACTTGGAGGGCGGACATACCTATCGATTTGCCTGTGTTCTTTGGCTCTCCAATGAACGCATTGTCCATCTTATTAATACCTATTCTCACATGTTTGATGAGGAGCAGCAAGACAATATGAAGGCCATCACAGCACACCTTGTGGTTTGGCAAGACTGCTGGCGAAAATTGGATGCAACTGCCGATTTTAAAAAGAACGATCGTTTCGTTTTTCAAAATGACCACCGTTTTCCAAGAGAGCAGGCCAATAAATTCATTGATTACTTAAAGCAACAGTGCTCATGAAGGTGCTTTTTATCGGTAAACTCAAAGATCCCCACTCCGAAGAGGCGGCGCAATTCCTGAGCTCCTTTGACCTCGATCTTGAGGTGGTTTGGAGCAGCAGGGGTGAAGCATATCCGGAGCATTTACGCTCGTGGTCTGGAGATTTGGTATTGTCTTATTTGTCGCAATGGATCATTCCCGCAAGCACGCTGAATGGAGCGAAATTTGCCGCTTTGAATTGGCATCCAGGTACGCCAGAATACCCCGGAATTGGCTGTACGAACTTTGCTGTTTACGAGGGAGCTTCAACTTTTGGTATGACGTGTCACCACATGAACCCGAAAGTAGATACAGGCAGTATTGTGGAGGTAAGGCGTTTTGAGGTAGAAGCTGAGGATGATGTTTTCAGCATGACTCAAAAATGCTACGTCAAAATCCTGGAGAGTTTCAAATCAGTGCTCACCCAAATCATCAAGGAGAAGGCTTTGCCAAAATCCGACGAGCATTGGACGAGAAGACCCTTCCGAAGAACGGAGCTCGACGCACTGTGTGTTCTCGACCTCGACATGGACGAGGCAGAAATGAAAAGAAGAATCAAAGCAACCAAGTACGACAAACACTGGGCTTTTATTGAAATCAATGGAATCAAGTTTGTCCCAACTCCTGAAGCATGAAAAAACTAAAATCCATCTTATTTGTGAGCTTTTTGTTCCTCACGCCACAATTCATCTTGGCTCAAAAGTCGGTAAAGAAGGTGGCTAAAACTTCGTGCAAGTGCATGGAAGAGCAAAAGGGCAATACTGAATTGATGCAGAAATGCCTCGTAGATGCTCTGGTGGCCAACATGGGAAGTTTGTCCAAGGATTTTGGTTTAAAAAGCATTGAAGAATTGGGCAACGAAGAGATGGCCATGAAAGTTTCAGAGGAGATGTTCAAACGCTGCCCTACAGAATTGATGATCATGAGCGGTATGCCCTACTATGAAAAGGACAAAGATTTCGATTGTGAATCCGTCAAGAACGGCAAATATTATTACCTCGAGGCGAATGAGCATGATGTGGAAGACACCATTTTTGTGAGTATTGATGGGAAGAAATACATGGAAAGCATGGAGGGTGGAAAGTACTTCTCGGAGTGTGAAGTCGATTGGAATTCAAAATGCACAATGGAGCTCACTTCAGTGGAGACCAACCATCCAGTGAAGATGGAGTTTTCTGTTCCCGGACAAAAATTCAACTACGATCTCATCCAAATTCGAGAAGAGTATGTGGTATTTGGTGTGATGGTGGATGGTTTCTACGCTTACATCGTCTATTATAAAATGTAATTCAAGCCCAATAATACCTTTTCAATATGCGTCATTCCATTTCAGCGCTTCTTTTGTCAGTTGTTCTATTGTCCGCATGCACAGACCAGATCGAAGAGGAGAAGAATGTAGCGGAAGATAGATCAAGCCCTAGTGCATCCTTTCGTCTGCTGGAGCAAGATCAGACGGGAATTACTTTCGAAAATGCCATCACTGAAAGCAACGAAGAAAACATCATTTTGTATGATTATCTCTACAATGGTGGGGGATTGGGCGTAGGAGATTTTAATCGAGACGGACTCCAAGATGTTTATTTCGCCGGAAATCAGGTGAACGATGAGCTGTACTTCAATGAAGGTGATTTGCGTTTTTCCATTCAAAATGAGCGTGTTGAGGCGAAAATGGAAGGTACGTGGACTTCAGGCGTGGCTGTGGTCGACATCAATGGCGATGGTTGGGATGATATTTACCTCAGCAGAACGGGACCGGGAAACGACCTCGAGCGAAGAAGAAATGTGCTCCTCATCAACAAGGAAGGCAAACGTTTTGTAGATGAGGCGAAGAAGTATGGTCTTGACCACACCGGTCACACCACCCAGAGTGTCTTTTTTGATTACGATCGCGATGGGGATTTGGACGTGTATCTGATGACTCACCCAGGGAATTTTGCCCACAGCTTAGACCTCACGAAGCTCCAAGAGTTGATCGAATCTGGAGCATTGGAAAGCGATGTGCTTTTGAGAAACGACAAGGGCTCTTTTGTTGATGTTAGTAAGGAAGCGGGCTTGATTGAAGACCATGCTTTTGGATTGGGTATTGTTTGTGAGGATTTTAACCAAGATTCGTGGCCCGATTTGTATGTGTCCAATGACTTTGATGAGGGAGACTTCCTTTACATCAACAATCGAAATGGCGGTTTTGAATTGGCGGGAGACCGCTTACTGAAGCACACTTCCAACTTCGGGATGGGCTGTGATGCGGCCGATTTTAACAACGATGCTTGGCCCGATATCATTACGGTGGACATGGCTTTTGAAGATCACGAACGCTCCAAAAGAAACATGGCCAGCATGAATCCACGCAAATTTGAAGTGAGGAAAAAACTCGGTTGGCACCACCAATACATGCAAAACTGCTTGCATTTGAATCGGGATGGGAAGGTGTTTTCTGAAATTGCCCAAATGAGCGGTGTAGCGAAATCCGATTGGAGTTGGAGTGCCCTCTTTTGCGACTTCAACAACGATGCCCAAAAAGACCTCTTCATCAGCAATGGCTACAAAAGAGATACTCGCGATCAAGATTTGAGAAGGAAGATTGCCGCTTTGCAAGAGAAAGATGAAATTCCAAGCATTCAAGACGTCCTTTCGGTTTTTCCCAGCACTTTAATCGCTAACAAACTCTTCATGAATCAAGGAAACCTGCTCTTCTCCGATGATGGAGATGAGCTGGGCTTGAACAAAGCCATGCACAGCCACGGAGCGGCGTATGCAGATTTTGACAATGATGGAGATTTGGACCTTGTGGTGAACAATGTGGATTCCAAAGCAGTGGTTTTTGAGAATCAGCTTCAACCGTCAAAACAATGGATTCAACTGGATTTGAGCGATCCTTCCATGAACGGAGCCAAATGTTTTGTTTATGAGGGGGAAGAGATGCAAGTTCAGCGTTTGGAACGGGTTCGTGGTTATGCTTCATCGGTGAGCTCGGTGCTGCACTTCGGTTTGTCCCGACAACAAAACCCCGATTCGGTGCTCATTGAATTGATCAACGGTGAATGTTACGCTTTGGATGGTTTGGAAAGGGGAGAAAAAACAGAAGTTGAGCTTTCTTCAGCCCGAAAAACAAAAAGGATCTCTCCTTCTACAAAGCCCTTATTTGTGGAGCATTCGGCACGCGAGATCCTTCCTTACCGCCACCAAGAAAATCCTTTTTCAGACTTTGAAATTGAAACACTGCTTCCCCACAAACTCTCAACTGAAGGTCCGTTCATGGCCGAAGGTGATTTGAACAACGACGGTTTGATGGATTTGTGGATTGGCGGGTCTGCCGGACAAAGTGGTAGCGTTTATGTGCAAACCCCAGACGGAAGGTTCCGTGGATTTTTGCCCGAAGCTTTGAAAGCAGATGCTCGTCACGAAGATGCGGGTGCAACTTGGTTTGATGCCGATGGAGATGGTGATTTGGACTTGTACGTGGTAAGTGGAGGAAATGAATACGGTGTAGGGAGTGATTTTTATCAAGATCGACTGTACCTCAACAATGGAATGGGCTTGCTCACGAGGTCAGACAAGGTTCCTAGCTTCAGCAGTAGTGGGAGCAAGGTGCTTGCTTTGGACGTGGATGACGATGGAGATCAGGACTTGTTGGTTTTGGGCAGACTGGTTCCTCACCATTATCCAAGGAGTCCGCAAACCTACCTCTTGATCAATCAAGGAGAACAGTTCATTGTGGATCAAAGACAAACGGGTTTCCTTGCTACTTTGGGAATGCTCACCGATGCGAAAGTGGTCGACCTTGAGAAAAACGGCGAGCTTGTGATCATAGCTGTGGGGGAGTGGACCGGTATTCACGTGCTCAATATCGAAAACGGTGTATTGCAAAAAGACGAATCATACATTTTTGAAGGCGTAAATAATGGGTGGTGGAATTGCATTGAATGGGCAGATGTTGATGCTGACGGCGATCTCGACTTGCTCACTGGAAATCTTGGTTTGAACAATAAATTTCATCCCAGGGAGAATGCGCCGCTCCATGTTTTTGCCAGTGATTTTGACGGAAATGGAAGCAACGATATCGTTTTGGCCAAAAACAAAGGCGAAGACCTATTGCCCGTTCGAGGAAGGGAATGCAGTTCGCAACAGATGCCCTTCATCGCCCAGAAATTTGACACCTACGAGTCTTTCGCCAAAGCCAAATTGAGCGATGTGTTCTCACCCCAAGCCTTGAAAGAGGCTTTGCACTTGCAAATGAACTTGGCTGAAAGCGGAGTTTGGATCAAAGAAGGAAAGCGTTTTCGTTTTGAAGCTTTTCCGGTCGAAGCACAGATGTCGCCCATCAAAGCCATAAAGTGCCAGGACGTGAACAAAGATGGGTTTTTGGACATCGTCTTCCTTGGAAATCAATTCAACACCGAAGTGGAAACCGTGCGCTACGATGCCGGAATTGGTGGCGTTTTATTGGGCGACGCCAGCGGGAAGTTTCAATTCATGCCTCAAGATCAAAGCGGATTCTTCGTTCCTGGAGATGCGAAAGACTTGCTTCATCTATCGTGGAAAAATGGAAAACATCTTTGGGTTGGGACCGTGAATAGTGGCGTGGTAAAGCTCTTTGAAGAATAATTGAGGGCTATAAGGAAACCAGACAAATGGCCACAATGGCCAGAACGATACCCACGATTTTTTTCTTGGTGAATTTCTCTCTAAAGAGTATAGCAGCGAGCAGCGCACTCAACATGATGATGCCTAAATTATTGATGGGAATGATGGCACTGCGCTCCATCAATCGAGCATCAAAGGTGTTGACCAAGAAAAAGATACTCGCAAAATTCACCAAGCCGAGGGCAATTCCTCCTAAAATGGTGGCTCCATTGATCCTGATCTTGGTTTTGCCCAAAGCTGCGCCTGTAGTCAAGAACAGAATGCCCAAAATGCCGCTGGTGAAGAAAGGAGCAGAGGTGAATAGGTATTGCTGGTTGCGTTGACTGAGTTGACCATCAGAGAAGTGTCCGATCACCAAATCAATGATCCCACTGCCCACGAATATGATGAGCGGGAACAACAGGAACTTGGCTTGGAATTGATCTTTTTTACTTCGCTCAGAAATCATAAGTACACTAGCCAAAGCCAATACGACTCCCGCCACTTTAAGTCGAGAAGCGCTGTCGCTGGGATCGGTAATCATGAACCAAGCAATGGGAATCACCATTGACATTTTTGTCGCCATGGAACTTACTGCCACTCCCATTTTCTGAGCAGTGTACGCCATGAGGTAGAACAAGGTAATGAACAATGCCCCTACCATGAGACCGCCTTGCAACCAAGGCTCCGCCAATTGATCTTTGATATGAAAGTCTTCAGAGAGCATTAGAATTCCGCAAGTGCAGGCCACCAGATAGTTTATGATGATGGCAGGGAAGGTGTCCACATTCCATTTGGGGAAAGAGCGGAAGAGCAGAAAAATCCCGGTGCTCGAAAGAATACTGAGTAAGAGGTAAATCATGAGTTGTGGATGATCATGACACGGTTGTCACCGTAAAAATAGTGGTCTTTGAGCACACCTTGCGGCGGTGTAACACGAACTCCGGCGCTTCCGAAGTATTTCGGTCCTTCCAACAAACGGGTTTCATCCCAAAGGTTGGCGTTGATGAAATTCTGAAGTGTTTTAGCACCGCCTTCAATCATCAGAGAAATAACGTTGCGCTCGTAGAGATCGTCCAGCATTTCTTGACGCAAGTTTTCAAAAGGCAGCTTCACCCATTCGATGTGGTCTTCATGTCCATCCTTCACGGTATTGTAAACCAGCGTATTTGCCTCTGAGTTAAAGATTTTCGCGTTTTTATCCACCTTCAAACTACGGTCAATAAGCACCCGAAGTGGGTTTCTTCCAGCACTTTCGCGCACCGTCAGAGAAGGGTCGTCAATCAAGGCTGTTCCCGTTCCAATTAAAATCGCTTGCAGTTCTGCTCTCCAAGAATGGGTGAGTTGTTTGCATTCTGGAGTGGTGATCCAATGCACACCTTTTTCGTTATTGACCCGACGGATATCGATGTACCCATCCAAACTTTGCGCCCATTTCAAAACGATGTATGGACGTTGTTTTTGATGATAGGTGAAGAAAGCACGGTTGAGATGCGCTCCTTCCTCTTCCAAAACACCTGAAATGACTTCAATCCCTGCTGCTTCTAGAAGGGCAATGCCTTTTCCAGCAACTTTTTCGTGCGGATCTAGATT
The DNA here is from genome assembly GCA_938085105.1 of uncultured Flavobacteriales bacterium. Taxonomy (GTDB): domain Bacteria; phylum Bacteroidota; class Bacteroidia; order Flavobacteriales_D; family Sanyastnellaceae; genus CALKGK01. The sequence goes on from CALKGK010000045.1 coordinate 54,489, forward strand.
GGCAATCACTACTTTTTTCGCCCCGGAAGCAACCAAGAGTTCGGCGCAAGGGGGTGTTTTGCCATGATGTGCGCAAGGTTCCAAACTCACATAAACCGTGCATTGGGAGAGCTCGATGTCTGAAGGAAGATGCTTGATGGCGTTGACTTCAGCGTGCGGACCACCATAAGCTTGGTGATAGCCTTCGCTCACAATTTTCTGGTGTTCGTCAACAATCACACAGCCGACCAAAGGATTGGGTGCGACGTTGCCTTGTGCTTTCGAGGCAAGTTCAAAACAGCGACGAATGAATCGCTCGTGGATGGAATCAGTTTCGTTTATCACCTGCAGCTTGTAAGGTGTTTTTCAGCAATGACGCGATGGTCATGGGACCAACACCGCCCGGCACAGGAGTGATGAAACTGCACTTCTCTGAAACAGAGGCAAAGTCAACATCACCAGCAATGCGATAGCCACGTTCTTTGGACGCATCTGGAACACGTGTAATGCCCACATCAATCACCACAGCGCCTTCTTTTACCATGTCGCCCGTCACAAATTCAGCTTTTCCGAGCGCAACCACGAGAATATCTGCATTCTTCACAATGCTTTCAAGATTTTGAGTCCGACTGTGGGTCAAAGTCACCGTACAATTTCCCGGTTCATTGTTTTGGCTCAGTAAAATACTCATGGGCGAACCAACGATGTGGCTTCTTCCGATCACCACGCAGTTTTTACCTGAAGTAGGTACTTCATAACGCTCCAAAAGCTGCATGATTCCGTAAGGTGTTGCCGGCAAGTAGCAAGGGAGGCCAAGAGCCATGCGACCTACATTCTCTGGATGAAAACCGTCCACATCCTTTGAAGGATCGATGGCGAGAAGCACCTCTTGTTCGTCAATGTGCTTTGGCAAAGGAAGTTGAACGATAAATCCATCAATGTCATCATCTTCGTTGAGTTCTTGCACAATTTGGAGTAATTCTTCCTGACTCGTAGAACTGGGCTTTCGGATGAGGCTGGAAACAAATCCAATGCGTTCACAAGCTTTCACTTTACTCGAAACATAGGTTTGACTAGCACCATCTTCTCCAATCAGCACTGCTGCCAAGTGGGGAGTTTTGAGGCCACGCTCTCTGCGTGCATTCACCTCTGCTGCAATTTCTTCTTTAATGGCCTTTGACGTGGCTTTTCCGTCGAGTAAAATCATCCTTGTGTTTTGCTGGTTATCTCATCCCTTTCATGCCCTTCATGCTGCGAGCCATGGAAGCCATCTTGTTCTTGTCGGTCATCACACGCATCATCTTACGTGTATCTTCAAACTGCTTGATGAGTTTGTTCACATCCTGAACGCTTCTTCCAGCACCAGCTGCGATTCGTTTTCTTCTGCTTCCGTCAATGATGGTATGGTCTTGACGCTCAGCTGGAGTCATCGAATGAATGATGGCCTCTACGTGCTTGAATGCGTCGTCGTCAATTTCAACATCGCGCAATGCTTTCCCCATTCCAGGAATCATTCCGAGGAGGTCTTTCACATTACCCATTTTCTTGATCTGGTTCAGTTGATCAAGGAAATCGTTGAAGTCGAAGGTGTTCTTTTGAATTTTCTTCTGAAGCTTTCTGGCAGATTCTTCATCGTACTGCTCTTGAGCGCGTTCAACCAAAGAAACAACGTCACCCATTCCAAGGATTCGGTCGGCCATACGGTTGGGGTGGAAGACGTCAATTGCGTCCATTTTCTCACCGGTACCCACAAATTTGATGGGCTTATTCACCACCGATTTGATGGACAATGCCGCACCACCACGGGTATCACCGTCAAGTTTGGTCAGAACAACTCCATCAAAATCGAGTCGCTCATTGAAGGTCTTTGCTGTATTCACCGCATCTTGCCCCGTCATGGCATCCACCACAAATAAGGTCTCACTTGGCTCAATGGCTTTTTTCACGGCTTCGATCTCTGTCATCATCTGCTCATCGATGGCCAAACGACCGGCTGTATCGACGATCACCACGTTAAATCCATTGGATTTCGCATGGGCGATGGCTGCTTGAGAGATGGAAACAGGATCTTTATTGTCTTTGTCTGAATAAACCTCAACTCCGATGTTCTCACCTAGTACGTGCAATTGGTCAATCGCTGCCGGACGATAGATGTCACAAGCTACCAAAAGTGGTTTTTTCCCTTTTTTGGTTTTCAGGTGATTTGCCAATTTACCCGAGAAGGTCGTTTTACCAGAACCTTGGAGTCCGGACATCAAAATCACCGCAGGATTTCCTTTCAATTGAATGTCTTCGGTTTCTCCACCCATGAGCTTCGTGAGCTCTTCTTGGGTGATTTTAACCATCAATTGTCCAGGCTTAACGGCCGTTAAAACCTCTCTACCTAAGGCTTCTTGCTTCACTTTATTGGTGAATTCCTTCGCCGTTTTAAAGTTCACATCGGCATCCAAAAGCGCCCTACGAACCTCTTTAAGTGTTTCAGCAACATTGATTTCTGTGATCTGGCCTTGACCCTTCAACACTTTAAAAGCGCGGTCAAACTTGTCCTGTAAATTTTCAAACATGCGTTTACTCGATTGTAATTTCTCGGTTATTGAGGACCACAAAGATAAAAAACACGAGGGAGGAATGGAGCTTTATTTTGTGGCTACACTGGAAAGGGGTTCGGAAGCAATAAATCGCAGGCGAAAGTCTTCCAATTCTTCGAGGATTTCTTCCCGCGTTTGAATCATGTGCAATACTTCTTTTTTCTGCTCTTGTAGCTGAATACGGAGCTTTCGTCTGAGTAAAAAACGCGAAACGAGTCCGCTAATTTTCAAGCTAATCAAACCGAAAAAATAGCATACAAAAGGAAAGGAAATGGACCAATACCCGAGTGGCGTTTTCAGTCCTAAAAAAACTGCAGCTCCAATGTACCACAACAAAAAGCACAGTGCCCCGATGGACATGGCCAAACTCCCCAAAAAGGAATCGCGAATACGAAGCCCGATGACAATTGTTCGAGCGAGGAAATAGGGCAGGGCATTCAAGACAATACCAATGAGATAAATTGGAGCGAGAAGGAGCAGCAAAAGCGCCGAATAGGGTGGGTTTCCGATGCGCAACTCTTTCATGCTCATCTCACTGATTCCTAGTTTTTTCAAACCTTGAGTGTAGGCATCTACTTTTGATTTGAACTGCTCAATTTCTTGGGGAGATTCTTGGTCAAAATGATCCAAGGCAGCAATGATGTTTTTTTGAAGGTCATGATTTCCCTGAAGATCATCTTTTTCAAGCTCAAGGAGGTCTTGTAATTCTGGCTGGTAGATGTCTTCAACTTGCTCTAAAAAATGGTCGTAATGCTCTTTTTCAATATGCAGGAGGGTGGAACGCAATTCATGGGTCACTTTCTCGGTCAAATCTCGAACGGCTTCCCGCTCATCTTCCATCTTCAAATAATCTTCAATGTCGATGGGGTCGCCAATTTGGACATAGAGGTCGCTTCTGAACTCGTGTGGATCACTGTAGTTGAGTCCGACCGGCACAATTCTCACGGGCGGCATATCAGGATGAGCTTTGCTCGCACCAATGGCCATTCGGGCAACTCCGGTTTTTAAAGACCTCAATCGTCGTTCGGTGATGCTGTTTCCTTCTGGGAAGATGAGGAGTGATTTTTCCTCACCCAAATGAGCGTAACACTGCTCAAACATTTCTTTGTTTTTATGGGTTTCGCCAGGCATGGTGTTCGGACGAAAAACGGGAATCATGTGGAGTTGATTCTGAAAAAACTTGCCTTTCAAGCCTTTACCCACGTATTCTCCTGCAGCGATGAAGTGCAGTTCGCGATGAACGGCCAAACCAACGGCCAAAGGATCCATAAAGGCAGAAGGGTGGTTGGCTACAAAAATGAGAGCACCTTTTTGAGGTATCTTGTTTTGACCAACGATGTGCTGCCTACGAAAATAAGCGTTCAGGCTTAAGCGAAAAATGAAGCGTAGTATGCGGTAAATCATTTGTTTTCTGTTTGATGACCAAATGTAGAGAAGCACATCTTACTTCAGTTTTTGCATCTTAAAAACGGACGTATGTTAATAGGCGGTGTACAAGCTTTGAATCATGCTCGATTGTGATCGGACATTGCTGCTGGTAGAAGCTGCTTTGGTGATGTTTACCTCGAACATGCTTCCGTCGGTGCTCAGGTTGGTAAAGGCCTCATCTTGAACTCCGCTCAAGGTGGTTACAGACTCGGCTTGAACACTGCTTATTTGTTTTGAAGCAATGGTCACCTCCGCACTTCTTGATTTTTCAGCGTTGATTTCAATTTCTTCCAAGGGCACTCCTTCAGCTTGGTCGGCCATGCTTTCCACTGCGAGATCGTCGGTTTCGAGCAAGGGTTTTGCGTCTTCTTCTTTTTCTATAACACCTTCATATTGTGGGTTTTGATGTTCATTATTTAAATCAAGGCTTTCATCGCTTTGAGGTGGTGTGATGGAAGCTTGGTCTTCGACAATAAAGGCTTCGGGCTCCACTTGTTCTGAACTTCTCCTTGAATTTTCTTCTTCCCGAAAAGGACTTTCAATTTCTGTGTTCTTGCGTTCCTTTGGAAACTCTAATCGATCGGTTTTGTCTTCATTGAGCATGGCCATACGTGCCGGAGAAGGGTCTTGAAATAGGAAAATCAAGGCAAAAACTACGGAAGCAAGTACGGCAAGAGACAAGCCAATTGCACTTTGCCTGTTCGCGAAGAGAGGCAGGAAATAGCCGTTCAACCATACCTTGAAACCAGATGTTTGCTTTTCTTCTGCAAAAAGCTTCATCAAACGCTCTTTGCTCTCTGGTCGGGCAGAAATATACTCATCGTCGTTCACCTCTTGCACCTTCAGTAAGGTTGCTCTCATGCTGGTATATTCCTCTTCGGAAGAGATGTATTGCAGCACAAACGATTTTTCTTCAGGGTAGAGTTCGTGAAAACGCTTATGCAAAAGCAAAGACTCTAGGTCTTCAGGGTCGTATTTAAAATCGAATGGACTCATTGCTGTAAGATTTGAATGATGGTAATAAATAAAATGATCAAGCTTCCTTCAAATGCTTTTAACTCTTGATTGAGGTGTTTTAAGGTATAGAAGAGTCGTGACTTGATCGTGCCTTCGCTGCAATCGAACACTTGAGCAATTTCTTTGATGCTCATGTCTTGATGGTAGCGCATTTCAAAGGTGCTTCTTTTGCTCTCGTCCAATGCCGCTAAGGCATCCGAAAGGGCAAGTTCAAAGGCTTCCTTATCCAATGATTGGGTGCTGTTTTCTTGCTCAAAATGCTGGTTGGTGTGTCGCAGTTCTTCGGCAGCCCGCGCTCGAACTTCATGACTTCGGTATTCGTTCTTGCACATGTTGTTAGCTATGCTAAAAAGATAGGTCTGGACACTTTTCCCTTTCTGATAAAGTTCCGGTTTGCTGATGATTTTGGTGAAGAGCTCTTGCATAAAATCTTCTGCTTTCTCCCGGTCTTTTCGAAGCATGCGGTAGAAATAGTTCACCAATCTATCGGCATAGCGGTCATACAACTCACTGAAAGCAGCTGAATTCTTATCAGCCACCTCAATCATGAGCTCCTCGTCAGAATACTTTTTATATGATGAACGAAAAAGCTTCAAATCAATCTAGGTTTTGGTTCACAAGTTGAGTCAGACCAAACTGTTGAGCCAAACTTTGGATTTGTACATCCAAGTTTTGGTAGCTTGAATTTCCCGAGTTCTTTAGGTAATTTCTCAAGGTGATCAGTGGGAAGAGGTAGTTTCTGTTGATGGCTGCATTGTTTGAGAGCTGTTTCAAACTGAAGCGATTCACATGGCCTTCCAACAAGCTCAAATTCTGAAAGTCTTTCTCCTCGCTAAAACGGAAGCACAAGCCAACCACAAAGAGGTTTTTACCCATAAGCTCGATGCTATTCTTGCTATTGGTAAGGGCAAGGTGGGAGGGAAGGGCGCTTTGTTTGAGCAGGTTTTCTACTTGAACGCTTCGGGGTTTGCCAACAATTTTTTTCGGGTCTATACTCAAGGTTTGGGCGGTTTGAAGAGCATAGTCTTCGTTCACCAAGAGGTCCAAAAGCACTGCTTTTACATCTTTCCTCATGGAACGCACTTGCTGCAAATACCAAATGGGATGAGCATCTTCCTCAGCGTTCAAGATCAGGAGTCCGGAAGGAGCTACGGAGCGCAAAACGTTTTCAGCATATTCCAATTCAGCCGCATTGAAGGCCCCCAAATCAAAGGATTTTTGGAGATGTTCTTTTATTTTAGAGGCTTCATTTCCAATCATTGCCCGATTTACTACCTGTTCTCGAACGAGCAGATTCTCTGGGTAAGCAGCTAAGGCGCTTTCGATGGCATTCTCATCAGAGTAGTTGGATAGGATGAACTTGGCATAGTGTGCAGCACCTCCTTCGGGAACCGCCGCTGAAATGTCTTCCTCCACCGATTTCAACATCGATTGCTCAATAGTTCCGAGCTCCTTTTCTTTTGCCTTTTCAAGATCGCTACGTTCCTCTTCGAAAAGATACAACCAGGCCTCATCGTTTTGAGGATGTATTGCTACTTCCTCAGCCCAGGAGCTACTGGGAGCATTGGTTGTTTGGGAGATGGACTGCGCACAAATACCCAAGAAAATTAGAAATAGACAAAGTGGCTTTTTCATGCCTTGAATTTAATGGTTTTAAAGCTGTACACCCCAAGTTCTCATCGGTTCATTTCAAAAGCAAAATAATCTTCTGCCTTGAAGTAACCGCAAAGATGTTGTATTCACCACAGAATGAGACAGAATGCGTCGTCTTCATTGTTTTCTAATCCTCCGAGAAGGGAGCTTGTGCCCTTGATCTCTTCAACGAAAAAAACAGCTTCCTACAATAGGTTCAGAGCCGACAATGCTTCGTATCTTTGCGCTATGGATGAAAAAGAACGCTTAGAAAAGCTAAGAAAACAGTTGGATGAATACCATACTTGGCCTTCGGTTTTCATGTTCAAGTTTGTAGTTCCTACAGACGAAGAGAAAGTACAGCGCTTGCATGCTATTTTTGGAGAAAGCGCAGAATACAGAAAGCGATTGTCTAAAAATGGAAATTACACCAGCGTTACAATTCGTGAAATGGTGTTAAATGCAGATCAAGTTTTTGAACGTTACATGGCTGCTTCTAAAATTGAAGGAGTAATTTCGTTGTAGATATGAAGTTTGACTTAGAAACGCTCAAGAATACCTTGATGGTCAGTTTAATACTGATCCTCGCTTTTGTCCTTCTCAAGCGCATGATGGCGTTTTTGAGAAGAGGCGAATTGAATGAATCCTACGCTAAGCTGATTGGGGAGGGCTATACTTTTCTCGATGGTGTTCTAACGATTCAAGCCTACCTTCCAGAACCCGATCAAATCCTCATCAAAGTGGAAGATGAGCAGGGCCAGCCAGTAAAAGAATGGTCGGACCGCTGCGATAAGGCAGGGGAGCAGGTTTTTGAAATCGATTTGAGTTCAAGCAACATCCAAGGTCGCTGCTCCTTCGTTTTTAAATCGAAAAATCAAGAAACCACTCGTTTTTTTACGGTGTAAGTATTGAATTGAGTTGAATTTGGAACGGAGTTATCTGCCAGGATAGGGCACGTAAGAATCATCTCCAGGAACCATTTTCATCTCCTTATTGATCCATTGTTCTTTTGCCTTCTCAATCAAGGCAAGGTCAGAAGCAACAAAGTTCCAGTCGATTCGGCGTTCTTCCGTGAACGGGTTCCCTCCGAAAAGCAAGAGGTGTGCATCTGGACTCACTTCAACGCTGCAATCGTCAGTATTTTTGCTGTAAAGAAGATTTCCCGCACCAATCTCTTCACCACACGCTTTCACGCTTCCCTTCACCACACACCAACCAATTTCACCGGAAAGCTTTCCTTTGGTTTTGATGGTTCTCAGCGCTTTGGTCTTGATTTCAAGCATAAAGCATTCAAGTCCCCCAGTGGGAACCGGACTTTTCCTTCCAAAAGCTTCACCAACAATCAAACGATATTCGATCTGATCTTCCTCCCAAAAGGGAAGGGTTTCTTTGGGGGAGTGATGAAAGAAAGCCGGTGCTTGTTCTTGTTCTTTTGAAGAAGCCAACCAGATTTGAAAACCATGAACCGTATGTTCCACGTTGGATTCCCGAAAGTCAGCAGGGGTTCTTTCTGTGTGCACCACGCCGTTCCCTGCGCTCATCCAATTCACATCGCCAGGAGTGATGCGTTGAACCGTTCCGAGGCTATCGCGATGTTCGATTTCACCTTCAAAAAGGTAGGTGAGGGTTGAAAGACCAATGTGCGGATGGTTCCCAATGTCCATAAACCGTCCGTTACCCAATTGAGAAGGTCCCATATGGTCAATGAAGATGAAAGGACCAATCATTCGTTTCTTGCGAAAGGGAAGGAGTCGGCCCACCAAGAAATCGCCAATATCGCGAGCTCTTTCTTCAATGATGAGGGTTTTGTTGGACATTTTACATTCTTTCTGGCATCTCAATTCCGAGGAGGTTCATGCCTGTTTTGATCACATCTCCCGTTTTGCTCGCCAATGCCAGGCGAAGGTTTTTCAGATCGGCATTTTCTTCATTCATGATCGGGGAATGCTGGTAAAAGCTACTAAATTCTTTCGCCAGTTCAAAACAGAACCCTGCAATCTGAGAAGGATCATAGTTCTTTGCAGCTTCTTCCAAAACTTCCGGGAAAGTATAGATCTTCTTCACCAAGTTCTTTTCAGCTCCAGAGAGTTCATCCAGTTTAAATTCAGGAAGAATTTGTCCTTCAAACTTGCGCAAGAGTGCACGTGTTCGCACATAGTTGAATTGGATGAACGGACCAGTATTTCCGAGGAAATCGATGGACTCCTTCGGGTCAAACATCATGCTCTTCTTTGGGTCGACCTTCAGCAAGAAGTACTTCAGAGCACCATAGCCCACCATTTTGAACGTCGCTTTCTGTTCTTCCATGCTCAAGCCGGCCATTTTGCCTTGTTCATTGGCAATCTCTTCAGCAGCGCCGGCCATTTCGGCCAACAGATCATCAGCATCAACCACTGTTCCCTCTCTTGATTTCATTTTCCCTTCAGGAAGTTCCACCATACCGTAGCTCAAGTGGTAGTTCAATTGGGCATTTTCAAAGCCTAATTTTTCGAGGATCATGAACAAGACCTTGAAGTGATATTCTTGTTCGTTTCCAACCGTATATACTTGGAATTTCAATCCAGGATTGTCTTCGAAACGAAGGATGGCCGTACCAATGTCTTGGGTCATGTAAACCGCAGTTCCGTCTTTTCGAAGTACTAGTTTTTCATCCAAGCCATCTTCGCGCAAATCGCACCAAACGGAATTGTCTTCTCTTTTGTAGAATACTCCTTTGTCCAAACCGGTTTCCACCACCTCTTTGCCTTTGAGGTAGGTATTGGATTCATAGTAGAGTTGGTCGAAGCTTACCCCCATCTCTCGGTAGGTTTCCTCAAACCCTTGGTAAACCCAAGCATTCATCTTCTCCCACAAGGCATAAACTTCGGCATCTTTCGCTTCCCATTTTAAGAGCATCTCTTGGGCTTCAAGAATAATCGGCGCCATTTTTTTGGCCTCATCCTCACTTTTTCCATCTTCCATCAAGGCTTTAATTTGAGCCTTATATTCTTGGTCGAAACGCACATAGTACTTCCCAACGAGCTTATCGCCTTTGAGTCCGCTACTCTCTGGAGTTTCACCATTTCCAAAACGTTGCCACGCCAACATGGATTTACAGATGTGAATACCGCGATCGTTGATGATTTGTACTTTTACCACTTCAAAACCAGTGGCTTCAAGGATTTTTGCCACGGAATACCCCAGAAAGTTGTTGCGCAAGTGTCCCAAGTGGAGGGGTTTATTGGTATTGGGAGAAGAATATTCCACCATCACCTTTCCTTTGGAATTCTTTTCTCCTATGCCATAATTCTCTTCAGCAAAAGCACTTTTGAATGCATTTAACCAGTAAGCATCGCTAACTACGATGTTCAAAAAGCCTTTAACCACATTGTAGCGAACAAATTCTTCTACATTTTCGCAAAGCCATTTTCCAATCACATCACCTGTCTCTTCTGGCTTCATTTTGGCCATTCGCGACAAGGGAAAAACCACTAAAGTAACATCGCCTTCAAATTCTTTTCTCGTGCGTTGAACTTGAATAGCACGTTCTCCAACCTCCTGTTGAAAGAGGGCCTGAACGGCTTCTGTGGCTTTTTCTTCTAATAATTGTTCGATGCGCATTTATTCGGGGTTTTTTGCAATTAAATTTTGGGTAGGAATACTTCAGCCATCATGCAACGCGCAGATCCGCCGCCGCAAGCTTCGATGGTGTCCAAGCTGCTGTGAACGATTTCGCAGTGTTTCTCAATGCGATCGATTTGTCCTTTTTCCAAGGCCTCAAAGGCAGAAGTACTCATCACGAGTAAAGGTTTTCCTTCTGTATTCGCTACTTCGAGCATGTTGCCGGCGAAACGTTGGGTTTGTTCTTCGGTGATGGAAATGATCTCTTTCCCAGAATCCCGCAAGGTTTGGGTGAGCATTTCACGTTCATCAGGGTCGTCAATCGAATCCAAGCAAACGATGGCAAAATGATTGGCAACACACATCATCACGTTGGTGTGGTAAATGGGTTTGCGCTCTCCTTCAACGTTTTGGAATGCTTCAAAGATGACTCCTACATAGTCAAACACTTCGCAAAAAAGTTCAAACGCTCTTCGGTCCGTACGCTCACTCAATGCAGCATACGCAATGCGGTTGGCACGGTCGAGAATCATGCTCCCCGTTCCTTCGAGGTATTTGCTGTGATCTTCAAACTCTGTGAAATCGATGATTTCGTTGACTTGCAAACCGTAATGGTTTTTCAGCTCGTCAAAAATATCTTCTCTGCGCTCTTGTCTGCGGTTCTCAGCAAACATGGGGTAGAGGGCAACCCTTCCGTCGTGGTGAAAGGAGACCCAATTGTTGGGGAAAACCGCATCAGGAGTGCTTGGCTCTGGGGTGTCTTGAATGACTACAACCTGAACTCCTTTATTCTGGAGCACATCTACAAAACGGTCAAACTCCTTTTCTGCTGCTTCACTTACTTTATCCGCACCGAGTCCGTCCAATACTTTTTGGTAATAATTGTTTACCGCTGTTTGCTCATTCATTCGAAATCCTTCCGGACGAATCATGAGGAGTGTTGAAGTCGTTTGCCTTGGCATACTTGTAAAAATATTATTTGGGGAGATCGTTTCTTCTGAGCGGCAAAGTTGAGCAGCGGAGAAGGCCTTCCATTTTTGAAATTTCGGAGTAGGGAATCGGTTCGACCGTATATCCCTGTTCTCTCAACCAATTGTTTAAGCGCGTAAAGCCATTTTCGGTCACTACCACATCGGGGCGAATGCTGAATACATTGGAGCACATTTGGTACATCTCTTCTGCATCAATAATGAAGCAGTTTTCTTCACCGAAATACTGTTGAATAAAGACCACGTCCTCCTCGTTTTTGAATCCTTCAGGGTGAAGGATGATGTGCCCCAAGCCTAAAGGTTGAAAGCAGCAATCGAGGTGGAGTGCGTTTTTTCTTGGGTCGAAGTCGGACTTGTTCAGTTCAAAGCCAATGACATTCCGCTTTGGAAATTGAGTTCTCAAGAATTCTAGTCCGGCCGGATTTGTTCTAGCGCTCGTAAAGTTCTCAAAATCCTCTTCCTCCGCATAGCCCACAAAAATGTGTTCATCAACAGGCATCACATCACCGCCCTCCACATATGCCGCACCACTCATGCGTACCACACTGTTTTCAGGCATTTGATCGATGAATTCTTGAATGGCATCAATTTCGTTGGAACGCTCCTCGAGCATTTGGGTGATGACAAAAGTTTCATCAATTACAAAAGCGATATCGCGGGTGAAGATTTGGTTGTAGTCCTGAATGACTTTCGGGCGGTACACCTTTACTCCATACCGCTCCAGTACCTCGGCAAAGGCTTCCATCTCGGGCACCATATCCTGTTCTAAAGGAAAAGTCCCCGCTTTGATGTGTTCTTTTGATTTGGGGTCATAAGCTTCTTCGTAGCTTGGTTCTCCTCCATTGCTCTTTGCAGTACCCAACACCACTGCTTCGAGTGGTGAGAATTCGTTTTTAATGCTTAGTTCAATCATACGCTGTGCTTGCCGCAAAAGTACGGAAGTTGTTACTTATCCAAAGACTTCGTTGGATAACTTTGTTAACGAAGTTCATATTCCTGAAGATGCCGTCGTATTTTCGACATGCCGACAACCGTATTGCATGAAACAACTTACGTTCACAGGGCTCATAGTACTTGTACTTTTAGCCACTCTTTCCTTACACAGTTGTGGGGAATCATCTGAAGAATCTCGCGAGGGAGTCATCGTCTATGACGTTACTTTTCCTTACGTGAAAAATAAGGTTTTGCTCAATGTTTTTCCTGAGGAGATGACCATGAGCTTTAAAAACGATCATGTCCACAGTTTGCTCCAATCCTTAGGTGGAATCGTTTCGACTGAATTTATTGCTCACGAACAAGACCGCACATTTTCACAATACCTCAAAGCGTTTCAGAACAGGTATGCCATGAATCTCAACGAGAAGCAAGTGTACCAGTACATCGCTACCTTACCGAGTATGCGTTTAGAGCCTACTGGTGAAAAAGACAGCGTAGCAGGGTATTTATGTGATAAAACCATTGCTCACTTTAATATTGATAGCGTGCCACCAGTGGTCCTTTATCACACGAAAGAAATTCCGATTCAGAAATCGAATTGGTATACTCAATTCAAAGACATTGATGGAGTTCTACTCGGCTATGAGGTTGAACAATACGGTATGCGCATGAAATTGCATGCAAAATCAGTGGATCTGAGAGAGGTAAACGACGAAGTGTTCACCACAGATAAAGAATACACTCAAGTCGACCCAGTTCGGATGGGACAGGTGATTGATAGTTTAATGGTAAGTTTTGGAGCCAGTGATTTCTTTGGTGGAGGAGAAAATTAGGGACGATCTTTTTCCATTTTCTTCAATGCCATCACCGTGTTGAAGTTAAGCAAACCTGACAGGCGAGGAGATTGGATGTATTGCTCGCTGATGTACTGAAAAGATTCGCGGTCTTCACTTACAAAAGCATACATTTTTGAAGGGGCATCGATGTAATACATTCTGTCTTCTTCTACCCATTGGTAGTTTCCATCTCCATACCTATTTCGAATCATTCCCTCGATACTAAGTCCATTTGGAGCAGCTTCTTCCGTCACTAATATCCTCATTTGAGTTTGCAATTCAACCAAAACAACCTCATTACCTGTGGCGGTGTCCAATACAATAGGTGACACATAATTGAGGGACGTTTCATCCACCAAATTCACAAAGCCCATATCGTGGTATTCTTCAAGAATTCCAGCATTGTGGACTAAACTCGTGTCGGTTTCCCAAATTCCGTCGTACATCTTCTCAAGATGTCCTTCAAAATCTTTTTCTGTCAACAATTCGAAAAACAAATCGAGATCATTTTCAAGCGCTTTCGTTTGATCATCCGTAAGTCGCTCAAATTTAGCGTAAGGACCATTATCAGTGCCATTGATTTGATTTTCAGCAGAGAGATCTATTGAAGGATCATCACAACCGAATGAAATGCTTAGGGTCAGAAGGAGAAAAATGAAAATTGGTCGGCTTGATTGCATGTCTGAGTTTTTTACAAAACTATTTGTTTTTGGGTATTTCTTCAAGATTAAATGAATTGGCTTGAAACCTTTTGGTTCTGGATTGGGTAAAAGAAGCATATCCCACATCTAACGTCGGCATAGAAGTACTACTACTATAGTTGACCAAAAGAAAGTACCTCATGTCGTTAAAAGCAGAGGTACTTTTTTTTTGTCTGAATGAACGTTTTAGACTTTAGCGTGTACGGGGAGGAAAATCACTTGATATGCAAGTACTTTCCAGCATGTTTGTTCGATTTCTTTCGGATGCCCGACATTTTCAAATTGTTTTCTTGAGTCTGTTTCTGACTTACGGTTGTGTTGAACTTCAATGGCTTCAATACAAAGCGCATTACATCGTCACACTTTCTTTGGCGCTATTTATTTCTTGGGTTAACACCTTCTTCAATGCACCAGCTCAACAGTGGAAGAGCAACCTCATTAGTGCTTTGGGCATTTGTTTGCTGCTTCACAGCAATGGAATATGGGTTTCGGCCTTGGCCATCATTCTCGCTATCTATTCGAAGCGATTATTTCGATTTCGGGGCAAGCACATCTTTAACCCAGCCAATTTTGGAATCATCGCCGTCATATTGATTACTGGAGAAGCATGGATCTCTCCCGGACAATGGGGGAGTAGTGGTGTGCTGGCATTTTTCTTCGGACTTGCAGCCTTGATGGTATTGTTGAAAGTAGGCAGGTTGGATATTTCCATTTATTTCTTCGCTGTTCTCGCCGTTTTGGAACTCGGATATAAAACGTTTTACCTCGGGTGGACGGGGGATGTGCTTCTTCACTATTTGAGCAATGGTTCGCTGTTGCTGTTCACCTTTTTCATGATCACTGATCCCAAAACGGCCCCACAACATCCACGAGCGAGAATATTGTGGTCAATACTTCTTGCCTTAGGTGTATTCTTTGTAGCCAGAGTCAGTTACCTCTCCACCGCTCCCATGTGGGTGTTGTTTTTTATGAGTCCGCTCAATGTCCTATTTCAAAAAATATTTCCCGCATCGGAATTCAAATGGACCAGCAGTTTACCGGTTCATGTTCAGCCCCAAAAAACAGCAAGTCAAGAAGTCAGGAGTAATCAGCAAAACGTGAAAGTAATCATCCAGAAAACAACAGTTAAATCATTAAAAAACAGAGCAATGAAAAACAAAGTACAATGGATTTCAAGATCCCTATTATTCATTTTCGCCCTACAACTGAGTGTACCATCATTCGCCTTTTGTGGATTTTATGTAGCACCTGCCGGGAGCGAACTTTACAATGACAAGTCTGAAGTTATCCTCGTTCGAAACGGGAACCATACTACCGTCAGCATGTCAAATGATTTTAAAGGAAACGTGCGCGACTTTGCCATGGTCGTTCCTGTTCCTGTGGTGCTTCAAGAACATCAGATCAAAGTCATAGACCGAAGCATCTTTGAAACTTTGGACAAGTACAGTGCACCAAGACTCGTGGAATATTACGACCAAAATCCTTGCGCACAATATCTAAGAGAGACCATTGCAAAAGCCGAAAACATGCCACCAATGATGGTGATGGAAGATATGGTTGAATTGGACATGGACTACAACGTTAAAATTGAGGCACGCTATGAAGTTGGGGAATATGAAATCATGCTCTTGAGTGCTTCGGAATCTGAAGGTTTACAGCGTTGGTTGGAAGACAACGATTACGACATCCCCAAAAAAGCACAGGAAGTTTTGGAGCCTTATATCCGTTCAAACATGAAGTTTTTTGTAGCCAAAGTGAATTTAAACAAGATGCCAAGCGGAGAATATCTCTCACCGATACAAATTACGTACAGCAGTCCTAAATTCATGCTGCCAATACGACTTGGAATGGCCAATTCGAAAGGAGCTCAGGACCTCATCGTTTATGCTTTCAGCGCCCAAGGTAGGGTGGAATGTACCAACTACAGAACCGTAAAAATGCCCACTAATCGTAACATTCCTTTAAGCGTAGAGCCCGTTTTTGGCAACTTTTACAAGCGGGTTTTTGATCGGGCCTATGAGCAAAACAATCGAAAAGCCGTTTTTCTCGAATACGCCTGGGATGTTAGTCCGCAAGTCAACGTCAAATGCGATCCTTGCGTTGGTCCGCCACCCATCACCGTCGATTTTCAAAAAGCAGGAGTAGATTGGGTCAATACCAGTAGCAAGCCCAACGTGTTTTTCACCCGATTGCACGTTCGGTACACACGAGATCGTTTTCCGAGCGACTTACAGTTTCACATCACCCCAAATCAGGAACGTTTTCAATGCAGGTACATCATGACGCATCCTGCAACTGGAGACATGAGTTGTGAGGCCGGACAAGAATACATGCAGCGCTTGGGTGAGCGACAAGCTTTGGAACAGGAAGAATTGAACGTGCTTACCGGGTATTCTTCAAAAGAGAACCGAAGTTTGCGTCAGTATTTGAACGAAGAAATGGAATACGCTCTACCTATTACAGGGGGGGAGAACAACAGTGGACCTTCAGGTTCAAATCCGGTACCTTTCATTCAAATCGTACTTGGTGTGATTGCATTGATTGCCACCGTTTACCAACTCAAGAAGGAGCGAATAGGGTGGAAGCTGGCAAAAAATTAGCGCATTAATTTGGAAAAAAACCGCGATTGACCTGAGCAACTTGGTCTTGAATCAGGCGTTGATATTTCGCCAATTGAAGCACCTTTTGCTCTTGTTTTTCGCGATCTGCCATGAGGACAAAGTTGTATTTCTCTTCAAAATTCAAACCCAGTGCCGCCATCATTTGAAGCGGATTGGTAATGTGAGGAAGTGATGGGGGGAGAGCAGTTTCTTGAAAAACATTCCATTCGTTTTGGAGCTCTTCACTTGCCTTCCACGATTTGTATTGTTGAAGTTCGATCACATTTGCTGAAGGAAAGAGGTATTCACTATCCTTTGGAAAGAACTCGACCACCTTGTACAAACCAACACATTCAACAACAATGTCTGACTCGCCACTAGCATAACGTTTTTTCACCTCTGACAACCGCATAGTGCAGCCATATTTCATCTCTCCATTTTCTCGAACGAAAGGGATCCCAAAATGCTCTTGTTTCTCTTCGATCGTGGAAAGCAATTGCTGATATCGCTGCTCAAAAATGTGTAAAGCAATCTTTTCACTTGGAAGTAAAAACACGCTTAACGGAAATTGAGGCATTTTCTGAATGATTTCCATAAAGAGTAAAACAAGATTAGATGGACTTTGTTTCGGAGAAGAAAGAAAATGAGTGCATTAGAGACTGAAGGAGGAGCACAAGGGTACGGGGGCTTGATTCCGGAACACGAACAAGCATCGCCAAAAAAGTAAAAACGCCTTCCGAACAAAGGAAGGCGTTTTTTTATATCGCAATTGCTAGCCATTTACAGCAAAGCTTAATATCGATTAATAGTAGATATTTCGGCGCACTTTCGCCACATACTTGGCCAAACGCATAACTTGCTTTGTGTACCCGTATTCGTTGTCATACCATGTGTAAAGAACAATGCTCTTCCCGTCAGGAGCAACGATTGTTGCAGGGCTGTCAAATACAGAGCAGCATTCGTTTCCAATGATATCATTGGACACCAACTCGGCATTGATCGAATAGTGGATTTGGTTGACCAAGTCGCCAGTCAAAGCAGCCTCACGTATAGCCTCTTTTGCCTTTTCGAGAGAAATGTTCTTTTTCAAATTCAAGTTCATGATTGCCAAAGAGCCGTTTGGAGTTGGAACACGAACTGCATTGGCAGTCAGTTTATTTTCAAGACTAGGAATCACCTTTGTTACGGCTTTTCCAGCACCTGTTTCAGTAATAACCATATTTACAGCTGCGGAACGACCTCTTCTTTCCTTCTTGTGCATGTTATCAAGAAGATTTTGGTCATTGGTGTATGCATGAACCGTTTCAATGTGTCCGCTTTCGATACCAAAACGATCTTCCATTACCTTAAGAACAGGAGAGATTGCATTTGTGGTACATGATGCTGCAGAGAAGATGTTTTGATTTTCGATATCCAAGTCGTGATGGTTGATACCGTAAACGATGTTTGGAATACCGCCACCTGGAGCTGTGAGAATAACCTTTGAAATCCCTTTTGACTTCAAGTGCACCCCCAATTCTTCCCCATTTCTGTAAGCACCGGTATTATCAATCAATAGTGCATTATCGATCCCATGCTTCGTGTAGTCGATTGTAGAAGGATCATTGCTTCCAATAAATTCGACACGTTGACCATTGATGATCAAGCAAGAACGTTCAAAATCAATTTGAATGGTACCAGGGAAACGACCGTGAACAGAATCATTTTCGAGGAGAGCGGCTCTTTTGATCAAGGACTTCTCATCTACAGATCGCGTAACAATGGCGCGCAGACGGAGTTGTTGACCTTTTCCAGCTTGACGTACAAGCTCTCGTGCAGCCAAACGACCAATACGACCGAAACCGAAGAGAACAACATCTCTTGGCTCAAGAGGTTTTGCATCGGCCACCATGAAATTGTTGAGCTTATCTTCAAGGAAATCTTTTTTCGAATTGAAGCGATCGCGTTCTGCGAGCCATTCGCTGGCCAGTTTACCAATATCGATCTTCGCAGGAGCGAGGTCCATACCGTAAAGATCTTTGGCCAATTCTGCAGTGTCGAAAACGCTGATTGGTTTTCCCACCACTTCCGCAGCGTAATTATGCAAGCGCAATACCTCAGAGATATTGGTGTCCGCAAGATGGTTCCTAAAAAGAACCAATTCAATTGATTTGTCGAACAGTAGTTTGCCAATGGAGTTTATGAGTTCCACCGCAGCACGTTCTTGATTCACGTAAACTTCCAGTTCATTGCTGTAAGTTTCCTGCATCGTTTGTGACATGTTTATTGGATTAGAATTTAGGACAAAAGTACCCACTTTTTAGAATACCCAAGGGGGAAGAAGCATCTTTTCCGTTGAACGTAGTTGCCAGGATCTTGGGGAAGGAGGGTAGAAGACTAGGGAATTTTGGATTGAGCTGGCTTTGGAGGGAGAAAGGAAGGATTTGGGCGACGTAAGTCAGTGGGGAGTTTGCTTGATTAAAGTGTTGATCTTGAATTGTTTTGTGTGAGGTTGCGACGTAAGCCGGTTAATGGTTTTTGGGGTTGGGCGACGTAAGTCAGTAGCCTTTTTAAATCACTGAAAAATCCTATCAGTAGGATCTACCAGAGAAATCTTGCGACGTAAGCCGGTTAATGGTTTTTGGGGTTGGGCGACGTAAGTCAGTAGCTTTTTTAAATCACTGAAAAATCCCATCAGTAGGATCTACCAGAGAAATCTTGCGACGTAAGCCGGTTAATGGTTTTTTGGGGTTGGGCGACGTAAGTCAGTCGCCTTTTTAAATCACTGAAAAATCCCATCCATAGGATCTACCAGAGAAATCTTGCGACGTAAGCCGGTCAATTCCCAATCACAAAAAAGGCGAGACCCAAACAGCCTCGCCTTCACTTCATACTATCATTTTACCTTACAAACCGAGCCCGTAATATGCCCGTTTTCCATTCGGATAAATCCCTTCAATCAATACCCCACCACTTTTTTCTTTCAGGAGTTCACTGAGTCCAACTGCATCATATACTTTCTGACCGTCCAACTTGAGAATAATGAAACCTGGCTTTATTCCTGCATCAAGCAGAACACCATCGCTCAAAGTTTTTACCTGAACTCCACCATGCACACCCAATGATCTGCTTGTTTCGACGCTGATGGAAGCCAATTCTCCACCCAAGAGCGCTGTACTTTCGTCGCTTCGTTCAATGATGTCGGTGTTGCCTTGTTGGTTTTTCAAAACCATGGTAAATCGCTGAGCTTTATTATCGCGGAGAACCTTTACGTTCACTTCATCACCAGGGCGGTATCTTCCCACTGCTTCTTGGAGTTGTGGAACATTTCCTACATTACGGTCTCCAACTTCTATAATCACATCACCTTTCTCAATTCCTGCTTCAGCCGCGGCACCGTCGTCCACAACACCAGCAACATAAACACCTTGAACGTCTTTCAAACCAATTTCATCGGCGAGCTTTTGATTAACATCGCTGATTTGAACTCCAATAAAGGCTCTTTGAACCATTCCATAAGACTTGAGATCTTCAGCTACTTTCCGAACGATGCTCGCTGGAACAGCAAAAGAATAACCAGCATAACTTCCGGTTCTCGATGCAATAGCGGTATTTATACCGATGAGCTCGCCTCTGGTGTTTACAAGCGCTCCGCCGCTATTACCAGGATTTACAGCGGCGTCGGTTTGAATGAATGATTCGATGGGGAAGATGTCCCGATTCGAATCTTGTCGTAAAAGGTTGATGTTCCTTGCTTTTGCAGAAACAATTCCAGCTGTTACCGTGCTTGTAAGGTCGAAAGGATTACCAACGGCAAGCACCCATTCTCCAATTTGTACGGCGTCACTGTTCCCGTAATTCACAAACGGAAGTCCCTTTTCATCAATTTTGAGGAGTGCGATGTCGGTTGCTGGATCGGCCCCAATCACTTCTGCAGTGAAGGTCTTGTTGTTGTTAAGGCTTACACTAATACTCTGAGCTCCTTCGATAACGTGGTTATTGGTGACGATGTAACCGTCGCTTTCAACGATGACTCCTGAGCCAGATCCTCGTTGGATTTGCGGACCACTTTCATATCCAAAAAAGTCCATCCATGGATTTGCATAGGGAGTAACCTTGCTTTCTGTTTTTACGTGTACTACTGCATTGACGGTGCGTTCTGCTGCTATTGTAAAGTCCAATGGTGAACCTTCCATGGCGGGAGAGTTCACGTATCGCACTGCTTGTGTTTGAATAATTTCTTGTGCCTCGCTTGGTTTTTCCAAGGCTTTGTAGCTAATCATTGCTGCAACTCCGCCCACAATGGCCACAAATAGAAGTCCGATTACTTTTTTCATTGCTTGTTTTTTATTCACTGATTATCAAATTTAACGCCACAAGAGGCGCTTTGTTGACCTGACACAACTTAAAAAAAGTTAAGTCACCGGAAAGGAGGTATCAAATGCTTTGCCAAAAGATAGGGACTCCTTTTTTGTGTCAGATTGACTTTTCAGACTGAAAAAAAATCATTTTTGTGCTGTCAAATTTTCAATGCATTGTTAGGTTTGAGAAGAATGAACAACACAAAATGAAACAATTGTTTGCTGTAGACCTTGTTCTTGTTCCAGACAAGATTATTCAATCTAAGGTGATTAGCTTGAACCGCTCACTGTCCCATCGAATGGTTGGTGGAATCGACTTCAGCGATGGTGAGGTTCCGCACATTTCGGTTTGGATGGGATTGATTGATGAATCACAGCTCGATGGTCTGAAGCACTTCATAAGGTCTCAAGGCCCTGTGAGCATTCAATTATCAGAAGCGCACAGCTTTGAGACGAAGAACGATTGCTTCCTTGCTCATTGGAACCTTGATGAGCAAGTTGAAAAGGAAATCAAAGCGGTGTATCAATCATTTGATAGACCATGGGAAGACCAAACCAAACAACTAGCGGCCCAAGAGCACTTCGCGGAAAAATGCTCCAAAAGCACCATCCATTATGTGAGAGATTTTAACTTGAAGAAAACACGAATGCACATCACTGTCGGACACGGAAAGTTGGATGAACACGACTTCAAATTGAGCGGAAAAGCAACTTGGGCGCTGTTTCATTTAACAGACCACTGCACCTGTAAGTCAACGTTTCAATTGATCTAGGAATTCGGACAAACAAAGCTGCTTCTTTCAAGCGACGTTGCTTTGATGTCTTTATAACCACCAGCTACATCAACCAAATGATGAACCCCGCGGGCTTTCATGATGGAGATGTAGATCACGCTGCGATACCCTCCTGCACAGTGAACATAGTGCTTGCGATCGTCTGAAAATTGAGCTTGTTGCTCGTTGATGAAGTCCAATGGCTTGCTTTCTGCATCAGTCAAATGTTCCGCTTCGTATTCTCCCGGTTTCCTTACGTCAACAATGCTTAAGTCAGCATGCTCCTCCAAAAAAGTTGGGGTAACTTGTTCGATGTGATCGGTTTCTTTACCTGCGGACTTCCAAGCATCCAAGCCGCCTTTTAGATAACCTAAGGTATTATCGTAGCCTACACGAGAAAGTCGAGTAACCACTTCTTCTTCCCGACCTTCATCCAAGACCAATAAAATGGGCTGATTGATGTCCTTAATCAAGGCGCCAACCCAAGGGGCGAAACCTCCGTCAATGCCAATAAAGATGGATCCTGGGATGTGCTCCTTGATGAATTTGCTTTGATGACGGGTGTCCAAAACCAAGGCTTTATGATGTGCCGCAATACTTTCAAAGGCATCGATTTCCAATGCAAGGGTTCCAGACTTCAACACTTCTTCCAAAGGCTCATAACCACTTTTGTTCATGCGAACATTTTCTCCAAAATAAGACGGTGGTGCTTGAATTCCAGTGGTCAGTTCGGTGATGAAATCAGTCTTGCTCAAGTCTTCCGCCAAGGCATAATTCGTTTTCTTCTGATTGCCTAAGGTGTCCCAGGTTTCTTTACTCATGTTCTTTCCACAAGCTGAACCAGCTCCATGGGCAGGGTAGATGAGCAAGTCATCATTCAGAGGTATGATTTTATTCCGGAGAGAATCGTAGAGCATTCCAGCGAGATCTTCAGTAGTGATCTCCAATCCTTTTTGAGCGAGGTCCGGTCTTCCTACGTCACCAATAAAAAGCGTGTCGCCCGAAAATAAGGCGTGCGCTTTGCCATTTTCATCACGAAGGAGATAACATGAACTTTCTAAGGTGTGTCCTGGGGTATGAAGAACTTCGATGCTCACTTTTCCTAATTGGAAGACTTCTCCGTCATGTGCTTCATGCATGTTGTAAGTGGTGTCTGCTCCCGGACCAAATACAATGGTAGCGCCCGTTTCCTTGGCGAGATCCAGGTGTCCGGATACAAAATCAGCATGAAAATGTGTTTCAAAGATGTATTTCACCTTGGCGTCTTCTTTGGAAGCTTTTTGAACGTAAGAAGATGCATCGCGCAAAGGATCAATAATGGCCACTTCTCCTTCAGATTCAATGTAGTAGGCGCCTTGAGATAGGCAGCCAGTATAAATTTGTTCGATCTTCATGCTAAAATTTTGCCCAAAGGTACAAGAGCGATTCTAAACGGACGAGCATTCCAAGGGAATTTGGTTTTTTTAATAACTACTCTAAAATTCCTAGCGTTTGGCGCTTTCCGTATCTTCGCCGCATGTATGAAACCGGACTCATTTTCTTGTTCTTCTTCACTGCGATGATTTATTCTTCGGCAGGGTTCGGTGGTGGTTCCACTTACCTGGCATTACTGAGTTCCAGTTTGGTGGATGGAGGTTTCATGCGCACGGTGGCTTATGTATGTAATATGATCGTTACCGGACAATCCAATGTTCGCTTCTTTCGAAAGTCGTGGGTGAAATGGAGTGAAGTTTGGCCATATTTTCTTCTTTCGGTACCCCTGGCTTTTCTGGGAGGAATGGTGCGTTTATCGCAAGGGTTTTATTTGGCTTTTCTAGGTTTGGTATTGATTTTAGCGGCCTTTTGGATGATGCTCGGAGCCTATCAACGGAGATCTTGGGGAATGTTTGATAAAAAATGGGTTCAGATCATCACAGGAGGAGGGATTGGTTTTCTCAGTGGAGTGGTAGGTATTGGAGGTGGAATTTTCTTGGCTCCCTTACTTCATTCAAGCAATGATTTGTCTTCTGAAAAGGTGGCGGCTATTTCCTCCAATTTTATCTTTTTGAATGCGCTCGCAGGTGCATTGGGCTTTTATATTAACCATTCATTTTCCTTCCTTGCTTATGAAGCTTGGCCTCTGTTTTTGGCTGTTTTTATGGGGGGAATGATTGGAAATTTATGGACAATCAAAGGGAGAGGCAGAGCTTGGATCAAACTGCTCTCGGCTATCTTGGTGGGCTTGATCGGACTAAGACTTTTTGTAGGTAATATTATGACGGTTTTGACAGAATTATGGAGCTAAAAGTACTTTCTTTCGGCATTGCTAAAGACATTATCGGAGATCGAATGTCAAGCATATATCTTGAAGGAACAGATGCGTCTCTTGCTGATGTGCGAAGACATTTGTTGGAGGAATATCCCGAATTCAAATCCTTAACATCACTCAAATTCGCTGTGAAGGAAGAATACCGTGCGGACGACTTTCGTTTGCAGGACGGAGAAGAGGTGGTGCTGATTCCACCAGTTGCTGGAGGATGAAAAATCGAGTTCACATACAAAAAGAGTCCATCCAAGTGGAAGAGCTGCTTTCCGAGTTTAAACGAAAAGACTGTGGTGCCCATGTGGTTTTTGATGGTACCGTTCGTTCGCAAAACAAAGGTCAAGAAGTGGAGTACCTCGAGTTCGAAGCCTACCACAGCATGGCACTTCAGGAGATGCAACGCTTGATTGATCGGGCTACTGAGAAGTATGAACTGAAGGATGCGCTAATGGTCCATCGAGAAGGGAAAGTGAATTTGGGAGAAACCGCAGTACTCATCGTGGTAGCCGGTGTTCATCGAAATGAAGCCTTCGAGGCTTGTCGATTTCTGATTGATGAACTCAAGATAACGGTTCCCATTTGGAAAAAAGAGGTGTACAGCAACGGTTTCGTCTGGATTTCAGCACACCCGTGATTGAGTTAGGATAAACAGCTGAGATGAAGTAAATTGGCTTGTGTTCATCTAAATCAACTGTTTGCTATGAAAGCTCTCGCCCTTAGTTTCCTTGCAGTTCTGCTCTTTGTTTCGATTTCCTTTTCGCAGGATGTCGTTTTTCAAACCCAAGAGGATATTGACTCATGGTCGGGCTTTTCTGTGAATAGTATACTTATCACAGGACCAGAAATTTCATCCCTTGAAAATCTGAGCGGACTAATCAATGTGAACAATTCGATCACCATTGAAAATACAGATAACCTCATAACATTAGAAGGGTTGAATAACATTAGTGGAGACCTCGAATCGATGATCATCCAAAACAATAATCAGCTAATTGATGCTAGCGCTCTTCAAAATCTCTTACCCGGGAACTTGATTGTTAGTAATAACCCACAGCTTCAGTTTTTGGGCGACTTTCAAGGTGATAATTCTCTTGATGATGTAACGATCACCGCTAATCCAGAATTAAATACAGAGAGTATCGGAAATGGAGTTAGTGCTGCTGGAAATATCGTTATTCAAGCAGAAGAATTTGGTGGGTTTCAGAATGCAATTAATGCCGTTTCGCTAGATCTAGATGTGGCTAGTATGGATGGTTTTGGAAACTTAAATACTGTTTTCGGTGATATTATTGTTCGAAATACGATCAACCTGCCATCATTAATTTTGGCAGCGGACATTATTTTTTTCGAGGCAGATCCGGAGGATTTCAATGGACTCTCCAATCTTTCGATCCTTGATGCAATTATTTTTCAATCGGATCATGACTATCAAACCAATTTCACTGGACTTAACTATCCACAGATTTTGAGTATCGAACTGTATAACAATGCTCATGGTATTTCATTCATTGGGCTAGAAGATCAGGGTTTCTTAGATGCGTTTACTATCGATGGCATCAATGACCCGATTTCTTTGGAAGGAATGGAGGGATTCGAAGCTATTGACTATTTGACAATAACGAACTCTCTTGGTATCGTTTCGTTAAATGGCCTAAGCAGTAGTTTGAGCATGGTTTCTTTGAATGTCACCAATAACCCAAATCTGATTCAATGCTGTGGTTTAACTAATCTTACTCTTTTTGGTTCAAATGTCGAATCAAATGGAAGTGCTCAGTGCAATTCCTTTCCCAATTGGTCAATAAGTTGCGGTACAGAAACAGGTTGTACAAGTTTCAATGCTTGTAACTACAATCCAAACGCTAGCACAGACGATGGGTCATGCTTCTTCGTCGGTGGGCCATGTGACGATAACAATCCTAATACGGAGAATGACCTGGCCGATTTTGATTGTAACTGTCTTGGTGTCCCAATCGTGGTCATGGGATGCACATACCCGCAGGCATTGAACTATAATGCTTTAGCTAACGATGACGATGGGTCTTGCGTCTTTCAAGAATGCCTCAACGGAGATTTGGACGGCAATGAATTTATTGATGTGAATGATCTATTAGAATTGTTACTCATTTTCGGACAACCATCAGAAAATTGAGATTTTACTCATCACCGTTCCTCCGTTCTTCTAATTCCCTTTTCATTTGCTGATAGTCTTCAGGACTGTTGGCATTGCGGAGCTGTTCGTTCCGTTCGGTTTTAATCACTTTGGTATCCGCATTAATGAGCACTTTGCGTGGACAAGAATAGCCCAAGGCCAAAAAGTCCATGAGTTCAAAATAACTCTTGGGTTCCCAGATGGTGCACAAAGGGTCGGGCCAGGTGGTTTCGGGGTTGTAAATGGCCGTGGCGATGTGTTTGCTTGAACGCTCTGCAATCAACTCTTCGATCAATTGATCATCAATAAAGGGGAGGTCACAGGCGAGTACGAGATAAGCTTTGTTTGGATTGTGAAGAAAGCCAGAGGCAATAGCGCCAAACGGACCCATTCCCAGAAAACGGTCCTCAATGCACTTCAAGTTGGGGTGTTCACTCGCGTCTCGAACAGAATGATGTACTTCAACACAATGTTTTTCCAAAAGTTCTTGAAGGTGAATGCGCTGAGGCTTTCCATGATATTCGAGACTTCCTTTATCGGTGCCCATTCTGCTGCTTTCCCCGCCGGAAAGGAGCAAGGCGTGAAGTTCTGGCGGACGAACAATTGCTGTCAAAAATCGTTGCCAGTTGGTGTGGTCGCTGAGGGAATATTGAGGTGTTTTCTTAGGGACGTGATCATCAAAATCAGCAGGTTTCTCATCAGAAAAGACCACCAAATCAATATGCTGAAGTGCATTTTCTTTTTCCTTTAAACGCTTCCATTTTTTATCACTGTAAAGCAGAACCTTAAGTCGTTGTCCCGCTTTATCTGGCCAAGGATGATTGGCGTTGATGATGGCTAAATCTGTTCTTTTGAGAAGTTGTCGGTGCTGAAAATCAGGACCGGTTTTTTCAGACTGAACCATCCATGTTGCCGACTGATCATTGAGAACATAGTGGAAGTGTTGTGGACGCTCAGAACTTGGATGTGGAGGATCTAAATAATCGTGATCAAAATCGACGTAGCTGCAGAGAAAATCTTGAGAAAAATGTGCAGCAAGTTGCAATGCGAATTCCTTAATTTGATCACAAGGTGACCCAAAGATGGAGATTTCGTTCCTTCCAAATTCTCCCATCGAATTTCGTTCAAGTTTCGGGTGTTTAACGTGCATAATCCGATTTCCCTCCGGTTTTATTCAGTAAATGTAGTCCTGTGATTTCGATTTGGTGTCCGAGCGCCTTACACATATCATAAACCGTCAATGCCGCCACACTAGCAGCGGTGAGGGCTTCCATTTCAACACCAGTTTTTCCGGTGATGCGAACTGAACTTTCTATGCGCCAACCATTCGGCAGCTCCTTGAATTCGAGTTCACATTGGTTTATGGCAAGGGGATGACACAAGGGGATGAGTTCGCTGGTCTTCTTAGCTCCCATGATTCCAGCAATTGTAGCGGTTTGTACAATGCTCCCTTTACCGTGATCAAAATTGCTTTCCTTCAACTTTGCCCAAATTTCTTCAGAAAAATGAACTTGAACCTCAGCTCTGGCTGTTCGCCGAGAATCGGCTTTGTGTTCAACGTTCACCATGTGTGCTGCGCCGTCTTTAATGTGTGATAAATGTTCGCTCATGTACAAGGATAAAATGGGTAAACGTTTCCTTTTTTAAAGTGATCTTGATTTGCATCCAACTTGAGGAATCCGTCGATTTTTGACAAAGATAATACATCCCCCGAGCCGTTGATTTGAACAGGGATTGCGTTCATCACTCCAGCAATGATTCGCATAGAGACCGGTAGTAGGTAGGTGAGCGGACGATCAAATTGAATGTCTGAACTCAACACTGCTTCTAGTTGATTTTCAGCCAAAAGTTTGCTCATTTTTAACCAGGTGATAAAATGTACCGAAGAGGTGGCAGTCACGGAGATAGGATTGCCCGGTAGGCCAAAAACAAAGAGGTCTTTCCGACTACCAAAAAGCAATGGTTTGCCTGGACGCTGAGCAACTTTGTGAAAGTGAATCTTCACGCCTAGGTTCTTCAAAATTTCCGCTACATAGTCCCGCTCGCCCATACTCACTCCGCCGCTAATTAGCAGTACGTCGCATTCTTCAGTGAGAACACGAAGCTCTTGCATCATGCTTTCTTTATGATCGGGAAGGTGCACATGGCGGTGCTGTAAACCGTGGTGTTCGCAAAGAGACTGAAGGAAATACGGGTTGGACTTTCGAATTTGATGGTCTGCTGGTGTTTGATTGACTCCTACAAGCTCATCTCCAGTGGACACAATTCCAACTTTCGGAACCTTGTACACAACAACTTCCGTCTTTCCGAGGGTTGCCAATACGGCCAGGTCCGCGCTATTGAGGGTTTTGCCCGGCGAAAGGAGGAGGGCGTTTACATCGCAGTCACTTCCTTTTCGGTGGATGTTTTTTCCGGGTTCAATTTCAATGTTGGGTAGAAGAAAAGCGCAGTTGTTCTCAATGCTAAGGTCTTCAATTCGAACAACGGTATCGCTTCCCTTAGGCAACACGGCTCCAGTCATGACCTTGGCGCACGATCCCGTTTGATGACTCACTTGTTCTTGTCCGGCAAAAGCGGTACTCAAAATGGGCAATCCCTCTGATTTTAACAGACCTAAATCTTTGTAGTCGAAGGATATCCCGTCCATGGACACGCGATGGAATGGTGGCGCAGGTCGTTCATTGCGGATTTCTTCGGCCAAGATTCTTCCCTTCGATTGTGTAAAATGAACTTCTTCAGGGACCAGCGGGAAGGTGTGTTTTGAAAGGATGTTTTGAGCCGCTTCAAATGAGATCATAATTCTATCTTATCCTCCGATGGCAGACATGCTTTTATGAGCACCAGTTTGGCGTAGCATCTCGGCTTCTGCATCGAATCCGTTTTTAGGTTTTTTGGCAATGAGTTGATGAAGCATTTCGATCAACTGTTGATCTGTTGTGTTTGTTTTGATGAGCCGTCCTAAGCTCTGATTTTCAATACCATAAAGACAGACCTGAGTGTTTCCTTTAGCACTGATGCGCAATCGATTGCAGGTGCCGCAAAAAGATCGGGTATGAGCGGCGATGACTCCAATTTTCCCCATGAATCCTTCAACGGAATAGTCCTGCGATGTGGCTCCGTGTTTTTGCTGAAGAGGGGTTAGGGTAAAGTGCTTCTCAAGTTCGTTTAAGATGTCCTGAGCGCTTACGAAATCTCGGCCTTCTTCATCACTTCCATTGAAGGGCATGTATTCGATGAATCGAAGGTCAATGGGCTGTGTTTTGGATAAAAGGGCTAATGCTTTCAACTCATCAAAATTCGCTTTTGCTTGAACTACAGTGTTGATTTTTAGTGGAATGTCAAGGTCTAATATGTCCTGAATGCAGCTTTGAACTTCTTCAAACTGATTTCGTTTGGTCATTTTTTCAAAGCGATCTGCAGACAAGGTGTCTAAACTGATATTGATTCCTGAAACCCCCAATT
Organism: uncultured Flavobacteriales bacterium; assembly: GCA_938085105.1. Lineage (GTDB taxonomy): Bacteria > Bacteroidota > Bacteroidia > Flavobacteriales_D > Sanyastnellaceae > CALKGK01. The sequence goes on from CALKGK010000045.1 coordinate 83,821, forward strand.
TTTTGAGGTTTTTTAGATGCGGACGTAGCAGTGTGCCATTGCTGGTGATGTGCCACTCTTGAATGGTTTCTGAAGCGGCAACTCGTTCGAAAAAACGCATAATGTCCTTCCGCATGAAGGGTTCTCCACCAGTAAATCGAATTTTTCGGATGCCAACATGTTCAAACACACGAAGCATTTGCTCCATTTCTTCAAAACTGAGAAGGTCTTTCCGATCAACAAATTGCATCTTTTCCTCTGGCATACAGTAGGTGCAGCGCAGGTTGCAACGGTCGGTTACCGACCATCGGACATAGTCGATCTTACGTCCAAATGGATCTTTCAGCATTATTTCGCTAGGGGATTGGGGAAAGCGTCTTTATCTTCTTCACCTCTTGAAACCAAACATTGGAAGTCTTTTTCAATCAAGATTTGCAACTCCCCAACTCGTGCTGAAATGCCTACTTCGTCGCTTTTTGCCCATTTTTTGCCTTGAACATAGGGAAGAACAATGAGCATGGAGTTGTTCTCGTAGCGAGCTTCAATGGAGTCAATGGCTTCTTGTCGGAGAGCGTAACCAAATTGATTTTCAGCGAAATGGACATATTCTTTCACTTCTGCTCCTAATGCAACGAGTTCAACTTCTGATTGACTCAATCGCAAGCGCACACTATTTCCCTTGATTCTCAGCTTCATTTATTTCTTCAATAGACCAATTTCAATCAAACGCTCTTCCAAATATTCGCCTGCACTAATTGGTTCAAAATCAGGTTTCTTACCTTCTTCAACACAAGAGGGTAAGCAATCCAAACGCATTTCTGAGCGTGGGTGCAAGAAGAAGGGAATTGAAAAACGGCTGGTTCCCCATTTTTCACGAGGAGGATTAACAACCCTATGGGTGGTGGATTTCAATTTGTTGTTGGTTAATCGCTGCAACATATCGCCAACGTTGACTACGATGTGATCGGGCAAGGCAGTTACTGCAACCCATTCGTTCTGCTTGTTCAATACTTCCAATCCATCCGCAGAGGCTCCAATGAGCAAAGTAATGAGATTGATGTCTTCATGTTGACCGGCACGTACTGCTGATTTTGGTTCTGAGGTGATGGGCGGGTAGTGGATGGGGCGCAAAATGCTGTTCCCGTGCTTGATTTTTTTATCAAAATAGTTTTCATCCAAACCGAGAAAAAGAGCAATGGCTCGAAGCACTTCTCGTCCAGTATCTTCAAGACGTTGATAAGCTTCCATTCCTACTTCGTTGAAGCGCGGAAGGTCGCTCACGATAACGTTCTCAGGGTATTCGCTTTTGATGGGATCGTTGTCGCCCACTTCCTGACCAAAGTGCCAAAACTCTTTCAAATCACCGGCATTACTGTCTTTGGCGTGTTCCTTTCCAAAGGAAACGTATCCACGCTGACCAGCTAATCCAGGGACTTCGTAGGATTTTTTTGTTGCTTCATCCAAGTTGAAGAAAGACTGTACTTCTTTGTACAAATCTTCTACAAGCTTCTCACTCAGCAAATGATTCTTCAATGCAACAAAGCCAATCCCGGTATATGCTTTACCAAGTTGTTCGACAAAATGAGCCTTTCTCGAAGCGTCTCCACTAAGAAAATCGGCCAAATCTACGCTGGGAATTCCCATGATGTGCTTTTCCATGTCTGCGGGGTTTTCTACGAAAATAGCGACCTTTCGTGGATTATTGGTCGTTTTGCTCCATGATTTTACTCAGTTTTGCCCCAGAACTTTCCCAAGTATACTCTTCAAGTACAAATTGTCTTCCCTGCGAGCTCAACTTTTCTCTCAATCCTTGATTTTCCATAAGTCGGATGATTTGCTCGCTCACTTCAATTGCGGTGTTTGCAATGAGAATCTCTTTGTCATTACAAGCACCAAGAGCATTGTTGGCAAGAGTTGAGGTAATGCACGGGAGCTCCATGCTCATGGCTTCGAGCAACTTGTTTTGGAGTCCAGTTCCAATTCGCATGGGAGCAACAAAGATTTCGGCTTCTGCGTAGGCACTCCGGATATCGTCAATCCAACCACTCACTTGTACACCTTCAGATTGGAGTTCTTTCACTTGTTGATGTGGATTGGCCCCTGCGAGCATCAATGTGGTTTTTGGATAGTGCTTTCGAACCAATGGAAGTACTTCTCGAGCTAAAAACTTGGCACAATCTACATTGGGTGGATATGACATGTTTCCAGTGAAAAGGAGAGATCTTTCTTTTCTTGAGTGGGCTTTAAGAGCTTCACTTTTAACGTCAAAAAAGCGGGTGTCCACTCCGTTGGGGACAATCTCAATCAATGAGCGTTTGGGGTGATAGAAAAGCTGTTGATCTTGTTGTGAGATGATGGTGTGATGATCAAAAAACTCAAAACTCAGGTTTTCATAACGGGTCAATCGTTGTGCTTCAATGCCCAAAAGTGGTTTCATCCAAAATGGCGCGTTTTGTTTGCGCCGCTCAGCACCAATACTGAAGGTGTCCATGTAATCAATGGTCTTTGGCGCATCGAAATTCATGTTGACATATTCTGCAGTTCGTATGAGCTGACAATAGATGTGGTCGGGTTGACTTTCTTTGATGAGCACGTCAATCTTGATTTTGGCTTGTTCCTGCAGAAAATAGTGGACTTGAAAAGGCTTGTCTGAAAACAATGCGCGGAGCAGTCTCAAATAGATGAGTGATTTCTTCAAAGGAACAATGCTCACCTTATGGGCGATTTTCTCCAATTCTGATATGGCATCAGGATGTGGACTCACTTCGGCCAAACAGCAAAGGTGAACTTCGTGTTCCTTGGAGAGCTGACGAACTTGATGGTAAGCGCGAAGTTTATCTCCTTTTTCGAGGGGGTAAGGTACTCTTGATACGAGGACAAAAATTTTCATGAAAGCAGGTCCTTGTAAAAATCAACAAGCTGTTGGGTGAGTACTTTGTTGTCAAAACGTTCTTCCACAATCTTCCTGGCTGCTAATCCTTGTTCTTTGGCTGCATCAGGGTTTTGGAGCAAATGGTTGATGGCTTGCACAAAGTCTTCCGGACTCTCAGCCAGGTGCAAATCGTGTGGGTTTTGAGCATTAATGCCTTCAGCGCCAATGGAGGTGGAGATTACGTTCTTTTTCAAAGCCATTCCTTCAATAATTTTCACCCGAATTCCTCCAGCAGAAAGCAAAGGAACCACCATGATTTGCTTGGAATTCATGAAATCAATGGCACTAGGAACTTCGCCTATAATTTCCACATTTGGATAATCACTCTCGGTGAGTTCTTTTGGCATGTGTCGTCCAGCGAGGTAGAATTTTAATTTGGGGTGTGCATGATGAACTTTGGGCCATACTTCATCCAAAAACCAGAGCACTCCTTCAATGTTTGGTCGCCAGTCCATAGCTCCTAAGTGAAACAGTGCAGCTTCGGGGGCTTCATCAGGGGCTTGATACTTCTCCAAATCAATGCCAAAGGGAATGTTCACCAAAGGCTTCTTCAATCCCAAAGAGCGGTAATTTTCTGCGTCTTCCTTCGATATACTTGCGATGCCATCCATTTGGGTAATAACGTCCAACTCATAGTCCTTTAACTTCTTGGAAAGGTACTTCAAATAGGCTCGTTTGGCTGGGTTCTTCGTTCCTTGTGCGACTCTTTCCCAAATAATGTATTCCAGATTGTGTGAGCGCAATACCACTTTCGCCTCCGAAAATCGTCGAATGGTGGCGATATATGGGGTCATGAAAAGGCTTTCGAGGTGGATGATGTCGAAGTTCTCTTTTTTAAGAATCTGGCTAAGTTTAATGTCAAAGTCAGCAGAGAAAAAACGAGATATGTTGTATGAATCCTGAGTGATGAGTGAGGAGAAAGCATCAACCAAATTTACGCGGGTGTCAACATGAACACCTTGAATTTTCGTGCTTTCAATGTACTTTTTGCTTAGGTTCTCGAGTTCGAAGTCGTGCTTGTGGGTATATATGGTAAGCAATCGCACTTCATGGCCGGCCTGCATCAAACCAGCGGTGATGTTGTTCATCGCGATGCAGCCTCCATCTTTGGGCGGGGCTGGTGGTTTATGACAAAGCTGTAGGATCTTCATTGGTCTTTGATTTGAAGATTTTTCTGAATATTCTCCGATAGGTATCGGCCTCCATAATGGGCGAGTCGTTGGCTGCTTTCGTGGTGAGAAAGATGGCCAAAGGAGTGAGGACAAGAGATGAAATCCACATGCCTTGCCAAGGTTCCAATACGCCCGATCTCACCATGCGCTCGCCAACGATGGTGAGTACATAAAAGATCAAAAACATGGCGATGGCCCATACGGTAGGTAGGCCCATTCCTCCTTTGCGAATGATTGCTCCAAGCGGTGCACCAATGAAGAAGAGCACTACACAACTGAAGGCAAGAAAGAACTTCCGGTGCCACTCAATCAGGTGTTTGTCCACCAGCTTCTCACGAGCTCCAACGTCTTGCATGACGTTTTCGATGTTTCGCTGACCAGATCGACAGATGTCCTTTGCTACTTCAAAAGCTCGTTTTTGTTGGGCAAATCCAAAGCGATTGAAATAAAACTGTTTTCCAACTTGGATGTTAGCTGTGCTGTCTTGTTCTCCAGCTTGAAAAGGAGTAACATCCAGGGTGTCGCGGATTAAATATACGTTTCTCGCTCCAAAACGTTGAAGGTCTTCGATGCGTTGATCTACATTAATGATGAGACTGTCAACAGCAACATCGAGTTGCTTGATGGTCATCATTTCATAAGCCTTTTTAAAGAGGTCTTCATCCGCCTTGTTGAAGTCCAATGAGCTAAGATCAATGGTGAGGATCTGTTCTTCAAATTGGTTGTTGATGTGCGGAAATCTTCGGTCGGCCCGCTTTTTCCGATCTTCTTTCTGCTCGTCAAAACTATACCCATCAAATAAGGTCAGCAAAAGAAACCGCTGATCATCGGTTTGTTTCATGGTGCCTCTTTTCGCTCTGATGACCGTCTTGGAGCCAATACTGGCGTCGCGGTGATCATAAATGAGTACATCCAATAGTTCCCCCGTTTCAGGGTTCTTCTTTCCAACACGAATGCTAAAGCCTTCAATCCCGTTGTAAAAGGAGGCTTCATCCAAGTTGAGCGATGGTCGTTGTTGCGATACGGAGTAGAGGAGGGTTCTAAACTTTAAGTTGGCAATGGGCCACACGTTGTTGGAAAAATAAAAAGCGGCCACGGCAATGATGACGATGGTTACGGCGAGCGGACGAAGGATTTTGTACAAACTTACTCCTGCACTTTTCATGGCGGTGAGTTCGTAGTGCTCTGCGAGGGCGCCCATGGTCATGATGCTCGACATCAAAATGGCAAGAGGAAGGGCCATGTTAACGAGTCGGGCAGAGGCATAGATCATCAACTCCAAAATCACCGTGTTCTCCAAACCTTTCCCCATCAATTCATCTACATACACCCATAAAAATTGCATGTCCAAAATGAACAAGGCAATAAGAAAGGTAACGATGAATGGACCAATGAAGGTCTTTAAAAGTAAGAGGGCGAGTTTTTTCAAATCGGGCTCATTTCTCTGCAAATATAAACTCCTCATTGGGAAGATTCATTGTACAAGTGCCTACCTTTGTAGAAAGTTATTCAACCATGGATCTATTAGGAACAAAAGTTTGTAAGAAACAAGACTTGGGAGTGCACAACAACCTTTTTGGCGGAACAATGCTGAGCTGGATTGACGAAGTAGCGGTTTGTTTTGTGAATGAAGTGTGTTATAGCCCCAACATGGTGACTTTAAAAATGGCGGAGGTGCTCTTCAAACAACCGGTGAAAGAGAACAACTTGATCAAAATCTATGGGGAGATTTCCAATTTCGGAAATACAACGGTGGAGATCAAAATTGAAGCGAGAAAGTTCAATGTATACACCCATGAAGAAAAGGTGGTTTGTTCAACGAGCATCGTTTTCGTGCGCATTGATGAAGATGGAAAGGCCATTCCAATTGCACAGCATGTGAAAGATCGTTATCCGGATTTGGCGAGATAGTACTTGACCTAGGGTTTCATGGAAATTCCTACTTTAGGGGCTCTAAATTTGCATTGAATGAAACTCAAATTATCTAGCATGGCCCTCGCAGCCTGCACGCTCTGGTTGGTATCCTGTGATGGTCCGGCCAAAAATGAAGTTATTGAACCAGCCAAAGAAAGCGCGGTTCAAGTGGAAGAAGACTTCCAGTGGCAAACAGAACAATTTGCCGATATCAAAATCGTGCGTTACCAAGTTCCCGGTTTTGACTCCTTGAGCACAAAACAAAAAGAATTGGTGTACTACCTCACGCAAGCAGGTTTGGCTGGACGTGATATTATGTATGACCAGAATTACCGTCATAACCTTGAGCTTCGCGGACTCTTCGAAAACATCTTTGTCAATTACGAAGGAGATAAAACCAGCGACAATTTCAAGGCCTTCGAGACCTATTTGAAGCGCTTTTGGTTCAGCAACGGTATCCACCACCACTATTCTAATGTGAAATTTACTCCAGAATTTGAGCAGGAGTGGTTCATGAAGTGTGTTGATATGGTGAATGAGGAAATCAGTGATGAATTGATTGCTGTAATTTTTGATCCAACCGTGGATGCCAAAAAAGTTAACCAAGATGCGAGCATGGGCTTAGTAGAAGGTTCTGCGGTGAATTTTTACGCTCCTGATGTGACTACAGAAGAGGCCAAAGCATACTTTAAGAGCATCATCGACCCGAATGATCGTGCCGCAATTTCTCACGGTTTGAACTCTCGCTTGGCGAAAAACGAAAACGGCGAAATTGTAGAAGAAGTCTATAAGGTTGGCGGACGCTATGGTGAAGCTTTGGAAAAAGTGGTTTACTGGTTAGAAAAAGCAGAAAAGGTAGCTGAAAACGATAAACAAGCCGCTGCTTTCAGAAACTTGGTGGAGTTCTACAAAACGGGCGACCTTAGAAAATGGGACATCTACAACATCAATTGGGTGAACACTACTGAAGGAGATATTGACTACATCAATGGATTTGTTGAGGTGTACAATGATCCACTTGGATATACGGGATCGTATGAAACCATCATTCAAATCAAGGACTTTGAGGCATCAGACCGCATGAAAGTACTGATGAACAATGCACAGTGGTTCGAAGATCAGTCACCGGTTGCCCCTGAACACAAGAAAGAAGAAGTTAAAGGGATTACGTATAATGTAGTGAACGTCGTTGGCGAGGCCGGAGACGCTTCCCCGTCAACCCCAATTGGAGTGAATTTGCCCAATGCCAACTGGATTCGTGTGCAGCACGGTTCGAAATCCGTAAGCTTAGGAAACATTGTTTCTGCCTACGACAAGGCAAGCGGTACAGGATCTTTAGAAGAGTTTTGTCATGATGACGAAGAGGTTCAAAGAGCGATCAAGCACAGTGCTCTAGCAGGTAAGTTGCATACCGCCATGCACGAGGTGATTGGTCATGCTTCAGGAAAACTCGAAGATGGGGTAGGTACTCCTAAAGAAACCGTTCAAGAGTACGCTTCTACTTTGGAAGAAGGAAGGGCTGATCTTGTTGCACTTTATTACTTGATGGACCCTAAAATGGTGGACTTAGGTTTGATGGAAAGCCTTGAAGTAGGGATGGCAGAGTACGATAGCTACATTCGAAACGGAATGATGGTGCAATTGCGTCGTTTAGAAATGGGTGCTGATATCGAAGAAGCACACATGAGAAACCGCGCTTGGGTGGCACATTGGGTGTTCGAAAAAGGAGCCGAAAATGGAGTGATTGAAGAGGTCGTTCGCGATGGAAAGCACTTTTACGATATCAAAGATTACGAGGCATTAAGAACTTTGTTTGGTGAATTGTTGAGCGAAGTACAGCGCATCAAGTCCCAAGGTGATTATGAAGCTGCGAAAGCTTTGGTTGAAGGCTACGGAGTGAAGGTAGATCCTGAGATACACCAAGAGGTGCTCGATCGTGCAGAAAAATTGAACAGCGCTCCTTATGGAGGGTTCATCAATCCGGTTTTGGTTCCTCAAATGGATGAGTCTGGAGCAGTGATTGATGTGATGGTTCGCTACCCGAATGATTTTACAAAGCAGATGCTTTATTACGGAGAGAATTACAGCTTTCTGTCGAAATAATTTTGTATTACATAAGAAGAAAAGGGGAGGCGAGCGTCTCCCTTTTTTTGTTTAGAAACGTCATTGGTTTAGCTCTCCTGAAGCCAAAATAGTTCGGAAATGAAGCCTTAGAAATTGAATTTACGGTTAAATTTTGAGCGCCTTCTTTTAAAAAGTTACTGTACCTTTCCGCCATGAACCTGGAAGAACGAAAATTGAAGATCATCGCGGCAGTTGTGGCTGAATCCGATACTGATGCGATTCAAATGCTCGAATTGAAATTGGCTGAAATCGATTACGATAAAAAAAGCCGTTCAAAAATCATCGGGCTCAATCCCAAAGGAATGCCCATCATCAAAAGTGAATTTGTTCGTTGTATCCACCAATCCTTATCAAATCTGGATAACGGGGAATGGATCAGCATTGATGATTTGGAAAAACGCTCAGAGAACTGGTAAACACTATGAAGAATTTATACATCACCCTCACTTTTAACTTTCTTTTCTTCGCGGCTTTAGCTCAAACGCCCTGCGTGGACGGAATGGCCGGACCCTATCCTTGTGATCGGGTAGACTTGATGTCCAGCTTAACTACGGAAGAAATCGGTGGAGCACAAAATCAATGTGATATTTGGGGGTGGACCTCCAGCACAGGTAGAGAGTTTGCTGTGGTTTGTAAGTCTAATGGAACTGCCTTCGTTGAAGTAACGGATCCCGTAAATCCAGTTTATCTGGGTGATTTGCCAACACACACGGTGAATAGCCTTTGGAGAGATGCAAAAGTGTATAATGATCATGCGTTTATTGTGAGTGAGGCACCCGGACACGGAATGCAGGTCTTCGATTTGACCCAACTTCTAACCATTGAGAACCCTCCACTTGTTTTTGAAGAAGACGCTCATTATCCGAGTTTCGGAAATGCGCACAACATTGTTATCAATGAAGAAACCGGTTACGCTTATGGTGTAGGTACCGATACTTTTATGGGAGGATTGCACATTGTAAACATTCAAGACCCTTTGAACCCAGTGATTGCCGGTGCTTATGCGGAAGATGGATATACCCATGATGCTCAAGTAGTGGTTTATCATGGTCCGGATACCGATTATTGCGGACAAGAAATTGCTTTCAACTCGAACGAGGATGCAGTAACCATCGCTAATGTGACCGATAAGGAAGATTGTCAAACCATCTCAGTTTCTCCATATCCAAACAGTGCTTACACCCACCAAGGCTGGTTAAGTGAAGATCATCGTTTTTTATTCGTGAACGATGAATTGGATGAAATGAATGGACTGGTAAGTACCACCACAACTTTCATTTGGGATGTGACCGACCTTGATGCGCCAGAATTAATTGGGTCGTATGCAGGCATCAGCACTTCAATCGACCATAACATGTACGTGAAGTGGAACCAAATTTTTCAAAGCAATTACCGTTCAGGTTTGCGGATTTTGAACAGTTCGAGAGCTGAAGATGGTGAGTTGAATGAAATCGGTTTCTTTGATTGTACACCAGAAGATGATGTTGCTTTGTTTAGTGGTACTTGGTCAAACTACCCATATTTTGCTAGTGGAACAGTGGTGATGACGAACATGTATGGCGATTTTCTCGTTCTTCAGCCCAAAACAATCTCTGCTGAAGCGTTGAAGACGATAGCTGATGGGGTAGATAGTGTTGTATTTGAAGTTTACACGGCTGACGATGAAGGAGAGGTGGTTTTCAATACCAATGATTTGCCTGAAGGCGTTTTCGCTGGTTTTGATGCATATTCGGGTGTTGGAGCTACGGCAATTACCTTAGGTGGTTTGGCTCAATTGGACCCTGGTACTTACGACTTTCAAATTGTGGTGAGCATTGAAGGTGTAGATGAAGTCTTTGATGCGAGTTTTACGATTTCGGAAGACACTTTACCTGCAATTAGTGCTGATGCGCCAGATAGCGGTGCGGTAACCGATGCTAATCCTGTTTTTGAATGGACAGATGATTTTAACGGAGCTTCGTTGCTTCTAGAGGTCTCCGATACGCCTAATTTTGAAAATATTCTTTTCAGTTTTGAAGTGACTTCAAGTCCGTTCATATCACCAAACAGCTTTCTTGCAGGAAACTACTTTTGGAGGTTATCAAACTTCCCGGTTTGCGATGAGGATCCCATTTTTTCAAACGGGGCAAACTTCGGGGTCGTTATTCCTAATGTATCAGAGATCAATTCGAATATTGCTAATGTATATCCCAACCCTTCACAAGGAGTTGTTGTTTTGGATGTGTTGAAGGCAGGTGAATTGACCATTGTGAATACTTTGGGTGAAAGAGTAGCAAAGTTTAATCTTCAAGTTGGAAGCCAAAGCATCGATTTGGAATTTCTTTCAAGCGGCATGTATCTTCTTCAATTCGAGGGCCATTCTGCAGGAAGATTGGTGATTGAGTAGGAATGTATCTGCTTTGTTTAGCTGGTTTTGGTAGTAGTTGACCGTGTTCTTGCGACGTAAGCCGGTTAATTGTTTTGGAAGAGAAAATTCATGAAAAGTGAAATCTCGAATTGAGCTTTTGATGTTCCGAATCCTTAGACATAATAAGGGGTTGATCGAGTTCTTGCGACGTAAGCCGGTCAATATTTTAGCCCAGAAGACTCAAGAAAAGAGCCATCTAGGATTTAACTGTTGATGTTCCGAATCCTGAGATATAATATGGGGTTGATCGAATTCTTGCGACCTAAACCGATCAATACGAATCTATTGAAATACAGGATATTATTGGGACGATTAAAGTCATCCCTACAGCTAAACTTCCGCGTTCAATCGATTTTTAAAGAACATGGCCAGGCCAAAACCAGCCAAAATGTGCCAAATCCCCCACCACGCCGCAACAAAGGCCATTGCTCCGTTTCCGTCAAAAAAAGCAAAGATCAATACAAGCCCCAAACCGGAGTTCTGAATTCCTGTTTCCATGCTGCTCGTTGCTGCGTTTTGTTTACTCAAACCAAATCCAAGTGCGGTGAAATAGCCCAATGCAAAGGCCGTTGCATTTTGGATAAAAACGAGGAAAAAGACGTGAGGAAGGTACGCGATGAAATAATCGTAATTCTTCATTAAGGCTATAGCGATGAAGGCAAGCAATATTAAAAATGAGATGCTTCGTAGCGGTTTTGAGATTACCTTAGACCAATGAGGCTTCTTCTGCTGTAATATCATTCCCAAAAAACATGGAAGTACGATAATGAGCAAGATGGTCTGAATTACCCCCAGTGGATCCAATTGAAAACCTTGCTGTTCGAGTTGTGGATAAATGAGTCCGCTCCAAAAAACAAAACTCAATGGAGTAAGAAAGGCGGAAAGCAGTGAAGAGAAGGTGGTACTCGAGATGCTCAAAGCGATGTTCCCCTTGGCGAGAGCGGTGAAGAAGTTCGATACGTTTCCGCCTGGACAACAGGCCACCAAGATCATCCCCATTCCTAAACCAACACTCGGCTGTAAAAAGTAAACAAGCAAAGCGGTGACGGCGGGTAGAAAGACGAGCTGACTGGTCATGGTCACCAATACTGCTTTCGGTCGTTCAAGCAAATAACGTAGATCACTCCATTTCAATTCCAAAGAAACGCCAAACATGATCAAAGCAATGCATGCATTGAGTGCATTTAGACTTTCAGGCGAAAATCGAAGTTGGATGTCCTCCAGCTCAATCATTCAATAAAAGCTCAATGAGTTTTTCGGCGCTCACTTTGCGGTGAATGTGCGCACCTTCAACAAAACTGATGTGCCCTGTTTCTTCAGAGATCACAATGGCTCGAGCGTCGGTTTCTTCACACAAGCCTAGTGCTGCTCTATGACGCATGCCCATTTCTACGGGGAGGTCGTCGCGCTGGGTTACAGGGAGTACTGCACTGGCGTAGGCTACTTTCTGGTGAATGACAAGTACTGCTCCGTCGTGGAGCGGACTGTTCTTAAAAAAGATGCTTTGCAAAAGGGCAGAGGTGATGCGGGCGTCAATAAGTCGCTTAGATAACACCATGCTTTCGAGCGGACTACTTCGCTGAAAGACAATCAAGGCGCCCGTTTTGCTCGATGCAAGTTTAACACACGCTTTGGCAATTTCCTCTGCGGGCAAGGCTTCCTGACTTTTAGCAGGCAAGAGTTTCCTCAAAAAGCGATTTCTCGTTTTGAAAAACTCCCGATTGCCGATAAAAAGCAAAAATTGTCTCAATTCTTGCTGAAAAACAATGATGATGGCAATCACACCAACGCCCATGAGTTGCCCTAATATTTCTCCAAGCAGATTCATTTGAAGTGCGTCAACAATCTTCCACAAGAGATAAATCAAGGCCAAGCCCAAGAAAATCTTTATTGCAGCGGTTCCTCTGGTGAGCTGAAACAATTGGTACAAGATGAATGCTACGAGCAATACATCCAGTACATCTTTAAATTTGATGTCGATGAATAGAAAGATCATGCGTTCTTGAATTGTTGGTGAAGAAGGATGCACTCCTTTGCTTCTTTAGTGTCGTGAACTCGAAGCATTTGAGCTCCCTTATTTAGTGCTTTCATGTGAAGTGCAGTACTTCCGTTCAGAGCTTCTTCTGCTTTTGTTTTCAGTACTTTATTGATCATTGACTTTCGGCTGAGTCCGGTTAATATCGGACAAGACAAGGCGTGGAAAAGGTCCATGTTTTCGAGCAATTCGTAGTTATCTTCAAGCCTTTTACCAAAACCAAAACCGAGATCAATCATTAAATCTTTCACTCCCAGACTTCTCAGAAAACGCACTTTTTGCGCAAGAAATTGGAACACTTCATTGCTGCAATTTTTATATTCAGGAGATGCTTGCATCGTTTGAGGTTCGCCCTGCATATGCATGAGAACATAGGGGACTTGAAGTTCTGCTACGGTAGAAAACATGTTCGCATCGATGCTCCCTGCAGATATGTCATTGATCATGTCTGCCCCTCGTAGAACACTTTCTTTGGCGACTGCACTGTAAAAGGTATCCACGGAAATTCGGGCTTCGGGAAATCGAAGGACGGTGGCTTCCAAAACGGGGAGAAGACGTTGAAGCTCTTCTTCAGCGGAGATGCGTTCTGCTCCCGGACGAGTAGATTGTGCTCCAAGGTCCAAAAAATCAGCACCTTCCTCAAGTGCATGCTCGATTTGGTGGAGCCGGGCAGAAAGATCCACATTCGCATCACCATCAAAAAAGGAATCGGGGGTGATGTTGATGATGGACATGATTTTAGGCGATTTAAACTCAAAGAGCTCACCTTTCACGAGAAATGAGGGACTATAAACTGTGGTTTCCATATCTTTCGGTCGGCAAGATAGCACGAAACTTTATGAATCTAACGAGTCAACAATACGACAGCATCGTGGACCGATGTAAAAGCCTTTTCCTTAAGAAGGCGGCAGATTACGGAACGGCCTGGAGAATCTTAAGAACCTCCTCGCTCACTGATCAGATTTTTATCAAGGCCAAGCGAATTAGAACGCTGGAGCAAACAGGTGAAAACAAAGTAGGAGAGAGCATTGAGAATGAATACATTGGTATCATCAACTACTGCGTAATGGCCCTGATTCAACTCGATTTGCCCGAAGATGCGCCAATGGAGTTGCCTTTGGGAATGGTAGAAGATGCGTATTCAGCGCAGTTGAAAACCACCAAGTCGCTCATGGAAACCAAAAATCACGACTATGGTGAGGCTTGGAGAGATATGAGAGTGAGTTCCTTGACTGATTTGATCTTGATGAAAATCTTGCGTGTGAAAGAGATCGAAGACAATCAAGGTAAAACCATCGCGTCGGAAGGAATTGATGCCAATTATCAAGACATGATCAATTACGCCATTTTTGCCATGATCGTGCTCACCTTAGAGTGAACCCAAAAACTAGAGAGCTGTTAAAATTGGGTTAAAATCCATGCCGACTCCTCATTTTGATCTTACTTTTAAGCACAACAAAAAACTGCACTTCATGAAAGCCATTGTTCTTATTTCGAGAATCATCGTTGGTAGTATTTTTATTCTTTCCGGACTCATTAAAGCCAACGATGCTATTGGTTTTGAGTATAAGTTGATCGAATATTTTAGTGAAAAGGCCCTCGGTTTCCCAGACTTGATTCCTTACGCGCTTCCATTGGCTATTTTCATTTGTTTAGGTGAAATTTTACTTGGGGTTGCGCTTTTAGTGGGCGCTTTTCCAAAACTCACCAATGTTTTGTTGATGGTCATGGTTCTGTTTTTTGGCTGGTTGACCTACTATACGGCAAGCTGCGACCCTTTTGAGGAGAAAACTTTTGTCGATGCCCAAGGACAAGAATACATAGCTACTCCTGAATGTGTCTTGGAGTGTGGTTGTTTTGGAAATGCTATTCCGCTGACCCCCTGGGAGTCCTTCACAAAAGACATGGTCTTGCTCTTTTTTGTCATCTTCACCTTCCTCGGCGCTTTCGTTTGGAAGAACCTAAAACTCAACACAGCAAAGGAAGATACCGTTATCGTCACAGCCAGTTTGGCGTTCACTGCCATGTTTAGCTTGCTGATGCTCGATTGGTTGTTCCCGATATTATTTGCTGCAATGGCGCTTGGTGTAGCAATCTTGATCAAGAAATACAGCTCAGGAAAACAGAAAGAAATCGTCATGGCAGTTGGTGTTTTGGTGGTTTGTGCTGCTTTTCAATACTACACTTTGGAGCATTTGCCAGTGAAAGATTACCGACCATATGCCGTTGGAAATGACTTGGTAGATGGAATGAAAACTGCCGATGAGAAAGGCTTAGAACCGCCAACTTTCGTCACGATGTATGAAATGACGAATAAAGATACTGGCGAGATGATGGAGCTGGATAGTGAGAAGTATCTAGAAGATCGCATCTGGGAAAATAAGGCTTGGGAGATTACAAAATCTTGGGGACCAATAAAAAAACGCGATGGTTATGAACCACCAATTCCTCCCGATTTCGAATTCAGCGATTACGATGGGAATGACATGACTCCGACAATTCTTGAAGGAAAAGATTTAGTTTTCCTTAACGTGGCTTATGACTTGGACTACACAGACATGGATGCTCAGAAAGAGATCAGTAAACTGGCCGATGAACTCATGAAAAAAGGTCATCGTGTCTATGGTTTGAGTACTGCCGGACAAGAGCAATGTGAGCAGTTTCGTCACGATGTACAGTCCGCTTATCCAATTTTTTCGGGGGATGAGAAGATCCTGAAAACCATCGTCCGGGCAAACCCGGGATTGGTTGTGCTCAAAGGTGGAGTAGTGCAGGCAAAATACCATTACAACGATTTGCCAGAAGCATCAGAGTTTCCCGACTTCTCAGCCAGATAATCGAAACCATGATCCATTTCCTTCAGCGACTTTCCTACGGTTTTCTCGTTTTGCTGGGAGTGATCTTTCTGGTTTTCACATTATTTACCTTGGTGCCCGATCCTGCCCGTGAGCTTGCAGGACAAAATGAATCGCCCGAGGTGATTGAAGCCATTCGGAAAAAGCACCGTTTAGACTTGGGCTACTTCCCCCGCTTGGGCTATTTTTTAAATGACTTATCTCCCGTAGGGTTTCATTCCAAAAGTCAAGATGAACCGGCATTCATTGATGTCGATAAGATTTCTTGCCTTCAATTGATGGAATCTGAAAATGGAGTGCTTTTGCTGAAATGGCCTTATCTTGGTAGATCCTTTCTCTCCGAAAGAAGTGTGAGTGAAATCATCGGAGAGGCGCTTCCCGGGACGGCCGTTCTCGCCATCAGTGCAATCAGCATTGCCTTGATATTGGGCATTGCCTTGGGCGTTTTTACCGCGCTTCGAAAAGATTCTTTCTTAGACCACCTCACCATGGTATTGGCGTCCTTAGGGATGTCCGGCCCCTCTTTCTTCATGGCCATCTTAATCGCTTGGTTGGGAGGAGCGGTCTTCTTCGATCAAATTCGGATTCCCTTGTGGCCCTTGATCTTTATTATTTTGTTTTTTGGAATAAAGCAGCTCCCAAAACTTAAGAAGAATGCCTTTTTTCAGCAATGGTGGCTCGCCTTTGGTTTGTTTGCTGGAACGGTTGTCTTCTTTCTTTTGAATCAAAACGGGGCAAATGCGTCGCTCATTTATCTCCACTTACCGGGAACGGGATTGTCTTCAACGGGCAGTTTATACGAAGTGGATGTTTGGGAAGGAAAGCGTTTGGCTTTGGTGAACTTGATTCTACCTGCCATCACCCTTGGAATTCGACCATTAGCGGTCATTACCCAACTTACACGTTCTTCTTTACTCGAGGTCATGCAGGAAGATTATATCCGAACAGCCTACGCAAAAGGCTTGAGTAAGTCCCAAGTGATTCGGAAACATGCCATCAAAAATGCTTTAAACCCTGTGGTCACAGCAGCCAGTGGTTGGTTTGCTTCAATGCTATCAGGAGCCGTTTTCGTGGAGTTTGTTTTCGGGTGGAAGGGAATAGGTTTTGAGGTCTTTCAGGCCTTGGAGAAAAATGATTTGCCCGTGGTGATGGGAGCCGTTTTGGTGATTGCGAGTACCTTTGTTATCATCAACATCGCGGTTGATTTAATTTACGGTTGGCTTGATCCCCGGGCGAGAGTTTCCTGAAAGTAAATCCACACACGATTGTAAGTTCCGTTGTTCCGCTTCAGCCAGGAAAAAGGAAATTTAAGCGGTTTAAAGACCAATTTTTGCGTTCAATAATCGGCAAAAACGAACGGCCATATCATTGAAATAACGTTTGGTTCGGTAGGATCCTACCCATTGTACACCGTGAACGGCATTGGTGAGGAAAAGCTCATCTGCTGCCAATAAATTCTGTGGAGTGAGGCTGCATTCATACACTTTGATGCCGTTTTCCAATGCGAGGTTGATGATGTTCATGCGCATGGTTCCTGCAACCGGTCCCTCGTCCAAGCCCGAGGTGTATAGCACACCGTTACTCACCAAAAATACATTACTGGAAGTGGCTTCGATGATGGAGCCTTTGTAGTTCTGAACAAGGGCATCGTCCAAACCTTTCTCATGAGCAAAGAGCGCTGCTTGAATGTAAACCTGGCACTCTATGCGCTTAAAAACGGCGAGCCGATTGACATCTTTTTTGAACTCAACACATAGATCAACATTCTTGCCTTGTTCGTTCAGGGTGAATCGGTTATGCTCCAAAGAATTGGCTTCAATAACGTATTCAAGTTCATTGCCAATGGGCAAATAATAGCCAGCTGATTTTCGACAAAAGGTGACACGAACCCGACCTCCTTTATCAATTTGATTTCGCTGACCTAGTTCAATGATTTCTTTTTCTAATTTTTGAAGCGTGAAGTCTAAGGGACGATCAATCTTGTACGCCTCCATGGTTTCCAACACACGAGAAAAGTGATGATCTAGAAAAATCGGCTTTCCATCGATCAATCGAATGGTTTCAAAAAAACCATCTCCATAATGGAAACCTCTATTGCTTACAGGCAGTGCAGGGCCGTTTGCTGGATAATACTCCCCGTTGTAGAAAACCTCATTCATCTTGGCTAAGCTATTAAATCGAGGTACTTTTTCAAAGTGTCATTTGTTGGAATTAACACTCCTTGTACACCTGCTTTTTCACCTGCATCACAATCGCGTTGTTTATCACCTATCATGTATGATTTTTTCGGATCGATGTTGAACTTGGCGAGTCCGCGTTCAATCATCAATGATCCAGGTTTTCGACTGAGCGACTTCCCGTAATCATCATGGTGTGGAGAATAATAGATTTCGGTGATCGACACTCCATTTTTTTCAGCTTCTTGAAGGAAATAGTGGTGGATTTCGGCCACTTCTTCGTGTCCGTACAAACCTTTAGCAATTCCCCCTTGGTTGGTAATCAAAATGAGCAAATATCCCCGTTCCTGTAGTTCCTTCAAGGCAGGCCACAAATCAGGAAGAATCGTGAATTCGCTGATGTGTTTGGTGTAGTCACCCGGATCGTGATTGATGATTCCGTCGCGATCTAGAAAAATGGCTTTGTTCATGAGGCAAAGGTGATGATTATCTGTTTTTAAGACAAACACATGGGGCTCAAAGTGATGCTTTAGATAAATTGTTGAAAAAGAAGTAATAAGCCGCGAAAGAAGTCGCCCATTTCTATTGCACAATTTACTTTATTTGTTTTTGATGAACATTTAGTAGGGCGGTATAGCCAACGCCCTTACACCACTAAAAACATCTTCACCACGCATGACTTGGTCAAAAACTGATCTGAAAAGGGCCTTGCCCAATGTACTTGCAAAGATCTCTCACCAATCTTTGTACTTTACTGAACATCTGAAATGTACTTTTGCCAGTGCGCAAGGTTCTAACAATGTTTTCCAACTTGATGTACAAGAAATATTGGGGAAAACCATTGACGATTTGCCAATTTCAAACGAATCAATTTCCATTTTTAAAAACAAATGCCTCGAGCTTGAGGCAGATGAAAGTGCGTTTCAATTGATGCTCCGTGAGAGTGCTTCTGGCGCAGAGCATTGGGTCATGAAATTGAGTCAGGGTAATTCCTTTCAATATCAAGTGCATTCTATCGTAGAACGCTCCACGAAACTTGATTTTGAGCAGATGGATCAATTGTTTCGCTTTCGCCCAGAAGCTGTGGTGATGGTCAATAAGGCAGCCGAAATCATGTACATCAATCGTCCGTTTCTAGGGTGGCCAGTGGAAACAGCGAAAGGTCGGAAAATCGCTTCATTGTTTTCTACTGATGACAAGGAAAGAATTCTACGAGCGATTGAAAATACGCACAAAAGTAAGGTAGGAACCTCCATGACCTTAAGTGTTTCGTTTCTCCAAAAAAAGAAGTCTTTTCGTTTGGAAGTGAGTGCGGTAGATGTGGAAGAAGGAGGAGTGATGCTGCAGTTTCACGATCAATTGCCTCTGAATAAAGAACAACTTCAAATAGAAGAAAAACTTGATCTTCTCGAGCGGATTCTGGGAGGTATGGATACCGCTGTTTTTGCTGTCAGTCCCTCTGGTAAATTGCTTTTTTCGAATGCTTCAGCTGAAGTTCTTTTTGAACAACGATTTAAGAATGTTATTGAGTTTACTCATGTTACTGGCGGACGATGGTTGAAAAATGATAATAAAACACCGGTAAATCTTTTCGATTTGCCTTTTACTCGAGAAGCAGGTCAAGTAGATGAAGCTGTGGAGTTTGAGTACTTCTACTTGAAGTCAGACGAAGCACTTCCTATCGAGGTTTCATGCTCAAAAATACCATTGAGCAACAAGGAATCCATCTTAGTTTGGCACTTTAGAATCATTCAAGAGGCTTATCGAGCACGGAAAAAAATGGAGGAGGCCAATGCAAATTTGGACGACTTTGTTAGAGCTACTGCGCATGATCTTCGCTCTCCCATATCAAACATGATGAACCTCTTCAATCTTCTCGACAAAATCGAGGATCAAGAGAAGAGAGGTTTTATGCTTGAAAAGATTAAAGACTCCGTGTTTAAACTGGATGATTTGTTGAATGGACTGATGCAAATGGTCGATGCGCAAAACAATCAACATCTGATGATCGAAAAGCTCCGTTTTGAAGATGTGTACGATTTCGTCATGAATGATCTCGAAGAACAAGTAGATGTAGCTAAGGCCAAGATTTCGATCGATTTTGAAGTAGAAACCATCGTTTACAACAAGGCTTATCTAAGAAGTATTCTTTACAATTTGATTTCCAATTGTATCAAGTACCGCGATGTAAATCGTCCGCTCGAAATCAAAATCTCTAACCGACAAAACAACAATGAGATTTGGCTGAAGGTGGAAGACAACGGACGGGGAATTGACCTCACCAAATACAGCGGTTTATTGTTCAAACCCTTCAAACGTCTCACCAACCAAGGAAGTGGTAAAGGAATTGGTTTGAGCCTCATCAAACAATTTGTGGAGAAGAATGGTGGACAAATTTTTGTGGATAGTGAGCCAGGAGAAGGAACAACCTTTGTTTGCGTACTTATTCCATTCCCCAATGAAGTGCTACAGACCAGTCTGTTTTAGTGTAAACGCTCTCCGTTAGGAACCGCATGGTCTGGACCAATCAAGACAATCCCCTTCGCCGAACTTAAGCCCAAAACGAGGCATTCGCTCATCACGTTGGCGATTTGTTTTTTGGGCAGATTAACAATGGCCATCACCTGTTTGCCCAGTATTTCTGACGGAGCGTAGCGATCACAAATTTGAGCACTGCTCTTTAATGTGCCAAGTTCCCCAAAATCAATTTGGAGCAGTAAAGCCGGTTTTCGTGCTTCGTGAAAGGTTCGTGCTTTAACAACAGTACCTACTCGAATGTCGAGCGCTGAAAAAAGCATGTAATCAACTGTGTCCATTAGCCTTAAGGGAAATAATTTAGAAGGTAAGATAGCAAGTTCTGAGCGTGTTGTTGAGAACAGCTTCTGATTTAGAAAAACTCAGAACCCGCTAAATGTTGCAAAATTGTTGAATATGTGAAGAAGATGCGGTCTTCAGAGGTTTTCCATAAATCGCAATCGTTGTACTTTAGTGGTCTAAACAAAACACCATGAGTTGGCCAAAATTTGATTTGGGAGATTTTCCCTCCCAAACGAAATCATCCTGGAAAAATAAAGTGATTGCAGACCTTCGAGGTAAGGACTATCATTCGCTACAGTGGAGTGTAGATGAAGATCTCGTGCTGGATCCCATGTATACCCAAGATGAGCAAGGAGCAATTTTAGCATTGCCTCCACGTGCAATAAAGTCGGAGAACAATGCTTGGCTTATTCACCAAGACTTTTCACAACTTGGAAATCGTGCCAATAAGGAGGTTTTGGAAGCCTTGAAAAATGGAGTCAATTCAATCAGTTTTGACTTTGATGATCTGGTCACAAATGCCAATCTCCTCGATGGTGTGTATCAAAACATGCTCCGAATCAACGTCAACTGTACACCAGAAGATGTGCTTGATGAGATGTTCGAATCAACGACTAAAGACCTTGATTTTAGTAACGAATGGAGTGGTGTTAGTCTTGATGTTTTTAGTAATGAAAGTACGTCTAGTCACCTCATTATTAAGTCAATAAAAAAGATAAGAAGTGCGGATTCTTTTCAGTTGAAATTGAATCTATCCGTATTCGCGGAAGCCGGATTCGGGCCCATTGATACCTTGGCCTTTGCCACTTTAAAAATGGAGCAATTGCTTTCTTTTTGTGAAGAGGCAGGCATGAAAGCTGAAGAGGTGTTCAATCATCTTTTGCTGGAAGTGAGTGCTGGACGATCTTACTTAAGCGACCTTGCTCTGATCCGTTCTTTGAGAATGTTGATGCAAAAATTAATGCGCCTCAGCACGAACAATGCTCAAGCCAATACTCCAATATTCATTCAGTGCAACAGCGCTTTGTTCAACCAAAGTAGAATCGACCCTTACAACAATCTACTGCGAGGAACGATTGCCGGAATGTCGGCAGTACTCGGTGCTTGTGATGCCTTGTTGATTCATCCCCATGATGCCCAATGGAACAAGAGCGCGGAAGGTTTAAGGTATGCGAGAAACATTCACCACTTGCTGGGAGAAGAGGCATATTTGAGCGCGGTGAAAGATCCCATGCGCGGATCTTTTATGGTGGAGCGATTAACTGCAGGCCTCCTGGAAAAATCGTGGACAAAATACCTGTCGTGGTCTGAAAAAGGTGAGTACTGGAATCTGATTCAAGATGGGAGTATCCAAAAAGCGGCAGATGAGGCCTGTGCGATGATCCAGGCGGACTTAGAATCTGGAAAAAGAACCCTCGTTGGAGTCAATAAATATCAGCCAAAAGAAAGTGATTTACCCCAATTGGAGAAAGCTCCGAATGTAGGTGAGTTGAAGGCTTTCCGCTGGGCAGAAGTACATGAATCAAAAGGATTGAAAGGATGAAAAATTGGAAGGAATTTGACTGGAAAGAAGGCTTAGATCAGCTTGAAGAGGGAATAGACGAAGGAAAATCGAGTCTACGAACAGCAGAAGATATCGACTTAAAATCCATCTATCAACGTTCAGACGCTGCGCCTATACTGGATAAGTCATACGTCGCTGGAATGGCGCCCTATTTGAGAGGACCTTACAGCACAATGTATGCGTCTCGCCCATGGACGGTTCGACAGTACGCAGGATTCAGCACGGCGAAGGCTTCGAACGAATTTTACAGAAGAAATCTCGCTGCCGGACAAAAAGGCTTGTCTGTTGCATTTGATTTGGCCACGCACCGAGGCTACGACAGCGATCACCCAAGAGTAGTAGGTGATGTAGGAAAAGCAGGAGTAGCCATTGATAGCGTGGAAGATATGAAGCTGCTGTTTGATCAAATTCCTTTGGATAAAATGTCGGTTTCCATGACCATGAACGGAGCTGTAATCCCCATCATGGCCTTCTACATTGTTGCTGCAGAAGAACAAGGAGTGGAGCAAGGTGCTTTGAGTGGAACCATTCAAAACGACATCCTAAAGGAGTTTATGGTGAGAAACACTTACATCTATCCGCCATTGCCATCCATGCGCATCATTTCCGACATCTTTGAGTTCACTTCTCAAAACATGCCCAAATTCAATTCCATTAGCATCTCTGGCTATCATATGCAAGAGGCGGGAGCCACTGCAGATATTGAGTTGGCGTATACTTTGGCCGATGGATATGAGTATTTAAAAGCAGGTGTTGAAGCCGGATTGGACATTGATGTTTTTGCACCAAGACTGAGTTTCTTCTGGGCAGTAGGGATGAACCACAGCATGGAGATCGCGAAAATGAGAGCGGCTCGTTTGCTTTGGGCAAAATTGGTGAAGCGTTTTGAACCGAAAAACCCAAAATCACTGGCTTTGAGAACCCATTGCCAAACTTCTGGCTGGAGCTTGACGGAACAGGATCCGTTCAACAATGTGGCGCGTACTTGCATTGAAGCTATGGCTGCAGCAAGCGGAGGAACCCAATCATTGCACACGAATGCATTGGACGAGGCAATTGCACTTCCTACCGACTTTTCAGCCCGAATCGCACGAAATACGCAGCTATTCATCCAAGACGAAACTGAGCTTTGCAAGGCTGTTGATCCTTGGGGCGGTTCTTATTTTATGGAAAGCTTGAGCACGAGCATTGCTGAAAAAGCCTGGAAGCTCATGGAAGAGGTGGAAGAACTAGGAGGGATGGCCAAGGCAATAGAAACGGGTATTCCGAAGATGCGTATCGAAGAGGCCGCGGCTAAAAAACAAGCACGCATCGATGCAGGAAGAGATGTGATTGTAGGTGTGAATCAATACCTTACGGAAGAAGAAACAAGCATTGATATCCTGGAGGTGGACAATACGGCTGTTCGAAATGAACAGATTGAACGCTTGCAAAAACTGAGATCTGAACGAAACGAAGAAAAAACCAAGCAAGCGCTAGAGAATTTGGCGAATGCGGCAGAGCGTGGAGATGGAAACTTATTGGAACTGGCGGTGGTTTGTGCAAGAGAAAGAGCCACTCTGGGCGAGATTTCCGATGCGATGGAGAAAAGCTTTGGTCGATTCAAAGCCAAGATTAGAAGTATTTCAGGTGTTTATTCGGCAGAGGCTATGAACGATAACGATTTTGAAGTTGCCCGACAAAAAGCGGATGATTTCGCGGCAAAGGCGGGACGAAGACCCCGGATCATGGTGGCCAAAATGGGACAAGATGGTCATGACCGCGGAGCAAAGGTGATTGCAACTAGTTTTGCCGACCTAGGATTTGATGTGGATATTGGTCCGCTCTTCCAAACTCCCGAAGAGGCTGCAAAACAGGCTGTTGAGAACGATGTGCATGTCTTGGGCGTTTCTTCTTTGGCTGCTGGACACAAAACTTTGGTTCCTCAAGTCATTGATGCGCTCGCTAAAGAAGGTCGAGAAGATATCTTGGTGGTTGCCGGAGGTGTTATTCCAAAACAAGACTATGAATTCCTTTACGAAAGGGGAGTGGTGGGTGTTTTCGGACCAGGAACCAAGATTGCAAAAGCAGCAACAGAGATTCTTGATTTGCTTTCTAGCGCTTACGACTAAGCTTATTCCTGATCAAACGATTCGAACGAACCGTCGTCGTAAAGACAGATGATTCGTACCAACTTCTTATTACCCCTTTTTTCGCGAGATAGGTCTGGATAGGTACTGCTGTGCTTGGTCCTATATTCTGCTTGTTCTTCTGCGCCCAAGTAGATGCTTTGAGGCGTTTCAAAAATGCCGTTCTCATCGGATACATTTGTAACATTCCCTTCCGTATTTATGGATTTCTGACTTGTTACATCTGTAACCAAATCCTTTTCTTGTTCGATATCACCTTTCCCATGAAGCAACCAGTTGGTCGATAGCTTGGGGAAAGCTTGGGTTAGATTGGTGATAAAAGAGACACTAGGCTTGTTCCTTCCATTGATGATGTGAGAAATGGCAGAACGCTGTACTCCCGTGATTTCCGCCAACTCTTTAGGACTGATATGATAATACTCAAGAATGTTTGCTATGCGCTCAGAAAATGCCATGACTTCAGTGTTTTTACAAATGTATAACATCTAAACCACATTTGTAACACGTTTGGAGTTACAAATGTTTCCGACTGTTGTTACATTTGTATCAGATCAGCTGGCTCCTCTCAAATTTAGCGGCTTGTTCTGCTTGGAAACCATTCAAAAAATCCTTCCCACTCATCCGTTTTTTGCCTTGAAGTTGAACTTCTTCTAGTTGATACCATTCATCAGAACAGGCAACAAAAATTTGTTTGTTTTCTACCCGAATGCTTCCCGGTTGATGATCGGTTTTCTCAGAACTCCGGCTGCCTAAATGAATCTTGAACATTTTGTCATCAAGGGTGGTCCATGCGCTTGGGAATGGATTGAGTCCGCGAACGAAGTTGTGTATTTCTTCGGCGGGTCTATTCCAATCTATCCGCGTGTTTTCCTTGAACAGTTTGGGAGCATGACTTTTACCTTCTTTCTCGATCAATTCGTCTTGATCAATGGCTGTATAATTGCCTTTATCAATTATATTGAGCGTTTTTACAAGGCTTTTTGCTCCGAGCTCCATCATCCGGTCGTGTACCTCTCCTGTGGTGTCGTTGGGCTTTATTTCAAGTTGCTCTCGCAAAAGAATGGCTCCTGTGTCTATTTCTTTTTGGATGAAGAAGGTGCTCACTCCTGTTTCTTTGTCGCCATTGATCACCGCCCAATGAATGGGCGCTGCTCCTCGATATCGGGGAAGCAATGATCCGTGCAGGTTGATGGTTCCTTTTGGGGGCATTTGCCAAACGACTTCAGGAAGCATTCGAAAAGCAACAACCACGAAGAGGTCGGCTTCAAATGAGCGCAATTGGTCCAAAAAGTGTTCGTCGCGCAGTTTTTCGGGCTGAAGTATGGGAAGCTGCTGCTCGAGAGCATAGGTTTTGACCGGACTCATTTTTATTTTCTGCCCTCTGCCTGCTGGTTTGTCCGCAACGGTCACTACGGCCACAACTTCGTGTTCCGATTCATGAATGGCTTTCAGTCCCTCTACAGCAAATTCTGGGGTTCCCATGTAAACTACTCGCAAACTCATAATTGATGATTTTTCCAGTTTCCAAACAATAAAAATAATCCACTCATCAGTCCCATCATACCAAAATAAACGTAATCACTCATCCAAATGATGTGGATTTCTTGTGGGCGGACAATGGTGATGAAATAGACAACAAAAAGGTAGATGAAAATAGATGATAGCTCAACGCCGAAACCTACCCAAGTGCGTCCACTTCCTTCAATCACGTTAATGAATACTCCAGAAAAGGAGAAGAGGATGATGGAAAAGAACACTACACGCGTGCTCTTTACGAAGGCTTCAATGCCCAGGATTTCGTTAGGCTCAAAGAAATAAGTGGAAATGTATTCAGGGTAGAGCACAAATCCATGGCAGAGAATAACGACGCCGATGATGTTCATGGAGATCAAGCGCTTGATGGCTTGAGGAAGCTCCGTTTGTCGACCAGAGGCGATGAGCGTGCTAATGTAGGTTCGGGTGGTTTGTCCGACGCCCATGAGAATTACAAAGGCAAGCATGTATAGCGTTCTAACGAGGTTAGAAACCTTCAGCTCCAAGACGCCAACCTTCTCCACTAAAAAGAAGAAAAGTGTCCAAGTTGCGAGGGCAAGCACTTGTTGAAGCATGAGCGGGAAGGAGAGAACGAGCATTTCTTTTGCTGGCTGGATCCCGATGGTGCGAATGGCGCTTTTCAACTGAAGCTTTTTACCATCGCCAAAAAATAGGGTGTAAGAGAGTAGAAATATAAACCCGATGAATTCTGAAGCTACGGTGGCCCATGCCGCTCCTTCATGTCCAAGTGCGGGGAACGACCAATTTCCGGTAATGAGGACGTAATCCAAGACGATGTTCAATCCCGCGGTAATGACGGTGGAAAAGATGAGAATTCCTGTTCGAGCAATGCCCACATAGAAGGCTACTAAAGCCATAAGGATGGCGTAAAAAATCATTCCAAGCAAACGTATGTTGAGGAATTCTTGGGCAACGAGGAGCACTCCTTTCCCTTCAGTCCATGAAGGTAATAAGTAGTTGCTAGTGAGTTGAATAAGTCCTCCTAGAAGAAGTGAAAGAAGAATGCAAAGGAGGAGTCCGTTCGCGAAATATTTTCCAACTTCTTTCTTCTGGTTCTCTCCTTGTTTCCGTGCAATAAATATTTGTGTTCCGGAGGCCATTCCAGAGATGAACATGGAAGCGGTGATGTAGATCATGGCGGCAATTCCGGCTCCACTGATGGCTTCGTCACTCACTTTGGCGAGGAAAAAATTGTCGGTAAAGAGCACTAAGAATTGAACGAAGGCCCCTATAGAAAGTGGAAGCGCAACGGCAATCATGCTTGAAAAGCGGAGAGATAGTGGTTCAGACTTCTCGCTCGTAATATCTTTGGATGATTCCTTCAACTCCTTTGATGCTGTTTTTGGTCCATTGTAAGAGGATTTCGTGCTCTTCTTCTGGTCGAAGTCTCCAGTTGATGTCGCTCTCTCTTAATCGCTGCGAAAGGTCGTATAAACTTATGGCTGCGGCAACAGAGATGTTAAAGCTTTCTGTGAATCCATGCATGGGTATTTTGACAAATTCGTCGGCTTCCTCCATCACTTCTTGAGATATTCCGTCGATTTCGGTTCCAAAAACCAAAGCAAAAGGGGTGGAGATGTCAAAATTTCGGATGTACTGGTCGCGAATATGAGGGGTGGTTGCAACGATGCGTACTCCTTGTTGTTTCAATGTGCGAATGCAATCCAAGGTGGCGTTTTCTCCGTGGTACCTTTGGATGTCCAACCATTTGCTAGATCCTAAGCTGACTTTCTTCTTCACCGCAAAGGGGTGCTTTTTTTCAATGATGTGCACTTTGTGGACACCAAAACAATCGCTGCTTCTAAGAACTGCAGAGATGTTGTGCGGTTGATAGAGGTCTTCCAAAACAACCTGCATGTGCTGCGTGCGCTCTAAGATAAGTTTGTCGAACAGCGCTTTCCTTTCTGGTGATAGGAAGGATTGTAGAAATTCGAAAAGTGATTCCATTGGGTGAAAAAAAAAGCCCCGTCATTGACGAGGCTTAATGTTTTGTTCAATCGTGACTTATTTTACACGATCAGAAAGGTCAGCACCTGGCTTGAACTTAACTACCTTTTTAGCTTTGATAGTGATTTCTTTACCAGTCTGTGGGTTACGACCTTTACGTGCAGCACGCTCAGATACTGAGAAAGAACCGAATCCTACCAATGCAACACGGTCACCTTTTTTCAAGGCTACTGAAGTTGTGTCGATGAATGCGTCCAATGCACGCTTTGCGTCTGCTTTTGAGATGCCTGCGTTTTCCGCCATTGCATCTACTAATTCTGCTTTGTTCATTTTAATTATTTTTTGATTTGACAATCGTTGAATCAGAGCAAATATATATGCTGTAACACTCGTCTGACAAGGGTTTGCATGAAAAAATCGTTATTTTGTTAATAAGTGCGCCCGAATGTTAATAAAGTCGGGGTTTTTCGCTTGAAATCCCTTTGTTTATGGGCTTTTCGAACTCACTTTTCCTCAAGAAAACGCAAAAAATAGCTCAATTGTGGTCGGTTTCGAAGGTCTTTGGCTTGATAAAAGGTGATAATTCGACCGTTTTCGTCATACAATAAGCAGGATGGAATCCAAGAATCACTGCTGCCGTGATTCTTACGTCTTAGAAAAGGAACGGATCCTTTCCACTTACCAATTGGGAAATTGGCTTGAGGATCGCTGATAAAATGAATCTTTAGGGATTGTTCGGTGTCCAAATCTTGGAGGTAGCTATTTTCTTGAAAGGCGCAGAATGGACTCCATTTTCCTTGTTGAAAGCAAATAAGACTGGGACCATTGGGGTTCTTCGGAAATCGTTCGTCCAACTGATCTCCAACTTTTAGCTGGACGGGGTTTTTAGGAACCTTATTTAGCAGGAGATGATAAACTAGCCAAAAGAAGAGGGAAATGCTGGACCAAAAGAAGGGGGTAAGTCCAAGATCGGTCATCTTACCATCGGCCAAAGCAATTAAAGTACATATTCCAGTTCCGATGGTGATGAGCAAGGATGCAAAACTGTGATTGGTGAGTTTTCCACTTCGAAGAAACAAAAACCAAGAGATAGGGAACAGATGGGCAAACATGCTGCTCCACCAAGCAACGGCTTCGCTGTTTTGTGAAAAACCAACTATAGAGATGATCAAACCAATCGGTAGGTAAATTTGAAAGAGACTTATAAAGAGTGTTCTTAACATGGTGTGGCTTTTTGCAAAGGTAGTGTGGATGTATGGACCCGCTCTCTATTTATATGACTATTTTTGCCAAAAAAAAGGTGAAGAGTAGGTACGATATTGAAGTGAGGTTTGCAGACATCGATGTGATGGGGCACGTAAACAATGCGGTTTATTTGAGTTATTTCGAACAAGCGAGAATTGGATTCTTTAAACTGATCGCCGATGAAAATTGGGATTGGCAGAAGTTGGGTATTCTCTTGGCTAAAAATGAGGTCAACTATTTGGCACCGCTTTTACTGAACGATGAGGCTTGGATTGAAACCCGTTGTGTTCGTTTGGGTGAAAAGTCCATGACTTTCGCCTATGAGATTAAAAAGATGCTCAAAGGACAAGAGATGTTGATCACCACCGGGCAGTCGGTCTTGGTGTGTTTTGATGCGACGACTCAAAAAACCATTTCGGTACCAGATGCTTGGAGATCGGGCATCACTGTCCTACCTGAATGATCTGGATGCTCTGCGCCGGACACTCCAGTTGTTCCCCAAAAGTGATGCTCTCCTTTTTGATGATGTCCATTCCTGGCTTACCTTGAAGCTGACGTTCCTCAAATCGTTCTAGGGATAATTGGTGGTCTTCTTCTGAGGTATTGAGGATGACCATAAGCTGCTTACCTGTTTCGATTACTCTAAAGTAAACATACACTTCTCGCTCAGGAACAAAGTGGACCAGATCTCCAAGAAAGTATTCAGGGTTTTCTTTCCTGAACTGAGCAAGACTTTTTATCCAATTAAATGCTTCTTGTTCTTCTAGTGTTCTGTTGGATGCATGAAATTTATTTTCTGTGTCTTGAGGCCATCCTCCCGGAAAGTCTTCCCGCACTTTTCCGTCAGGATCGGCGAAGTTGGACATCAGGATTTCACTCCCATAATATAAACAGGGAATGCCTCGAAGCGTGAGGAGCAAACCTGTCCCCATTTTGAATTTGTTGAGGTCTTCTCCAACCATACTGTAAAAGCGAGAGAGGTCGTGGTTATCTAGAAAGGTCACAAGACTTTCTGGGTGAGGGTAGAGGTGGTCTTTGGCAAGGGTGTAGTAAAGTCGGTGAAGACCTTCTGCCCACCCGTCTTTTTGAGTAAGCGCATCGTTGATGGCATAGTAGAGCTGGAAATCGGTTACCGACATGAGCTCGCTGTCATGGTCTTTCTGCCCGCGCTTTCCTTCAACAAACCAATTCTGAACTCCACTGCCGTGTACCCATGTCTCACCAAAAATGAAGAAGTCGGGATATTCCTGCATCAAGGCATGATTCAGGTCGGCCATAAAGTGTTGGTCGGGATAGGCGTAGGTGTCAATTCGAAAGGCGTCCAAAGAGAAGTATTCAATCAACCAAAGGCTGTTTTGAATCAAGTACTTTGAGAGCAGAGGGTTTCGTTGATTCAGGTCAGGCATGTGGTGATCAAACCACCCATTCGTCATGATTTCTCGATCGCGTTGGGATGCGTGAGGATCCATCAAACTCGTGGCGCGGTAGTTGGTCCGCTGAAATTCAGGCCAATGATGAATGAAGCTGCTATCTGGTAGGTCTTGAATCATCCAGTGTTCAAGTCCCCAGTGATTGTATACCACGTCCTGAACGATTTTCATTCCTCGCCCGTGCAGCTCATCCACCAAGTCGAGATAGCTTTGATTACTGCCTAACCTCGGGTCCACTTCATAAAGATTGGTCATGGCATACCCGTGATAGGACTCTTCGGGCTGATTGTTCTCCAACACAGGATTCAACCAAAGGGCACTGACACCCAATTCTTCGAGATAATCCAAATTCTGAATGATGCCTTGAAGGTCTCCACCGTGTCGGTAAAACATACTGTCTCTTTCCAAGGCAGTTTCATTCATCCCTTTCACAACGTCATTGCTTGGATCGCCATTTGCAAAGCGATCAGGCATGATGAGATAGATCAAGTCACTTTGGTCCAAACCGCGTTCCGCACTCTTTTTTTCTTTAAACGAATAATCAAACTGCGCTGCCGGACGCTTTTTGCCTGGTGTAAAAAGACCAAAGCTTACCGAATAATCTTTTTGTTGTTGCGGCGCAACTCGATAATCTACCCAAAGGTAATTGGGGTTGGCGAGTTTTTGAACCCTTAAAACCTCTCCATTTCCTTCAATGATTTTTAAATCATATTGAGCTAGGTTCTCGCCATGAAGCATGATCTGAACTTCCGGGTTGGTCATCTCACAAAACCAGAAAGGAGGTTCAATTTTGTCAATTATTTTCGGACTCTTGGAATACAAGCTTATAC
>CALKGK010000046.1 GCA_938085105.1 uncultured Flavobacteriales bacterium
TACCGACCACTGGTGAGCGTTGGTCCTGCAGCATTTCTCCTACAATTTCCAAAAACAATGGCTTTTCTCACTTATGTTGGACTGGCTTATCAAGCGGGATTTCCCGTGTTGATTTGGTTCAAACGAGTAAAGCGTCCATTAGTGATGGTTGGGCTTTGTTTTCATTTGTTTATAGGCCTGGTGATGCACTTGTGGGATTTTGCCTTGGCCATGATTTTCGCGTACTCGCTCTTCATCGACCTTCCCAAATCAAAAGTGGGAACTTCGGGCAATATTTGGTTCAGAAAAGGGAACTAGGCGAACGAATTCTCCTTAGAACAAAGATTCAATGATCTTCTCAATGGTGTAACCTTCCGCTTCTGCTTTGTAGTTACGCACGATTCTGTGACGAAGAATTGGAGTAGCTACGGCTTGAATGTCTTCGATGTCTGGGCTGTATTTCCCGTTTAACGCGGCATTCACTTTTGCACCAATGATGAGGTATTGAGAGGCACGCGGACCCGCTCCCCAACTGAGGAATTGATTGACGAGATCCGGGGCCATTTCTCTTCCCGGACGTGTTTTCGCTGCGAGGGTAACTGCGTATTCAATCACATTGTCGCTCACGGGCATCTTGCGGATGAGTTGTTGATAGAACTCAATCTCTTCTCCCGAGAGCACGCTGTTTACTGCATGTCCGCCACCACCGGTAGTTGCTTTAACAACGCTCACTTCTTCCGCAAAACTTGGATAATCTACCCAAATGTTGAACATGAAACGGTCGAGCTGGGCTTCAGGTAGGGGGTAAGTACCTTCTTGCTCAATGGGGTTTTGTGTTGCCAGAACGAAGAAAGGTGAAGGAAGCTGATGGCGTTTCCCTCCCGCAGTAACACCTCTTTCTTGCATCGCTTCAAGCAAAGCCGATTGCGTTTTTGGAGGAGTACGGTTGATCTCATCTGCGAGAATGATGTTCGAGAACAAAGGTCCTTTTACAAAACGGAAGTTTCTGTTTTCATCCAAGATTTCAGAACCTACGATGTCTGAAGGCATCAAATCTGGAGTAAACTGAATACGATTGAAGCTCAAACCCAGGGCTTGAGAGATGGTATTTACAAGTAGTGTTTTTGCCAAACCAGGAACACCAACGAGCAAACAGTGTCCGTTACCTAAAATACTGATGATCACTTCGCGAATCACTTGGTCTTGCCCAATGATCACTTTTCCCAATTCAGAGGTAAGTGCCGCGTATTTTACTTTTAAACTATCTAGTGCTTCAGTTTCAGACTTAAAGTTCATCGTTTCTTCTGTGGTTTCTCTGGTTAATGATGGAGTGTTGTTCCCCAGCTTGGTGCAAGTTAAGGAAACTTATCCCTCGCTTCTCACCCAACGGTTTTTCAATGGCAAGTTTTCTACATCCGTATTGAACCAGATGTAGGTAGCGTCTAACTTTCGTTTGATCCACTTGGAAAGGGCCTCATCCCGAAGCTCATTTTCAGCTTCTCTTTGGAATAACAAATAATCGAGCTGAAGGTTGGCGCGGTGGGCGTCAATGCGGTCAATCATTTTGTAAATCACGAACTTCTTCACGCCGTCTTCATCGGTGAGCAAGCTCGGTTCAGAGATTTCTCCTTTTTCCAGCTTGTCCAGAATGAAGAAGACTTTCGGGTCAATACCAGTAACGTCGTGTCGATTTCCACCCGTTTGTGGATTGCTCACAACTCCTCCTTGGTTCGCGCTTTCCTCATTGGTACTGTATCGAATGGCAGCTTGTTTAAAGCTCACGCGTTCTGATTTGATCGCGGCAACCAGACTGTCCATCTTCACTTGAGCCGCTACCACGTCATCATCATTCACCTTGGGTTTCATCAAAACGTGGCAAGAATTGTAAACTTCTCCTCGAATGGCATTTACCTTCACGAAATGAAAACCGAAGTCAGATTCAAAAACTGGAGTGAATGCACCATCACCAGCGATAAAAACCGCTGCTTCGTATTCGGGTACGAACTGACCTCTTCTCACGGCTTCATAACATCCTCCTTTGTACTTCGAACCAGGGTCTTCACTGTAGTTGAAAGCGGCGAGGTCCATGGGCATTTCTCCACGCATTACCAGCGTTCTGATGCTGTCGAGAAGTGCACGAGTAGCTTCTTTCTCTTCTTCGCGAACTTGTGGTTTCAACTCAATCATTCCATACTGAATTTCAGCATTGATGAGTGGAATACTGTCCGGAGGGAGTTGATCGTAATACGCTTTTACTTGAGCCGGTGTTGAGCGCACTCGGCTGTCGATCTGGCCTTGCATCTGTTGTGCGAGCAATTGTTCTTCGATGGGGTCACGAAGTTCAGATTTCCACTGAGCCACAGATGTTCCGAAATACTCTTCAAAGGCTTCGATAGAACCAAATACTTGGATGAAATATTCCAAACGGCGCTCAATTTCACTTTGAATGGCGGCATCTCCTACTTCCAAAGAGTCAATTTTTGCGTGATGTACGAGCAGTTTTTGAAAGAGCAGGTCTTCCAGGATTTGTCCTTTTTCTTTCGCTCCAACTTTCATCCCTTGCTCGGCGTATTGCAGGGCTTGAGATTCAATTTCGGAGTGAAGTACAATTTCATTTCCAACTACGGCCACCACTTTGTCGATCAGCTCGCCTTTGTCTTGGGCAAAGCTGGAACCGATGGTGAGTAAACTTAATAAGGCAATGAAGTATTTCATTCAGTCAAATTTTCAATGTTTTTCTTACTCAGGTCATCCCGGTAAAGGTCTTCCCTCAATTGAGAAAGTAGTTCTTGTTTGCGTCGATTCAAAATGAGATTGCGGATTTGGTTCTCCACCAACGTTAGCGGTGAATAGTTATCCTTCAACTCATATTCAATGAATTTCACATAATACACCTTTTGATCCCTCTCAAAGCGGATGCTTTTGTTGGATTTAAGGAGGTTATTGACGCTATACACTTCAATGGGTACTGCTTGCAAGAGGTCTTCAAAAAACAACCAATTTTCGGTGTCCAAATAGTAATTAATGCCTTGATCGACACAATATTGTTCTAAACGAACAAGATCTTGGGCATCATCGCTGTAAAAGAGCTTTTCGAAGCGCTTGGGTTTAGAGAGGGATTCTTCAAGAATGCAGTACTTGGCTTTTACGATGTAATCTTTAAGACGAAAGATGTCTTTGTTGTCTTCGTAGTAAGCCTCCATTTCTTCGGGGGAGATCTCCGTATTCAATCGTTGTTCGATCAGCTGACTCTCGTAGGCGTAGGTCAATAAAGAGCGACGAAATTCTTCCAACTCTTTTTCAAAACCTTGCTGTTCTTGAGGGAGGTTTTTTTCTGCGCGATGAAGCACGCTCTGCTCTTTTAGCCAGTTGTTGATGAAGCGTTGAGCGAGGGCGGTAGAGTCTTCCACACTGCTGTTGTCTGGAATCATCTCACTGAGCTCACTTTTCGTCAACCACTTGTCATACGCTCTCGCAACAGCATCTTTCTGCTCACTAGGCACTTCTTCTTGCTTCATCTCACAGGATAAGACGAACAAGGCCATGAACGTGCATACAAGCAGTGTGAGCTTCTCCTTCATTACTTGATCGAATGCAAGACGCTTTCGTTCACTTCAAAGCTGTATTTAGCGCGTAACTCCTTAATCCATTCAGCTTCGAGGTAGTTCTGGTATTCAGCGGTAATCAATCCTCGGGCTTCCTCGAGTGTTTTAGGTGCGGCAGGGATGATTTCGTTGATTTGAACAATGACAATTTGCCCTTGCTCTTCAATGTTCTCGCTGAGTCCTTCTTCCCAAGCGATTTTTTCGAAGATTTCCTTTTCGCTTCTTTCCAATACGTCTTCTTCGTAGCTGAAGTTCAAACGGGTTGTTTCGTTCAATTCATCGTTGATTTCATTGAGGCCTTTTCCTTTCTGAATGGCTTTTCTCAAGGCCTTCGCTACTTTGGCGTCTTTGCAGGTGTAGATCACAACATCTGCGCGCTCTTCCCACATGAAATCTGATTTGTTGTCTTCGTAGAAGGCTTGCAGACCCAAGGTGTCCTTCACTGCTTTTGACCATACTTTTTCATCGGTCAACTCGAACAAAAGGATTCCATCGTGGTACTCGTTCATCAACAATCGAAAGTCGTTGTACTTGTCTTCAAGGCGGCTGTCTTCATAATCCATCAACTCGCTGTTGATATAAGCTTCAAGTTGTTGGTCAACGATTTCTTTGGAACTCAATCTTTTGTCGCGAATCTTGGCGTTGTTCAGCTTCTTCACGAAAGACTCAACACTTCTGCTTTTACCGTCAATGGTTAAAAGTGATTTCTCAAGGGTTTTGGATTTGATTGTTCCCAAACCTTTTCCAAGGAATGCACTGTCTGCATCGGCTGCTTTGTAGATAGCTTTCATGCACTTTTGATCTACTTCCACGGCGTATTCTTTGCGCAATTTCTTGAGGAAAGAAGACTTCGTGAGTTCTGCACGAGCATCTCTACTTACTTTGCTTTTGATGTCGTTCTTGGCCGATTTAAAATCTGGGATCGGCTTGTAATCAATTCGCTTTACAATGTGCCATCCGTAGGGAGACAGGAAAGGAGCAGAGATGTCTCCATTGTTCTCCAAAGAAAATGCTGCGTTTTCAAACTCTTCCACCATTTTACCTGTTCCAAACCAAGGAAGTTCACCTCCTCGTTTAGCGGTACTTGGATCGTCGCTATACTTCACTGAAAGCTCTGAGAAATCATTGCCTTCTTTCAAGAGGGCGTAAATTTCATTGATTTTCTCTTCGCCTTCCATCTTGCTTGTTGGGTTCTTCTCATCAACGCGAATCATGATGTGTGCTGCGAGAATTTCACCTCGTGCATCTCGCTTGTCATTCACTTGCAAGATGTGGTAACCATAATTGGTACGCACCGGTGCAGAGATTTCACCTACTGCTGTGTTGAAGGCAGCTTCTTCAAAAGGATAAACCATTTGAAAAGCCGAGAAGTACCCCAAATCTCCTTTGTTGTCCCTAACCGATGGATCTTGGGATCCGTTTTTTGCAGTGGCAACGGCTTCAAAAGACTCTCCATTCACGATGCGGTCTCTCAAAGCAACAATGCGCTCGTAGGCCTTCAAGGTGTCAGCAGGTGATGCATTTGGGTCGCACTTGATCAAGATGTGTGAGGCTCTTACTTCTTGTTTTTGACGTTCGTAAGCTTCTTCGATCAATTCGTCGAGAAGGGCTTGGTCAACCAAATATGGGCGAGCGAGCTGCTTGCGGTATCCCAAGAGTTCTCGTTGAAAGCTGCTGCTGGTGTCCAATCCGGCTTCCATAGCCGCACGAACTTTCAATTTAAAATTGATGAACAATTCCATGTACTCATCCAACGAGGCGGTGGTAATAACACTGTCGCGATTGTTTTTGCGAAAAATGCTTTCAAAATCTTCTCGTGTTACCTGTTCGTCCTCGACTTTGAGAATGATGTCCGAAGATTGAGCAATGCTGCTGAATGATGCAGCAAGGATAGTGAGGGTAAAGAAAACTTGTTTCATTTTCATTGTTTGAGCGTTTTTGGTCGATACCTTACTTCCGTCGC
This sequence comes from uncultured Flavobacteriales bacterium, assembly GCA_938085105.1. GTDB lineage: Bacteria > Bacteroidota > Bacteroidia > Flavobacteriales_D > Sanyastnellaceae > CALKGK01. Next base: position 5,548 of record CALKGK010000046.1, read on the forward strand.
AAGGCACACAAAAGTAATCAAATGCTTTAGAGTTGGTAAGTTGACTAACGAATGCTGTAGTTTGGTGCTTCACGGGTGATGAATACGTCGTGAGGATGCGATTCTTTCACCCCGGCATTGGTGATTCGAACAAACTTTGCTTGCCACAATGCATCAATGTCTTTCGCTCCACAATACCCCATTCCAGCGCGAAGACCACCAATAATTTGGTACATCACTTCACGAACGGACCCTTTGTAAGGTACACGACCAGAGATTCCTTCAGGAACCAATTTCTTGATATCGTCCTCAGCGTCTTGGAAATAGCGGTCTTTCGACCCTTTTTGCATGGCTTCGATGGATCCCATTCCTCGGTAAGATTTGAATCGACGGCCTTCGTAGATGATGGTTTCTCCTGGACTTTCTTCCACACCTGCGAGCATGGATCCCACCATGACGGTGTTTGCTCCTCCTGCGAGGGCTTTAACGATGTCTCCTGTGAAACGGATACCACCATCTGCAATCATTGGAACACCTGTTCCTTCAAGGGCTTTGGCTACTTCCATCACGGCGAAAAGCTGAGGGACACCAACTCCCGCAATAACACGGGTGGTGCAAATTGAACCGGGGCCAATTCCTACTTTAACTGCATCTGCTCCAGCGTCTGCAAGCATTTTGGCTGCTTCGCCAGTTGCAATGTTTCCAACGATAACGTCTACCTGTGGAAATTTGTTTTTTACTTCTTTCAATACTTTAACCACACCAGCACTGTGTCCATGAGCGGTATCAATCACAAGTGCATCTACTCCTGCATTTACTAGCGCGGCTGCACGATCAACAGTGTCAAAGGTTACTCCAACTGCTGCTGCAACGCGTAAACGACCGTATTGATCCTTACATGAATTCGGGAATTCTGCGAGCTTGATGATGTCTTTATAGGTGATGAGTCCAACCAACTTGTTGTCTTCGTTCACCACGGGAAGTTTTTCAATTTTGTGCTGCTGAAGGATGGCTTCTGCGGTTCCCAAATCAGCTTTAGCATCTGCAGTAATGATGTTTTTGCTGGTCATCACTTCACTGATTGCTCGAGATCGGTCTTTTTCGAAGCGGAGGTCGCGATTGGTCACAATTCCAACGAGGATCATTTGGTCGTCAACCACAGGGATTCCACCAATTTTGTGCTCGGCCATGATGTTCAATGCATCACCAACCACTGCTTTTTGGTTCAAGGTGATGGGGTCTTGAATCATTCCGCTTTCAGAACGTTTCACCTTGCGCACTTCTTGAGCTTGTTGTTCAATGCTCATGTTCTTGTGCACTACGCCAATTCCACCTTGACGGGCCATGGCAATGGCCATTTTTGCTCCAGTTACGGTGTCCATTGCAGCAGAGATTACCGGTGTGTTCACGGTAATGTTGCGGGTAAACTTGGATTGGATTTGGACGTCGCGAGGAAGTACTTCAGAGTACGCAGGAACCATCAAAACGTCATCATAAGTGAGTCCTTCACCGATGATTTTATTGTCAAATGCAGACATAGTGTAGATTGAACTTATACAAAAATAAATTCTGGCAAATTTAGTAAAATCAAATGAGGTACGACCTATTCTTCTCCGTTCAATAGAGTAAGGGTTCCACGGCGCTCATAAACCCGTCCGGCGCCATCTTGAACACGGATGAAATAAGTGTAAACTCCTTCCATTAATGTTTCCTTACCAGCAGATCCGTCCCAGCCTTCTTCAATGAGGTCGGTTTCATAGACCAAATCACCCCATCGGTTGAAAATGAACATTTCATAACGGTCAAAATCGGCAAAAGAGATGACGGGTTGAAAGGTGTTGTTAAATCCACCAACAACAAAGGCATTTGGGATCCAAATTTTTGGTTCTTGGGTGAGGCAAAGTTGGTTGCTCAATGAGGTGAATGGAATTGTGAATCCAGGGTTTTCAACGGCTTGAATGGTATAGCAGAACTCACCCGGGGTATAGAGCAGATCGCTCACGTCGTCTTCGAAACTTGTAACTCCACCAGGGAGAGTGATGAGCAATTCGCCCAATTCACCGGGGTCATTGCTGCGGTAGATTTCATAATTCAATACTCCTCCAGCCCATTCAACATAGGGGGTCCAAAAGAGGGTGTTCACGAGGCGATCCGTGTTTGGAAGCCCAGTAAGTAGCATTGGGCGAGCAATTTCAGTGGTGTCCACTTGGTCATTACAACCGTTTTCAACAATCACGCGATAGTCGTACTGGGTGTCTTGCGTGCTTACATTAAGGTCGTTGAAGCTAAGGAGGTTGGCTCCATTCCCTGCGCTAATTTGATCAATGGGCTCAAATTGATAAGGACCAGTAATCGACTGGCCGAGTTGTTTTCTCTCTAGCACATAGGTGTTGGTAAATGTATTGCTCTCATCGATGTCAATGGCAATCAATACGTCGTTTTTCGCTTGCACGGTAGCTGTTGCAATTCGTGTGTTTTGCGGCGTAGTCGGGTAGAAGAGAAGTTGAACTCGCGTGTTCGATTCGCTGGTATTTCCAGTAACATTCTCCACAGCTTGGATGCGGTAACGATAGGTGCTTGAGAGTACGGCGTCTTCATGAATGTAATTTGTACTTGTCCCATCCACAACATCCAAAAGGAAGGAGTTGCCCTGGACGCCCATAACGGTGGTTTCTTGGGCAAAGATGCGGTATTCCTGAACGCCGTTGGTCCAAGAGTCATAAGGGGTCCAGAATAGGGTGACATTGTTTTGACATGCCGCCCAAGAGGTCTGAAGGTATATCGTTTCACTGCAACCACCAGAAGCCGGACCTGGGTCAGGCTCTCCCATCACGAAACAGTCGTCAAAAGCGGCGATCGTGTATCCCTCAGAACTGGTGTTTGCTGTTGATTCGCTGTTGGTGTAGGAGGTAGCGTTAGGGTCAAAAATGGTGTCAATTGCAAAAGTGAAGTTGTTGATGCATTCGTAGATGATGTACCCTGCAACGTCAATGGAAACAGATGGCTCCCACTGCATGCTTGCATTTCCTAAAAGTGAATCTACGGTGACCGAAGTAACCACAGGCGGAAGAGCATCTGCTTGATCAGAATAGTTTCCGCCAGCTATATTGCTCGAAAAGAAGCATCCACTATTGCCCTCGAGCTGAATTTGGAAATTGATGTCGGCATTGCACTCCGTTACCTCATATTCAAAGAGGTTATAACCCGGAGTGTAAGGAACACTTCCCACTTGGGTCCAAACACCGGCAGGAAACTCTGCAGAAATGATGTAGCTATTAGGGTTGACGCCTCCACCTCCAAAATAGACTTCATTCCATTCTAGGGTAACGAATCCCGGAGTAATGCTGGGGTTGGCTTGGAGAAACATATTACAGACCGTAGCTGAAGGGTCACTGCTTTGAATCCCACCATTATTGTAATTCGTGGTTACGTAGTAGCAAACCGACTGAAAATTGCCCAATCCTCCGTTGTGAGTGTAGGTAGTCGAGTTGATGTTTCCTACGGTTCCAATGAGGTTGGTCGTTTCTGTGATGATGTTGTAGGTCCAAATATCATAAGACACGAACTGGTTGCTTGGATCGTTCGGTGGAGTCCACGTCAAGGTAGGATTGCCCGAAATGTCTGTACTAACACATGAAAGTTCAGGTGCAGATACTTGGGCATTCAAGCTGTCCATCATCAAGACGGACAACAGAAAAAAACAGATATGTTTGATACAGTTCAAGCGCACAAAGTTCATAAAAAAAGACTTCACCACAGCAGCATAACGTCGATAATGCTGCCTTAGTTTAAAAACAACAAAAATAAATCATTGGTTGCTTCAAGTCCATGAAGGGAGATTTGTGATTTTCTCCTTGGTTGCGCTAAATTCATTGATGAGTGATTGCACGATTTGCTCAACGGGGAGAATAGTATCCATGTAAGCAGCTACCTGACCAATTTCCAGTTCACCTTCAATCAAATCGCCCTCAAACATTCCACGCTTTGCTCGTCCTTTACCCAGTAATTGTGCGAGTGCTTCTTTATCTGCACCTTGAGCGTAGGCATCAAGAATGTCCTGAAAGAATTTGTTCTTCAACAAGCGCACGGGTGCAAGCTCTTTGAGGGTCAGGATGGTGTCGCCTTCTTTGCTCCGAAGTAACTCATTTTTAAAAGCGGCATGGGCAGAAGATTCTTCGCTCAGCACAAAGCGACTTCCAATCTGAACACCATCAGCCCCAAGTGCAAGTGCAGCTGCAATTCCTCTACCGTTGCGGATTCCTCCTGCGGCAATTACAGGTATTTGAACAGCGTCGCGAACGCTTGGGGTGAGAACAAAAGTGCTGATTTCATCCCTGCCATTGTGTCCGCCAGCCTCAACCCCTTCAGCAACAATTGCATCTACTCCCGCGGATGCTGCTTTTTGTGCGTGAAGCACACTGCTTACTACGTGAATGACTTTAATCCCGCTTTCTTGAAGTTGTTTCGTGAATTTTTTTGGTGATCCTGCGGAGGTGATGACTACAGGTACTTTGTGACGCAGGATCAAGTCGATGTGCTCATGGATGGAAGGATAGAGCAGGGGGAGGTTGACAGCAAAAGGAGTCGACACGTTTTTGGACATTTTTTCGAGGTGCTCATCCAGGATTTCGGGGTACATGCTTCCTGCGCCAATCACACCGAATATCCCAGCATTGCACGATGCTGCGGCCAGTTTCCAACCCGAGCACCAAACCATTCCCGCTTGAACAATAGGATACTTGCTTTGAAGGATGTTTTGGAGTGCTTGCTGGGTGCTCATTCGTCTTAGATTTTGCTCGAAGATAGAAGAGAAAATTCAGGAAAATGAATCATTTTACAGAAGGTCCACGTTTTATTGTATTTTTGTTCATTAGCTGAACTAAAGAATTGTCCATGAAACAGTTATTTACATTTGTCATTGTTCTACTTTCATTGAGCTCCTTCGCGCAGTATCAATGGGATTGGGGAGTGGCTATAGGTGGTGCGAACTACCTAGGAGATATCGGGGGGAAAGAACAAACCCGTCGTGACTTCGTTTTTGATATGCACCTCAACCAAACCAACATTGCCGTTGGTCTTTATGGACGATATAAGTTTTCGAAGCGACTTTCTCTCGCTGCAAACTTCACTTACTTGCAAATCAATGATTCTGATTCAGAGTCAACCAACCCAGCTCGTAGAGCGCGTAACCTCAATTTCAGAAACCGTATGTTGGAACTCGGTTTGAGAGGTGAACTCACGGTATTTTATGATAATGATGTGGGCGGACGTGGATATTATAATCCAACGTTTAAGTTTTATGTTTTCGGAGGGATTTCAGCGTTCAGACACAATCCGCAAGGACAAATTCGTTACCAAGATCCAAATTCAGGCGTTCGTTTCGACCCTGAAAAATGGTGGGATTTGCGCGATTTCAATACAGAGGATACCGGAAACGGAGAATATGAAGGTTATGGCTACTATGGTGTGGCATTGCCAGCGGGTCTAGGTCTTAATTTCACCTTCAATAAAGAATGGAGAATTGGTTGGGAATTGAGTTGGAGAACAACCTTTACCGATTATTTGGATGACATTTCAGCAGTGTACGGAGACCCCGCCTTGATGACTGAACCGGGAAGAGCTTTTTATAGCCAATCTTACCCAGAATTGATTGAGTCGATCAATGATCCTCAAGCAGGTTCGGTTTTTGATCACCAGTGGGGAGGACCTGAGGTGAGAACAAAACGTGGAGATCCTACGAACAACGATAGTTTCCTAACCACGCAACTCACAGTAGGAAAAGTGATTCGTGGACGTAGTAATTTCTACCGATCGAAATATAGCTGGTTGAAAAACAGAAGCGGAGCACGTCGATCTAGAGCTAAGTTCTAAGATTGGTCGACCCAAAAGAATTCTTAAACCCTCAGCACTTGCGTGTTGGGGGTTTTTATTTGTGCTGAAGTGTAGAAAGAGGAAGTAAGTGAGGACAAGTTTCCTTTTAAACCTTGTTTCTCTTAACGCAGGTATTGTTTGATCTTCCCCAATGGTTTTCTGATGAGGGTGAAGAGGCCCGGTTTCAAGCCGTTCATGGACCATGCTTTACGGTCTTCTTGATTGGCGCGAATGCGGTTCTTTAAGCTTACGTTGCTTTGACCACCAAGACGCATTTTCGTGATCACTCGGGGCAAATACCCCAACTTGATCTTCTCTTTGTGAATGAAACGAAGCATGAGCTCGTAGTCGGCTGCACTCTTGAGAGAAGTACTGTAGATCCCAAGGCGTTCATAACACTCCTTTTTCACAAAGAAGGTGGGGTGAGGGGGCATCCATCCCTTCAAAAAGAGGCCTGGGCGATAGTCTCCCGACTTCCAATTCCGCACAACACGCGTTGGATTGTTTCGGTCAACATAAACGAGGTCGGCATACAATCCTTCGATGCCACCCTTTTCAAAAGCCGCATTCACGTCCTTGATCACATCATTATCAGCATAAAAATCGTCGGAATTCAGTATGCCAATCACATCTCCGGTGGCGGCAAGGACTCCCTTATTCATGGCGTCGTAAATGCCTTTGTCCGGTTCCGAAATGATGGTCGCAATTCCAGCTTTGTGCTTGCTCACAATGTCCATGGTGCTGTCTTTCGAAGCTCCATCCACAACAATGTATTCAATGTCTTTATGGCTTTGAGCAAGCACTGAGATAATGGTGTCTTCGATGGTTTCTTCGCTGTTGTAAGCGATGGTGATGATCGAAATCTTCATGCTTTAATGGTTCTTTCTTTGATTTTTGTTGCAGGGTTTCCTCGGTAAATGGAGTAGGCATCCAAATCTTTTGAAGCCACAGATTGAATGCTCAATACAGCGTGCGATTTAGCTCTTACACCTCCACTAACGGTGCACTTTGCTCCAATCCAAACCCCTTCCTCGAGGTGGATTTCACCAATCATGAGATCAAAACTGGAGCTGGCATAGTTGTGGTTTCCACACAAAAGCAATGCTCCTTGAGAGATACAAACGTGATCACCAATACTCACGAATCCAAGGTTGTCGATCCAAACATTCTCTCCAATCCAAGAATGATTTCCGATGCTCAGAAGCCAAGGGTATTTGATGCTCACTCCTGGCTTAAGTACGACACCTTTTCCAATTTTCGCCCCAAAGGCACGCAAGATGGCTACTTTCGATGCACTGTGTGGCCAGAAGTGATTCTTTAGAACAAGCACATTCACGAAATACCAGAGGAGTTTTTTCACCTTACTTCCCGGCTGATACCAGTCGTTGTTGAACTTACTGAGGTCGGTGGTCTTCATGAGGTAAATAGGGCTTTGTTTGCATTCATCGCCTTTTCGTCTTGAGCAATTTCTTGCCCCAACTTGTGGGCGCCTTCTCTCCATTCTGAATAAGTGCTTTCATCCATGTCTGCACAAAATTCCAAAACAGGCACAAAATAAAGATGATTGAGGTTCAAGTCCCAACCGGACTTCCCCTCTTCTAAATTTCTCCAAGGTGTTTTATCGGAAATGATCACTGGCAGACCATAATTCAGGGCTTCTACGATGGCATGACCGTAATTTTCACCCAAAGTAGGCGAATAGAAAAAATGTGCTTTTTGCAATGCTTGACTCATCTCTGAAGGTGGAATTTCGCCTTCGATGTGCATATCGATGTGCGAATGCTCCTTGGCAAAAGATTTCAAAGAAGCGAGGTAGTCTTCGTCCTGAAGTACCCCGTATATCCACCATTCAATACTGCGGTTAACTTTGGTGAGGTACTTCAATCCACCGAGCAAGTTCTTTTCTCTACTTACCCGAGAAATGGACACCAATTTTAATTTACCCTCTTCCTTTTTTTTGAGCTCAAGTGCTTTTTTTGGTGAGGTGGGCAGATTTGGAGCGATGAGGATCTTGCACGTTTCCCCATACACTTTCCTGATTTCATCTGCTTCCGCTTCATTCGTTGCATGCCAGGTGATTCCCTTGTGCCAACCCAGAAGCTTGCTGGTAAATAGAAAGGTTTTTTTCTTTTTCGATTTGATGGAAAGGGCTCCAGTTTTCAGCATTCCTCTTGGAGCGAGTATCACCCGGTCAGACCAGTTGAGTTTTTTCGCGACTTTCATGGGCATCACGGAAAAGGGCATGCTGAACATGCTGTTGAGGTAAATTTTATCCGGATTCCGCTCAAAAAGAAGGGTTTTCAAGAACACATTTGAGATGCTCTTTGGCGGAAGGTACATCACCTCCACATTTTCTCGATGCTTCAGCCAAGCACCTTGCTCAATGCCGGGGTAAGCAGCGCTGGAGTGGTGGTCGTAACAGGAAGTCACAATCGAAAAACGAAAGGGCAACTGCTCGCACAAGTGAACCACGGAGCGAATGGGTCCGCCAGCTTTGTAGCCTGGAGAAAACCAATCAATGAAAACCAATATGTGTGGTGTTTTACTCAATCTTATTCTTGTTCATCCAATAGTTCAAGACCACCAATGGCCATATTCTACTCCAAGTAATTCCCGGCTTCGATGCTAGGAAGTCTTTCCACAACTGCAGCACTTCCCTTTCATTAAATTGAACCCGTTTGCTTAAAGCTTCCATGTTCTCGGCACAAAAGTTTTTTAAATCACCTTTCATCCAAAGCTCCCAAGGCAGGGTGAAGCCCATTTTCGGTCGGTCAATGATTTCTCTTGGAAGGAGATCACCGAGGCTGTCCACAAGCAATTCTTTTGGGCTGTGCGGATATTTATTGGTGTCGTTCACCCCCAAAACATAGGAAACCAAACGATGATCCAGAAAGGGTACTCGAATTTCAAGAGCGTGGGCCATACTCATTTGATCACTGTCGCGAAGCAATACATGACGCATGTAGCTCTGAATTTCAGCCACGCTTACTTTACTGAAAAACGGTAGATCAGCACCACGAGATTTGGGAGGGAAACTATCGAGAAGTTGGCGCATCACGGCATTTTCAGGCAGGCTTTTTTGTTGCAGCAGTTTTTGGATTTTCTGGTCTTCAAAGATTCTTCTCGACCAAGGATAAATGTGCTCTAAATCGAGGTAGTCTTCTTTCAGAATTCCCGCCATTTTGCTGCTGGCAACACTCGGTTTGAGCAATTTGATGAGGTTTCCGCCCATTCCCCGAATGAGGGGTGGAAAGCTCATTAGCCAACGTTTGCTGAGCAAAGAGGCGCTTTGAGTGAAGATGCTGTAGCCCGCGAAGAGTTCATCACCTCCGAGTCCGCTCAAAGCCATGGTAATGCCCGCTTCTTTTGTGACTTTCGATACCACGAAGGTGTTGGGCCCATCTCCACTTGGGTGATCCATGGCGTCGAGTGCATCAGGAATCATGGATTTGAATGCGTCAACACTCAGCTCAATTTCGTGGTGCTTGGTGTTGAATTTTTTGGCGATGGTTCGAGCATAAGGTGCTTCGCTGAATTCATTTTCTTTAAAGCTGATGTTGAAGGTCGAGATGGATTGATCACTCACTTCAGCCATCAAACCAACAATGGCACTGCTGTCAATTCCGCCAGAAAGAAAAGCGCCAAAAGGTACGTCTGCTCTCATTCTCAGCCGAACGCTATCTGAAAGCAGTTCATGAATGTCTTTCTTCTGTTGTTCTCGATTTTGTTTTCCAGCGTCCAAGTTGGCGGCTTGGCAAAGGTTCCAGTAATCGACAAATTGTTGCTCTTCTTCTTTAATCACCAGCATTCCTCCAGCTGGTATTTGTTGAATTCCTTCAATAATGGTGTGCTCTCCATGCACGGTTTGGTAGCGAAGATAATCTGCGAGTCCGGTTGAAGAGAGTTTCCGCTCAATGAGGTCACTGGCTAAAATGCTGCGGATCTCTGATGCGAAGAGGAAATGAGATCCCACACTCGCAACATAAAGCGGCTTGATGCCAAGTCGGTCTCGAACGAGTTTAAGTTCTTTTTTATCATGGTCCCAAAAGGCAAAGGCAAACATTCCATTGAAACGTTGGAGTGCTTGATCTCCCCATGTTTGAAGAGCAGCGAGCACCACTTCGGTGTCGGTTTTCGTTTGAAAGGGGTAGTCCTTCAATTCTTCCTTGAGCTCGAGATAGTTATAAAGCTCGCCATTGAAGGCAAGGCTGTGCATTCCATCAGCACTGTGAAAGGGCTGATTTCCGTCACTCGAGGTGTCGATAATGGACAAGCGACGATGGCCCATCCCGAGGTGCTCGTTGAAGTGAATCCCTTGAGCATCCGGACCACGGTGAGCGAGGGCTTCCGTCATTTTGGTGAGGATGGACTTTGGATCTTTTAGACCTTCCAAACCATAAATTCCACTAATTCCGCACATGCTCTTCTGTTTTTAAATGCTTGCAAAGATCTTGAATTCCTTCTTCCAAAGAAATGAGCTCCTTGGCGAGGACTGCTTTCATTTTTGAATTGTCTGGACAGCGCCGTGTCATGTCGCCTTCGCTCAGCGCGGGAAGGTGAACAATTTTGCCTTTGCTTTTTGTGAGTTTTAAGATCAATTCGGCCAATTCAATGATGGGCGTTTCAAGGTCTGAACCGATGTTCACCGTTTCGTTCAAGTAACGCTCATTTTCAAATATGGAAAGGCAGGCAGCAATGTTGTCTTTGATGTGACAGAAGGTTCTTGTTTGTTGTCCGTCTCCATAAATGGTAATGTCTTCATCCCTCAAGGCGGCTTTGATAAATTTGGTCATCACAAAATCATCGCTTTGCTTGGGGCCATAGGTGTTGAAGAAGCGAAAAATGGTGTAGTTCAATTGATGTTCTTGATGAAAAGAGCGGAGATAGGCTTCTCCCACATTTTTCACAATAGCATAGGGTAGCCGGGAGTTGAGTGGGGTTGTTTTTTCGTTTTGAGGGATTTCAAACGGTTCTCCATAAACTTCGGAAGAGCTCGAAAAAAACACCCTTTGCACTTCCGCCAGCCGACTCAACTCAAGCACATTTCTTATCCCATCGATGTCTTTAAGCACCTTGATGGGCGATTTCAAAGTTCTGAGTACTCCTACCATTGCGGCATAATGGAAAACAAAATCAAAATTCCAAGCTTGGAAGATGCTCGCCAATTCTTCGAAGTGGTTAACATCGCCTTGAATGAAGTGAATGTTCTTGTTTTCAGACTTTGGCAACTTGCACAAAGCTCCGGTAAGGAGATTGTCAAACACAACGACTTCGTGGGAAGGATTCATCGCCAAAGCTTCAGCCATTGCGCCGCCAATGAAACCTGCTCCTCCTGTGACTAAAATTTTTGCCATGGCTTAAAGGTACATCATAGATTCAACAGTATCCGACCACGTTTTTGGAGTCATCTTCAGGGCCAGTGCTTCGCTTTTTTGTCCCATTTTCTTCATTTCTTCAAGATTGGAATTCATCACTCGAAACAAGGCTTCTTTCAAAGCTTTTTCATCATCCACTTTAAAAACAATTCCATTCTCTCCGTTTCGCACAAATTCGTCTGCCGCTCCCACCGCCGAAGAGGCCACTATCGGGAGTCCGGCCGCGGCCATTTCATGCACAACAACACCCCAAGGTTCGAAATGGCTCGGCAGCACGAAGCAAGTGCAATTTTGAATGAGCTCTTTCAAATCTTCGGGCTGAATAAAGCCGTGATGAACGATATGAGGGTCTTGCGTTCTTTGTTCAAAATCGCTCCCTGTTCCTGCGCAGTGCAAGGTCCATTCATTGCCAAGTTGTGCATTTACCTGAAGGAAGGTTTTCCAGAGGAGTTCGGCTCCTTTTTGAGGGATGTAACGACCAATCCATAGCAGTTGTTTTCGAGATTTCGTGCCTTTGTAAGTGGAGAACAAGTCCACATCACAGCAATACACTCCTTGCTTGATCGATTTCTCCGCAAAACCCAATTTTTTCGCAAATTGGACTTGACGCGTTCCTGGTACGAACGCGAAGTTGAATCGCGGGCGCAAAAGGAATCGTGCCGCCACGGAAAGCACTTTTTGTTTGAAGTTTCCTTCCCACTGGTTGTCAAAAGCCAAAGCGCTGGGAATGTGAGCGTGCTTTTTTACGGCTTTGAGGTAGCCCTTGTCTGACCATCCCGAACAATAGATCCAATCGGGTTGAATTTGCTTAATGTAGGCAGAAAGGGAATCGTCTTCAAAGCTCCCTCGGTCCAACACTTCTACGTTGGGATGAAAATCAAAGTTGAATGGAGCCTCTGGGTTGACGGGGTAAGCGATGATTTTGACCTCTACCGCTTTTTCTTCTGCTAAGCAGTTGATGCAATTCACCATGTATCCGGCAAGCTCGGTATAAAGAAAAAGTGCGGTTTTGGCTTTCATGTGTTTCAGTCAGTGAGGTGCGAAGGTATTGAAAAGCCAATCTTTATCCGGGGAAGTGCTTCACGGCTTTTCTCTTTTTTGAAACTGAAGGATTGATGGGCACTGAAGAAAGTTCGCCCAATTCTTCTGCCAGAGCTGCTCTGTTGGACTTGCTCACGTAATAGTAGCACCACAAAAAGAAGGGGAAACCGTTAATGAAGTAGTGTCCTTGCCTTGCCAAATAAAGCAGGATCACCATCAAAATACCGTTGCTGATGATCCAATTGTAGTCGTTGGCCGACTTCGTTCGAGGGATGTGATGTTTGAATAAAAAGATGATGATGAACAGTACGCCGTACAACCCCGTTTCAGACATCAGTCTGAGAAACATCGAGTTCGCGTCTGACTTGTTGAAGTCAATTTGAATCACATCAGCGAAGCGGGTCAAACTATAACGGTCAAAAGCCGTTTCTTGTGAACCCAAGCCCGTGCCAAGAATTGGGTTACGCTTGAAATTCTCAAATGCAACAGTGAAGTTGTTGTACAGTACAAAGGAGGAGCCGTGCACGTCATAATCGCGAATGTTTTGATTCATGAATACTTCCAGTGTTCCATCGTAGCGTTCCCTAAATTCTTCAACGTTGTTGTAAACGAAACCAAATCCGAAATAAGCCAAGGGTACAAAAATGATCGCATATTTCACAAAGCCGTAATTGAGCAGTAGGAGCAAAATGGCAAGGAAGATTCCCAAAATTCCGAGACTGCTGAAAGTGAGGATGTAGGCGATGATGATGATGATGGCTTGGCGCTGGGTCATCCAAAATTGCGTGCGCCAAAATAAGTTGTGGATGGCTACGAAGAATGCCGGACCTACAACAGCGGCGAAATAAGCGGGTTCTGAAAAGACCGAATTCATCCTCACTCCAAGTCCCCCTTGAGTCACTCCCCACTTGTTGAAAATCCAGTGGAAATCATAACCGGGTTTAAAGCCCACTCGAAAAGAGATCACCTGTATAATCCCAATGACTGAGACAATAACACACCCTTTTACATACCATTCAAAGAGTTTGGGGACGTCGTAGTCATACATCTCCAGCACATATCGGTAAAAGAGTACCGCGGCAAAGAAACCGATGAAGATTTTGATAAAACTCCCAAAGTTATTGTCGCCTGCCATGATGTAAATCAAGCCTGAAACGAGGAGAGGTAAGAAAATGAGCAAGGGAAGTTTAGGGATTCCATAGCGCACGAGCATCACAGGGAAGAGGAAAAGCATTACAAAATAACTGATATATCCTTCAAAGGGCGATTTAAACAGCACGTATGAGCTGATAAAAATCGTGATGTAAATCCCTATGGTGATCAGTTTGTTCATTTGTTCTTGCTTGCGGCATCTCCGCTAATCACCTTGGTAAACGCTGCTTTCTTTCGAATAAAATAGGCTTCGAAATAGGTGTAAGATAATTGGGCAATAATTATGGTTAAGGCAATTACTCCGAAATATAACAAGACTCCATTGATTCCCTCCAAAGCATCATGAGGAACTTTCATTTGTTTAAGGAGGTTTAGAATAAAAACGATCACCATCATGTGGTACATATAGATACCATATGAAATCTTGCCCAAAGCGTGCAGAACCTTGCCAGATAGTTTTACCAAAGAGTTTTCGTTGCTTGAAATGTTCATGATGATGACCAAGAAACTGGCTGAAGAAATCAAATGAGCTCCATCTTGATACATCCGGTGGGTGAAGAAAAGTAAAAAGGGGATCAACAAAAATGAAAAAACTTGCATGAGCGGGTTGTAAATGACCGAAAGCACATAGTTTTTCTTGTAATACAGGAAATATGCTCCTAATCCACCAATGGCCATGCTCTCAATCTTGCTCATGACCAGGAAGTTTTTAATCACCATTAAGGTTTGACTAGGTTCTGATTCAAACATCACCAAGACAATAAATTTAAAAATGAGAAGCACTAAGGTTGAGACGAGAATTACCGTAAGTGGTTTTTTGGTGTATTTCAAAATTAAGGGCCAAAGAATATAGAATTGTTCCTCTACGCCAATGGACCACGATTGACCAATATTGGGAACGGCACCTCCATTTTCAGAGAAGAAGGCAAAGGCTAAGTTGGGGAGAATGAGGGCATAGCAAAGCAGGTTTTCCCAGAAATGATCAGTGAGTGCGATGGTTTGACCTGGAACATGAAAAAGGTCGAACTGTGGCAAAACGAAAAATCCTAGGATCAAAACCAAGTAATATAAAGGCCATATTCTTAGAATTCTTCGAAGGTAAAAATGGGAAATACGAACCGTTTTGGTTTTCTTCTTTTCTTCAAAAAGCAGGTAGGTGATCAAAAATCCACTGAGAACAAAGAAGAAGTTTACGCCAAGCGGACCAAGTTCAAAAACAAGTGGGTGGAACCATTTGAGTTGCCCTAACTGGATGGCTTCAAAAGCGGTACTTCTAATCCCATATCTCGTGTCCCAAATGTCGCTCCACAGATTGGTAAAGCCCAAGTATTTTTTCATGAGCTCGATGTGGGTGACGATCACTGCTACAGCCGCGAAAAAGCGCAACGCGTTTAACCCGGGAAAATATACTCTAGCATCTTTCTTCATTCTCCTCTCCCTGTTTGGTTTAAAAACTCGGTTATTCTTTCCAAGGTAGACGCAGAAACATCTTCCCAAGTAAATTGCTCTTTGATTTTCTTTTTGCTTGCTCTTTGTTTTGAATGCAGTTCTTCTGGCGAAATAGCATCAATGCACAGTAATGTTTCCTCCAAAGCTTGTGCATTGGCTGCTTCAATTCTCCAACCGTTCTGCTCGTCTACCTGAAGGGGGACCGCTCCTACATCAGTGGCTAAGATGGCCATGGCACGTGCCATTCCTTCCATAATTACATTGGGCATGCCTTCGCTGTGGGAAGGCGTGAGAAGGACGTCGCTTTGATCCATGATTTCCTGAATGCGCTCTTGCTCCATGATTTTTCCGTGGTAAACAACACGATCGTGCTGAATGTGCTTGCTTCCTGGAATAGGACCGATAAAGGCAACTTCAAAACGAGTGCGATCAAGAATTTTGATCAATACTTCATTCAGTTCTTCGATGCCTTTTCTTCTTTCATATCTCCCTAGAAAGAGCAGTTTTTTTGGCTCACTTGCTTCTTTCAATTTTCGCTCATCCTTCCTGAGCCATTTGGATTCAATGCCTGTGGGGATTTCGATGATTCTTTCATCAGCCACTCCCAGAGAGGCAATAATGGGGGTGATTTTTCCACCATAACTGAAAACAACATCGGCCAAAGAATTACAAAACTTCACCGGTCCACGAAGCATCATGTACTGCAGTTTTGCTTTCAAGTTGGGAGGAGCTTGATACATTTCGTATCCGTGAAACTTCACGCCAATGGGTGTTTGAAATTTCCCCCGCTTCTTCTCATCCAATAAAGCCCAAGCAGAAAAACCTTTACTATAAATAAAATCAAAGGGAGCCTCTTTCTTGAGTTTCTCAGCTTGCATTTTGCTGTATAAAAAGGAAGATCGGAGGTAGTGTCCAGGAAGCCCATTTCCCTTTGGGAAACGGAGACAAATGCTCTTGAAATTGGCGTCATCTGAAAACCCCAGTTCCGCGCGTACGGTCTCTTCGCTTGGGATCTCTCCAGAGGTAACACAGTGAAAAAGCGTCAGTTCCACTCCCAAATCGAGTAAAAACCGACAGAGGTAGTAACTATGTTTTTGCATTCCTCCAATAACATAGGGGAAAATGCCGTCTGTGAGCAGTGCGATTCTCAAAAATGTGGTTTGCTGCAAAGATAGGGTTTCAGACGGTTAAATGCTTAGTAATTTCATGAAGGATGCTTCGCGAAACTTCACGCCAAGTGTGGCTTTTGAGCACTTTTTCATGCCAAGAGTGGGCAAGGTCGTTCCGAAGGGCTTCATTTTCGTGCATTTGCGTCATGGCAGACAAGATTTTTGGCGTTTCATTACTACATAATGTGCCGTCAACTCCGTCAACCATTACGTCCAAAACAGGTATTGTATTTGGTGCAATGAGCGCTTTTTTCATGGCTCCATACTCGAATATTTTCACTGGGGAACCATACCAATTACTGTCGGCCATCACAGTGATGTCCATCGCATCGATGTAATGGTAGACCTCTTGATGCGGAACTGCGCCCGTAAATGCAACACGATGATTAAGTTTGAGTGTGGCTACTCTGGCTTTATAGGTGTCTAAAAGGGCACCCCCACCCACAATGAGCAATCTTTTGTTTTCCGATTCCAACAATGCGAAGGCTTCAATGAGTTTGTCCACTCCGTGGTAAGGAAATATGGAGCCTACGAAACCAAACACCACATCCTGTTTCGACCAAGAGAACGCCTCCCGAATTTCCGCAGCTTTGGATGTTTTTGGTAGATAATCGAGATTTACAGCGTTGGGGGTAATGAGTACTTTGTTTGCAGCAACCCCCGTCCTTTCGATAAAGTACTTTTTCAAGGCGCTAGAAACAACCACCAACAACTGGGTTTTTTCGCATTGTTCCCATTCTGCTTGAACGGATTTGTAGTGAAAGAGTCCTTTTCCTTCCATGGCGGCTTTTTCTTCAGGATATGGAGCGTTCATTTCCAAAGCGTGAAAGATCTTGAGTTCTTCCGCAACGCGAACTCCAGACAGCATATTGAAGTAAGCCCGCTCATAGATCACTTCTGGCTGAAACTGTTCACATGCTTTTCGAAGCTCTTGTTCGCAATGCAGGTCAAATTTCCTCAAGGAAGCATCTTTTAGTGTTTCCCAAATGACCTTAGGAATTATAGGTTTAATCCTGCTTTTTAGACTTTTTCTAGGCGTGGTGTTGATGGTTGGAGGGGCGATGTCGTTTCCACCCATGATCAAAACTTGCACCTCATGTCCATCTTCTTTCCAGGCTGAAATGATTTCACGCATGTGGGTTCCAGGGCCGGACCTGCTGCTCAAGGGAAGATTAGGATGGGCGCTGTAGTACAGTATTTTCATCGGAGGTAAGATAAAAGGTTTGCGCCGCGATGATGCAATTCATGTTCGCTCAAATCCATTTCTCCCCAAGTATCTCTTTGAATGAATGCCTTGAATTCGGAAACCGTTTGTGAATGAGCTCCTAAATTGTTTTGCTCCAAGAATTGGGCAACCTCGCCTTGTGGACCAAGATAGAAAATGGGCTTTTTCCGACTCAAAAACTCGTAGAACTTGGTTGTTTTGAAATCTTTGTTGTGCTCAGAAAGGGCAATGATGGCTGCGCTTGAACGATCGATTTCTGTGAAGAGCTGACTTCCTATGGGAGCCAAAAACTCAAGTTGAGCATGTTTTGGGTATCGTCCTAGGAAACGTTCAAAATCGCTTGAATAAATTTTGAAGTGAACCTGTTCGTACATTCTGCTGTCATCCTCTTTTAAGGCATCAAGCAATTCAGAAAGTTGATCGAAGTAAGTCTCTATTCCTTGATACAAAGCCCCTCCGTACACAAGGGTAAAGGTCTTGTCTTCATGAGTATTGGTCAAAGGTGGAAGCTGTTCTTGGTCAAAACAATGTCCAAGTTCAACAAATTGAGGTTTTGCTGATTTTCTTTTGCCCTCTTCTTTGATCCGTAAACTCAGTTTTTCATACGGGCTAGTCACAATATCAGCTAGCTCAAGAACGCGATTTTGCTTGTCGATTTCATGAGCAAGTTGAGCGTCATTCAATTCAGGCATTCCGTAATTCCGAGCACTGATCCAAGGATCGCGATAATCTGCGATGAACTGAATCTTTGGGTGCGAAGCCACAAAGTTGGCGGTGTAGTACAAGAGGTTGAAGGGCGCTCCACTAGCAATAATGGTGGATACAGGATGGGTTTTTACCAATTTTTCCAAGGCGCTATGAAGTGGTGCTTCCCAGTCTATGGCTTGGTCGTAAATGGTTCCTAAACTGCGTTTTCGTAATGTCCTTTTGTAAAGATGAAAGCGAATTTTGTCCCAAATGTTTTTTCCTGGGTGGGTGAAATATTGAGGGAGTGGTCGGCTCAATGAGGTGATCGCAATGTTTTCATGCTTCACATCTTTGGACCAAACAGAGGGAGGGCGGTTAGGAAGCTCTTTTGCTTTGATGACATGAACTTTCACCCCTTGATCTGCTAAATAGCGGGCAAATTTCGCCCATCTTCTTCCGCCTATCCCTTCGTTGGGAGGAAAGTCAAAGTTCACCAGTATGATGTGCTTCTCCTCATTCATGGTCAAGAGCATCAATGAAGATTTGTGGTTCAAAGGGGGCGTAAACTGATGACCTTGAGATGAGATCTTCTACCCGATAGTTTTGTGCTGCTGCGATGGGGTCTTCGTCAAAACCAAGCGGGAAAGCGACTTTCATGTCCACCATTTCCTGAGCGTAATCGGAGGATTCAGTGAAGTTCTGCAGTGAAAAATTCACCACATCTGCCCCAAGGGCATCATAAAGCGTAGTGCTGTAAACGCTCACTTGAATCATGGCTTCATTCAGAAGGGTTTGAAGGTCAGATTCGTTCCAACGGAGGTCCAATTGTGGATGCTCAATGGCGTAGTATTGGTCAGAATGCTTTTCCAAGGGATGAAGCTTCACTTGCACGGTCCAGTCTGGATAACTCTTCTCTACCACCTCCAATAATTGACGGATGTATACGACGTAGTCAGCATGCATGTTCTTCTGTGCCCCAATGAAGATGATTTTCTTTTTTTCGTCGGCTGAACCGCGATCTTTTTTGGCTTTGTAGACATAGTCACCAGCAATTTTCAAGGTGCTGTTTTGCTGCTCGTAACCGCCTTCCAACATTGTTTTCCAAAACGGACCGTAAAGAAATAGGGTGTCTGCAAAAAAGGCATTCTTGAGGTCAATTTTGGGCAAAAGGATTTCAGGATAAACGTAATACAGATCGCACTTGCTCATCAACCCATGCTGCAGCTCGTAAAAGGGAATCCCGTTCAAGCGGCAAGCAGCAATAAGTCCTTCTTGATGATAGTGGTTGGTAGCTACTATTTTTTTTACCCCTTGCTGGTGAAGTAGTTGGAAATAGAGGTGAAACTCTTCAAAAAAGCGATGGAAGGCACTGGCAAGATATTCCCAAAAATTGGCGCTTACCAAAGGATTTTCCTTTAGTTTTTGCAAGACTTTATTGATGTCCTTCAGGAGGGCCTTTTCATCTCTGTGAAGTGCTTTCTCTGCGAGCAGCCGTTGGTCTTTGAGCTGGTAGTCATGATCAATTTTAGCGCTACCGTTGAGTGCGATGAGGTGACTGATTTCCGTGCTGCAGTGAGATTTGATTTTTTGAAAGTAGACCGATTCAGGCTTGCCATCAGCGTTTGGAGTGCTTCTCCCGGAGTCGATCAAAACCAGTGCTTTGAGCTCTGGCTGAATCATGGACTTTGCACGAATTGATTTGAGCTGATAAATGCTCGATTGCCAGAAAAAAGGTTTTTGGAAACGATGAGCAATGAGTTTTTCCTTACTTCCCGCAAAATGATAAACCGCAGCATGTTGTGCAATTTTCAAATAGTGAAAACGCTCTCCTTGAAGGTCGCCCAAGATTCCAGGAAGCACCTCGAGAAGATGTTGGTTAAACAGGGTGAAGGATTTCTGAGCCATGGTTCAAAATTAAGCATTTACCACGCGAGCGGCGGCTTCATAGCTGTCAAAGCGATAGCCTTCAAGCTCGTTTTTTTGGAAAAAGGTCTTTCGATCGTCTAAAAAAGACTGTTCAAGCTGTTCGAACAATGCTTCTCTGCTTTGAAAACAAATTCGAGCCAAGGAGGCATCAGGATCGGGGAAGTCCGTCATTCCATAATTTCCAATAAGACTTTTGTAACCTGCAAAAAGGCGCTCATAAAGTACCGTTGAATACACCGCAATCCCTAAGTCCACAAGATGAAAGCCTTCACTTGTAGGTTTTCCAGGATCTGCGAAGCGGTAGTTTATCTCAGCGAAGTGCTTTTTATAAAATGCCTCACTTTGTTCCATCACCTCTGGTTGACGTTCTTTTGGGTGAAGAAAGATCAAAAGCTCTTTGTTTGGTTCCTTGCTAAGCCAAGCGGCAAGGTCTTCCATCAAAGCGAGTTCAGCTTGCGGAATGTTGAGGCCATTGTCTGCATGCCCAGAGGCTGCTCGAAGCCAACCACCATGAGAGTAGTACCCAATGCTGAATTTCGGTGGTTCAGGCAGTGATGGATTTTGATAAATCTGAATGTATTCCAAGGCGCGTTCAGGAATCCACTTCACAACTCGGTTTACCCTGATGGTGCTTTGAAACTTATCTACTTCCATGAACTGGTAAGGTGTGCTCAGAGCCAAAGCATCACCGAGAAGGTACTTGTTGTGTGCTTTGAGCGGACCACTTGACGGTATTTTACTTACCTCAACACCGTTTTCCTGCAAACTTTTTGTGTACAAATTGGCATCAATGAGGTAGGGTGAGAAGTCGTAGGCACGTTCGATTTTTTCTTTTCGAGCAAAATCACATATGGCCCAATTTTCGAGGCAAAAGGAGGGGAAGAGTGCGCGGTTTTTTCGGTCTGAATGAAACAGGCACTGCACAGCAATTTTCAATGAGTAAAGATTCAAAGCTCGTCGGTCAGCGGCAGTGAGATGCTGGTTTTTAAACGGCAATTCGTCTTTTGCAATGAAGTAGGGAATGTTCTCTTCACTTTGAAAATTGAGGTAGCGAAGGATGCGGCCTTTGTTTCGAGCTACCCCTTGAATCACCATGCTTTTTCCTAAACCGGGAGTATAGTTCTTTTGTTGGTTTCTGACGATGCTCCAGTGCATTCTTCGCCAAATGCGGAACCCAATGAGTCGATCGTCTTTGGCCGCTTCTGGCAAACGGAAACTCATGGAGTGCTTCAAACAATGAGCAATCAAGCCACGGTCGCTTTCTTCTGGCTTATCTGCGTTTGAGATGAGCGCTTTAAAGGACTGAATGGTTTCGGAAAGAGAAGTACTAGATAACTTCATGAATCACTTTTTCCAATACACCTTCTTGTCGTAAGATGCCTTCAACAAATTCTCGGAATGCACCTTCACCCCCAGATTTTTTAGTTACAAAGTGCACCAGTTCTTTGACGTAATCAGGAGCATTATTTGGGGCCGCACTAATTCCTACCTTTTCGAGCAGTTTCATATCGCCCAGATCGTCTCCAATGTAGGCCACGTCTTCCAGTCCAATGCCCAGGTCTTGACACAATTTTTCTGCTACTTCAAGCTTATTACTGATTCCCTGAAAGAGGTACTCCACCTTTAGTTTTTCAGCTCTACGGGCCACAATTTGAGTGTCTTCACCGGTGATGATTCCAAAAGGGATGTTCAACTGGCGCAAGAAAAGTACACCGGCAGAATCTCCGGTATTGAACTTTTTTAATTCGTTCCCAGTTTGGTCGTAAAACATGCCTCCATCGGTCCATACTCCATCGATGTCGGTAATCACGAGTTTGGGTAAAGCCATGGTTATTTTTTGATGTTTTTTGGGTAGATCACTTCATTTTCGCTGATGTCTTCGAGCACTTCCGCTCCAATCAAGAGGTGCTTGTCTGCCCATTGATAACCATCTCCTGGAGAGAGCATCATCAAATGTTCTTCTTGAATTTTTTCGCCTGCTTTCAAGGCAACTTTCGTAGCAATACTTCGCTCTAGTTTTTTACGTGCACTGGCGGTGTCTTCGCAAATGAAGATGTCCTCTTCGCCCAAAGACATATCTGTGATTCGGATGTCACGCACCATTCTCATTACACCTTCAGGTCCGAGAGACCCGGCTTGATCAGTACCTCGCATTCTTCGATCTAGTGTGATGTGTTTTTCAATGATTTCCGCCCCCATAGCTACTGCTGCAACAGGTGCAGAAATTCCGATGGTGTGATCAGAATAGCCAATGTTGTATTTCCCGTAATGTTCTTTCAAGAAACGAATCGTATTCAGGTTTACGTTCTTTGGCTGAGTTGGATATTGCGATACACAGTGCAAAATTGAAATTTGGCTGTGGTGTTTTTCGATGACGGCTAGAGCATTGTCCAATTCTCGTTGGCTGGCCATTCCAGTTGAAAGGATAATGGGGATTTGCGTTTCAGCCAGCACTTCCAAAAGTGGAAGGTTGGTAAGATCGCGTGATGCCACTTTCAAGCGATCGGGTGTGAAGAGCTTGAGCATAGAGGTGCATGCCGGAGCACAGAGGGTTTCGACAAAATCTAAGCCGTAAGATTTAGCGCATTTATATGCCTCAAAGTGTTCTTCATCGTTCAATTCAAGTGCCGCACGGTGCTCACCATAAGTTGGTCCAAAGGCATTTCTCCCAGAATAGGGTGAAGCCATCTGTTCCTTTGAAAGCTCTTGATTAAGATCGCGTTTCGTCAACTTCACAGCGTCCATGCCCGGGAGTTTTAACCCAAAAAGGTCTTCCTTTACAGGCATGGCCATGAGTTCAATGAGCAGCTTGGCAACATCAACAGACCCGTTGTGGTTCTGGCCAATTTCTCCAATAATGTAGGTGTGTTTGGCGTCGGTCATTTGCTATATTTAAGTTTATTCGTATTCATTTTTTCAAGCAATTCTGGTCGCTCAGCAAGGTACGGTTTCAAATCGCTCAGAAGAATTTCATTTTGGTTTTTGTGCAGATCGGAATAGATCTTTTGCGCACTTTCAAAATCCTGAGGGTCATCAATGGTCAGGCGCAATTTCCCCAAACCTTCCAATTGCTTTCCAATATCCAGCCACTGTAGGCTGAAGTCTTCGGGATGGCCATAGATAAAGTTGGTGACATGCTCGCGGTAGAAGTCGCTGGGGTTTCGTTCATAAGCTCTGGCTAAGGCGGATGTTTTGACCCGTTCAGCAAATAAACCATAATGGGTTCGAATCGTTGGCAAGCCATCTACTTCATAGGAGATGTAGTCTGCTCCTGAGGGTTGATCGATGAGGTCCTGCACAAATTGAGTTTGCAAAAAAGGATTGTCTGAACAAACTCGAATGAATTCATCCAAACCATAATGTTGTGCTGCTTCCAAACTTCTTTCAAGCACGTCGTTCTCGCTACCTCGATAAAGCTTGATGGACGGATATTTTTCTTGGAAGACTTCAAGAGCGTCATCAGCCTTGGCCGTGCTCGTCGCTAAAATTAGCGGTAGTTGCGGGAAATGTGCAAGCAACTGGTCAATCATGATTCCTAAAATGTTCCGCTCTCCGTGAAAGGGTTGAAGGATTTTATTGGGTAAACGAGTAGAGCCCGTGCGGGCCTGAACGATGAAGCCGATCATGAATAAGGTTTTGACAAAGATACCAATTCAAAAGCGCTCACAAGGGGAACCCGAAAAGTATGTTTTGGATGGTATTGATGTTATGAAAAGAACAAATTTTAATCAAATACGATTGCAATAGGGATATACTTGTTTGACTTGTATTACTTTTGCACTACTGAAAAACAATGCAATGCTTAAATTACTATTACTCTTGCTTTTCACAAGCTGGGGAAGCCTGGTTTATGGTCAATCCTGCGTCAGAAATCTTGAACTCAATCACACGAGTAACAATCTAATAGCCTTTTTCGAGGCAGAGGTGGAGAGCGATTGTTCAATTCTGAATTACTATTGGGATTTTGGCGACAATGATCAATCCACATTAGCGAACCCCGTGCATACCTTTCCTGCTTCAGGTTACTATTTGGTTTGTCTGTCAATTACTGTTTTGGAAAACAAGGAAAATGTAATCTACAGTTATTGTGAAAACGTCCCTGTTGGGGTTTCAACGCCTTGTGTGGTCCAAGCAGTTCCCAACTTAAGTTCAATCGGCTCAAGTCTTTATTTTGATAGTCAGACTTCCGTAGGTATAAACACCAACATCAGTTCCTATGAATGGGATTTTAATGATGGAAATTATGCACCAACGCCTTCAGGAGTGCACAATTATGAAACCCTTGGTGAGTACGT
>CALKGK010000047.1 GCA_938085105.1 uncultured Flavobacteriales bacterium
ATTTCTGTCCAATCAACTTGATAAATTCTTCCCGTGTTTTGTGATTGTTCATAAACTCACCTGTAAAAGCCGATGAGGTCGTCACACTGTTCTGCTTTTCAACTCCACGCATTTGCATGCAAAGATGTCGGGCTTCAATCACAACAGCTACCCCCAATGGATTTAGCGTTTCTTGAATGCAATCTCGAATGTCGGTAGTGAGTCGCTCTTGCACCTGCAATCTTCGCGCAAAGGCATCCACCACTCGAGGGATTTTGCTCAAACCAACGATGTGTCCGTTAGGAATATATGCAATGTGGGCTTTCCCAAAAAAGGGCAATAAGTGATGCTCGCACAATGAATACAACTCGATGTCTTTTACAATAACCATTTGATGATACTCCTCTGCGAACATGGCACTGCGTAAAATAGCCGCTGGGTCTTGGTCGTAACCGTTGGTTAGAAACATCATGGCCTTGGCAGCGCGCATGGGGGTTTTTTCCAATCCTTCTCGCTCCACATCTTCTCCCGTTCCGCTAAGAATGGATTTGTAGCTCTCCGCCAATTTCTCGGCAAGGTCCATGTCGTATTCGTCAATCTTCTTATATCCAGCCATGGTCTTACTTATTCTTCACCGAAATAATCGGCGTAATTATTTTCGGTTTCATACAAACGGATGCCGTGCAAGGTGCAACCCACCTTTTTGATTGGTTCAAAAATTTGATTCCAAATCTCAATAATGAGAATTTCTGTACTGGCCATCTTCCCTTTCATCCACGGCACATCCAAGTTGAGGTTCTTGTGGTCCAAAGGCTCAACAACGTGTTCCTTCAAGATCTTACTCAAGACTTTTAAATCCATGCAATAACCGGTGTCAGGAGCTGGCTCGCCCTTGATGGTAACGTGGATTTCGTAATTGTGTCCATGCCAGTTAGGATTAGCACACTTTCCAAAAACCTCGTGGTTCTTCTCATCGCTCCAATCGTGGTTCCACAGCTTGTGTGCGGCGTTGAAACGTTCTCTTCTTGTGACGTAGACGGTCTTCATTTCTGAAAATTTGGGTAAATATACAGCTTACTACTCTTTCAAATTACAATACCTTTGCATCTGTTTTTGTTCGTTCATTAAAGAAAGATTTATGATTGTTGTTACAGGTGCAGCCGGTTTTATCGCAAGTGGTTTGGTTCAAAAGCTGAATGAAGAGGGTTTTGTCGACCTTATTTTGGTAGATGATTTTACACGCGAAGACCGTAAGACCAACTTCATCGATAAACAATATACGGCACTGGTCGATCGAGCCAACTTTATCGAGTGGCTCCATGCAAATGAAAATCAAGTGCAATTCATTTTTCACCTCGGTGCGCGAACGGATACTACCGAATTCGATCAGTCCATTTTCGATGAACTGAACCTCAATTATTCAAAAGCGGTATGGAACGCCTGCGTAGAGCACGGTTTGCCTTTGGTTTATGCCTCTAGTGCTGCTACTTATGGCGATGGTGCCTTGGGCTATGATGATCGTCACGACATCGTGGATCAGTTGAAGCCACTTAATCCCTACGGAGATTCCAAAAACGATTTTGATAAGTGGGCGCTTCAACAGGAAAAACAACCCTACTTCTGGGCGGGCTTGAAGTTTTTTAATGTCTACGGACCCAATGAATTTCACAAAGGAAGAATGGCTTCGGTGGTTTTTCATTCCTTCAACCAGATTCAAGCAAAGGGAGAGGTGAAACTCTTCCGTTCACATCGAGAAGATTACAGCGATGGCGGACAAATGCGCGATTTCGTTTATGTAAAGGATGTGGCCAAGGTGTGCTATTTCCTTATGCATCACCGAAAAGATTCTGGTTTGTACAACTTGGGTTCAGGAAAAGCACGAACATTCAAAGATTTGGCCACGGCAACTTTCCATGCCTTGGGCAAAGAGGCGAAAATTGACTTCATCGACACACCCATCGATATTCGAGATAAGTACCAGTATTTCACAGAGGCGAACATGAAAAAGTTACTCGATATTGGCTATGATCAAGGATTTCATTCGTTAGAAGAGGGGGTGGACGATTACGTTAAAAATCACCTTCTTCCGGGCCGCTATTGGTAAGCACATCCTGATCCAAGAGCTTTTCCTTTTCGACTTCGTTTTTTTTATGGCTGAAGGATTGCAAGCTGGCCCATAGCAAGTAGGCAAAACTCAGCACAAAAGGGCTTACCCCGATGAGGAGTCCACTAACGTTTCTGAAGGATTCCACGCCACGGTAGCTGAGATAAAATTTCAAGTAGAGTTGTTGTCCGAAAATGAACAATACCAGCAGATTGCTGATCAACAAGAAGAGCATCACTGTGCTTCTATTCACAGTTGTTCTTTCAAATCAAGAAGAAAAGCTTTGATTTTTCCGAGCTTAGCAACGACTTCAGCTTCGTTGGCTACTTGTTCCCCGTTACTTTTCATGTGATTTCGTGCACCATCGAGGGTAAATCCTCTTTCTTTCACCAAATGGTAAATCACCCTCAAGTTCTCCATGTCTTTAATGGTGAACATGCGATTGCCTTTGCGGTTTTTCTTAGGCTTGATGACGTCAAATTCCTTCTCCCAAAAACGAATTGTAGAGGCGTTCACCCCAAAGGTTTTGGCAACCTCTGAGATGCTGTAATACTGCTTCTCTATTTCTTTTTCTTTGTAGGGCATTTCTTCTTGAGGAAAGGTAAGTTTTTAAACCCACTTAATCAAAGCTCTGGTTGGCGGCATTCGATTGCTCCAACATGGCTTCGTATTGCTCTGGCGATAAATCGTTGAAGTAGAAGTAGGCTGGGTTTACCTTTTGGCCGTCTTTGATTACTTCATAGTGGAGGTGTGGGCCAACGGATTTCCCAGTGTTTCCAATCAAGCCAATCACTTCTCCCCGTTTTACTTTCTGACCGTTTTTCACCTTAATTTGGCTCATATGTCCGTAAAGGGTTTCATAGCCAAATCCGTGTTTAATGATGACATTCTTTCCGTATCCACTCTGTTTCCGTTCAACCCGAACAACAACTCCATCTCCAGTGGCAAAGATTTCGGTACCAGTAGGGGCGGTGAAATCCATTCCCCAGTGCATTTTTCTCACCTTGTAAATGGGGTCAATTCGCCATCCATATCCTGAAGCAACGCGTTTGAGGTCTTCGTTCCTCACGGGTTGAATGGCGGGAATAGAAGCGAGCATTTCTGCTTTCGACTTGGCAATTTCAAAAAGCTCTTCAAAGGATTTACTTTGAGAAACGAGTTGTCTTTCCAATTCAGAGACCCTTTTCTGAGCTTCGATGATGAGCTCTGAATTCTCGTAGCCTTCGTATTCTTGGTAACGATCTGCACCACCAATCCCGGGCTTTCTGAGGTGTTCTGGGTAAGGTTCTGCTCCAAAAATGTTGCGGTAAATCTCATCGTCTCGCTCGGCAATGTTGTCCAATACAACAGCCATTTGATTCAGCTCCTGATTTAAATCATTCACTTGTTCTCTTAAAAAGCGGTTTTCCCTTTGGGCGTCAAGAAGTTTCGGGCTCTCAAAAAAATGGTCGAAGGTGAAAATGCTCACCAATGCCACAACAGCCACGAAAGCCACTACTTTTAAGGCCCATCCAGCGTAATCCTTGAAGGTGTAAGGTACTTTCTCATAAACGAGACGACTGGGGTTGTATCTGTAGCGGTATCTAGCCATGAACTATTGCATTAGGTTGCGCGAAAGTACCCAAAATCACGTACTTTTGCAATCACTAAAACGCAGGGTACGGGGCTTTAACAGGTCTTAACGCGTATCCAAAAGGCATTATTATGACATCGAAAGAAATTAGACGCGTATTTCTCGACTTTTTCAAGTCCAAAGAGCATGAACTGGTAACTTCAGCCCCCATGGTGATCAAAGACGATCCCACGCTTATGTTCACCAATGCGGGAATGAATCAGTTCAAAGATCTTTTCCTCGGGAACTCGGAAATCACATACACCCGTGCTGCTAATTCTCAAAAATGCCTTCGCGTTTCAGGAAAACACAATGATTTGGAAGAGGTGGGAGTAGATACTTACCACCATACGATGTTCGAGATGTTGGGCAACTGGTCTTTTGGCGACTATTTCAAAGAAGAGGCCATCGAGTGGGCGTGGGAATTGCTTACTGAACGCTACAATATCAAAAAAGACGATCTCTACATCACCATTTTTGAAGGAGATGAGGAAGATGGTTTGAAGGAAGATGAAGAAGCAAAGGAGATCTGGAAAGAATTAGTGGCTGAAGACCATATCCTCGCTTGCGACAAGAAAGATAATTTCTGGGAGATGGGGGAGACTGGACCATGCGGACCGTGTTCTGAAATTCACATCGACCTCAGAGACGAAGCAGAGAAAGCCAAAACTCCTGGTAGAGACTTGGTGAACAAAGATCACCCTCAAGTGATTGAGATTTGGAATTTGGTGTTCATGCAGTACATGCGAATGTCTGACCGTTCTCTCAAAACGCTTCCCGCTCAACACATCGATACCGGGATGGGCTTTGAGCGTTTGGCAGTGGTGCTTCAAAATAAACAATCCAACTACGACACGGATGTCTTCACTCCGCTCATCGAGGCCATTGTGAAGCGAAGTGGTGTGGCTTATCAACGGGGAGACTCAAAACAAGATGTAGCCATTCGAGTGATTTCCGATCACGTGAGAGCAGTGGCCTTTTCGATTGCTGACGGACAATTACCGTCCAACACCGGTGCTGGCTATGTTATCCGAAGAATTCTGAGAAGAGCCATTCGTTATGCATTCAGCTTTTTGGACATGAAGGAATCATTCATTTACGAGTTGGTGGATATTCTTGAATCTCAATTGGGAGAAGCTTTCCCAGAAATGAGCAAACAGAAAGACTTGATCAAAAAAGTGATCAAAGAGGAAGAAGAAAATTTCTTGCGCACCTTGGATAAAGGTATTCAACGAATCAACGAGCACATCCAAGGAATGAAGAACGATGTTGTCGATGGAGCCGTTGTTTTCGAATTGTACGATACTTATGGCTTTTCTGACGACCTGACTTCACTCATAGCAGGTGAGGCGAACAAAAAAGTAGATTTGGAGGGCTTTAAGAAGCACCTTCAAGAACAAAAAGAACGCTCAAGAGCGGCAGGTAAGGTAGAGACGGATGATTGGGTAGAGGTTGCCGAAGACGATGAAACTGAATTTGTCGGTTATGACCGTCTAGAAGCAGAAGTACGCATCACCAAATATAGAAAGGTGAAGGCGAAGGGGAAATCGGGCTACCAATTGGTTTTGAACCTCACTCCGTTCTATCCTGAAGGTGGTGGTCAAGTTGGAGATGCGGGTACGCTCGTTTCCGCGAATGAGAGCATTGCGATTTCAACTACAAAAAAGGAAAACAATCTAATAGTTCATTACACCGAACAATGTCCGGAAAATCCTAATGCGGTGTTCAAGGCTCAGGTGGATGCTTCAAAAAGACGTTCTTCAGCGCGTAATCACTCAGCAACACATCTCTTGCACGAGGCGCTGCGTTCTGTCCTTGGAGAGCACGTTGAACAAAAAGGTTCCCTCGTTTCTCCCGATTATTTGCGCTTCGATTTCTCTCACTTCTCAAAAATGAAACCAGAAGAATTGAAAGCGGTTGAAGATCGAGTAAATGCTGGCATCTTGAACAATCTTCCTTTGCAAGAAAAAAGAAATACACCGATTGCAGAAGCTCAAGACATGGGCGCTATGATGCTTTTTGGTGAAAAATATGGAGATGCCGTTCGCGTGATTCAATTTGGATCTTCCATCGAACTTTGTGGAGGTACTCACGTGAGTGGAACTGGAGAGATCGGGCCTTTCCGCATTTTGAGTGAAGGAGCTGTAGCTGCAGGTGTTCGTCGAATTGAGGCGATTTCTGGAGAACGTTCGATGGAGCTTATCCAAGACGATCGTAAGCTTATTCAAGAACTAACGGCCAAAACGAAGCAACAAGATGTCCTGAAAGCAGTGAGTGATCTTCAAGACAAGAATGCACTCCTCGAAAAAGAGTTGGCTGCATTTAAAAAGGCGGCTGCAAAAGACATCAAGTCGAGCATCAAACAAGAGATTAAGGAGGTGAATGGGGTTGCTTTCTTAGCAAAACGCGTTGATCTTGATGCTGCGGAAATCAAAGACATGGCCTTTGAACTCAAGGGGGAGTGTGAATCGCTCTTTGCTGTATTTGGAACGGAGAAGGACGGAAAAGCACTTATCGCATGTTTGGTAACTGAAGACCTCGTGAACTCAAAATCCTTACACGCGGGGAACGTGGTGAAGGAATTGGCCAAGCACATTCAAGGTGGGGGTGGCGGACAAGCTTTCTTTGCTACTGCAGGAGGTAAGAATCCCGCGGGGCTGGATGAGGCCATAGAAAATGCGCTTAACTTCATCAGCTAAGCGCATTTTCTAAAAGTGTGTAATTAGAAGCAGGTTAAGGATCTGCCGTTCACTACAAGGAAAGTATAGTTTTGGTTTTAGTGAGCAAACTGTGAGGCTCTTGCTTTGATTTGATCAATGCTCTGACCGTAAACCGGTCCGTGATAGATCTCATTGTAAGCTAGTGCCATGTTGAATACATATAGAACGTTGAGAAGTACCACGAGGATGTAATCCACCATGCTTGTTTTCCCAAAACTCTGCGCGAGTTCAATCAGGACCTTAAATCCGAAGAAGATGTTGAATAATGGGATGAAGAAGAAAAAGGCATGCCATTTCGGTCTTCCAACAATATTCATAGTGATCACCAAATCCCAAACAGGAACAATGGATGCAATTCCGGGTTGGTTACACTTCACAAACAAACGCCATTTGGCAACGGCGCCAATGAGAAGAAAGAGAAAGATCAGGAAGTAGATTCCGATTCCTCCGTCTGAATTGTTCAATAGATTTTCCATAATCGTTATGTTTTTAAGCCGTTCTTAAAAGTTGCGTCTCACTATAAAGACGAATGCTTTTGCCCACGGTTGCCTCTTTTCAAAAAAGGTTTCAAAAAAACATAGAAAAATGATGTAGGAATCTACGCGATGTTCAAATGAGCATATTTTTTCACTTCTGCAGCGGTGATTTTATCCGGACAAAGAATGATGAGTCGTTCAATCACATTGCGCAATTCACGGATGTTTCCGGTCCATTGTCCTTTCTGAAGTTCTTTGATTGCAGCGCTTTCAATTTCCTTTACAGGTGCTCCGTATTCCTCACAAATCAAAGCAATAAAGTGTTCTGCAAGAAGTTCGATGTCGTCAATGCGCTCCTTCAGTGCGGGCACATGAATTGGAATAACGCTCAGTCGGTGGTAAAGATCTTCCCTGAAGTTCCCTTCTTCAATCTCTTTACGGAGGTCTTTGTTTGTAGCGGCAAAGATGCGCACATTCACTTTAATGTCTTTGTCTCCTCCAACTCGTGTAATGCGGTTTTCTTGAAGGGCGCGGAGTACTTTTGCTTGGGCAGACGGACTCATGTCTCCAATCTCATCCAAAAACAAAGTCCCTCCATCGGCCTGTTCAAACTTTCCCTTGCGCTGCTTGATGGCGCTTGTAAATGCACCTTTTTCATGACCAAAGAGTTCGCTTTCAATCAGCTCAGATGGGATGGCGGCGCAGTTGACTTCAATGAAAGGCATCTTAGCACGTTCACTTTTTTCGTGGAGCTGACGAGCAACCAATTCTTTACCAGAACCATTTCCCCCAGTAATCAAGACCCGCGCATCAGTGGGCGCAACGGTATCAATCAGTTTCTTGATTTCTAGAATGGCAGGAGATTCTCCAATAATGTTCGATCCCAAAGCCTTGTTGATCTTGCGCTTCAATACTTTGGTTTCTTCCACCAAGGTTTTTTGATCGCTCGCATTTCGAAGAGTTACCAAAATTCGATTGAGATCGAGGGGCTTTTCAATGAAATCGTATGCACCCTTTTTTAATGCTTCAACGGCAGTTTCAACGGTGCCATGACCAGAGATCATGATCACGGGAGAATCGACTTCAGCAAGTTTCAACTTCTCGAGTACTTCCAAGCCGTCCATCTTTGGCATCTTGATGTCGCAAAAAATGATGTCATAAGGGGTGTCCATGGCCTTCTTCAAACCAACACTTCCGTCTTCAGCTTCATCTACTTGATAGTCTTCGTATTCTAAGATTTCTTTGAGTGTACTGCGGATAGCAGCCTCATCGTCTATGATCAATATCTGTGGCATGGATTTCTTTTTCGACATGGTATCAAGTATTATTCCGTTTCCGTCATTTTTTTTGCAAGCTCAAATAGAACTCCTTCTTTTAAGGCATAATTCGATTGATGAATGCGGGTGAGTTGGTATCTCTTGAGGGTAAATTTAATCATGATCATGGCAATAACCATGAAGTCTGCTCGAAGTGGTTGAAGCCCTGGAACTAAAAGTCGTTCGTTTTTCGTGCTTCCAATCAAAGCGTCAAATAGCCCGTCAAAGTGGGTGGTTGCAATGGGGTTGGCGAGGGCTTTACGATCAGTCTCATATTTAAAGTGGGCCATGTCCACGATGGAGTCAAAAGACCCCGAACTTCCTAATAGTAGTGTCGGTGGATGTTCTTTTACGGCATCGTCCAAGGAACCGAGCACTTTGGTCAAATGTTCTTCCAAGGTGTTTTGCTCTTCTGGGGTGATGGGATCTTGTGCTTGAAGTTGCTCATACAGTCGGCTCACCCCAAGAGGAAAACTCTCCTTCCAAAAAAGGGTTTCATTGTTGGCTAGAATGTATTCCGTGCTTCCACCACCGATGTCCATAATCAGGGCCACTTCTCCTTCCAAATCCAAACTTTGGCGCACACCTTTCATGATGAGTGCTGCTTCTCGATCGCCGTCAATCAGCTGGATTTCAATCCCAAAACGCTCTTTCGCTTCACTTACAAACTGTCTTCCATTTCCCGCTTCACGAAGAGCAGAGGTGGCAAAGGCGTAGGTTTCGTCTACTTGGTAATTGAGGATGCTTTCGTGGTGAATATTCAAAGCGTCCATTCCCACGAGGTAACGCTCTTTTCGAATGCCTTCTTTCGAAAATCCACCCTGACCGAGTTTTACGGCTTGTTTGGTGTTGAACACCGCTTTCCAAGTTCCGTCTTCGATGTCGGCAATGAGCAGGTTGAAGGTGTTGGTTCCGCAATCAATAACGGCGACTCGTTTTTTCATGAATTGAATTTGATCCATTTCCAAATTTCTCGGTACGATGGCTTCTTGCCGTACATCAATATTCCAGTGCGGTAGATTCTTCCTGCAAGCCAAACGAAGAACACGGCCGTTGCAAATAATAGGGCCACGGACAAGAGCAGTTCCCAGATGGTCGTGCTGTTCATTGGCGTGCGGATCATCATGATGATCGGCGAAGAAAGCGGGATAAAGCTAAAGACCTTAGCTGCGAAGCCCTCAGGATTGTTTACGCTCATGATGGCAACGAAATAGGAGAAAAATAAGGGAAGCATTACGGGCATCAAGAATTGCTGAGTGTCAGTTTCACTGTCCACTGCAGCACCAACGCTCGCAAATAATGATCCGTATAGGAGGTAACCGCCAATGAAATAGATGAAAAACATGAAAAGGATCAAGGGCCAATTGATGGATACCAAGAGGCTAAACCCATCTTGCTGCTGAAGGAAGGTTTCGAAGTCAATGGGGGTTTGTCCGCCAGAGCGCAATCCGTTTACAGCTGCAACACTATCAAATCCTCCACTTTCAAAGATCATCCCTGCCACAGAAAAGATGACAATGGAGAGCACAATCCAAATGAGGAACTGGGTTAAGCCAACCAAACCAATCCCGATGATTTTCCCCATCATCAGCTGAAATGGTTTGATGGAACTCACGATGACTTCAACAATTCGGTTCGATTTTTCTTCGATTACTCCTCGCATCACTTGCGAGCCATAGAGAAAAATGAAAAAGAAGATGATGATAGCGAGCATCATCCCCACAATGCCTTTCTCTTGATCGAGTGAGGCGTCTTCTTTGTGCATGATGTCAAACTTCGCAAGGGAGATGCTGGTTTTTAGTCGTTTATATGTGTGGTAGTCAATTTGGTCGTTTTCCCTCACTTTTACCCGTTCAATTCCGTTCTCCAAGGCTCCGGTAATTCTCATACTCACTTGGGTTGAAGGCAGGTCCTTGTAGTACAGGTGTGCTTTTTTGGCGGCAAGGATGGAGTCGTCAAACTCAAGCATGAGCGTGTACGGACTGTTCATAAAGCTGCTGTCGCTGGGAAGTTGATCCGTAAAATGGAATTGCAACTTTTCGTCACCTTTAAAGATTTCGGGATAACTGGCTTCCATTCGCCCATTATCAGGGTTGACGTAACTCAGCATTCCAGCATAATCCACCACCAGTACTTCGTGTTCTGTGTTGTCTGCTACCGATACCCAAATGGCCGCGGCAATAATTCCAGCAAAGAGGAGGGGGCCGAGAATGGTCATCAGGATGAACGATTTCTTGCGTACTCTACTGCTGTATTCTCTTCCGATAACGAGTCCAATTTTACTCATGTTCTTCTGCGTTTTGGGTCACTGTTTGGATGAAAATGTCATTCATGGAGGGAAGGTTGCGGTTCACGTCAATAAGTTCAACATGGTCAACCACTGCCCGAAGAAGGTCGTTGAGTTTCATGCCTTCTCCTAACCGAACACGGGCTCGTTGAAGATCTTGATCTCCTTCTTGCGAGAGCAATTCAAAATTGGTCCACAAGGCATTTGCGAAGGCAATGGCGGTCCCTTTAAAACGGAGCTCGTACTCTTGATGTGCGTGGGCTTCGCGGATGTCATCCACCCTTCCTTCAAGTACTTTTTTCGACTTGTTGATGAGCGCAATGTTGTCGCATATTTCTTCCACGCTTCCCATGTTGTGAGTAGATAGGATGATGCTCGCTCCTTCGTCTTTAAGACGCATCAATTCATTCCGAATGAGTTCCACATTGATGGGGTCAAAACCACTGAAGGGTTCGTCCAAGATGAGCAGCTTTGGTTCGTGCAAAACGGTGGTCACAAACTGAATCTTTTGTGCCATTCCCTTCGAAAGCTCTTCCACTTTTTTGTTCCACCAAGCCATGATTTCAAAGCGTTCAAACCAGGCTTCAAGCTTTTGCTTGGCTTCTTGCTTGCGCATTCCCTTTAGCTGGGCAAGGTACATGGCCTGCTCTCCAACTTTCATCTTCTTGTACAAGCCGCGTTCTTCTGGCAAATAACCGATGTTGCTCACGTGTTTGGCTTGAAGAGATTCCCCAAAGAGGACGATTTCTCCTTCGTCGGGCCCCGTAATTTGATTGATGATTCGAATAAGTGAGGTTTTCCCAGCTCCGTTCGGCCCCAAAAGGCCAAATACAGCCCCTTCAGGTACTTGTATGCTGACATCATCAAGAGCAACATGCTCGGCGTATTTCTTGGTGATGTGTTTTGCTTCTAGTGCATTCATGTGACTTCAGTTCAGTGTAAAACTAAACAATCCTTCCCCAATAGACGGAAAAGGATTGTTCAAATTGTATGCTCAAACAGTCATTACGAGAACATTTCTTTCACACGTTGAAAGAATCCTTTGTCTCGATGGGTAGGCTGTGGTTTGAAATTTTCTGAGGACTTCAGTTTTTCGAGTAGGGCTTTTTCTTCGCTGCTCAAATTTTGCGGCGTCCAAACGTTAATGTTCACAAGAAGATCTCCATGTCCGTAGGACTGTACCGCCGGTAAGCCCTTTCCTCTCAAACGAACAATTTTGCCGCTTTGAGTACCAGCGTCCACCTTGATTTTTGCTTTTCCGTTTACCAATGGGATTTCCGTAGAACAGCCCAAAGCCACATCAGCAAAATTGAGGTAAAGTTCGTAGTGCAAGTTTTTACCATTTCGCTTGAGTTCTTCGTGTTCAATTTCTTCAATCACCACAAGAAGGTCTCCAGGTACTCCTCCAAACGGACCGGCATTTCCTTTTCCGCTCATGTTCAACTGCATGCCTTCCTCAACACCTGCGGGGATGTCAATGGAAATCACTTCTTCTTCTCTTCTCAACCCATTTTCATCAGCATCTTTTGGCTTGCTTTTGATGGATTTTCCTGCTCCATGACACGCTGGACAAGTGGAGGCCGTTTGCATTTGTCCGAGAATGGTGTTGGTTACTCGTCGAACTTGTCCTGCTCCACCACACGTTCCACAAGTGGAGAATTCAACCCCATCGGCCTGAACCAATTTGAAGACTTTTACCTTCTTCACTGCACCGTTGGCTATTTCTTCGAGGTTGAGTTTTACTTTGATTCGGAGGTTGCTACCTTTTACTCGACCACCTCTTCGGCCACCGCCACCGCCGCCGCCAAATCCTCCGCCGAAGGCACCACCAAAGATGTCACCAAACTGGGAGAAGATGTCGTCCATGTTCATGCCACCGCCGCCAAATCCTTGACCACCGCGCATCCCATCATGTCCAAACTGATCGTAGCGTTGCCTTTTCTCAGCATTGCTCAAAACTTCATAAGCTTCAGCAGCTTCTTTGAACTTTTCTTCTGCCGATTTATCGTCGGGATTCTTGTCGGGGTGATACTTCAACGCTAGCTTTCGATAGGCCTTTTTGATTTCGGCTTCACTTGCGTTTTTACTCAATCCCAATATTTCGTAATAATCTCTTTTCGCCATCTTGCGCTTATTGTCCTACAACTACTTTGGCGTAGCGAAGAATGTTATCGTTCAGGAAATAGCCTTTTTCAACCACGTCCACCACTTTACCCACTTGCTTTTTACTGGGAGCTGGAATGTTGGTAATGGCTTCGTGATATTCAACATCGAAGGATTTTCCCATGCTATCCATGGGCTTCAGTCCTTTGGCTTCAAGCGTTCGAAGAAGTTTAGCTTGGATTAGCCCGTAACCTTCTTTCACTGCTTTGATGTCATTGGAGTCTGCATTGGCTTTTTCAGCTCGTTCGAAGTCGTCAATGAGGGGCAACATGTCTTGAATGATGTCTTTCCCCGCACTTTTCATGAGATCCAAACGCTCCTTGGCATTTCGCTTTCTGAAGTTGTCAAATTCAGCGTAAAGGCGGGTGTACTTGTCCTTCCAATCAGCGAGCTCTTTCTCTAGAGCACGGATCGGATCTTCCTCCTCTGCCACAGTATTCTCTGCAGTCGTTTCTTCAGTTTCTTTTTCAGCTCCTTCTTGGTGCTGCTGGGCATCGTTCAATGCTTCCTCTTCTTGTGGAGTATGCTCGTCTTTGTTCATGATCTTATCTTCTTGCGGCGCAAAGGTCAAAAGTTTTGCCAAACTGAGCCAAGGTGTCAGGGTGGCAGTATTCAGAAGTTTTGAACGAAAATGTGTCTGTTCGAGGAAAGTGCGCCGCGTTTTGCTGACATCTAGGCACAAAAAAGGTCGGTTTTGAGCCGACCTTTTTTTTATGCTGTAAGTTTTCGAAGCGAATTATCGCAACTTAGAAACGTGTTGGTCAATTTGAACATGAAGTTCCATGCCTCTCAAATTCTTCGCAACGATGATTCCGTTTTCATCCACCAAGAAACTCATGGGGATAGAACTAACGCCATAAATAGCGGCAGCTTCATTTTTCCATCCTTTGAGGTCGCAAACGTGGTTGGACCAGCTCAACTTGTCTTGCGAGATCGCTTTTTTCCAACTTTCCTTATTGCTGTCTAGCGATACGGATAAGATATCAAACCCATCAGCTGTTTTGAATTTTGCCTTTTGATATTTGTTGTAGGCTCTCACCACATTTGGGTTTTCTCTACGACACGGTCCGCACCATGACGCCCAGAAATCAATAAGAACAAGGCTTCCGCGCATGCTTGAAAGTTGGAGTTTCTTTCCGTCCACTCCGTTCATGGAGATTTCAGGTGCTTGGTCTCCGATGTTGGTGCCCACCTTTACTGGTGATGTGTACAAGCTTTTAGCTACTGTAGCTTCGTTCGATTGCATGAACCCAAAACCAAAAGCAGCGATGCCAACGCCAAGAAGGATTATTTTAAAGTTTTTCATTTCGACTGATTATTGAATCTAAAGGTAAATATTTGCCTTGAGTGTACCAAAGACCGTTCCACGTTCTCTTGGAATGCAGTTTGGTCTTTGCCAAGATTAATCGATGCGCTGAATGTCGGCTCCAAGTGCTTTCAAACGGGCTTCAATGTTTTGGTATCCTCGGTCGATTTGACTGATGTTGTGGATGGTGCTCTTCCCCTCAGCAGAAAGCGCTGCAATCAAAAGCGAAACTCCTGCGCGAATGTCTGGAGAGGTCATCGTAACTCCTTTCAAAGGTGTTTTTCGATCAAGTCCGATAACAGTAGCGCGGTGCGGATCACAAAGAATGATTTGCGCCCCCATATCAATCAACTTATCTACGAAAAATAGGCGGCTTTCAAACATCTTTTGGTGAATCAATACACTTCCGCGGGCTTGGGTTGCAGTTACCAAAACAATCGAAAGGAGATCAGGAGTGAAGCCTGGCCATGGTGCGTCAGATACGGTTAGAATAGATCCGTCGATGAAACTCTCGATTTCATAAGAATCCTGAGCGGGAATGAATAAATCATCTCCTTTGAGTTCAATTTTGATCCCGAGTCGGCGAAAGATTTCAGGGATAATTCCCAATTCTTTATGCTGAACATCTTTGATGGTGATTTCACTTTTGGTCATGGCGGCCATTCCGATGAAACTGCCAATTTCAATCATGTCAGGCAAGCAGCGGTGCTCGCATCCACCCAAGGAGTCTACCCCTTCGATGGTCAAAAGGTTAGAGCCAACGCCACTCACTTTTCCACCCATGCGGTTGATCATTTTACTCAACTGCTGGAGGTAAGGCTCGCAAGCAGCATTGTAAATTGTGGTGGTTCCCTTGGCAAGTGCAGCAGCCATGAGGATGTTGGCAGTCCCGGTTACAGAAGCTTCATCCAAGAGCATGTCTGCACCTTGAAGTTTGGGAGAATGAACTTTATAAAATGCATTTTTTGCGTCGTACTCGAAGGTGGCCCCCAGTTTTTGCAAGCCCGTAAAGTGGGTGTCAAGTCGTCTTCGACCAATTTTATCTCCCCCCGGTTGAGGGATGTAACCCCGACCAAAACGAGCGAGTAATGGACCAACAATCATGATTGAGCCTCTCAAAGAAGCTCCTTTTTTCTTGAATTCTGGCGAGTCCAAGTAGTCCAGGTTTACCTCGTCTGCTTGAAATGTATAGCTTGATTCATCGTGCTTTTCAACTTTTACTCCTAGATCCTTGAGTAGGGAAATAAGTTTGTTGACGTCAACAATGTTGGGGATGTTGTCAATGCGTACTTTCTCGGGAGTGAGAAGTACAGCACAAATGATTTGAAGTGCTTCGTTTTTTGCCCCTTGCGGGATAATTTCTCCTTTGAGGGGTTTTCCTCCTTGTATAATAAATGTTCCCATTCCGTCTTTTTTTCGTGCCCTAAAGTTTTTAAAAAGCAGGGCCTTTTCAATCAAGAACGAAAAAACTTATCGACATCTCAACGGGGAAAGGATTTTGAAGAGAAATTTGTGTTAAGCGAAGATGAATTCAAATTATCTGAGTTCACCTGAAGACGACGGTCTAGTACTTTTTCTTCTTGCGCTTTTGTTGTCCTTTTTTGTTTGAGCGAATGTTAACGGGCTTGGTGTTTTTCAATACTTCCGCGGTGCTCACAAGCTCAGTGTCTTCTGCCAATTTCAGCTTCCCGTTTGACAATTCCTGCAATTGATCTTTGATCAAAGCGTCATTCACCGATGAACGGTTATAAGTGAGGTAATGGCGTTTCATCAAGTTGCCAATCATCAAGGTCAAAGTGTTTTTCTCATCTCCTTCTTCGTACTCACAAGCCTTGCCAATGAGCTCTTCCAAGATGCTACCGTAGTGACCATACTTCATCTTTCTTTGTGGGTAAGGAACCCTTTCTGGCTTCTGTGCAAGTGTTTCGGCTTCGGGCTTCGGGTAAGGGGAGTCCACGTCCAATTCGAAGTTCGCAATAATGTGCAAGTGATCCCACAACTTGTGTTTGTAATCATCAATGTCTCGCAAGTGGGGGAAAAGCTGTCCCATTACGCTAATGATGGCTTGTGCGATTTTGTTTCGCTCTTCACGATCGGCTACAGATTTAGCGT
The DNA here is from genome assembly GCA_938085105.1 of uncultured Flavobacteriales bacterium. Classification (GTDB taxonomy): domain Bacteria; phylum Bacteroidota; class Bacteroidia; order Flavobacteriales_D; family Sanyastnellaceae; genus CALKGK01. Next base: position 16,076 of record CALKGK010000047.1, read on the forward strand.
AATCAATCATGTTGTGAATGTTTCGTCCGTATTCTGGAATGGCCAAATCCGGGCGTGCACTGTTGTAAGTAAGTCCTTCGAAATTTTCTGACATAGCTGCAAAGGTAATGATTCTCTTGCGCATGAAATCATCAAGAGAAAAAATGCTTTCGATTATATTTCTTCTGCTTTGAAAAATAGGAGTCCCAACCCGGTGCTTGGAAGCTCAGGATGGCGTAAACTTAAATTGCCGTTCAACCCCGTGTTTTGGATGGTGGTGGAGAGCACTTGTCCTGTCGAGATGTCGATCCAGGAAATCTTATAGCGCTTCAAAGCCCCCATGTTTTTGATTTCCATTTTGGCAGATCTTCCTTTGGAGTCCATGCTCACGGCTTCCTTGTACCTCGGGCTAAAGAACTGAGGGTTGTTTTCGAAAAACTCTTTGCAAGAGCCTTCGTCTGAAATTCTTTTGCTGTACCAGTTGACGCTGCGATTATGCACCACACCCAAAGCCATTTTGTTTTGTCCACCCCTTCTGAGGGCAACACAATCTCCCATCTTGTCTCTTCTAACAGCATTCACACCCTCCCAATTTTCTTCGTCGAGCCGAACATCTTGCATGATGCTGTCGATTCGAGCCAAGTGTGACCACAACTCTGGGTTGTATTGATTGCTCCAATTCATTGCGCCTGCGCTCATTCCCGAAAAGGCAGAACACCAAACACTTTTAATGAAACGTAAATCAGAATCGCAGTTTTCAACGCTCATACCTGGCCCCACTTCTGAAAAGAGCAGGGGTTTGTCGATGGCTGGTGGGTCGAGGTTGGTGATGGCCTCTCGTCTTGAATTGTCGGTTTGAAAGTTGTCCATGATCTCTGTAAACCCAGAATACTTTTCAATGGAGGCATTGTAATAATTGAAGGTGGCAATGTCGACAGCCGGCTCGTAGTAAATGCTGTCGCCAAGAAGAAATTCTGCCGGACCAGAAATACTCACCGCCAAAAGATGGTTTTCGTGATTGAGATCGTATTTGATGTAATTCAGCATTTCACGCTGCCAAGAATAAATCAAACGGGTCATGCTTGCGTCTTCACGGTAGGGCATAGCGAGATGACCACCATCGGTTTGGCAGTTTTCATCAACAGAAGGAGCAGAGGCAATTCCATTCACTTCACTCACCAATTCAAAATTAGCGATGTTGGTGCTATGTCCATAGCGGGCAATGAAGTAACGAAGGCGGTTTTTGTAGTGCTTCTTGGCTTCTTCACTTTCCATAAAGCTTCGCACAGTAGGTAAGCCCAATTCGTCGAGATAACAATACGGGTCGTCGTACGGGAAGCAGTCAATATCTCCATAGTCCCAGTGCCACATGCTGTAGCCCGAGACTTCTTCCAGTGGGTAGTGCACCTGAAGGTTGAGGTGAATGAGGAGATCATTTTCTTCAGCAACACGAAGAATTTCATCCATTTCCCAAGCGCAATTCAAACGGTCACTGTAGTTGTTGAGCTTCTCAAATTCGATTTCCAAATTCCAAGGCGCGATGAGCATTCTGAAGTAATTCCCCCCGTTTTCAGCAAAGGATTTCATCTGTTTGTGGTAGGCGAGATAGCCCAATGGATTCATGGTGGAGGCGCACCAAGGTTCAGCGTTGAAACAATCGATTTGTGCACATTTTGGGTCGATGGCAGGGTCGCAAGCAGGCCAAGGGAGGTTTTGACCTACGGGGAAATAAGAGTTGCTGTCTCGAACAAAGTAGCGTTTATTATCGCCCACGGCCAGAAATCCGGGATGACCTTTTTCTTCCACTTGAAATGATAGCGTATTGGAGATGCGTATTTCTTGACCTCTCACTTTAAGCGAAAACCAGCAGGTGTAATTTCCAGTTTCTTTTGGAGTGAAGCGTGCCCGAAAGGGGTGAACTGTTTCGAGTGCCTCATGCTTCCATTTGTTGGGGTCGGTCGATCGCGTGTTGCGCTGATAAGGACGATAGTAAAAAGCATATCGTTTTTCCCAAAGCGACATGTCTTTCTGATCTGCTTTCTTAAAATACGCCAAGACCTCAATGTCTTCTGGGTCGAAAGGGTTAAGCGCTTTTGAACTGGGAATGTCTGATAGAAATGCCGCAATGCCCGCTTCCACATTGGGCGGAAGCATCATTCCAATTTCAATGTGCTTGTTTTTACTTACCTGTTCTGGGTCCTGAGCACTGAACCACTTCAAAACCATTGGAGATCCGTCCCGATCATTGATGGGGGTGGTTTGGGCAAAACTGAGTTGAGTTATGCCGAAAAGAGAGATCAAGAATACCAGCTTAGTAATAGTGCTCATGAAGCTCAAGATAGGATTTTAAGTTTTGCGAACTTCAGTAGGAGTTGTTTCTGACCTGCAGCAGGAAAATAAACCGTTGCTTTATGGTTGGGAACAGCTCCTTCAATCTTCAGAACTTTTCCTTTACCAAAACGTGCGTGTTCAACTTCTGTCCCAACTTGTATTCCATTCAAATCAGCACTGCTCGCTTGTCCTTGAAGATCCCCCACTTTTTTCATGTTTGGTTTGGGAGGAGTATTGCCTTGCGGTGCACCACCCATGGGGTTGTGAAACCGTTGTCGTGCAGCATCAAATCCGCCTTTACCAGCAAAAGGGTTGGCTTGCTTCGGACTCACCTTGGGCAGGCTTAGAAAGCGTTCATCGATATCTTCAAGGAAACGAGAAGGCTCGCATTGGGAAAGCTGACCCCAACGATAGCGAGTGAGTGCATAACTTAGCGTTGCTCGTTTTTCTGCTCGGGTGATGGCGACATAAAAGAGGCGTCGTTCTTCTTCCAATTCGCTTCTGGAACTCAACGCAAGTTGCGAAGGAAAAAGGTTTTCTTCCATTCCAACGATGTAGACATAAGGAAACTCCAAGCCCTTCGCGGCGTGGATGGTCATCATACTTACTTTATTGTCATCGTCGTCTTCGTTGTCTGCATCGGTAAGGAGAGCAACGTCTACCAGGAAGTCGGGTAACGTATTGATTTTATCTGGATCATCAGGGTCAACACGATCTGAAAACTCCTTAATCCCGTTGATCAACTCTTGAATGTTGTCATAACGAGAAATCCCTTCAGGAGTTTTGTCTGAATTCAATTCGCGAACGAGCCCGGATTCCTGAGCGATGTGATCGGCAACGTCGAAAGCGTTCTTTTTGTTGATGACCGACTGAAAGCTCTGAATCATCAAAGAGAAGGCGCCAATCTTGCTCACAGTACCTTTGTTGAGTCCCGTGTTATAAGTGTGCGGGTGTGAAATGATTTCCCAAATGGGTTGATCGTATTTGTTGCTCGCGATGAGCAGCTTCTCCATGGTGGTTTTGCCAATACCTCGCGCTGGGTAATTGATGATACGTTTTAGTGCTTCTTCGTCGTTCGGGTTGGCTGTGAGTCGGAAATAGGCCAAGAGGTCTTTAATTTCTTTTCGCTGGTAGAAGGAGAGTCCGCCATAAATCCGATACGGTACATTCAGTTTTCTCAGTGCTTCCTCAAAAGAACGGGATTGAGCATTGGTTCGATAGAGAATCGCAAAATCTTTGTTGGGCAACTGATTTTGGTTCTGAATTTCGAAAATGTCATGAGCCACAAAACTGCCCTCATCATTGTCCGAATAAGAACGGTGAACACGAATCAAGTCTCCTTGAGCGTTTTCTGTCCATACCGATTTTTTGATCTGCTCGGTGTTCTTGTCAATAACGCTATTTGCCGCTTCAACAATGACTTTGGTTGAACGGTAGTTTTGCTCCAACTTATAAAGCACATAATCCGGATAATCGTTCCGGAAATTCAGGATGTTCTGAATGTTTGCTCCACGGAAGGCATAGATGGATTGGGCATCATCTCCAACCACACAGATGTTTTGACGGGCAGCTGCGAGTTGCTTTACAATAAGGTATTGGGCGAAGTTGGTATCCTGGTACTCGTCCACCAAGATGTAATGGAATTTGTTCTGATATTTATAAAGGAGGTCGGCATGGTCCCTTAATAGGACGTTGGTCTTGTATAACAAGTCGTCAAAATCCATTGCTCCAGAACGGAAGCAACGTTTGGCATATTCTGTATAGATGTCAACCAAGCGAGGACGACCGGCTTGACTGTCTTCCGACATGATTTCGGTATTTCTTCGATAGGCTTCAGGGGAGATCAGGTTGTTTTTAGCGGCGGAAATGCGACCGAAAACCACTCCCGGTTTGTAGACCTTGTCGGAAAGGGACATCTCTTTTATAATGTCTCGGAGCAAGTTTTTACTGTCTTGCGTGTCGTAAATGGTGAAATTTCGTGGATAGTTGATCCGGTCAGCCTCCATGCGAAGAATCTTGGCGAAAATGGAGTGGAAGGTTCCCATCCAAATGTTTCGTGCCTCTTGATCTCCCACTACTTTGCCAATACGTGCTTTCATTTCCCGAGCAGCCTTGTTGGTAAAGGTGAGTGCCAGGATGTTGAAAGGATCGACACCGTGATGCACCAAGTGTGCGATGCGATAAGTAAGCACTCTTGTTTTTCCAGAACCTGCCCCGGCGATCACCATCATCGGGCCTTCTGCATGAACTACGGCCTCGCGTTGTTCTTTGTTTAATTCATTCAAATACTCCACGATCCAAAGGTATAAAAGCCCGAAAAGGAAAGTTGCTTTTGTTCATAAAAAGGGTGCGTGATTTTGTGGATGGATATAAAAGTGCTTTTTAACAGCGAATTGGGGGGTAAAAAGGGGGGAATATTAAATTGACGATGAAAATGTGAAATTAAAGTATTGAAAGCTATTGGATTTCAATTAAAATAATGTACATTTGCACCCCTAAAAAAACTGGGAGAGCTCATTTGGGCTCTACGAAATTGATAAAGAGATAACGCAATATGCCTACTATTTCACAACTGGTTCGTAAAGGTAGAACCACCAAGATTAAGCCCAGCAAATCTGCGGCTTTGGACTCTTGTCCGCAGCGTAGAGGGGTGTGTGTACGTGTTTACACAACGACTCCTAAGAAGCCAAACTCAGCGATGCGTAAAGTTGCCCGTGTTCGTTTAACAAACGGAAACGAGGTGAATGCATACATCGGTGGTGAAGGTCATAATCTTCAAGAACACAGTATCGTTTTGGTACGTGGCGGAAGAGTGAAGGATTTGCCAGGTGTGCGTTATCACATCGTGCGTGGTGCTCTCGATACTGCTGGTGTTGAAGGGCGTATGCAGAGAAGAAGTAAGTACGGAACAAAAAGGCCTAAGGCTAAGAAATAAACCTCCTAGTCCAATTCTACTACCATGAGAAGGAAAAGAGCAAGAAAATTACCCCTGTTACCAGATCCACGCTTTAAAAGCGAGTTGGTGACCCAGTTCGTAAACAACTTAATGTTGGATGGGAAGAAAAACTTGGCTTACAAGATTTTTTACGAAGCAGTTGATCAAGTTTCCGAAAAGTCTGGAGAAGACGGATTGGAGATATGGAAAAAAGCATTGTCAAACATTACGCCTGCTGTTGAAGTACGTAGCCGCCGTGTTGGTGGTGCGACTTTTCAGATTCCACAACAAATCCGTGATAGCCGAAAGCTTTCAATGGGGATGAAATGGTTGATCGGTTATTCGCGCAAGCGTAACGAGAAAACCATGGCTGAGCGCTTGGCCAATGAAATCATGGCGGCTTCGAGAGAAGAGGGTGCGACTTTCAAAAAGAAAGAAGATACTCACCGTATGGCCGAAGCGAACAAGGCATTTGCTCACTTTAGAATCTAATTAACCGCTAAGACGACAATAAAATGGCGAAAAGAGATTTAAGATACACAAGAAACATTGGTATCGCTGCCCACATCGATGCGGGTAAGACAACGACTACAGAGCGTATCCTTTACTACGCAGGGGTAAGTCACAAGATTGGTGAAGTTCACGATGGTGCTGCTACCATGGACTGGATGGAGCAAGAGCAAGAGCGTGGTATTACCATTACTTCTGCTGCGACAACCGTATTTTGGAACTATCGAGGAGATCAGTTTCACGTGAATATCATTGATACTCCAGGACACGTTGATTTTACCGTTGAGGTGAACCGTTCTTTGCGTGTTCTTGATGGTTTGGTTTTCTTGTTCAGTGCTGTTGATGGTGTAGAGCCTCAGTCAGAAACGAACTGGAGACTTGCAAACAATTACAACGTTCCACGTATTGGATTCGTGAACAAGATGGACCGTCAAGGTGCGGATTTCTTGAATGTTTGTCGTCAAGTAAAAGAAATGTTGGGTAGTCATGCACTCCCATTGCAAATTCCAATCGGTGCTGAGGATGATTTCAAAGGAGCTGTTGATTTGATCAACTTCCGTGGAGTCGTTTGGAACGAAGCCGATCAAGGGATGACTTTCCAAGAAGTTCCAATTCCAGATGATATCCTTGAAGAAGCAACAATGTACCGTGAGCAATTGCTCGAGGCTGTTGCTGAGTTCGATGATACTTTAATGGAGAAATACTTCGAGGATCCAGAATCATTGACAGAGCGTGAAATCTTGGATGCACTTCGTGAAGCGACGATCGCCGGTAAAGTTGTGCCAATGATGTGTGGTTCTGCCTTTAAAAACAAGGGTGTTCAGGCGATGCTTGATATGGTGATGGAGATCTTGCCTTCACCAGCAGATACTGAAGCGATCCAAGGGACGTTGCCAGGTACAGAAGATGAAGCTTCTCGTAAGCCTTCTGTTGATGAACCGTTTTCGGCATTGGCATTTAAAATTGCAACAGATCCTTTCGTAGGACGGTTGTGTTTTGCTAGAGCTTATTCAGGGAAACTCCCTGCAGGTTCTTACGTTTTGAACGCAAGAACAGGAAAGAAAGAGCGTATTTCTCGTATCTACCAGATGCACGCTGCGAAACAAAATCCAATTGACGAATTGCACTGTGGAGACATTGCTGCATTGGTAGGATTTAAAGATATCAAGACGGGAGATACCCTTTGTGATGAGAAGAACCCAATTGTTCTTGAATCCATGGATTTCCCAGAACCAGTAATCGGTGTTGCAGTTGAGCCTAAGACGCAAGCAGACGTTGACAAGTTGGGGATGGCTTTGGCAAAATTGGCTGAAGAGGATCCAACCTTCAAAGTTGCTACAGACGAGGATTCAGGACAAACAGTGATCTCAGGAATGGGAGAGTTGCACTTGGATATTATCCTTGATCGTTTGAAGCGTGAATTTAAGGTTGAGTGTAACCAAGGAGCTCCTCAAGTTTCTTACAAAGAGGCAATCACAGGCAGTGTTGATCACCGTGAAACTTACAAGAAGCAGTCAGGTGGTCGTGGTAAGTTCGCCGATATCGTTGTGAAGATTTCTCCGAATGACGACAAAGAGAACCCAGGATTGGTATTCATCAACAGCATCAAGGGTGGTAACGTTCCACGTGAATATGTGCCTTCTGTCGAAAAAGGATTCAAAGATTCTATGGTGAATGGTGTTTTGGCCGGTTACCCAATGGATTCAATGACTGTTGAGTTGGTAGATGGATCTTTCCACGCGGTCGATTCAGATTCACTCTCTTTTGAGTTGGCAGCGAAGATGGCTTACCGTAACGCCGTTCCTCATGCAGGAGCAGTATTGATGGAGCCAATCATGAAGTTGGAAGTGTTGACTCCAGAGGAAAACATGGGTGACATCGTAGGTGACTTGAACCGTCGTCGTGGTGTGATCAATGGAATGGATGATCGTGCAGGTTCAAAAGTAGTTAAGGCATTTGTTCCTCTTTCTGAGATGTTCGGATATGTGACTGCTTTGAGAACAATGTCTTCTGGACGTGCGACTTCAACCATGGAATTCGATCACTTCGAAGCAACACCAAAGAACATTGCTGACGAAGTAATTGCAAAAGCAAAAGGAACTGTAGGCGCATAATTATAATTGAGATGGCTCAAAAGATTAGAATCAAATTGAAATCATACGATCACAACCTAGTGGATAAGTCTGCAGAGAAGATCGTGAAGACTGTAAAGTCAACAGGTGCAGTAATCAGTGGACCGATTCCATTGCCGACACACCGTAGAATTTATACCGTATTGCGTTCACCTCACGTGAACAAGAAATCACGTGAACAGTTCGAGTTGAGCTCGTACAAGCGTTTGCTTGATATTTACAGCTCGTCTTCGAAAACAGTAGACGCATTGATGCGCTTGGAGCTTCCAAGTGGAGTAGAAGTAGAAATTAAAGTTTAATAATTAATCATACAGCAATGCCTGGACTCATAGGGAGAAAAGTAGGTATGACCAGTATTTATAGTGCCGCTGGAAAAAATATTCCATGCACAATCATCGAGGCTGGTCCTTGTGTAGTTACACAAGTTAAAACCCTAGAGAAGGATGGTTACGAAGCAGTTCAATTGGGCTACGGAGATCGCAAAGAAAAGCGCACTTCACAAGCCATGAAAGGACACTTCAAAAAAGCCGGAACATCTCCAAAAAGAAAGTTGGCTGAGTTTAAAGGTTTCGACCAAGAGCTCGCCCTCGGTGATGAAGTAAAAATTGAAGACCTCTTCAAAGAAGGAGAATATGTCTTTGTGGTAGGGAAAAGCAAAGGAAAAGGTTTCCAAGGTGTGGTAAAACGCCACGGTTTTGGAGGTGTTGGACAAGCTACCCACGGACAGCACAACCGATTAAGAGCCCCAGGTTCTATTGGTGCGGCCTCATATCCTGCGCGTGTATTCAAAGGAATGAGAATGGCTGGTCAAATGGGTAACGCCCGTGTAACCGTTGAAAACTTGGAGGTGTTGAAAGTGATGCCAGAAGAGGGATTGATCGTTATCAAAGGAGCTGTTCCAGGTCATAAAGGTTCAACCGTTCTAATCAGAAAGTAAGATGGAATTAGCTGTATATACTACCGACGGGAAAAAGACCTCAAAGAAGGTTACCCTAGACGATACCGTTTTCGGTATCGAGCCTAATGATCATGCGATCTATCTTGATGTTAAGCGTTACAATGCTGCACAACGTCAAGGAACTCATAAGTCAAAAGAACGCGCAGAAATTGCAGGGTCAACCCGTAAGATTAAGCGTCAAAAGGGAACTGGTACCGCACGTGCTGGTAGCATTAAGTCTCCTGTGATGAGAGGTGGAGGTACCGTTTTCGGACCACGTCCTCACAAATATGAGTTGAAGGTAAATAAGAAAGTGAAGCGTTTGGCTCGTATGTCTGCGCTCTCATATAAGGCAAAAGCTGAAGGCATCATGGTTCTTGAGGACCTTAAGATGGCTGCAGTGAAGACACAAGACTTCGTGAAAGTTCTTGGGAATTTGAACCTCACAAGTCAAAAGACGTTGGTTGTTCTTCCAAGTGCTGACAACAATGTTTACTTGTCTTCTCGCAATGTACCTAAGTGCAAAGTGACAAGCGCCGCTATGTTGAACACGTATGAAATCATGGACAGCACAAACATCGTGTTTGTAAGCAATGCTCATGAAGTAATACAAGAAACCTTGAAGAAGTGATGAGCAATATTTTAATCAAGCCGCTGATTACTGAAAAGATGAGTTCAGACAGCGAAGCAAACAACAGATTTGGTTTCATTGTAGCTCGTGAAGCAAACAAAATTGAAATCCGTAAGGCTGTTGAAAGCAAGTACAATGTACAGGTAACTTCAGTTCGCACCATCAACGTTGATGGAAAGAAGAAGAGTCGTTTTACCAAAACCGGAATGGTTACGGGAAGAACCAATGCGTTCAAGAAAGCGATTGTAAGTGTTGCCGACGGACAAACCATTGATTTTTACGATAACATTTAAGAGACATGGCATTACGTAAACTAAAACCGATGACTCCAGGACAGCGTCACAAGATCATCTCGACTTTCGAAGAGGTGACTACCGACCGTCCGCACAAAGCACTCCTTGAGCCTATCAAGAAGTCTGGAGGTAGAAACAACACCGGTAAGATGACCATGCGTTATCGTGGAGGTGGCCATAAGCGTCGCTACCGTGTGATTGATTTCAAAAGAGATAAGTACAATGTTAAAGCGGAAGTTTTAACTGTAGAATACGATCCAAACAGATCAGCTCGTATTTGCTTGGTTGAGTACACTGATGGAGAGAAACGTTATATCGTTGCTCCAGCAGGAATTCAAGTGGGACAAATCATCGAGTCAGGAAAAGGTGTAGCTCCAGAAGTTGGAAATACATTGACTTTGGCAGAGATTCCATTGGGTACTGTAATTCACAACATCGAATTGAACCCTGGTCAAGGTGGTACAATTGCGAGAAGTGCAGGAAGCTACGCTCAACTGAATGCTCGTGAAGGTAGGTACTGTACGATCAAAATGCCTTCGGGAGAAACAAGAATGATTTTGACCACTTGTTTGGCCACAATCGGATCTGTTTCTAATTCAGAGCACAACCTTCAACGTTCCGGTAAAGCTGGTCGTTCAAGATGGCTCGGTAGAAGACCACGAGTTCGTGGTGTGGTAATGAACCCGGTAGATCACCCAATGGGTGGTGGTGAAGGCCGTTCTTCTGGTGGACATCCACGCTCAAGAACAGGTGTTCCAGCTAAAGGTTACAAAACCAGAAAGCCGAAGAAAGCATCTAGTAAATATATTGTAGAACGTCGTAAGAAGAAATAACTAAGACATGGCTCGTTCACTTAAAAAACCACCATTCGTGCATTACAAGTTAATGCAAAGAGTAGAGGAATCTCAGGCTTCAGGAAAGAAGTCGGTGCTCAAGACTTGGTCTCGTTCTTCTACGATTACTCCTGATTTTGTTGGCCTCACTATCGGTGTGCACAACGGGAAGCAATTCATTCCTGTTTATGTAACTGAAAACATGGTAGGACACAAACTCGGAGAGTTCTCACCAACTAGAAACTTCCGTGGACACGGGGGAAATAAAAAGGACAAAGGGAGACGCTAGTCTTCTGAATTAAAATTTGGAAACCATGGGTGCCAGAAAAAGAATACAAGCGGAGAAGCGCAAAGAGGAACTGAAGTCAGTTGCTATTGCTAAGCTGAACAATTGTCCTACTTCTCCTCGTAAAATGAGAATTGTAGCAGATACAATTCGCGGAAAGAAGGTGACAGATGCTTTGAACATTTTGAAGTTTAGCCGTAAGGAAGCTTCATTGAGATTGGAAAAGCTCTTGTTGTCTGCAATCGACAATTGGACAAACAAAAATGAAGGTGAGCGTCTTGAAGATGCCAACCTCGTAGTAAGTGAGATTAAAGTAGACGGAGGTCGTATGTTGAAGAGAATTCAACCAGCACCTCAAGGACGCGCTCACAGAATTAGAAAAAGATCGAATCACGTAACGATTATCGTAGATAGCGCTAAATAATTACAATAATGGGACAAAAAACCAATCCAATAGGGAATCGTTTAGGATTCATCAAAGGCTGGGAATCTAACTGGTACGGTGGGAAGAATTACACCGAGAAGCTAGTTGAAGACGATAAAATTCGTCAGTACCTGACAGCCCGTTTGCGTAAAGCGAGTGTTGCGAAAATCATTATTGAACGAACGTTGAAGCTGGTTACTGTAACCATCCAAACAGCTCGTCCAGGAGTGATCATCGGAAAAGGCGGAAGCGAAGTAGACAAGTTGAAAGAAGAGTTGAAATCATTGACTGGAAAGGAAGTGCAAATCAACATCTTTGAGATCAAAAGACCTGAGTTGGATGCACGTTTGGTTGCAGACAGTGTAGCTCGTCAGATCGAAGCTCGTATCTCTTTCCGTCGTGCAGCAAAGATGGCAGTAGCCGGAACCATGAGAATGGGAGCTGAAGGAATCAAGATCATGGTATCTGGCCGTTTGAACGGAGCAGAGATGGCACGTTCTGAGATGTACAAAGATGGACGTATTCCATTGCACACATTCAGAGCTGACATTGACTATGCCTTGAGTGAAGCGCACACAACATACGGGCGTATTGGAATTAAAGTGTGGATCTGCCGTGGAGAGATTTATGGTAAGCCAGACTTGACTCCAGACACAGAGAATAAAGATAAGCGTGGTGGTGGTAATAATGCCGGAGGTCAATCTCCAAGACGTCGCCGTCGTAAATAATCAAGAAAAAGCAGTAAAAGATGTTACAGCCAAAAAGAACCAAGTTCCGTAAAATGCAGAAGGGCCGTGTACGCGGTCTCGCTCAAAGAGGGTCTAGAATTGCCTTCGGTTCATTTGCGATTAAGACGACTGACATGGGTTTCATTACATCACGTCAAATCGAATCTGCTCGTGTTGCCATTACACGTTATATGAAACGTGAAGGTAAAGTATGGATTAGAATATTCCCGGACAAGCCAATCACTTCTAAGCCTGCCGAGGTAAGGATGGGTAAAGGTAAGGGTGCGCCAAGTCATTGGGTTGCTCCGATTAAACCGGGTAGAATTATGTTTGAAATTGACGGTGTACCGTTGGATGTTGCTCAAGAGGCACTCCGATTGGGAGCGCAAAAGTTGCCAGTTCGTACGCGTTTTGTTGTACGTCCGGACTACGTCGAATAATAGAGTATTATGAAAGCGCAGGAAATAAAGCAATTATCCGACTCTGATCTACAGGAAAAAGTAGCAGAGCATCGTCAGGCATTGGCGGAGATGAAGTTCAATAACTCACTTGCTGGGTTAGAGAACCCAATGCAATTAAGAGATCATAAAACAGTGATCGCAAGGTTATTGACAGAGCTTAATGCTCGTAAAAACGCCTAAAAAGGAATAAGGCAATGGAAAATAAACGCAACCTTAGAAAAGAACGAATTGGTGTTGTGACTTCCAATAAAATGGACAAGTCAATCGTCGTTAGTGTAGAACGTAAAGTAAAGCACGAGAAATACGGGAAATTCGTAAAAACGACCAACAAATTTGTAGCACACGATGAAAAAGACGAGTGCAACATTGGTGATACCGTTCGCATAAGCGAAACTCGTCCGCTCTCAAAGAGAAAATGCTGGAGATTGGTCGAGATCATCGAAAGAGCTAAGTAATCTTGTCCAACGAATAAAGGTTAAAAGAAATGTTACAGCAAGAAAGCCGTATGAGAGTAGCAGATAACAGTGGAGCGAAAGAAGCTCTCTGTATCCGCGTCTTGGGAGGAACCAAGCGCCGCTACGCAAGTATTGGTGACAAGATTATTGTTACCGTAAAAGAAGCAACCCCTAACGGAAACGTTAAGAAAGGGACAGTATCAACTGCAGTTGTAGTTAGAACAAAGAAAGAAGTGCGTAGAGCCGATGGATCTTATATCCGTTTCGATGATAACGCCGTGGTTCTTTTGAATGCAGCCGGTGAAATGCGTGGTACTCGTATCTTTGGCCCAGTGGCAAGAGAGTTGCGTGAAAAAGACTTTATGAAAATTGTTTCACTTGCACCTGAGGTGCTTTAATTTATAAAGGCAATGCACAAACGAGTAAAAGTACAAACAGGCGACCAAGTGAAAGTTCTTTCTGGAGAAGATAAAGGAAAGGACGGAAAGGTCTTGCGTGTAGATCGTAAAAACGATCGCGTTCTTGTGGAGGGAATCAATATGGTGACCAAACACATGAAACCAAGCGCAAACAACCCACAAGGTGGAGTTGAAAAAAGAGAAGCGGCTATCCACATTTCAAATGTGATGGTTATTGATAATCAAGGAAACCCAACACGTGTTGGGAAGAGAAGAGCAGACAATGGTAAATTGGTGCGTTTCTCTAAAAAATCAAATGAGGAGCTTAAGTAATGACTTACACACCAAGACTTCGCAAGCAGTACGACGATGAAATCGTTGGAGCTCTCAAATCAAAGTTCGAGTACAAATCTGTTATGCAGGTTCCTCGAATTACCAAAATTTGCCTCAACCAAGGTTTGGGTAAAGCGGTAGCAGATAAGAAAATGGTTGACAACGCAGTTGAGGAAATGACTTCAATCGCTGGTCAAAAAGCCATTGCTACATTCTCTACAAAAGATGTTTCGAACTTCAAATTGCGTAAAGGCATGCCTATCGGTTGTCGCGTGACTTTGAGAGACGAAAAGATGTATGAGTTTTTAGATCGATTAATCTCCGTATCTTTGCCGCGCGTTCGTGACTTCAGAGGAGTTAAAGCTTCTGGTTTTGACGGAAGAGGTAACTTTACTTTTGGAGTAAAAGAACAAATCATCTTCCCTGAGATTGACCTCGATAAAGTAAAGCACTTTAACGGGATGGATATCACTATCGTTACTACGGCAACGACTGATGAAGAAGCGAAAGCATTGTTGAACGAGTTCGGTTTTCCGTTCACTAAAAAATAAACGCTACCATGGCAAAAGAATCAATGAAAGCACGCGAGCGCAAGCGCCAACAAATGGTAGCACGTTACGCTGAAAAAAGAAAAAGACTGAAGGAAGAAGAAGACTGGGAAGGTTTGCAAAAACTGCCTAAAAACTCTTCTGCAGTGCGCTTGCACAACAGATGTCAACTTACAGGTCGTCCTCGTGGATACATGCGTCAATTCGGTATCTCTCGTGTGACTTTTAGAAAGATGGCATTGGCAGGTAAAATTCCAGGAGTTAAAAAAGCGAGCTGGTAATCAGCCTTAAAAAACACAGCTATGTATAGTGATCCAATAGCAGATTATTTAACGCGTATCAGAAACGCGCAGGCCGCTCGTCATAAGGTAGTGGAAATTCCAGCTTCTAACTTGAAGAAGGAAATCACCAAAATCCTTCACGAGAAAGGGTATATCTTGAACTACAAGTTCGTAGATAGTGAAGTACAAGGAGTGATTAAAATCGCTCTCAAGTACCATCCAAAGACGAAAAAACCAGCGATCTCTGAGCTACAGCGCGTGAGCAAGCCAGGTTTGAGAAAGTACTCAGGTGGAGATTCAATTCCACGAGTATTGAACGGTCTTGGAGTCTCAGTTATTTCAACTTCTAAAGGGTTGATGACAGATAAAGAAGCAAGAAAAGACAATGTAGGTGGTGAAATCATCTGCTACGTATATTAAACAATACATCGAATGTCACGAATAGGAAAAGCGCCGATACCTTTGGCAAAAGGAGCAGAAATTACAGTTTCTGGATCTCTTGTAAAGGTGAAAGGCCCAAAAGGCGAGCTGGAACAAGTACTTGATCCAGCGATTTCAGTCGAAGTCAAGGAAAACGAAATTATTCTTGATCGTGCTAACGAATCGAAAGACGTTAGAGCGAAACATGGTTTATATCGTTCTTTGATTAACAACATGGTTGTTGGTGTGACTGAAGGATACAAGAAGGAACTCGAATTGGTAGGTGTTGGTTACCGTGCGAAAGCTGCAGGGCAACGCCTTGAGTTGGCATTGGGATATAGCCACCCAATCATCATCGAGCTACCAAAAGAAATTAAAGTAGATGCGGTTTCTGAGAAAGGGAAAAATCCAGCAGTGATTTTGGAATCTCACGACAAGCAATTGATTGGTATGATTGCCTCGAAATTGCGTTCGCTTCGTAAGCCTGAGCCATACAAAGGAAAAGGTGTACGCTACAAAAATGAATACATCCGTCGTAAAGCGGGTAAAGCAGCTGCTAAATAATATTGAATTATGGCAATGTCTAAAAAAGAGCGTCGCGCAAAGATCAAGAGACGCGTTAGAAAAAATGTTCTTGGAACTACTGAGATCCCAAGATTGTCGGTGTTTAGAAGCAATAAGCAGATTTATGCTCAAATCATTGATGATTCCACTGGAACAACATTGGCATATTCGTCTTCTTTGAAGATGGATGGTGCTGATAAAGTAGCGAAGTTGGAACAAGCAGCAATGGTCGGTAAAGCGATCGGAGAAAAGGCGAAAGCGGCAGGTTTGGAAACAGTCGTTTTCGATCGCAATGGATACCTTTACCACGGACGTATTAAACAACTTGCAGATTCAGCTCGCGAAGCTGGATTGAAATTCTAAATCAACATGGCAAAAGAGCAACGTTCAATTCGGTCAACAGAGACCTCAGAACTAAAAGATAGACTGGTTGGAATCAACCGTGTAACCAAGGTGACCAAAGGTGGTCGTACCTTCAGCTTCAGTGCTATTGTTGTTGTAGGTGATGAAAACGGTGTCGTAGGACACGGTCTTGGTAAATCAAAAGAGGTAACCACAGCGATTTCTAAAAGCATCGATGATGCAAAGAAAAACTTGGTGAAAGTTCCTGTAATTAACGGAACGATTCCTCACAAACAAGAAGCACGCTTCGGTGGTGCTCACGTAATGATCAAGCCTGCTTCTTCAGGTACCGGTGTAATCGCTGGTGGTGCAATGCGTGCAGTACTCGAGAGTGTTGGTATTACTGATGTACTGGCGAAGTCTTTGGGGTCTTCAAATCCACACAATGTGGTAAAAGCAACCATGAAAGCGCTTGGCGAATTGCGAGATGCAAAACAGATTGCTAACTTGCGCGGCATTTCAGTACAAAAGGTTTTTAACGGATAATACAGAACCACGATGGGAAAAGTAGTTATTACTCAGGTTCGTAGCGCTATCAATCGCACTAAGCGTCAGAAAGCTACGATCCAGGCACTTGGGCTTAAGAAACTCAATGTGCCTGTAGAAAAGGAGGCAACCCCACAGATTATGGGAATGATCCGTAAGGTAAACCACCTTGTTAAAGTTGAAGAAAAATAATTTTAAACCATTATCATGGAATTAAACAACCTAAAGCCAGCGGCTGGTTCAACCAAGCAGCGCAAGCGAGTTGGTCGAGGTGAGGGATCTGGACACGGTGGAACTTCTACACGTGGACACAAAGGTGCCAAATCGAGATCAGGTTATTCAAGTAAAATAGGTTTTGAAGGTGGGCAAATGCCACTTCAACGTCGTGTACCTAAATTCGGTTTCACAAACAGAAACCGTGTTGAGTACAAGGGCATCAATGTTGATACACTTCAAGAACTTGTCGATAGAAAACAATTAACCGAAATCAATCCTGCTATCTTGGTAGAGAATGGTTTGGCCAACAAAAAAGATTTGATCAAAATCTTGGGGCGTGGTGAATTGTCAGCGAAATTGTCTGTTACTGCTCATAAGTTCTCTGCCTCTGCGCAGAAGGCGATTGAAGAGAAGGGTGGCGAAATCAAATCACTCTAAAACTTAAATCACCATGAAGAACTTTATCCAGAAAATCAAAGACATCTTAAAACACGAGGAGTTGAGAAGAAAAATTCTCATCACTTTGGGCTTTATCTTGATCTATCGTATCGGGTCGCACATCGTGCTTCCTGGGGTGGATGATAAAATCTTGGCAGAAAGCATGGCCTCTGATGGAGGTGGTGGTTTGGCCGGATTGCTCGAGCTCTTCACCGGTGGCGCTTTTACAAGAGCTTCCATTTTTGCACTTGGGATTATGCCTTACATTTCTGCATCTATTATTATGCAGTTAATGGGTATCGCTGTTCCTTCAGTTCAAAAAATGCAAGCAGAGGGAGAAAGTGGTAGAAAAAAGCTAAACCAATGGACGCGTTTCCTAACCATCGCCATTACCTTGGTACAGGCACCTGGTTATCTCGCGTCAACTGTTGTTGCACAAACCGGAGCCGTTGCTAACGACTCAATGCTTTGGTGGACGACCTCTGTAGTCATCCTTACTGCATCAACTTTGTTCATTATGTGGATGGGTGAGAAGATCACAGACAAAGGAATCGGAAACGGTATCTCTTTGTTGATCATGATCGGTATCATCGCTTCTTTCCCACAAGCACTTATCCAAGAAGGTACCTTGAGTTCAATCTATTTCTTCTTGATTGAAATCGCTGCCTTGTTGATCGTGATAGGAGCTAGTGTTGCTTTAGTACAAGGAGTTCGTCGTGTTCCTGTTCAAACAGCGAAAGCTGCTCAACAAGGTGCGTCTCACCTTCCATCTGGAGCAGGAAAGAGAGACTTCATTCCATTGAAAGTGAACTCGGCAGGTGTAATGCCAATCATCTTTGCTCAGGCAATTATGTTTGTGCCATTGTACTTGCAACAAACAGACACCTTTAAAAACAGTGAAGTATTGAAGAGTTTGGCTGATTTCAATGGCCTTGCTTACAACTTGGTGTTCTTCCTGATGATTGTAGTGTTTACTTACTTCTACACCGCAATTACCGTGAACCCAAATCGTATGGCAGATGATTTGAAAAAAGGAGGCAACTTCGTTCCTGGAGTAAAACCTGGACGAGCTACTGCTGAGTTCCTAGATGCAATTCTCTCTCGAATTACACTTCCAGGTTCGATTTTCCTCGGTCTTATTGCCATCCTACCAGCCATTGTAATGGCCGTAGGTTTGACAAAGGCTCAAGGATTCGCTATCTTCTTCGGAGGGACTTCTCTCTTGATTATGGTAGGAGTAATCTTGGATACACTGCAACAAATTGATAGTTACTTGTTGTCTCGCCATTATGATGGATTGATGAAATCTGGAAAGATGCGCGGAAGAACATCAAGTCCTGTAGATGGTATATCTGCGTAGTCCCCATGGGAAAAGGTAAGGTATACTATAAAACAGAAAATGAAATCGGATTACTCCGAGAAAGTTCTTTGCTTGTTGGTAAGACTTTGGCTGAGGTAGCCAAGTTGATCAAGCCGGGTGTAACAACTTTGGATCTTGACGCAGTTGCGGAAGAGTTCATTAGAGATAATGACGCAGTGCCTGGTTTTAAAGGGTACGGTGGTTTCCCCAACAGTTTGTGTACCTCAGTGAATGCAGAAGTAGTTCACGGAATACCGAACAATCGCCCTTTGGAAGAAGGTGACGTAGTTTCAGTAGACTGTGGTGTTTTGAAGAATGGTTTTTATGGTGACTCTGCGTACACCTTTGCTGTTGGTGAGATTACTCCTGAGGTTGAAGCTTTGCTTCGTGTAACCAAAGAGAGTTTAAATCTAGCCATCGAACAAGCAATTGCAGGGATGAGAATAGGTGACATTGGTTACGCAGTTCAAAATCACGCAGAAAGCCATGGATACGGTGTAGTTAGAGAATTGGTTGGACACGGACTCGGTAAGAGTTTGCATGAAAGCCCAGAAGTACCTAATTACGGTCGCAGAGGGAACGGAATGAAATTGCGCGAAGGATTGGTGTTGGCTATTGAGCCAATGATTAACCTTGGTGTGAAAGAAGTTCGCCAAGCGGAAGATGGTTGGACCATTGTTACCGCAGATGGATTGCCTAGTGCACACTTTGAACACGATGTAGTTATCCGTAAGGGTAAAGCAGAAGTCTTGTCGACATTTAAATGGATTGAAGAAGTTTTAAAAGAGAAATAATAAATATGGCGAAACAGGCCTCGATTTCCCAAGATGGGACCATTATAGAAGCATTATCGAATGCGATGTTTAGAGTAGAGTTGGAGAACGGTCACGTGATCACAGCTCACATCTCTGGAAAGATGCGTATGCATTACATCAAAATTCTACCGGGAGATCGAATTAAAGTTGAAATGTCGCCCTATGATTTGACTAAAGGAAGGATAACCTTCAGATATAAAAAGTAAAGATGAAAGTACGTGCATCACTTAAGAAGCGTTCAGCTGACTGTAAGATTGTCCGAAGAAAGGGCCGTCTTTATGTAATCAACAAAAAGAATCCAAAATTTAAACAACGTCAGGGTTGATCTCAATCCTTCGTTTAAACGATTGAAATATGGCTAGGATAGCAGGTATTGATTTACCAAGAAACAAGCGAGGCGAAATCGGTCTGACGTACATTTACGGAATCGGACGAAGCCGAGCAAAAGAAATTTTGATGGCAGCGGGAGTTGACCTCAGTAAAAAAGTTCAAGATTGGGACGATGATGATTTGTCAAAAATCCGTGGTTTCATTCAAGAGAGCTTTAAGGTTGAGGGAGAGTTGCGTTCTGAAACTCAAACACACATCAAGCGTTTGATGGACATCGGTTGTTACCGAGGGATCCGTCACCGTGTTGGTTTGCCTTTGAGAGGTCAGCGTACCAAAAACAACTCGCGTACCAGAAAAGGTAGAAGAAAAACAGTTGCTAACAAGAAGAAAGCAGCTAAGTAATAATTCGGGGATGAACCCCATCGAGTTCATTATGAACTGAGCACCTGAACAATAAATGTCATGGCTAAGAACGTCAAGAAAAAGAAAAAGGTTAAAGTAGATGCAGTTGGACAATTGCACGTACAAGCATCCTTTAACAACATCATTATCTCGTTAACCAACAACCAGGGCCAAGTGATCTCTTGGTCAAGCGCTGGTAAAATGGGATTCCGTGGGTCAAAGAAAAACACTCCTTACGCTGCACAAGTTGCTGCTGAAGATTGTGGAAAAGAGGCTTACGAACTCGGATTACGCAAAGTGAAAGTCTTTGTGAAAGGCCCAGGGGGTGGTAGAGAGTCTGCTATCCGTGCGATCCACAATATGGGGATCGAAGTAACTGAAATCATGGATGTGACCCCAATGCCGCACAACGGATGTCGTCCACCGAAAAGAAGAAGAGTATAATCGCTGTTAGTTAAAGAAGAAAAGACATGGCAAGATATAGAGGACCCAAATCGAAGATTGCACGTAGATTCCGTGAACCAATCTTTGGCCCTGACAAGGCCCTTGAAAAAAGAGCATACGGCCCAGGTCAACATGGACCTAACAAGCGTAGACCGAAACAATCGGAATACTCTGTTCAGTTGGCTGAAAAGCAAAAAGCAAAGTATACCTATGGTATTCTTGAGCGTCAGTTTTCAAACATGTTCAAGAAAGCATCATCTAAACAAGGAATCACCGGTGAGATCCTTCTCCAATTGTGCGAGAGCCGTTTGGACAACACCGTTTTCCGTTTAGGAATTGCACCAACCCGTCGTGGAGCACGTCAGTTGGTATCTCACCGTCACATTACTGTAAATGGTCAACTCGTGAACATTCCTTCATACCAACTTCGCCCAGGTGATGTTGTAGGTGTTAGAGAGCGTTCGAAATCACTCGAAACCATTACCAATTCATTGTCTTCTGGAAGCAGCAAGCACGATTGGTTGGATTGGAACACTCAGGCAATGACAGGTTCATTCCTCGCAGTTCCATCACGTGATCAAATTCCTGAGAATATCAAGGAACAATTGATCGTCGAGTTGTACTCTAAATAATCACTAATCCTCGCATTGAATATGGCTATTCTAGATTTTCAGAAACCAGATAAAGTAATAATGATTGAATCGAACGACTTCAAAGGTCAGTTCGAATTCAGACCACTGGAACCAGGTTTCGGTATCACCATCGGGAATGCCTTGCGCAGGATTCTTCTCTCTTCACTTGAAGGATATGCTATCACTTCATTGAAAATGGAAGGTGTGGACCACGAGTTCGCAACTGTGAAAGGTATTGTTGAAGACGTCACTGAAATGATCCTCAACCTGAAGCAGGTTCGTTTCAAACAACAAATTGCAGATACAGACACAGAGCGTGTTTTGGTGAACATTACAGGACAAGATGCTTTGACCGCGGGCGACCTCGGGAAATTTACAAGCGCTTTCCAAGTATTGAACCCTGACCACGTAATCTGTAGAATGGATCCTAGCGTTAAGATCAACATGGAAGTGAACATCACGAAAGGTCGTGGTTATGTTCCTTCTGAAGAAAATAAAGTTGAAGGAGCTTCCATCGGAACCATCTTCATTGATTCGATCTTTACTCCTATCAGAAACGTAAAGTACTCTATCGAGAACTTCCGTGTGGAGCAAAAAACGGATTATGAGAAGTTGATTATGGACATCGATTGCGACGGTTCAATCTCTCCAAAAGATGCCCTTCAAGAAGCAGCGAAAATCCTTATCCACCACTTCATGCTCTTCAGTGATGAGAAAATCACACTCGAAAGCGAAGAAAAGGCGGAAACAGAAGAATTCGATGAGACTTCATTGCACATGAGACAATTGTTGAAAACCAAGCTGGTTGATATGGACTTGTCTGTTAGAGCATTGAACTGCTTGAAAGCTGCAGATATCGAAACCTTGGGAGACCTCGTTTCTTACAATAAAAATGACTTGTTGAAGTTCAGAAACTTCGGTAAGAAGTCATTGACAGAGTTGGAAGACTTGGTTGACAACAAAGGGCTGTCGTTCGGAATGAACGTAGCAAAATATAAATTAGATAAAGAATAAGCGGATAAGTCATTGACTTATTGAACACCTATATCCATGAGACACGGTAAAAAATTTAACCACCTTGGTAGAAAAACTGCTCACCGTCAGGCGATGCTAGCTAACATGGCTTCTTCGCTTATTGAACACAAAAGAATCAATACAACGGTAGCCAAAGCAAAAGCACTTCGTCAATACGTAGAGCCTTTGATTACAAAGTCGAAAGACGATTCAACGCACTCTCGTCGTGTTTGTTTCTCTTACTTGAAAAACAAATATGCTGTAACTGAACTCTTCAGAGAAATTGCTCCTAAAGTGGCAACTCGCGAAGGTGGTTACACGAGAATCATCAAAACGGGTTACCGTCTAGGTGATAGCGCTGAGATGTGTATGATTGAATTGGTTGACTTCAACGACATCTACGGAGGAAGTGAGAAGAAAACTAAGACAAGAAGAAGCAGAAGAGGCGGTGCTAAGAAAGTAGCTGACGCAGCAACTGAAATTGCAGCAGACGTGAAAGACGCAGCAAGCGATGCAGCTGAAGCTGTAGCAGACGCAGCATCAGATGCCGCTGAAGAAGTAAAGAACGTAGCAGAGGACATCAAGAATAAGGTTGATGGCGACGATGCTGCTGACGATAAAAAAGAGGCTTAATCACAAGCCAAATGAAATACCAGTTAAAAGGATAGCCCAACAGCTATCCTTTTTTTGTTCAATAGGTGTTGAAATCTTCAAGAGGGAAGCATGCCCCTTTCTTCACCGCCAAAATGTATCTTTGTCTCATGCAAAAAGAGAATAAGCAGACTGCAGTCCTTGTACTGGAAGATGGAAAGGTCTTTCACGGAAAGGCAGCCGGAATCCTCGGGAAAACCAGCGGTGAAATCGCCTTCAACACAGGGATGTACGGTTATCAGGAAATTTTTACCGACCCAAGTTACCTCGGGCAAATTTTGATCATGACCACCGCTCATATCGGGAACTACGGTGTACATCCTGAGGAAGTAGAGTCCAATGGCCTCAAAATCGCAGGCGTAGTTTCTAAGAAATTCTCTGAAATCTACAGTCGTGTTGCTGGAAACGCATCCCTTCAAGATTATTTAGAAAAAGATGAAGTAGTAGCTATCTGCGACGTAGATACCCGAGCTTTGGTAAGATACATTCGAGAAAAGGGCGCTATGAATGCAATCATCTGCAGCGATGGAACTCCCGTCGAAGAGCTTCAAGAAGCAGTAAAACAAGTGCCGTCCATGGAAGGTCTTGAATTAAGTTCTCGTGTTTCTACTAAAGAGGTCTACTCTCTGGGTGATGAAAACTCTGAAGTGAAGGTTGCTTTGCTGGATTTGGGAGTGAAAACAAACATCATTCGTTGCCTTACAGAACGAGGCTGCCACGTGACCGTTTATCCAATGGGTACCAGTCCTCAAGATATTTTGGCCATGAATCCAAGTGGAATCATGCTCTCGAACGGACCCGGAGATCCACAGGCTATGAAGGAAACAATCGAGAATGTTAAAACTCTGATTGATTCGAAAACTCCGGTGTTCGGAATTTGTCTAGGTCACCAAATCATTGCCTTGAGCCAAGGTTTGAAAACAGAGAAGATGTTCAATGGTCATCGAGGAGTGAATCATCCGATTAAAAACCTACTCACGGGGAAATGTGAAGTAACTTCTCAGAATCATGGTTTTGTTGTAAATCGAGAAGACGCGGAAAGCCGCAAAGACATTATCGTAAGCCACATCCACCTCAATGATGGTTCCTTGGCCGGTATTCGATTGAAGAATGCACCTGTATTCTCTGTTCAGTATCACCCAGAAGCCTCCGCAGGTCCGCACGATAGTAGATACCTCTTCGACGAGTTCGTAGAGAATATGAAAGCAATACATCAATAAAGAAATTAGATTATGAGCTATATAGCGAGAGTACATGCCCGTCAGATTTTGGATTCTAGAGGAAACCCTACTGTTGAGGTTGATGTAATAACTGATCAAGGTGTTTTAGGAAGAGCAGCCGTTCCTTCAGGAGCTTCAACCGGTGTTCATGAGGCAGTAGAACTTAGAGATAAGGATGCCGGAATGTACATGGGAAAAGGTGTGCTTAAGGCAGTTGAAAATGTCAATACTGTTCTTAATGAAGAATTGAATGGTGCGTATATTTTTGACCAAAACTTGATCGACCGTGCAATGATGGGGATCGATGGTTCTGACAATAAGGCCATTCTCGGTGCAAATGCCATTCTTGGTGTTTCTCTTGCCGTAGCGAAAGCAGCAGCAGAATCGATCGGACAGCCCCTCTATCGCTACATTGGCGGTGTGAGTGCGAATACCTTGCCTGTACCAATGATGAACATCATCAACGGTGGTTCGCATGCTGATAATAAGATTGACATCCAGGAGTTCATGATCATGCCAGTGGGAGCTAATAGTTTCTCGGAGTCATTGAGAATGGGTACAGAGATTTTCCATAACCTTAAATCAGTTCTTCAGAAGATGGGAATGTCAACCAATGTTGGAGATGAAGGTGGTTTCGCTCCGAACTTGCAGAGCAATGAAGATGGAATTAAGGTGGTGCTTCAAGCCATTGAAAAAGCGGGGTACCGCCCAGGGGAGGATGTTCTCCTCGCCCTCGATGCTGCTTCATCTGAATTCTACAATGAAGAAAAAGGAAAATACATCTTTGAATCTACAGGAGACGAGATGTCAGGAGCTGAATTGGTTGATTTCTGGGCTGAAATGTCAAGCAAATACCCGATCATTTCAATTGAAGATGGATGTGCTGAAGACGATTGGGATGCATGGAAATTGATGACGGAAAGACTCGGAGATAAAGTGCAGTTGGTTGGAGATGATTTGTTCGTTACTAATACCAAACGACTCAAGCGAGGAATCGACGAGAACATCGCCAATTCTATTTTGGTGAAGGTGAATCAAATCGGTACCCTAACGGAAACCATGGAAGCTGTTGAAATGGCGCACAGAGCCAAGTTCACTAGCGTGATGTCGCACCGATCTGGAGAAACAGAAGACAGCACAATTGCGGATCTTGCCGTGGCATTGAACACTGGGCAAATCAAAACGGGCTCAGCGTCGCGTTCAGACCGGATTGCGAAGTACAACCAATTGCTTCGAATTGAAGAGCAATTGGGTAAAATGGCTTACTTCCCTGGAAAGAACTTCAGATAAGAAGATCCTATCAAATGAATAATGTAGCCCTGAAGAATCTCGCTTCGGGGCTTTTTTATTTTTTGATGAAGGGAAAAGTGCTCTTACCCAGTTGAATAAAATAGGCACCAGGATTTAAGTGTTGAACCGATATCCGGCCTTCCGTGTGTCCAGAAAATACAAGTTCCCCCAAGGCGTTTAAAACGCGGTATTCTTGAGCCTTGTTGAGCTGAAAAGAGATGTAGTCTTGGGTTGGGTTTGGGTAGGGCAATAATTCTGGTTCGGAGAGAGGCTCCATTCCAACATAGTCTGAGTTAATTCCCCAAGCGTAGTCTCCTGGCGCACTGAGCGGAAACTCAATTTGGCCTTGATAATTGGTGTTGTTCCCCTGAATTCCAAGTTCAAAAGGATGTACCTCCCATGTGTTTCCGTTGAGAGGACGAAAGAACAATTTAAGGCTGTCTTCAGGAATATTCAGATCATCCATTGCAGCAAAGAATTTTGGGTCGAAATAATTGCCTGCGGTGGGGTTTCCATAGTATCGAATGCGCGCAGTAGCTTCAAAATCACCACCAAAGTCGCCCAGTACCCTCCAAAAACGGTCATTGGATAGGAATAGAGAAGGATCATCTTCCACTTCTGCAGTACTCCAGTGGTTTTCAACCCGCATCCATAGGGCTTCACTTCCTATGGTTTCCACATCCAAGCGAAGTTCTGCTCGGTCGAAATTGGTTATTCCATCATCGTTCACAAGAATTTCTTCAGAGAGTGATGCTTGTAAAATCCGCTCATCGTTTAAATAAACCCACTTTGCTTCAAAGGGCAGCTGAACCTCAATATTCGAATTTGGGTTATAAACAACCTGCTCGGAATAGCTCTCTCCATTCACTCCAATAATTTCTACAAATAAAGGAGTGCTCTCTGCGGAGTTAGGGTTGTAATGACTTTGTTGTGCAATGTTTATCGTAAGAAGGAGGTCGTTGCTATTTTCTACTTCTGAAGAACTCCAGTTACTCACGAAGAAGTCAGGGAATCCTTCCTGAAAGATAAATGCATCAAAGAAAGATTGTACATTCTGTGGCGTGTAATTCTGGAAGTAATTCAGGATATCAATGCTACTTACATCGCTGAATTGATGGTCGTTCAGAAAATCTTTTGATGCAGAGAAATAGGCTTCATCTCCCATCAAGTTTCTCAAATTGTGCGCAATGGTCGCTCCTTTGTTGTAAACGTGGTCTCCATAGGTGAACGCATGCCCAATTCCAGATACGGGCAAACGTTCTCCATCATTTCGATGAGCATAAAGTAGGACGTCCTTATGATTGTCAAGCACGCTTTCCCAGTATTCACTTTCACCATAGACCTCTTCCAAGAACAAACTTTCAGCGTAGGAAGCCATCCCTTCATTGATCCACATGTCTTCTTGGCTACTGCAGGTCACCAAATCTCCCCACCAATGATGCGCCAGCTCATGCGCCATCAAGGTTTCATAAGTCAAAGAACCATCGGCAAATGCAGCAGGGTAGGCAATGTTGGTGGCATGCTCCATCGCGCCAGAAGAAAAAGGTACCATCACGTATCCAACCCGGTTCCATAGATATGGACCGTAGTCTTCTTCAAAAGCTTCCAAGCAAGGAATGAGGTTGACGAAACTCGCTTGCACAGAAGAAGTATCTTGGGGCAATGCTGCCAGCCAAATGGGAACTTCTTCGCCGGAAATGCTCTGAAAAGCGTCTTCAGTATGGGTGTAATTCCCTACTGCTATTCCTACGAGATAGCTCGGGATTGGTGTTGAAATGGACCATCGATCAATTGTGCTGTCTCCACCCAAGAGGGTGCGCTCCATCAATTCACCACTGCAATAAGAACGGTTCCCATTGTTGCTCAATACTTGAATATCGTAAGTGCTTCTTTCCAAAAAGTTATCAAAGCAAGGATACCAAGCCCGTCCAAAATTGTGAGGGTCTGCATCAAAACCAACCCCAAGATTAAAGGCTTGATTGTTCTGAAAATAAAACCCACCCCAACCGGAGGCATCCGTTTGTGCTTGTCCGGAATAATGCACGCTCAAAGTTCCTGTGTCACCGGGAGAAAGTGTTTGCGGAAGTTGGATCACCAATAAAGGAGAAGAATAATCAAAATCCAAAGGTTCTTCGTCCATAAAGACCTCTGAAATTTCCATCCCAAGAAGGTCCAGAGAAAGGTGATTGACCTCTTCCAAAAGTGCGGTAAAACTCACTTCGCACACTCCGCTAATTTGAAATGCATTCATTTGAGTGAAGTCCAAATCGAGCGAAAAATGTTGGATGTCGATCGAGTCACTCCTTGACTGATCTGCTTTCGAGAGCCCCATCCATTGGGCCTTTTTTAGAAGGTGAGAACATCTTTGATTTTGCGAGAAAACCGAAGATGTAGCGGCAAGGATGAATGCAATGGATAAAAGAAAAACCGTTCTGAGCATGAGTCTAAATTGTATTGCTGAAGGTACTGATTGTTGATAGCTCTAGAAAAGAAGCAGCTTGAAAATCTTGATTTCCCATGAGGTGATTTCATAAGTGGTAGAACAAATTGACTTCTTTGATGATTGATAGGTAGGGTGATGGGCTTTTGGTTTGTAAAAGTGATGTTGGAAGCCTAAGCATTTTGTTTTGCTTTCAATAGATGCAAGTTGAAACCACTTGTTCCTGAAGAACTCCGAATTTAATTGAATTCCTATGAAGCCATCAAACGAATTGTTTGAATTGATCAAATCGCTGAGTAAAAGTGAAAAGCGCTTTTTTAAGTTGGCCTCTTCTCTCCAAACTGGCGATAAGAACTACCTTAAAATCTTTGACGCCATCGATAAGCAAAACGAATACGATGAAAACGCGATCAAACACCAGTTTCGTAAGGAAACCTTTATCAAGCATTTCCCGTCGGAAAAGAACCACCTCTATAAGTTGATATTAAAGAGTTTGCGCTCCTATCACAGTGATAATTCGGTGAGTTCCATCTTGAAGCAAGAGATCAAGAACATCGAAATTCTCTTCCATAAGGCCCTCTTCAAAGAATGCAATAAATTTCTCATGAGGGCGAAGAAGATGGCCATTGAGCACGAGAAGTTCTATTACCTTTTTGAACTCATTTCTTGGGAGAAGATGCTGCTAGAGGAAGCTTTGGAAGATGGTCAATTCACAAAGGATTTGGACTTGCTTATCGTTGAGGAACAAGAGGTGATTGAAAAGTTGCGGAACTTGGCGGCATACCATGTACTTTACAGTAAGATCAATTACGTTTTCAGAAGTGGTGGCTTTGTACGAAATGAAGAAGATCGTCGCTTGGTTGAAGAGATTGCCAATCATCCTTTGATTAAAGGAAAGAATACGGCACTGAGTAGTCGAGCAGCTACAATCTGTTACTACACTCAGGGATTCTGTCAGCTTGCGCATGGAAACTATGAGTTGGCTCAAACAAAGTTTACTCGGGTGAAAGAAATCCTCGATCAAAACGCTCACATCAGGAAGGATTTAGGAAAACGATATGTGCGTACCTTGAACAATCTGGTCATGTGCATGCTGGACAAAAAAGATTACCCTGCAGTAAAAGACTTGATCAGTGAATCTAGATCAATGGTGGGTAGTCCTGGTTTCAAATCGGTGGATATACGAGTAAGTATTTTCAGAAACACCCATTTGGCAGAACTTCAGATGTACCACCAAACAGGAGATTTTGATCGTGGAATTCAAGCGGTTGAAGAGATCCTTAAAGGGATGGAAGCTTATGAAGGAAAGATGCACAAAGAGCAGGAGCTAACCTTTTTCTACCAGATAGCCTATGCCTACTTTGGTGCTGGCTTGTACAATAAGGCCTTGTTTTGGATCAATAAGGTGTTGAATGATAACGAAAACACCTTACGTCAGGATATCTACTCCTATGCCCGATTGTTCAATTTGGTGATCCACTATGAACTTGGTAACATGGACCTATTGGAGTACATCACAAAATCTACTCATCGTTATTTGAGCAAACGTCAGCGCGACTATACCATGGAGAAGTTGATTATCGACAGTGTCCGAAAACTAATCCGTGCCACCAATGTGATCGATCGCAAAGACTTGTTTTTCAACTTCAGAAGCGACCTAGAATTGATGAAGGCAAATCCAGAACACAGGGTGGTATTCAAGTATTTCGATTTTATCAAGTGGGTGGACAGCAAAATTGAAAATGCCACATTTGCGGAAACCATCAAGAATGCGGTTTGATTGTAGCCATTAGGAATTAAAAAAAGGGCTGATCTCGTTAAGAAATCAGCCCTTATTGTTATCGTTAAAAAGTGACCTATTGTACCACTTGGAACTCTGTTCTTCTATTGGCTGCGTGCTCAGCTTCTGAACATTCTACACCTGTTTTGCATCTGTTGAGCAATCTTCGCTTCCCATAGCCCTTGCTGACGAGCATGCTTCGTTTTACTCCTTTCGCAACCAGGTACTTCACTACTTCATTTGCTCTTTTCTCTGAAAGTACATCATTAAATGCGTTAGAACCACGAGAATCACAGTGAGAGCTGATCTCAATGCGCAACTCTGGGTTGTCTTTCAAGAGTTTAACAACGTAGTTCAAATAAGGCTCAGCATCTGAACGGATGTCCCAACGGTTGTAGTCCCAATTGATGTTCGGAATTTCATAAGGTTTGTTTACATTGATGCCATCGGCATTTCCATTTCCATCATTGCTACCATTATTGTTGTTCCCATTGTTATTATCTGAACCATCTTGGTTTCCAGAACCGTCTCCATTGCCGTTTTGGTTACCATCGTTGTTGCCGTTTCCACTTCCATTGTCGGTTACGTCATAGTCATCATTGGAAAGGGGAAGCAGCGCAAAGTTCTGCTCCATGGTCTTATTCGACTGAATGTTTTTTGTGTTGAAATCTTCAATGGTGGAGAAATAACCTTCTTTTTCAACCTTAACCTCATAGTCTTTTCCCGTGAGCAAAGGCATTTCGAACATTCCTACTTCATCGCTTTTAATGATTTCTTCTGTCCCATCTGTTTTGTTAATGATGGTGATGGTAGCGTCAGATAAAGGATTGGCACTTCCCTTTTTCGTAACCACCCCGTTCATAACCACAGTGGGTTCGAAGATGATGAAGGAGTACAATTGATCTTTACCAGAACGGTCGCTCGATAAATATCCACTTTGTCCGTCTTTGAAAATCATTCCAAAATCGTCGCGTGCAGTATTTAATGGGTAGGCGAGGTGTTCTGGCGTAGACCAAGATCCATTGCGCTGAGCACTGAATAGAAGATCTAATCCACCCAATGTCTGTTGAGCATCGGAAGAGAAGTAGAGGCTATCGGCCGACTTCAAATTTGGAAATACTTCGTCTCCTTTGCTGTTGATCATTGCTCCGAGGTTCATCGGTGTACCCCATTCTCCGCTTTCGATTTTTTCCACCTTCCAAAGGTCCATTCCACCAAAACCACCGGCTTTATTGGAAGAGAAGTAAAGCGTGTTTCCGTCTGGACTGATGTTCGGGTGCGCAAACATGTAATTCGGATCGTTGATGCTCATGGATTCGGGCACAGACCATGTTCCATCTTCCATTTTTTCGCTCACGTACAACTGAGTCGTACTTTCTTCGGCAGAATTGGCGTCGAGAACGTTCTTACGTTTATAGTTGCTGCGAGTTAGAATCATGGTGTTACCATCAGCGCTAACAGTTGCTATCCCATCATGGAATTTCTGGTTGATGCCCTCAATCTGTTCTGCTGAAGCAAAATCACTACCACTTCCAGGTGCATAGAACAAGTCGGTATAATTAAGCCCTGTATAAGCGTCTTTCGGACCAGCATTGGATCGTTCACCAGTAAACAATAGACCTTCTTTGAAGATCACAGGTGCATATGCAATTTCAGTTCCTCCAATATTTAATGGGGCAACTTCATAGAGGCTAGAATCCTGCTTGTATTCTTGGATTTTATTGCAAGAAGACTTGAGCATTTGTGCCATTTCATTGGATGGGTCTCGAGACAAGATGCCAGAGAAGATGTTCTCTGCATCATCATAACGCTCGCTAGCCATCAATGCTTTTCCATGCGCGATTCGATCGTCGTCAGTAAGCACAACACTTAAAGCAAGAAGCTCATACTGCTCTGCTGCCAAATCAAATTGGTTTGTTTGAGCATAGGCATCGGCCAAGCTTCTTCTTCCTTCTGGACTATCTTTTTTATCCAGTCCCTTTTCTAGTAGAGAAATGGCATCATCCATTTCATAGTTCTGGTAAGACGAAATCCCTTCCTTGATGTTCAATGAGGCACAAGAAGCCAAAACCAGTGCGGATAAACCTAGGGCAATGTGTTTGAATTGAGTGGTCATAGTTTAGAAGTATCGTGGTGATCTGGTTTTAATAGATATGTCTTTGCCAAAGTCAAAGCCAAGCATGATTTCGTGACTCCCTGCTGAATAGTCTTGAATGTCAGTAAGCGTGTAGTCGTAAGCGTATCCAATTCGCAACTGGGGAGAAATGTTGTACTCAATCATTCCAATCATGGCGTCTTGAGTTCGGTAACCCAAGCCTAACCACAGTCTTTCATATAGAAGAAAGTTAGCGTTCAAATCCAACTCGATTGGAGCTCCGGGTAAAAATTTCACCAAGGTAGACGGTTTAAAAGCGAGCGCAGGACCAAGGTCAATCACACCACCCACATTCAAGTAATAGTGCTGGGTGAAATAGTTGTCTTGGTTGCTTATCTCTGGGAGGATGTTGTCGTCCAAAGAATAAATCACCGGAATCGAAATCCCCGCGTAAAATTTATCCGTGTGGTAATAAGTACCGAAACCAAATTTCGTCACCATCTCGTTCTGAATGTTGTTGGGGCTGTAGACCGCATCTTGATTGTCCCAAATGGTCACATCACCCAAGTCGGCACTATACATTGCGAGGCCAGCTTTAACACCGAAAGAGAGATCTCCACGACCCAAAGGCAGGTGGTAGGCAAAGTTCGCGGCAACATCCAATTGTGAACTGATACCGATTTGGTCGTTCGTTACTACCAATCCAACACCCATTCGCTTGTTGGCAATCGGACCGTCAATGGCAAAAACTTGTGTGCTTGGCGCGCCATCAAGATTCACCCATTGAGATCGGTGCAAAAGAGATGCACTGAAATAATCATGTGTTCCGGCATAGGCAGGATTCAATAACATGCCGTTGAACATGTATTGGCTCACCTGCAACTCTTGCTGGGCGATACTCACCCCTCCGGTACACAAGAGAACAAAAAGGAATATATATTTTTTCATGATCGTATATTCAAATGTGAATTATCTTCTTAAGTCAACATAAGTAGCAAACTCTCTATCACCTGCCGTAAAGACAACGAAATAGGTTCCATCTGGCAAGTCCTCGCCGTCCGTGTTTGTACCTGTCCACTCATTATTGTAATTGTTCTTTTCGTAAACGATGTTCCCCCAACGGTTGAACACTACGAAAGTGTTGCTTGGGTACTCAGAGATACCAAGTATCACGTAAGCGTCGTTCGCTCCATCGTTGTTTGGAGAAAGCCCTGTAGGCAAGGCCAAGTCATCCGGCTGTGTCAGCACAATCGTGCTGTCTTTCATACATCCATTGGCATCCGTGATGCTGATCACATAAGAACCAGCAGCTAAACCGCCCGGTTGTTCTTCTCCATCTTCAATCAAGGTAGGACCCGTCCAAAAAATGTCATACTCTGGAGTTCCACCGCTGATGTTGGTTTCAATCGATCCATTGTTTCCTTCAAAGCTCGAAACGTTAAATCCATTGGAGTACAGCGGACTATTTCCGAAGATGCTAATGCTGTCTGGCTCAATGATGCTGTAGCTTTCCGTAATCTCACATCCAAGCTCATCAATTATCGTTACCGAGAAATTTCCTTCACATATTCCATCAAGATCTTCTTCAGTACTTACTTCTTCACCGTCTGAGTTCGTCCAAACAAAGCTCACGTCCCCGTTTGCATTGCTGATGCTCAAGTCGATGCTTCCGTTACAATCTCCGTAGCATAAGGGCTGAACAAGCTCAGCATCTGCTGTTAAAGCCTGGGTTCCTTCAACGGTTTCTTCCAAGATCAATTCACATCCATTGGCGTCTGTGATGCTCGCGGTATAGAGTCCTTCGCAAAGTTCGTCTGCGCTAGTAGCATCGTCGTCAATGCTTGTTGGACCTGTCCATACCACTGAGAATGGGGCATCAATAGCCGTGATGTCCAGGTCAATTGTACCATCACATAAACCGCAGCTTGCAGGAGTAGAATCGATGTCTGCTTCAATGGTCGTAGGTTCAGCAATCGTGAAGCACTCATCAATAATACATCCGTTGGAATCTTCAATGTTCACACAATACTCTCCCGCAGTGAGGTCTGAAATGCTTGATACATTACCGAAGTCAGGTGTCCAAGTATAAGTGTAATCTCCGGTTCCTCCGCTAGTGTTGAGGGTGATGCTGCCTAAAGTAGCACCATCACAAGAAATGTTGTTCACTTCAGCATTTGGGGTGATCGGGTCTGGACCACTGATCACGAATACTTCTTCAACAACGCAATCCACGTCATCGGTGATTTCGAGGTTAACGATGTCACCAGCACAAAGACCGATGAGTGTTTCACCACCTCCAACAGGGTTGCCATTTACCGTCCATGCAATGGTGTAATCAGCCACTCCTCCAGAAGGGGCAATGGTGATGCTTCCGTCACATGCTTCAGGACAAGAGGTGTTGAATCCGTTGAAGTCAGATAACACTGCGTTGGACATGATTTGAGTTGGCTGTTGAATGTCAAATTGAAGCAAGGTGTCGCAACCATTCGCATCACTCACAAGAACTTCATAGAATCCTTGGCAGAGTTCAATTTGATCTTCTAATGTGCTCAAAGTATCTCCGAGGTTATCCAATTCCCAAAGGAAGGTGTAAGGACCAACTCCACCTGAAACTGAAAGGTCAATACTTCCATCACAAGCACCAAAACAAGAGATTTCTTCTCCACTCGGATACAGGGAAACGATAGCACTTACTTCCAGTGCTTCATCAGGTTCGGTAATTTCTCCTTGAGCACTTGCCTCACATCCATCTTGGTCAGTAACGGTGATGGTATAGATGCCTGCGCTGAGTTGGCTTTGATTCAATTCGCTTGGGTTTTCGATTCCTGCACCCGTCCAAAGAATGTCATAATCAGGCACACCTCCTTGTATTTCTGCAAATATGGCACCGGTCGAATCACCAGCACATGGGATCACAAAATCGCTGTTATTGAGAATAGGAATGGTCAGGTTTACAGCAAAGGTGTCCGGCTCAAAGACGATCACACTTTCTTCCAGCGTGCAATTGTTTGAGTCCGTCAATACAAGATCATATAAACCTCCTGGGATACCAGCAAGCACATTTCCTGCATACTCTCCTTCGTTCCAATCAAAGGTGTAGCTCCCAGTTCCACCAGTAGCAGTAACCGCAATGGCTCCATCGCTTTCGTCGTAACAGCTCACCGGGGTGATGCTATCAACAGTAAGGTCAAGTTCTTCTGGTTCTTCAAGCTCGAATAAGATGATGTTTTCACAGTCTTGTTGATCAACAACGCGGAGCTCATAGCTTCCAGGGCAAAGGTTGAAGAGGGTATCGGCAGTAGCTTCATTGTCTCCAATATCTCCAGAGATCCACTGGTAAAGCACGTAGTTTCCATTTCCACCCGTGATGTTAGGAGAGATCCACCCATCACAAGCTCCAGTACAGCTAATTTCAAATCCATTGTAGTCGCTCACAGCGCCAGAGCTTTCAATGGGCTCCGGTTCTTCGAGGTCAATCTCGGTGGTAGCAACACATCCATTGATATCGGTAACCACAACACAGTAACTTCCCGCAGGCAAGTCGTTCTGTTGTGAAACTCCCGGGATGTTTACAGGATCGCAACTGGTCCAGTCGTAGTCATAGCATTCTGGAGCAAAGGTGGTACAATCAGGTGTTCCTCCTTCAATACTCACAGAAATGGCACCGTCATTGGCTCCGTTACAAGAAACGTTGAAATCGCCACCAAAATCAGAGATGGAAACAAAAATGTCCATGACTTGAGGTGCGTCCAAAAAGAGGCTGTCGGTCACTGAACATCCGTCTTCATCCGTTACCTCAACGACATAAGTACATTCAAAGAGGTTTGAAATGCTGGTTCCAACAGTTTCAGGGAAGAAGCACTCTGGCTGAGCCTCCCACACTGCTGTAAGGACTCCATTTCCACCACTCAGTCCAATTTCAATGGATCCATTGTTTTGTCCGAAACAAACTGGTGGAACTACCACGTCAAAATCAATGTCAATCGGTGTAGGCTCTCCCACAACATAAACGAATTGCTCTTCGCAGCTTCCTGAAACAACGGTCAAGATGTAGCTTCCAGCGCAAAGGTCTTCGATGTTTTGATCACTTGAAGTAAATCCATCAGGCCCCGTCCAAGCAAAACTATCTGCCGGTGTTCCTGCAACAATTACTTCGATGCTACCGTCACATGTTCCTCCACAAGAGGCGTCGGTTATGGTTTCATTTACGATGAATTGATCGTTTTCACCAATATTGATGGTCAGGTCAGTTGTACATCCTCTAGAATCTGTAATAGTGAGCTCATAATCTCCAGAATTCAAGCCGGTAAGATTAGGTCCACTGCAAGGGCAGCTTGGCCCCGAGGCCCAACTGAAGATATAGGGGCCACCATGCGCTCCTCCTGGAGTAACAGAAATTTCACCCAAGCCAGCATTCGGGTCTCCACAAGGATTTGGGACGGTGCTCACTTGAATGTCCCAAGCAGGAACGCAGCTAATTTCTACTTCGCCGCTAACAGAACAACCATTGTCGTCGTTCACGGTGTATTCGTAAGTCCCACAAGGAAGTCCTGACAAATCTTCAAGTCCAATGTAAGTGGTTCCGCTTTGATCATGAATCCAAGTTGCCAAATAAGGAGGGGTTCCGCCAGTAATGCTGATGTCGATAGTTCCATCTTCAGCATCCGGACAACTTACACCAAATCCTCCAGGGTAAGAAGAGACATTGTCAACACTCACAGCTAAAGGTGCCGCAGGTTCGTTGATGGTGATGGTTACCGATTGGGCAGAACTACATCCGTTCACGTCAGTCACTGTAACGGTGAAATCTCCAGCCGGCAAAGATGTTGCAAGCGGAGAGGTAAGGTTGGGATCGTGACTCCAGCTGTAGGTGTAAAAAGGACATCCTCCAGTAGTAGTTACGGTGATTACTCCCGTTTCTTCTCCAGTACAAAGAACATCAGTTGTGCCGTCCACTTGAATCTCCAATACTTCTGGTTCTTCTAAGGTATAGCTCGCAGTAATTTCGCATCCGATGTCATCCACAACAGTAACGTCATAAACTCCTGCACATAGGTCTTCAAAAATTGGATTATCTCCAATAAGGGCAACTCCATTCACGGTCGTGGTGTAAGGCGCAATTCCACCAACAAGATTTAATTCAATGCTTCCGTCACAAGCACCGTTACAAGAGATTGGAAAACAAGTGTAGTCACTAAAGTTGACGTCACTAATGCTGAGCAGGTTGACTTCAACTACGTCGATACATTCGGTTGACGAACAGCCAAGCGCGTCTGTTATCGTTACACAGTATTCTCCCGTTGGAACATCGGTCAAATCTTCATCGTTACTGAAAAAGACACCATCCAATGTCCATTCAAAAGTGAAGGGAGCTGTAGCGTCGGTGATGGTAATATCAATTGCCCCATTGTTTCCTTCTTGGCAAGTCACTCCATCAACATCAAAGGCGATGCTTGGATTGGTAACAGTGATGGTGCTTGTGGCACTTACTGTACACGAG
The DNA here is from genome assembly GCA_938085105.1 of uncultured Flavobacteriales bacterium. Classification (GTDB taxonomy): domain Bacteria; phylum Bacteroidota; class Bacteroidia; order Flavobacteriales_D; family Sanyastnellaceae; genus CALKGK01. Next base: position 53,070 of record CALKGK010000047.1, read on the forward strand.
GCCAAGGTACTGGTCAAAGTGTAAGTTGTGGTGGTGGTTGGACAAGCTTCAGGCGTGAGGCTGTTCGGGTCGCTCAAACCATCTGTCGGACTCCAAGAGAAGGCGGCATCTCCTTCGCTTTCTGCTTCACCCAAAAGTTGAACACAGTTTCCCGTGCAAACGGTTGCTGTTGCAGGGGTTAGAGCGACAAATAATTCTTCTTCGATTTCGAAGTCAACAGAGCTTTGGAAATCGAGTCCGTCACAAAGCTGATCCACCAACTGTACTGAGACAAATTCAGTTCCTTCACCTAAACCGTCTCCAACAGTATTGATATCAAAACTAAAGCTGGTTTCTCCTGGAGGGATGGTGATGGTATAAATATCGTTCAGAGCATCGTAAAATGGCGTGAGGTCAGGGCTTGTAGTGTAATCAACACCAAGCTCCGCGTCTCCAGATAGGGTAAAGCTAACATTCAGGCCAGCGGCTTGCACAACACCACTTTCGAAGGTTACTGTACCGTCGTTACAGCCTTCAATCATATAATCCGTTCCACCAGCAGTGCTTGTGAGAACAGCAATTGGGTTGGATTCAATTTTAGAAACAAACACGGCACTATCATACAAACGGTCGGAACCATCAGCAATGATCAGTTCAAGAGTATAGGTTTCACAAGGGATGACATTTCCTACTTTCGCTTGCAAATCAACGGTGAAGCCATCGTATTGGATTCCTTGTCCGAGGGGGTTCTGGTTGTCGTAAAAGTAAGTGGCGTTATCAATGTTGTTTACGTTGTTGATCGCTACGGGCTGGGATGTTCCTGGGATCAAAGCGATGTTTACCTGTGATCCAATTCCAGGGCCGGTAATAAAAAATCCAAAAACATCGTTGAAAGGAGAACCTACCCATTCCAAGTATTCTTCACTGGCAAAAACGAAGTCAAACTTCAAACTATCGCCTTGAGGAACAATGTCGAATTGCAATTTACAAGCATCCCAGGTGGTTAAGCCTCCATTGGCAGTGGTTAACGTTGGGCTTCCCGGAAAGAAGTTGTCATAAAGGTTGCAGTTCAAACAGTCGGAACCGTTCAAATCGGGTAAACCTGTTTCGTCGTTAGGACCAACAGCGTTCCAGGCTCTACCTGTAGTAAGAAGTACCCCTTCACTCGTCCCAATTTCGGTATTGTTCGAAGTGTAATAGGCGTAGCTTGAATCTGCTGCGGTGAGCTGAGCATTGAAGATCTCAACCCCATCACCCACCAAATTCTGAGCGATTTCATCTGGGGTGAGGGTGTAGTCCAATGTCAATTGAGCTTTTGAAATTCCAGCTGATAGGATCAAGCATAGAACCAAAAGAATGCGATATGATGTCAGTGACCTCATAAGTGTTATTTTGAAAAAGTTTGGGTGCGAATTAGTTTGATCCGTTTCTAAATGCTTTGCAAGCATCTAAAAAGGCGTCGGCATTATAATTAGGAAGATAATTGCTATTGCTCTTTCCTGTTTTTTCTACAATCAAAACTTTGATGTTTTCGAGCGAGGTATCAAAACTCTGATCGATTCCATCAGCCAAGGTGAACTCCATCAGTCCAACAGGAACACACGCCTGAGTTAGGTCGAAACTGCTTTCTAGTCTGCATGCTTTAACAAGTGCAGCGTAGTCATCGGTGCTCAGACCGTCCAAGTTCATGTAAACTTTACTTGGGGAGTTGGCTTCTTGGGCTTGACCGCTCAATTGTAAGCCCGTAAGGGCGAAGAAAAGCATGAAAAAACCGAACCAAGAGAGGGAGCGTTTAGTTGATGTTTGCATATCTAGCAATTTGGAAGAAGGGTAAATATATTTAACAAAGATGCTAAAAAGTATGATAGTTTTTGAGCTATTCCAAGTATTAAGTGATGTTATTATCCACGGATTAAGCCCTGCCGTTCAACTTCGTACATGGCAATTGCTCCACTCGCTGCAACGTTGAGGCTCTGAACACTTCCAGACATAGGGATTCGGACCAACTCGTCAGCCTTCGTTAGACTTGCTCTTGATAAGCCCGTTTCTTCGTTTCCAAGTACCACGCAAACTGCTCCGTTGAGAGAGGTTTCATGGATGAGTTGTTGCGCTTTCTCCGTGCAAGCAACTACTTTTATTCCATAACTCTGAAGGTATTCGATGCTTTGCCCAACGTGATCTGTTCTGCAAACAGGTAAACGCAAGAGGGCGCCTGAGCTACTTTTTATGGCATCTGCGTTAATGGGAGCCATTCCTTTGGTAGGAATCACTACGGTGTGAAATCCCAGGCACTCCGCACTTCTCACAACAGCTCCAAAATTCCGCACGTCAGTAATTCCGTCAAGCAAGAGTATTTTTGGGGAGATGGCAGACTCGTACAACTTCCCCACAAATACATCAAGTACTTCAAAAGTGATGGGCGAGAGGAAGGCGATGACTCCTTGGTGGTTTTTCTTTGTGATCCGCGACAGCTTTTGCTCTGGAACGGCAGCACAGGGTATGCCAAGTTCCTTCGCTTCCCGAATGGCAGCAACGATTTCTGGGTTTTTTAATCCTTTCAAGTAAAGGATGCGTTGGATTTCACGCTCCTTGTCGAGGGCTTCTCGCAAAGGGTGGTGACCAATGATGTAATCTTTTTCCATGCTTTTTTATTCCGAGAACACCCTTCCCCTGCGCCAATTGGCAACAGCTTGGTCCCAGCCTGGCTTGTACAAGGAGCTACGGTCCAAAACATACACGTTGTTGCTGTAAGGGTGTCTGGTTTTTTTGAAGGTGAAGGTGAGTGCACTGATGTTGCTGTCCTCTCCATAAACCCAAACTTCTTTTCCAGGCTCTAAGAGGATTTTATTGGGGTTGCCAAAGACAATATGAACCAAGCCTCTATCGCTCTTCCAGCCTTCGCTGATGCTTGAGAAATATAGGTTGGCTTCCCGCACCCTGCGATAATAGGTCTTAATGAGTTCGCGCGCTTTTTCTTTCGATCCCGCAGTCTCAATCCAGAATTCGTCCAAAGCTTTTTTAGGGTAAGAACTGGTGGTGATCTTTTTAAACTCACTTCGCGATGTGATGTAGCGCATGCTCTCAATCAACTGGTCCAAATCCCGAACTTCAGGATAGTCGCCAGGCCTACCAAATAACGCAAACGAACTTGCTCCACTTTCATTCCGAATCACATTCAAGGCTGTGTCCAGCTCCAAACTGTAAAATGCGCCAGTCGCTGTTAGTGGAGAACTCTCTCCCAATTCAACATCAAGCTTGGGTTCGCTGTAAGAATAGGGTGGTGGGGGGAGGGGGAGGCTTCCCAAAGCTTTTGAATGGTATAGCGTTTCAGGTGCTAGTCGGTCAGAACTCATGAGTAAAGGCTCACCAATGTTGGCGTCGTTTCCAAAGACCGGGGCGAGGCTTTCTTCGTTGATGATGAGCATGTTCTCTCGAATCAAACCGCTTGTTTTGCGCACCTCAAGTTTGAGGTTGGCATTGGAGCGTCTGCTTAGGTCACGCACGTTCACACGAACAATATAATCACCTTCGTCTGCTAAAGGAAATCGATGCTTACCAATGATCTGCCGTACTTCTTTATCCGGATTGATGTCTTCGTAAGTGAAGAACAGACTATCAATCTCGCCTGTGCTTATTTGTTTGATTTCTAAAAAGAACTTAAGCTTTGCAGAGAACTCTTCATCTGGCTGAGATCGAGTATAGAGCAATTCATCACTGAAAAGCTTGAAGTAAAAGGTACTGCTATCTGCGCTTTGGTGATACACCATTGCCGACGGATGCAAGATCTTCGCTTCCCAATCGTAAAGGTTTCTTTCTTGGTCTGCTCGCAATGCTGTTGTGCCTCCACAGGATATGAAAAGAGCTGAGAACAACACTCCTGAAATGAGCAAGGTAAGGTAGCTTACTGAGTATGTGCGAACAGAATTCATTGCGGCTAAATTACGACTAAAATAGGTTCACAAAGCCAAAGTGGATTTTTGCTTCGCGAAGCAAGATGGCTTGATTGAACTGACTGCCCAGTGCATAGACAAGACTGAACACTCCGTTTTTAGTTCCAAAATTGACTCCCGCCCCAAAACCAAAAGGCCGGTCGTCCGGAGTGAATTCATCTCCATCAGTCCACCCTTGGTCAAAAAACACAAAGGCCCCTGAGTTGGTGTCGAGCCGGTATTTCAAATGAAGGCTAGCAATTGCATAAGCCGGGGTGAATATGCCTTCTTCATTAAAACCGCGTAGAGAATTAAGACCTCCAATCCGAAAGAATTCATTGGTCAATAAGCTTTCATCCCACTTCTTTTCTCCAATAATCCTTCCGCCAACTCCTAGGTTGCCAAGGATTCCTTTGTGCCACTTCAATTCGATTTTTGAGGCAATTTGCGTGCTTTCAATGCTTTGTGCTTCTTGAAATTCATCAAAGGTTTTTCTCGTTTTGAGACCGGCGCTTGCTTCAATTTCGAGTTCAATTCCATTCAGAGGATTGAGCCGATGGTCAAGTTCAATGAATTTGCTTCTCAAACCATAGCGTGTTATGCTGATGTCTTCAATCCCTAGAGTGCTGCCTAGTTGGTTGGAGTTCCAGCGTTCAACAAATCCTCCGATTTCTTTTTCGAACCCCCCAAGAAGAACCACCTCACCGCGCAAACGGGTGGTACTGAAGGTCGAATCTCTTCGGTAAATTTCAATCTCTCCTCCCAAACCAAGCGAGGTCTGAAGCAGGTAAGGGAATTGGATGCCAATGTCGAGTTCCTGGACTTCCGACTGCAATCGTCTCCATTGAAACTGAAGCCGCTCTCCTTGCTGCAGTGTGTTTTGGAGGTCAAGATTGATGTCGCCAGTAATGATGGTTCCGTCGGTATTCGGGTTGGGTTGAAAACCAATCATACCATCGAAGCGATTGGCCGCATTCTTCTCTACAAAGAGATATACTTTCGCGCCCTTTTCACTAAAGGTAATCTGCGGAGCTTGTGTACTTTTGAGGTAAGGTATTTTGTTGATGCGCTCGGGTATGCGGAGGAGTTGCTGCTCATTGTATGGGTCGCCTTTCTTTATTAAAAGAAGCTTCTCAACGAGCGCCGATCGGATGCCCGTTTTTGATTTGAGGATGAGACTGTCAATGCTTACTTGCGGACCCCGATTGATTTTGAGTCGAAGAGAAATGCCTCCTGAGCTCATTTCGGGCTCAAATGCGCATCGAGCAAAAGGGTACCCCCGGTTTTCTTGAGTTTGAAGAAAGCGCTCGGCAATTTCCGCTACTACTTCGTAAGGCAAGGAATTGTCTTTTAAGATTTTGCTTTCTCGCCGGTCAAATCCTCCCAGAATCAATAGGCTGTCAAGATTTGTAATGGAAGTGAATTCTTGTTTTTCACTCAAGTAACTTTTCCAATGAGCACTGTCCACTTCCTCAATGAAGGAAGCCAAGTGTCCGCTCAATAAGGCTTGCTGGTGCCATGCTCTTGCGCAGGAATCGCGCTGAGTCCGCGCTTGAAAAACGAGGCAAGAGTCGTTCTTGTCGTCCAAACAAAACTCCCATTGAGCAAAGCTACTGGAGTTATGAGATAGCGAAATAAGTGTACAGAAAAATGGTATTAAGTATCTTCCCATCCCTGCAAAGGAACGCAATACTTCATGTTTTTCGTGCGTTGCTAACATGAGCGTAGGCTCCTTGTGGATAAGTCCGTGAAACTTTCGAGACGCACTCACGTTAAATAAGGAGTAAAGCTTCTCATCTTTGAGACGAAATATTCAACATTATGAAAAAGTCATTCGCCACATTTTTAATTGTATTAGCTGGTATCGCTCTTTTGTCTTCATGTTTGCCAACCAAGCAGTCGTGCGCGGCTTACAATGAGGTTGAGCTAGAAGAAAAGGCTCAGTAGTTCTTGAACGTTATCTTCAGTTCTTGAATGATGTCTGGATGCAAACTCAGTGCAACCGGACACTCCTTCGCCGCTCGAATCAGTGATTTTTGATTTTTGTCAGTATTGATTTTACTGCGCAAGGTCACCTGCAATTCAATTGAAATTCGTTCAATACGTCGAGGACTTCCCTGCATTATTTTCTCAGCAGTGCCATTAATATCCAAGTCTTCCCATCCCATTTTATTCGCGTGAATGCCCATCACGGTAATCATGCATGAAGCCAAGCTTACAGCGCACAAGTCTGTAGGAGAAAAAGCCTCCCCCTTTCCGTGATTATCTCGCGGCGCATCACTCTGAATTGCCGCCCCCGACCCTTCGTGAATCATTTCCGTTCGTAATGAACCTGTGTAACTTAATTTGTATTTCATAGGAGAACTTTTGTTAGGGTCTCAGCGTTATTAATTTGTAACTTTGATAGTAATTCTACCGAAAGTACGCATTCATGAACAGAGTTTCCAAGCACATAATGTCCCTCTTTTTGGCGTCGATGCTTTTGTGTTTGACCACCAAGGTCTTGCAGGCACAAAACCTTGAGGTGGGTGACGATATCAAGGTGCTTTTCTCTCATCAAGTAAGTGGAGGACTCAATCTTCATACATCAGGCGGTGGAATCTTTGGGCAATATGCGAAATACAAAGATGCGAGCACCTTGCACTTGGTGAGCTTTGACATCCTCTTTATCAAGCACGAAAAAGAAATCAGAAGTTTCAATCCAGTATATGATGACAGCAGAAGCTATGTCATAGGCAAGCAAAATAGTTTCTTCGTTTTGCGACCATCCATCGGGAAACAAAAGATCATCACAGGCAAGCAACGGAGAAGCGGTGTTCAAGTTGGTTACTCTTGGCATTTTGGTCCGTCTTTGGGAATTGCCAAGCCTGTGTACCTCGAGATTGGTTATCCCAGCATCCCTTATGAGTACCTCGCAGTAGAAAAATACGACCCGAATAAGCACTTCTCAAATAACATTTATGGCAGGGCTTCGGGCTTGAATGGTTTGGATGAATTGAAACTTCATCCGGGTGCATTTGTTAAGTTTGCACTCAATTTTGAATATTCCTCGGAGAACGATCGCTTGAAAGGACTTGAAGTAGGAGCCGTACTCGATGCTTACGCGAGAAAAGTACCCATCCTTGCGGAACGTTATGGCGCTAATAAACAGTTCTTCCTCAATGCTTACGTTAACTTCTTTTTTGGAAGAAAGTACATTATAAGATGACAGATCAAATCGCTTCAACAAAACGAGCTCCAAAGCCAAAATGGCTCAGAGTGAAATTGCCTACCGGTGAAAAGTACAAGAAGGTGCGTGAGTTGGTTTCAGAACACAAGCTCCACACCATTTGTGAAAGCGGTAATTGCCCCAATATGGGCGAATGCTGGGGAGAAGGAACTGCAACCTTCATGATCTTGGGGAATATTTGCACCCGATCTTGTGGCTTTTGTGCGGTAGTGACGGGCAGACCCGATGCGGTTGATCCTTTCGAGCCGGCCCGTGTAGCGCGCTCAGTGGAGTTGATGAAGGTGAAGCATGCGGTAATCACTTCCGTGGATCGCGACGACCTTGCCGATGGAGGCTCAGAGATTTGGGTGAAAACGGTAAAAGCCATTCGAAGAAAAAGTCCGGGCACTACTTTGGAAACACTTATTCCCGATTTTGCCGGGAAATGGGACAACCTTCAAAACATCATCAATGTTGGTCCAGAAATCGTGAGCCACAATTTGGAAACCGTTCGTCGATTGACGAAGCAGGTGAGGATTCAGGCCAAGTATGATCGAAGCCTGGAGGTTTTGAAGCGCTTGAAAGATGGTGGGATGAAAACAAAGTCTGGCGTGATGCTCGGCTTAGGAGAAACCGTGGAGGAAGTGTATGAAACCATGGAAGACCTTCGAAGCGTTGGTTGCGATGTGCTAACACTTGGTCAATACCTTCAGCCTACACCAAAGCACTTGCCCGTTGCCGAGTTTGTTCACCCCGAACAATTTGAAGAATATCGGGTTAAAGGATTAGAAATGGGATTCAGATTTGTGGAAAGCGGCCCGCTTGTCAGAAGCTCATACCACGCGGAGAAACACGTGTTCTAGAAATCCACTGACTTGTATATTTATTGCAAGTACTTGAAGACTTTCCTTTTTTAATAGAAGGAGAATGTTGTAAATTGCCGCACGTTTGTTTTGGGCTATTAATAAAGAATTATGAGAATCAGAGCTTTACTCTTTTCTACAGGAGCGGTTGCAATCGCAGCCACCCTCACTTTCCTCTCAATGCAAGAGGATTCCTCTTCGTACATCCCGAGAGATGATCAAGAAATCGCAGCGTCCCCAGATGGAGCAGCTGAGGTTTGGAGACGACTTCGTGCTGACAATCAGACCGGTGTTGTGAATGAATCAGATTATGCACGTCTGCGTAAGGCGGCAATCAAGCGTCAGGGCGCTTCTGAGAAAGCTGCGCCAAGCATGCAGTGGGCAGAAATGGGTCCTGATAATATCGGTGGACGAGGAAGAGCTTTGTACATCGTTAACGATAATGAAATTTGGACCGGTGGTGTTTCTGGTGGACTTTGGGTTTCCTATAATGGGGCAGACTCATGGCAGCAGATCACTTCTTTCCCAAACTGCATGGTAACTAGCATTACACGTAACAACAACGGTCGTTGGTATGTGGGTACAGGTTCGCAGTTTGATGGAGCAGGCGGTTCTGGTGGTTCTGGTTTCCTTGGTAGAGGAGTTTATACTTCTACTGATGGAATGAACTGGGAAATTATCGAAGATACCGACCCAGGTCTTTTGGGCGGAGGTGATTGGACCGCAGTTGAGGCCCTTGAGCCAGATCCATTCAATGGAGAGCGTGTTTGGTTTGCTGGAAACGCTGGTTACGGTTACATCGATGGAACTCAAGTGTTCGAAGGTGTAGCAAGTGGAGTTCCTAATAGCAATGCACAAGACATTGAAATCGCAGAAGATGGTTCTTACATGCTTCTAGTGATGGATGGTGGTCGCGTTTGGAGATCTACAGACAATACTTATTTGGACTTCGTTCAATTGTTTGCGCCAAACGATCCGGGATACCTTCCTCAAAGTGGAATCGGAAGAGCTCGTGTTGCTATTTCTCCTGACGACGTTAATCATGCGTATGTACTTTACTCAACAGGCAGTGGTTTCTTCGGTGGTGTTTACCATTCTGAAAATGCTGGTGGAGAAGGTTCATGGTCGAACATTTGGCCTGCAAACGTAAACGGACAAACACCACTTCCACGTGGACAAGGTATTTATGACCTTGCACTTGATATCAAAAAAGGTGATCCAAGCATTTGCTATGTTGGAGGTATCGAACTTTGGAGAAGCGGACCGAACTACCAAGCGGAATTGGCGGCATTTGCAATCGATTTCCCAGGTTCTACAAACGCTGTGCACGCCGATGTTCACGAAATCCGCTTTGCAGACAACGGAGATATGTACCTAATGACTGACGGTGGTGTTTATAAATCGACTGATGGAGGTAATACATACACCGCTGCAAACAGAGGATTGAACATTACTCAGTTTTACGGAATTGCTTACGATCCATTCAGTGGAGTTGTTGGTGGTACTCAAGATAATGGATCACTCTACATTCCAGCCGATGGATCATTAACTACTGATCAAGAAGCATTCGAAATTTTCGGTGGTGATGGATTTGATTGTGCTGTTTCTCAAAACACAGAGGCGCCTCTTGGTGCTGCATTCGTAATGTCTCAGTATGGTGTCCTAGGAAGATTCACTTCTGATGGTTCTGGTGGAGCGTTCTATGATGATGAAATCATAGCTCTTCAAAATGCTGATGGTGAGGTTGGACAGTTCTATTCTGTTTGCCAATTGCACGAAGATTTTAGTGATGAAAACTCTCAACAATTCGTGATTTTGGTAAATCCTTTCGAAGAGACAGTAACTGATTCTACCTTTAACCTGAATACTTTGAACATGAACATGCCGTTCGAGTATACATTGGAGCCAGGACAAGAATTGCGCTATTGGTCTGAGTTGATTCGTCCAGAATTGACTTTGGAAGAGCCTTTGACAGAAGATCCTAACTACTTCTGGTTAGATCCACAACAACTTACCGAAGAGCAAATTATTTGTAACGTTGATTCGACAGAAGTAGGGACCGAAATGGTGATTACCAACATCGAGCCAATCGATTCATGTACAACCTTCTTGGAGGAAATCATCTGTGTGACGATCGGTTACGATACCACATTCGCAGAAGTACCTGTGTACGAATTCACAGAAACATGCGATACTTCTTTTTACTATGCTGCAGATACCTTGTTCGATGTTCGTGAAAGACTTCTTGTGCAAGATCCTTACACTTCATTGTTCGCTGTAGGTTTCACCGGAAGCCAAGGGGTATGGATTACTCGTGAAGCTATGAACTTCAATACAACGCCAGACTGGCACCGTGTAATGAACGCTCCAGGAAGCGGTGGCACCAAATCGATTGAATTCTCTGCAGACGGAAACTACATGTGGGTTTCAGGATGGGACGGATCACTCACAAGAGTGGCTAACCTTCAAGAATTCTGGGGTGAAGAAGATCTAGATGTGCTTGAAATTGATGAGGTGATTCAGAATGCTGGTGGAGTTGTTACTGGTGTGGCTATTGACCCTAATGATGTTGATCACGTTGTGTTCACTGTCGGTGGATATGGAAATACCGGTGGAGGTAAAGTGAGAGAATCATTTAACGCAACAAGCGCAAGTGTAACTTGGGATAACCGTTGGTTGCCAAATAACGACGAACTTTCATCCATGCCAGTTTATGATTGTGTCATCAATGTGAACAATTCGGATGAACTTATCATCGGTACTGAATTTGGTGTGATGACCAGCGATAATGGGAGTGACTGGGAGTTCGTGAACGCAGGAATGGCACCATTGGCTGATGCGCTTGCTTGCCCAGTGATGTCTGTAGAACAACAATGGAGAGAAGACGATACTTACTCTTTCCCAATGAACAAAGGTGTAGTTTACGCAGGTTCTCATGGACGTGGAATCTTCAAGTCGGATAACTTGGTAAGCGTGGCCGATAACTTCAGCGAAGAAGTAGAAAGAGAAATCTTTACAGTATATCCTAACCCAGTTACTGGTGGTCAAGTGAACGTTAACATTGACTTAGACAATGCTCAAGACGTAATCATCAATGTTTATGGAATGAACGGGCAGTTGGTGAAAGTGATTCGCAAAGACAACATCCTCGGTGCTCAACAATTGACCATTGATGTGAATGACCTGTCTCGCGGACAATACTTCTTGCAGTTGAATACAGCGAAAGAAAGCAAAGTTGCCAAATTCGTGATCCTCAACTAAGACGATTTAGAAAAATTGAAAACTCTCCTTTCGCCTCGCTGGAAGGAGAGTTTTTTTTACGCCAATATTTCGGAATTGGTTAATTTCACCGCATGAAGAAGATAAGGGTAGCCATTAATGGCTTTGGGAGAATTGGACGAACGATTGCACGATTGTTGGCGGAAGATGATCAGATTGAGTTGGTCGCAGTGAATGATTTGCATCAGGCCGATGTTCTAGCTCATTTACTGAAATACGATTCTACCCATGGAAGGTCCAATCTGGTTTTTAACCTTGAAGGATCAAAACTTCACTTTGGCACCCAATCACTCGTTTTCTTAAATGAAATACAAATAGATCAACTTCCGTGGAAATCACTCGGGGTTGACATTGTACTGGAGTGCACCGGAAAGTTCAAAACGAAAGAGGAACTCAACCCTCACCTCTTGGCTGGAGCGCAAAAGGTTATTTTGTCTTCCCCACCGAGCGATAAAAGCATCAAGACCTTGGTTTTGGGAGTCAATGAGCACATTCTAGAAGAAGAAGACAAAATCATTTCTAACGCTTCTTGTACTACCAACAACGCAGCTCCCATGATTCAGATTTTGAATGAGTTCTGCAATATCGAGAGTTGCTACATTACAACCGTGCACAGTTATACCGGGGATCAACTTCTTCAAGATGCACCACACCATGACTGGAGAAGGGGAAGAGCAGCGGCCGAAAGCATCGTTCCTACCACAACGGGAGCGGCAAAAGCACTTACTTTGATTTTTCCAGAGTTGAATGATGTTATTGGTGGTTGCGGTATTCGTGTGCCCGTTCCAGATGGGTCTCTTACCGATATCACCTGCAATGTGAAAAATCCGAAAACGGCTGCGGAAATCAATGCAGCATTCAAGAGTGCTTCAGAAAAGAGGTTCAAAGACATTTTAGAATACACAGAAGATCCAATAGTCTCTCGTGATATAATTGGAAACCAACACAGCTGCGTGTTTGACGGATTGCTCACCAGTGTGATCAATAATATGGTCAAGATTGTAGGTTGGTATGATAACGAAGTGGGCTACAGCAGCCGAATGATTGACCTCTGCCGCTACTGGTCTAAGTGAGGTTTAGGCCACTCCAAAAGCTGCATCTCTTCACCGTCAAATTTCCCATACGTGAAGTATGAGATCCAATCTCCAAGATTGGTGTATCTGCTGTCCTCTGAAAGTTGAATTTCTAAAGGAAGGTGACGATGACCGTAAATAAAATGGTCAAAATGCTCCTTTTCTAAAATCTCCTTGGAGTAAATAACGAGCCATTCCTTGTCGTCGTCCAAACGAATCTTATCCTTTTCACCACCGGCTTTTCTGCTGGTTCTGCTCCAGAAATTGGCCATGGAGATCCCAAAGTTGGGGTGCAAGCGAGCAAAAAGCCACTGACATAGTCGACTAGAAAAGACCTTTTTAATGAATTTATAACCGTGATCTCCAGGACCCAATCCATCACCGTGAGCTATGTAAAACTTGTGCCCATTCCAAGAACGGGTAATGGGTCCGCGATGAACTTGAACTCCACATTCGGCGGGTAGGTAGTCGAAAATCCACATGTCATGATTTCCAGTAAATACGTGAATGGGAATTCCTTCGTCGCTCAATCGGGAAAGTGTTCCAAGCAGCCGTGTAAACCCACGAGGAACAGCTTGTGCATATTCAAACCAGAAGTCAAAAATATCGCCCACCAAATAGATTTCTTGAGCAGTGGGAGCAATGGTGTTTAACCAATCAACAACCGCTTTTTCGCGAACGAGACTCGAGGCTGCGTCAGGAGCTCCTAGATGAAAGTCAGAGGCAAAGTAGATGTGTTTTCCCGAGGGAAGCTCAAGGTTTTTCAAGCAACAAATGTTTTGGACGACTAATGTCCGAAAATTTCCGCAAGTTGAGCACTCAAAGCAGAGCCTCTCAAATGGGTAGCGATGATTTTTCCATCCCTTCCAAGCAACACTGTGTGAGGAATACTAGAAACTCCGTAGTTCTGTGCTGCACCATTTTGCCATCCTTGAAGATCGCTCACGTGGTAAGGCCAGAGCAATCCGTCTTTCGCGATGGCTTCTTCCCATTTGTTTACTTGCTTATCCAAAGAGACGGAGAAGATTTCAAATCCGTCTGCCTGGTATTTCTTGTAAGCTTCTACTACATGTGGGTTCTCTCTTCTACAAGGACCGCACCAAGAAGCCCAAAAATCAATCATCACTACTTTACCTCGAAGGTCTGACAAACGGAGTGTTTCTCCCTGAGGATTTTTCATGGCAATCTCAGGAGCCTCCATTCCTGCACTGTACTTCGTGTTGGGAGTAGGGCGCTCACGTTTCGCTTGATTCGTTTTCTGAATTTGCTGATCAACCATCTTGTAGTAATAGGTGTGGCTGAAGTTGTTCTTCAGTCCTTCTCTCACTTTGATGAAATGTTCTTTATCGCGATTAACGTCCAATTCAGAAAGTGCAGCAAGAACAGCGGGCGAGGGCAATTCATTGTCAATAAAAGAGAGGCATTCTTGTCTGCGCACACCAGCCAATTCAATCATTTCTTTTTGAGCCAATTGACGAGCAGACTCATCCAATTGCGGGTTATTGCTTTTCGCCTTCAAGGCCATCAGTGCTTCTTGACGATCTGAGAGATTACGGTGGAATTTAAGCAAGCTGCACGTGCTTTCCGATCCTTTCACTTTGGCTTTCTCTTCGAATTCATCAGCGCTGGTTTCGATCGAAAGATGTTCTGTTGAGTCGGTCACCAAAACAATGTATTGATCATCAGAAAGCATCAATTTATAAAAATTCAACTCCAAGCCGTTTTCCGGTTGTATCAGGAAGCGCCCCTTATTATCGATCAAAGCAGAGTCTGTGACAATGGCTTTGTTGTTGACGAACCGCTGGAGATAAATGGTCTCTCCCTCGGCGCCTTCAATGGTTCCGCTAATACCGCTCTCTACGTTAGCAAAGTCATTACACGCTGAAAATAGAGCTGCCGATGCCAAGAGCACAAAAGCAAAAGTGATTTTTTGAATCTTCATAGTTATTTCTTCCTCATTAGGTCTTTCAAATATACTTCCTTCCAAGGGGATGCAAATTGAACTGAAAGATAATTACAAATTTTCCTCGAAGTGGTGAATATTCCAAATCTATCTTGTTCTATTCTTTTCCTTTGAAGCACTTTTTAAGATGATTTATCAACTCGTCGTCCTTTTCAATTTTCACATGGATGTCCAAAACAAATAAGGGAAGGTCTTTTAACTTGTTTCGATAGGCCTTCAGGCGAACAGCATCTTTCGCTGTGGTGATAAATTGAGTGCCTGGATTTTGTTTCGAATATTCCAACCAATCTTCAAGGTCTTTATGCTGGAAGAGGTAATGGTCTCTGTAATCGAAATGCTTGACGAGTGTATAGTGCTCTTTGAGGTGATTTTTGGGTCGATATGATTTTGCGATGGCGGTAATCAGTACAACTTCACGCGAAGCGTCGAAAGGCTTTTCCTGGTTCCAACTTCTTACACCATCATACTCAATCCAACTTTTGAAAAGCAGTTGATGGTCTTTCAAGCGAAGGTGTTTTCGCATCAAACTCAAATCCAAATCAGGTGAGGCTTCGCTGAGGATAACGATATCTGCACGATTTGCACTGCAGCGATGATCTCTGAGGTCTCCACTAGGTAAGTAGTAATCTTGACGATACGTTCGATGAGCGGGAACCAAAAGAATGCTCTGGTCTGGACGCAAAGCCCGATGCTGAAAGGCATCATCCAAAATTACAATTCCGCTGTGTCCGTCTTGGAACATTTTTTCCAAACCAAAGAGTCGGTTTTCACAAACAGATACCCAATCAATACCTGCTTCTAGATACAGCTGAGGTTCATCACCACTTTTCTCTGGGCTCATTTCTGGATGAAGTGCGATGTAGCCCTTGGTTTTTCGTCCATACCCCCTGCTCAAAATAGCAGGGTTCAGTTCACTCAGTTTTTGGGCCAATGCTATAGTATGAGGTGTCTTTCCCGTTCCGCCAGTATTGAGATTTCCCACAACTAAGCATGGAAGAGGGGATGATTGAGACTTCAAGATTTTCCAATCGAAAAGCTTGTTTCTCAAAAAGAGAATTCCACCATAGAGGAAAGAAAATGGAAAAAGAAGGAGTCGAACGATGTGCATTGCTAAATTTACATCAGCTAAAATACACATTCCATGCAGCTAAAAGAGATCCTCCGCGCTTTAGAAAACTGGGCGCACCCAAGTTTACAAGAATCGTACGATAATAGCGGACTCATCGTTGGTGATCCAAATGCTCAAATCTCATCAGCATTGGTTTGTCTGGACAGCACCGAAGAGGTGATTGATGAAGCCATTGCCTTGGGGAGTGAACTCGTCATTGCGCATCACCCCATTGTTTTTTCAGGATTAAAACGATTCACAGGATCGAGCTATATTGAGCGAGTGGTCATGAAGGCCATCAAGCACGACATCGCTATCTACGCCATTCATACCAACTTGGATAACGTTCAGCATGGCGTCAATCAAATGATTTCAACTCACTTGAATTTGACCAATACTCGCATCTTGTCTCCTAAACTTGGCCGATTGAAAAAGCTGGTCATTTTTTCGCCCAAAGAAAATGCAGAAGAAGTAAAAAAAGCAGCGTGGAAAGCTGGAGCGGGTAGCATTGGTGAGTACGAAGAATGCAGTTTTACTTCATATGGAGAGGGCAGTTTCAAACCTTCAAACAACGCAAACCCAAGCATCGGGAAAGCCGGTGAATTGGAGCGTGTTCAAGAAGAGAAGATTGAATTTGTAGTAGAAGATTGGAAACTTTCCTCTGTAATTGCGGCGGCGCGAAAAGCTCATTTTTACGAAGAAATGGCACACGATGTTTTTGAAATGAGCAATCAGCACGAAGGAATCGGTTCCGGAATGATCGGTGAATTGCCCGAAGAAATGGACCTTTTTGATTTCTTTGGAACGATGAAAACGAGTTTGTCTGTAAGTATCGTTAAACATACGAAACCCTTGAAGCAGAAAGTAAAGAAGGTTGCGCTGTGTGGGGGCTCCGGTAGCTTTCTCCTCAATGACGCCATTCGTCAAGGCGCCGATGTTTTCGTAAGTTCAGACTTCAAGTACCACCAATTCTTCGATGCCGACGGGCACTTGGTGATTGCTGACATTGGGCATTATGAAAGTGAGCATTTGGTAAAGGATTGGATCGCTGATTTTCTCATACAAAAATTTCCTACCTTTGCAGTTCGTTTAACGCAGGTCAGTACAAATCCTGTTCAATACTTTTAAAGACACATGGCAAGTAAAACGGCTACACCAGAACAGAAGCTAAGAGCGCTTTTCGATCTTCAAGTGATCGACTCTAAGATTGATAAAATTCGCATCATCCGTGGTGAACTTCCTCTCGAAGTACAAGACTTGGAAGATGAGTTAGAAGGTTTGAAGACCCGCGTTACCAAGCTCGAAAATGAGAAGAATGAGGTGGAGCAGATGATTTCTGACAAGAAAAACGCCATCGAAGACAGCAAAGCCTTAATCAAGAAATACGAAGAGCAACAAAACAATGTTCGCAACAATCGTGAGTTTGATTCCTTGAGCAAGGAGATTGAGTTCCAAAACTTGGAGATTCAATTGTGCGAGAAGAAGATCAAAGAATTCCAGGCAACATTGGCTCATAAAGAAGAAATTCGCGGAGCGAGCGAGGAGCGTTACAACGACCGTAAGGCAGACCTTGAAGCGAAGCAATCCGAATTGGAGGAAATCATTCAAGAGACCAAAGCTGAGGAAGAGGTTCTTGTAAAGAAAAGTGAAGAATTCGAAAAAAGCATTGAAGAGCGTTTGTTGAAAGCATACAAGCGTATCCGTGAGGCAGCAAAGAACGGAATGGCAGTAGTTCCCATCGAAAGAGAAGCATCTGCAGGTTCTTACATCAAGATTCCACCACAAAAGATTTTGGATGTTGCCGCTCGTAAGAAAATCATCATCGATGAGCACAGCGGTAGAATCCTCGTAGATCTCGAACTCGCTGAAGAAGAAAAAGAGAAAATGGACGCTCTGATCGCCAAAGAGCTCAAGAAAATCTCAAAGTAAAAAGCATCCAGGACCGTTCTCAGAACGGTCCTTTTTTTTGTCCCCACCTCCCGTCCGCCAGGAAGCACCCGAAAAGGACGTGCTGCGCCCGTCCCTTGTGGACGTGCCACGCCGGTGCTTCGTGAAGACGTGCCGCACTCGCCCCCTGTCTGGAAGCACCGCGTCCGTCCCTCTTTCGTGAGGAAGAACTGCGCCCCGACTGTTCCTCGTGCCCGTCGAGCCCATAACTTTCAAAACAAACTCAGTACTTGATTCCGAAGGAAACAACAAACTGTCCTTGACGATGGTCCAGGGAACTCTGTGGTGCCAATTGTGGATTGGTGATGAAATAGGTGTTTTGCCATGTCGCTAAACGGTAAGCGATATCGAAGAAGTAACCCGATTTACGGTAGCCAATTCCCCCCGAATAATTCATTCGATCGGAAATGTTAGCGATGAGTGTAGGGTCTTCTGCCGACTGTTGCAATGCAAATCCACCCCGAAGCGATAGGTACTTGTTTAAGCGCATTTCTGCACCCAAACGAACATTGTGCGCTCCTCGGAAAGATTCATCAATAAATTCATTCTCACTAGAGAAATTGTATGGGTCAATCGCTGTGTAGGACTGTCGCATGTTCGCACCACGATAGTTGATGAATTCATAGTCCGCACTAATGATTCCAGATTTGCCCAGAATGTATGCGGCACTCACTACATATCGAGCAGGAGTTCGCAAACGATATTCAAAATTGCCTAAAGGCGAAAGTGCGGTGTACTGTTCTCCATCCTTGAAATTGCTCCTGATTTCGGTGTCGTAAGTATCCGTAATGGTCAAGATACTGGGAGTATGAAAAGCAAGTCCAACACGGAGATAGTCGGTAACTTTCATTATACCTCCAATTTTTAAGTTCACTCCTCGGCCTGTTGTGTTGATGGTTTCCGTTTGAGTGAAGGATTCGAGTTCGCTGTTCGCAGGAAGGTTCTCTTCAATGTATTGACTTTCTTCAGAAAAGCTAATACTCGGAAAGCCAAGAGTTACTCCCACATGGAGCACATCTTGATAAACCCCACCCAGGGCAACTACCGTTTCAGAGGCGTGACCGTTCCGTGTTACCGTCTTCATTTGGTCGTATTCACCACCCGGGTTAGCAGAGATGTACTGACTTAAATTAACAGTGTCAATGGGGTCGATTAGAAAAGTGTCCCAAGCGAGTCCAGCTCCAAAGGGGAACTCGTTGACCAATTCATCGCCAAAAAAACCGTTGGCTTGACTCACATATTGCTCGAGAAAGCTATTACCATTTGCCCGACCCCTGCTGATGAATTTTTCGTTGAAACTACTTGTTCGGTTGAAAGAGATTCCAAAGTTTACCCGACTCCAATTGGGATTGTTGCTTGTGGTTACACCAACCAAACCAATGTGAGGGACGTTGAGCCCAAACTGGCGCTGTTCATTTTCGATGTCGCGGAAAGTTGTGTTCACCGCATGGCTATTTAATCCAAGAGACATCGAAAGTTCAGAGCTGCGAAAAACAGCAATACCTGCGGGATTAATGGAGAGCGCGGATAAGTCACCACCCAAAGCACCAAAGGCACCGCCCATAGCAGTCACTCGGGCTGACCCTGCATTATCTTTAAATGAATAGCGCAAAGCTTCAGTCTCGTTTTGAGCCACCGCACACAATGTGAGCAGCATGAAGCTGAATAGAAAGGATACTCGCAAATTTGGAATCATTATCTAGGATTTCTACTTGAACCAGAACCTCTTGAAGTTCCACTACCTCTAGAACTTCCCGAGCCACCTCCACGACTCACACCTGATGATGAACCTCCACCACCTCTTGAAGGTCGTGTGCTGCCGCCTGTACGACCAGAGTTCCCTCCTCGAGAGGGGTTTCTTGGGGTCACTGATGGAGTGCTTGGTCGGCTATTGCCTGAAGGACGTGTTGTGCTCGACGGACGAGTGTTGCCTGAAGGACGCGTTGTGCTTGATGGTCGTGTGCCAGAGTTTCCTCTATTCACATTCTCTCGAGTACCATTCGTGTCCATCGTGCTTGTAGGTCGGCTAACAGGTGTCTTCGGTCTGGTCATTACAGGGTTTCGAATCGAAGTTCCATTCTGGATGTCTTCACGTGTGGCATTGCTTGGACGAGGAACATTGACATTGGGAACGCGTAATTGAAAATCTCGCGGACGTTCGGGTGTGCTTAGATTTCCATAAGTGCTGTTGTTGGCATAGCTTACTCCACTAGACTGGCGATGACCGAAATGACGGTTTTGGTTGAAAAGGCTATTGCCGTCCATACCAGAATACCATCCGTTGTTCCAAGGGTTATTAAAACCGTTGTTGTAACCTTGGTTGTACAGCCACCAATAATTCATTTGATTGTTGGCCCAAAGGGTTCCTGGGGAATAATAATAGGGAGAAAAGAAAGGGTCGTTGTACCAAGGTGAGCACATGAAGTTGTTCGGCCCAGCACCATAAAAAGGGCTGTTAAAAGGATAAAAGTGTCCGTAGCCATAGCCCATATACGTGGGGTGCCATCTAAAAAACCACGAATTATAGTTCATTCCAAAGCGAAAAGCAGTAGGAGTAAAGAAGGGGTCTTGAAAATTAGAAGAGGCATTATTCTGGTTCCAATTTCCTGAGTTGTTTTGATCCACGATTGCATTGGGATCGTAGTAATCGTCTTCATATTGGGGTTGACCTTGGTCAGGCGCGTCATAATAAATGTCCTCATCACTCCTCAAAGTCATGTCATACCTCACTTCGTCTTGGGGAGTGTAGTATAAGTCATCCGGTTCATCACCGTAGTTTTCTGCATAGCGAGTGCCAATACAACTCGTTAAGGAGATGAAAAATAGAAAGGTGAATACGACGACGAACTTGTTCATGGAATGGAGTTTTACCTTGATTGATAAGCCCTCAATCAATAATTAACAGCTTCTTCAATATAATTATTTCTTACTTTAGCTGACGTTAAAAAAGAACAATAATTATACCAAACGATGGCGAAGAAATTGACCTCCCGAGAAGAGGATTACTCTAAGTGGTACAATGAATTGGTGATGCAAGCAGATCTTGCTCAGCACTCTGATGTGAAAGGATGTATGGTAATCAAACCCTACGGTTATGCCATTTGGGAGAACATGCGCGACGTTTTGGATAAAATGTTCAAGGACACTGGACACCAAAATGCCTACTTCCCTTTGTTCATACCGAAATCGTACATGAGCAAAGAAGCAAAGCACGTTGAGGGTTTTGCAAAGGAGTGTGCCGTGGTTACCCATTATCGATTGAAAAACGATGAGAACGGAGGAGTGGTTGTTGACCCCGACGCGAAATTGGAGGAAGAGCTTATCGTTCGACCAACCTCAGAAACCATCATTTGGAATACTTACCGTACTTGGATTCAGAGTTACCGGGATTTGCCCATTTTGATCAATCAATGGGCCAATGTGGTGCGTTGGGAAATGAGAACCCGATTGTTTTTGAGAACGGCAGAGTTTCTTTGGCAAGAAGGACACACTGCCCATGCTACAAAAGCAGAAGCGATTGAGGAATCAGAAAAAATGCTTCATGTATACGCCTCCTTTGCGGAGCAGTGGATGGCTATGCCCGTTGTGCGCGGTGTGAAGAGTGAAAGTGAGCGTTTTGCTGGCGCAGAAGACACCTACTGCATTGAGGCATTGATGCAAGATGGAAAAGCTTTGCAGGCGGGAACTTCTCACTTTTTGGGGCAGAACTTTGCAAAGGCTTTTGATGTGAAGTTTGCTGATAAAACAGGAAAGATGGAACATGTTTGGGCCTCCTCTTGGGGAGTTTCAACGCGTTTGATGGGAGCTTTGATCATGACGCACAGTGATGACGAAGGATTGGTTCTCCCTCCAAAACTCGCCCCAATTCAGGTGGTGATGGTGCCTATTTATAAGAATGAAGAGCAGCTGAATGCTTTGTCTGAAAAGATGGATGAACTCTCAGCGAAGTTGTCAGACCTGGGTATTCGAGTGAAAGTAGATTTGGACGATACCAAAAAACCGGGTTGGAAGTTTGCAGAGTACGAATTGAAAGGGGTTCCTGTTCGAATCGCTATGGGACCAAGAGATTTGGAGAATGGAAGCATCGAAGTGGCCCGAAGAGATACCAAAGAGAAGCAGGGAATTCCTCTTGAAGGAGCTGCTAATTTTGTTGCTGACTTACTGAACAAGATTCAAGAGAATCTGTTTTTGAGAAGCGCAGCGTTCAGGACGGAGCATACGACCGAAGTCCAGGATTACGCTGAATTTAAAGAAGTTCTTGAAGCCAAAGGCGGATTTGTATCTGCACATTGGGATGGGACTGCTGAAACTGAAGAAAAAATTAAGCAAGAAACAAAAGCTACGATCCGATGCATTCCTTTGGATGCAAAAGAGGAAGAAGGAAAGTGCATTTATACTGGTGCACCTTCGAACAAAAGAGTCTTGTTTGCAAAAGCCTATTAAATGAGTGAATCGAAAGAACTGATCGTTAAACTGATCAAAGAGCGCTCTTGTTTGAAGCAAGACGTATATGAACAAGTACACGGTGCCTTCAATACCTTAAAAGAAGTACTGGCAGAGTGCATTGAAGAGATTCAAGATGAGTTTGCGAATACCGACTCCAGGGTTCAATTCTACTATAAAGACAAAGGAGAGTTTGAGGCTGAAATTAAAATGGCTGGAGACGTGCTCATTTTTCACATGCACACCAACATTTTTCAGTTTGATCGTTCGCACAGCGTATGGAACAGCTCTTACCTCCGAGACAATGAGTTGAATGGTTACGTAGGAGTAATCAATATCTACAATTTCTTGGCGGATTCTTTTAAGTTTCAGCGCAAGCATGATTTGGGATACATGATTGCTAGAATATTCGTAAACCACGAAGGTCATTTCATGGTCCAAGGAAAACGCCAACTCGGATACTTGTATAACGACTTCTTAAACTCGAAAATCACGCGAGATGAATTGAAGCGGATTGTAGAGAGCGCATTAATTTACACCTTAGGCTTTGATCTGTATACGCCGCCTTATCAAAAAGTTCAGCAAGTAACCGTTGGTCAGATCGAAGCTTTGAGTATGAACTTGAACATTGTTACCGGTAAACGCCTAGGTTTCAAGTTCAGTTCAGAGGACGGTGAAGAAATTGTATAATTTTCTCAAGTTTTTTTTGGAGAGAAAATCATCTTGTGTATATTTGCACTCCCAAAAGAACAATGGCCCGTTCGTCTAGGGGTTAGGACGCCAGGTTTTCATCCTGGTAGCAGGGGTTCGAATCCCCTACGGGCTACTAAAGCAGATCTCATTTGAGGTCTGCTTTTTTGTTTGTCCAACCCGTTCATTGGAATTGAAAATCAGCCTTCATGTGTGGGCATCAAAGCGTAAACGCAATTATTGCTCCACACAAGCTCCGAGATGCTAAAGGGCTAGGTACTCAGTGTGAATTTATTGACAAGCTACTCCCATCCACCTCAATACTTCTAGGAGATCGTCTACATCCACGATTCCGTTTCCGTTCAAATCACTCAAACAATCAGGAGAGCATCCTTGGTCGCCAATGACGATCAACAGATCGCCAAAATTGATTAAGCCGTCCTCATTCAAATCAGCTGCATTGTCGTAATTCTCTATGTATACTTCGGAAGTGGATGTGCAGAAGGGATTATTCATATGGACCAGAAAAACTTGTGAATCAAATTCATTGGGTAGGATTTGTAAGGGAGAATTTGATGTCCCAATGGTTGAACCATTTTGTGACCAAGAGTAGTCTTCTACAAAATTGAAATCGGGGTAAAAAAAGGAGAGATTCCCGTTACAAATGGATACGCTATTCTCAATCAGGGTCATCCAATCGCAGTCAAACAGACTGTTCGTGGTCGTATTGGTAATGATTGGAGGGTTGTTGTCGAAATAGATTTCTGCAAAATTCTCAAAAGGATCTCCCGCTTGCAGCTCTTCTCTTAAACGGATTCGAAAATAGACTTCACCTTGTGAACCTTCAAAGTCAGCGCTGGAATCTGGAAGGTAAATGTTGTTGAAGACGAATTCAATTTCGCCAGAAGGGTCGATCAAAGTATAGTAGTCATGTGAGCTAGATAGGGGGGTGAAAGACGAAAGATCAAAGTGCTCAAGGTTGATGTTGTCTTTGATTCTTACATTTTGCGCTGGAGCATTTCCGGTGTTTTGAAATCGAATGCGGTAAGTTAGATCTTCGGTGTCTTCATGAACGTAGTTTTCGTATTGATTGTGCGGGGTGATCAATGTTTTGTCATTAGGATCATATGCGCAGGTAACGAGTGAAGTTGATGTTACACTTTCTTCATAGATGATGTTTTCCAAATCGTCGGTCAAAAGAACATCTACCATAAATTCAAGTTCTTGTCCAATTAAGCTAACATCGGGGCCAGCAACTTGTAAGCGATAAAATCGCGCTTCTCCAACGGGGTGGTTATAGATGTTCCAAGTGGCCACATTGTTTGTGTTGTCCGACCAAGCTGAACCGTATGCACTTACGTCGAGTGATTCATCGTATGTTATGGATACCGTCCCTCTCAGAGGCTCGCTACCAATGTTCAGTAGCCAGAAACCGAGTGTCATTCCAGAGTTACAATTCAAATCAGTGTTATTTACTCCTATAAAATGACTGTAGTGGTCAAACACTTCAGGGCTAGGAAAAATACCTAGTGTTGCATTCGTGCAACTCGGAAAGGTTGCTGATGTGATGCTGTTCATCTGCCAATTGCCTTCGGGGTCCTCAAAGGAAATTTCGTAATTACCTTCAGGTACTTCAGGGAGTTGAATTATTCCAGATAGCGGAGGTACTACACTGTATACCACTTCACCGTCAAGTTCGAAATTGACAATTCCAAAACCTCCAATTTCATCCTCATAACTTTGATAAGTTCCGTTGTAATTTTCATCCTGGTACAGGAAAAGTTCAAGTGTAGAGGGATAAGTGCAAGTGCCGTCATCACATTGCGCCGAAGAACTATAGTTGCATGCTTCAGGGTCTGTACATCCTAGGTCTGGACAAACAGTGAAGAGTGGGCTGGGTGAATAGGCGCATGAGTTTGTGTTCGAACATCCACAAACGCTGTATCCTTCTGTGCTCAATAATGCTGCAACCTGCACATTGGTTGTTGGAATGAGTAAGGTCTTAAAGTAATAATCCGTATTGGGAAGAATAGCTTCAAAGTCTTGTACAGTAAAACACACCTGGTTGAAGTCTGCCGAACAGCCAATATAAACAAGATCTTCACAAGCGTCTTCTGTGTTTTTCCGATATGCCTCAATAGCTAAACGTCCGCCAAATCCAGTACCGAAGGTAGGAGTGTGAGCATCCATCATTTCTAGACCAAAAGATACTGCTGTGGCATCATTGGAATTGATGGTGAACCAACGAGGTGTGCGGTATACCTGCGAGCTGGAGTTGCATTCATTCTCTACCGCTAGCATCGGGCCGCAGATGTTTTCCTCAAGGTGATATACTCCGCTGTTCAGCTCAATTGCTGAGGTGCATTCTGTATAAGAGGTCGAGATATCTTCTGTTAGATCGAAGTTGTAAATTCTATTATTGCATGCTTGAAATTCTGCTGTAGCATCAAAAGAGGCATCATCTAAAGCAGACAAAACAAATCGCTCACCACCGTCTTCAAGTAATAAAAATGTTTCCGAATTGTATGAATGTGCATTGTCCCACCACCAAATACCGTGGTTGGCATAATTGGGAATAAAGACCGATGCCACACTGCCAGAACACAGATCAGAATCAAGTAAATAGGGGTAGTCTCCTTCAATGCTAGGGGTATATTGGTCTTGGTTTACTTCATTGCCGTCGGTGTCTGTTATTGATAACTCCACTGTTAGCCAGCCATTGTGAGATGGATCAAATGGCATGAATGAGAAAAGAACTTGATTCATCAACTCAAAAGTGCTCGATGCTTCAAAATCGATCACGAATGAACAGTCATAAAAATCATCATCACATTGCGAAATTGCATCATAGGAAACCGAAAGATGGTAGGTTTCTGCGTTCGGACATGTTCCAGATATGGAAATGGAAAGTTCATGACTTGATGCACAAATGATCGATGGACCATCGATGTATAAAGAGCATTGGGCACTGATGCTTTTCGTTGTTGAGAAACTGAGGAGAAGAATAATTGCTAAGTTGAGGCAGAAGAATTTTGGATGGTGAAGTAGCATATCTTCGAATTAGTTTGCAATAATATTAAGCAAAAAATCAAGATAAGGTTAATGTATGTTTTGTAACCCTTTGGTTTGCTTGTTTTTGGGTTTGTTGATCGAAACTTATTTTGCCGAGAGCAAGACGAAGTTACTTAAGAAGTATCACGAGAGTGAGCTTGGTTTCCTTTTGCTTGGTAAAAAAAAAAGAGCGCAATTATTGCGCTCTCCTTCAATGTTCATTGGGATAGATCTTCTCTCCCTAATCGATACCTTTAGGCTTTTTTCTTCCGACGCTGCGGAACGTACGCGCTAGGTTGCTCCAAAAATTGTCGTGGTTTTGATAAAGTAGGTAGGAATTCGCTCAAATTAGAATCCAAGGCCGAGGAAATCTTCAGCAATGTCAATACTTGAGGGTTAGACTTTCCATTCTCAATAACACTTAAGTTAGGTACTTCCATGTTCACTCGATAGGCTAAATCGGCTTGTGATAAGCCTAAAGCTTTGCGACGTTGTACTATTGCTTTTCCAACGTAATTAATGTATTCCTGATCGTTCATAGACATGCGGCAAATAACCAAATGTGGTTCTTTAATTTATTAGCGAAATACATAAAAACAGAGTGTTTTGTGCAAATCGTCGATTGATATTTCTATCGACGACACCAATTCACACCTCTTATTTCGACGAAATATGTGATATATTCGATGAACCTCGGATTTAAGAGGTTTAAGCTTTTTTATAGTTCTCTGCGATGTTTGTGCACATTGCACATGACAAATATGGTGCAGCAAATTCAACTCTGATATAGGGGATTCGCTGAATATAATTAGTGGATACAGTTAGGGGAAGGCATTGCCTAAAGGAGTTTGGCTCTTGCCTATATGGCACGATTGTGAGTTGCTTTGGAGATTTTAATGACGATTCAGCAATTAATTCGGGCGACCTGCTTATGTTTCTAGGAGTTTTCGGGATAAGCTGTGAGTAGACCGTTTTAGCAATAAGATATCAAAAAGGGAAAGCGTGGGCTTTCCCTTTTGAATGCTCACTCTTTTGGAAGCGTGTAGGAAATAGTCCTGTACAACAATGGGAGAATTGACTCAGGCAAAGAGGTGTTTTAAAGATGATTTATGACTAAAAAACGACAGTTAATTACCGTTTATCGAAAAAACCAAACAAGTCCGAATCGCTAGGCGTAAATATTATCAAACACTCGCAATTCTCATCCATGTGTGATTTTGGTGAATTGTTGTCATGGATACTGAACCTTGTGATGGAGGTGAAGATGAGCGAGTGAAAACAGCATTTGGTGGAGCGGGGGTGAGCCGCTCCAGCCAAGAGCTTTACAAGAAGAAAATAACCTGTCAACCTGTAGTGTCTAAACTCATGCGGAGAGACAAATACATGTCTCTCCCGCTTGAAAACCAAGAAAAAGACAGCAGTTTAAAATGTTGAATTACCAAAAAAATAAAGAAAGCAACCGTTTGTCGATTATTGACGTTGGTCCATCGAAATTTCAAAAAAGAAAAGGGGCTTCCTCTTATCTTTGACTCGTTAGTATGACAGACAGGTAGCAAACAAATTGTCAGACACGACACATCGGCCTCATAGCCGAAAGCAAAATAATGATTAGAGTATATGGTTAAAGCTCTAGTTTGGTTAAATCAAGTCATGAAAAACACCCTAACGAGGGTGTTTTTTATTTAGCGTAAAATTTTGCTTCATTCTCCAGATAATCCTTTCAAAGTCCCTGAGAGCGAAACCAAAAGAACATCTTTGCGTATACAGAAAACACCCACAGCAGAATGTGGGATCAAATTGCCCGCTTTGAACGAAGAAGACTTAAAAAGTTTCCCAGCACACAAAATGAGCAACTTTGAAAAGTTTTATTTTTCTAACTAAATGATCTTTCAATGGAGTTGACCCCTGCTTCTGCTTTTCGTGTGTATCTTGAGGTAAAGGACGTGCAATTGTCTTTTTCTTACAGAGGGCCTTTTCACGACGGTCTTACCGATCGTATCGTGGATATCAGTGAGAACACCATCGCAGATCATATGGGCCAACGAAAGATGAACAGAAAGGTGTCTTTCCTTTTGGTGGAGTGCTTTCAAAACATCATCAAGCACGGTGAGCAAATCCAACGCGAGCCAAAGGACGAACTGCTGGACGACGGAATGTTCACGTTCCGAAGTGAAGGAGATAGCTACTTCATCAACTCCATCAATGTTGTTCGAAAAGACCAAATTGATGATCTTAAGGCTACGGTTGATCTCATCAACTCGAAAACCAAAGCAGAGCTCAAAGAAATGTACCGCGCCCAATTGGTAAGCAATGAACTCAGCGAAAAAGGTGGGGCTGGCCTTGGATTAATCGAGATTGCAAGGAAATCTGGAAATCGACTTGAAGTGGAGTTTGAAGCACTCGAAGGTGATTATGCCCTCTTTCATCAGCAAGTATTCTTTTCTTCCGTAGAAGGAAAAACAGGCGAAAACCAAATCCCTAGAACAAAAGCACTTTATCGTCAGCTCGAAGAATCAGACCTGATGATGACTTATAAAGGAGATTTTTCACAAAAGAGCATTCTTCCTCTACTGAATATTGTTGAAAGCAATATTGGGCAGAGCAAGCATGAAGCTTATCTGGCTAAAAAAGTGGGGCATGTGTTGATTGAGATGCTTCAAAACATTTCAAAACACGCTAAGTGTACGAATGGTGCAAAAGATGGCATTTTTACCATTGGGCGTTATAAAGATCGTTTCTTCGTACAAACGGGAAATCGAGTAGAGGAAAAGGATGCTGCTAATTTGGAGAGTAAACTTCATGAATTACAGAAGATGAAGTACGAGGAACTCGCTATCTTGCACCGAGAAAAAATAAAAGAAAGTATTTACTTAGAAGATAAAACAAAGACCGGACTGGGTTTAATCCAAATTGCGAAAGCAAGCACGGAGGCTCCCCGTTTTCAAATCGCTCCATTTGATGGAGATATGTTTTATACTTTAAGCGTTGTTGTATAAACCACCCTAATGCAATCACTCGAAATAAAAGCAAGTACGGAAACCCCCGAGGTAAAGTTCAATAAGGACACGGGAGTGCTGCACATTTCAGGAAGGTCACTTCCCGAAGATGCCTTCTCGTTTTATCAGCCCATCATTGATTGGGTGGTGGCTTTTCTCAAAATCAACCCACTTCAAAAAGTGGAGTTGAACTTTGATTTGGATTATTTCAACTCATCGTCAGGAAGGTATCTGCTTGAACTCCTTTCTATTTTCGAGAGCAAATCAAAGCCAGGTATGGCCCAGATCAAATGGTATGCAGAAGAAGACGATGAACTCATGGTGGAGAAAGGAAACGAGCTGAAAAGCTTAATCAAGTTGCCTTTCGAAGTGATTACCACTGAAGGCTGAATCATTCAACTACTGGAGAGTCGCTACCCACAAAAAGAAGGGGGCTTAAAAAAGGAATTTGAAGCACAATCCCCGATGCTTTAAGCCAAACCTCCATTCACACCAATCCCAAACAGAGCGAAATCATATTTAATCGGGTCAATAGGGTCAAAATCCCGCAATCGCTCACTGATTTCAATCACCGCTTTCCAGTCGTTTTGCTTTCTTTGAAGTAAACCCAATTCCCTCGATATGTTGCCCGTGTGAACGTCCAAAGGCAGGAGTAGCTTAGAAGGACTGAGTTGGTCCCAAAGCCCAAAGTCAACACCCCGCTTGTCCTTTCTTACCATCCACCGTAAAAACATATTCAATCGTTTGGCAGAAGACCCTTTCTCCGGGTTTGCAATGTGTTTCTGTGTGCGCTGTTCATGGGGGAGTTGGAAAAAGGTGTCTCGCAAAGAGTTCAAACCACTTTTGTAATTCCGCTCGCCCTTTTTGCTGGCTTCAAGGAAGAGATGCTCCAATCCGCCCGATTGATAAATCGCCCTCAATGCACGCACAAAATGTTTGGCGTCTTCAGCATTGAAGGTGCGGTGAACAAAGCCGTCGAGGTTCTTCAAGTCCTTCTCGCTAGCATTCATTATGAAGTCGTGGGGAGTTCCTTCCATACGTTCCATGAGCGACCTTGCATTCTTGATAATGCTCGGTCTTTGACCCCAAGCAATGATGGCCGAAAAGAAAGCTGAGATCTCAATGTCTTCCCGCTTAGAAAAACTGTGAGGGATCAAAATGGGGTCCAATTCGATGAAGTCCATCGCGTTGTATTTGCTGGCTTGTTCATCCAAGAACTCCTTCATCTCGTGGTCTTTCATTTTGCTATTGTTTTTTACTCGTGACTTGAATGAAAAAAAAGGGCTCAAGTCGCTAAATTTCCGCTAAATTTGCTTCAATGAGCTTTGCACGACCGGAAATATTGTGGGCCCTCTTCGCCCTGTTGATTCCCATAATTGTTCACTTATTTAATTTCCGTCGCTTCCGCAAAGTTACGTTCTCCAATGTGGCTTTTCTAAAAGAAGTGCAGCAAGAAACCAAGTCGAGGTCTAAAATCAAGCATTTTTTTATTCTTTTTGCTCGACTTCTCGCACTGGCTTGCCTTATTATCGCCTTCGCTCAGCCTTTCGTCCCATTGAATGAGAGCAATCAAAAGCAGGGAGATCGCGCCATTTCCATTTATGTAGACAATAGTTTTTCCATGGATGGAGAAGGGGAGGAAGGTTTGCTTTTAGAGGTAGCCAAAAACAAAGCGCGCGAGCTGGTCAGTGCATACAGTCCGAGCGATCGCTTTCAAATCCTAAGCAATGATTTTGAGGGCAGACACCAACGTCTTTATAGCAAAGAAGAAGCCTTGGAATTGATCGATGAAATTCAGTCCTCTGCTCAAGTGCGTCAGTTGGAAGATGTGATTTCCCGACAAAACAATTTGCTCCGCGAGAATGAAAATGAAGGGGAACGTTTGGCTTATGTGCTCTCAGATTTACAAAAGAACACCCATCAACTTACGGAAGAATTTCAGCCAGACAGTTCCGTGCTTGTTCGATTCATTCCTCAACGCTCGTCATTCGATGTGAACGTTTACATCGATAGTGTTTGGTTCGATACGCCCGTTCGTGTCTTGAATCAACCTGAGCGGCTTCGTTTTAGGGTGAAACACAATGCTAAGGAGGTCATCAATAATGTGCCTGTTCAATTGAGCATCAACGGCACACAAAAAGGCTTAGGGAGTTTCCAGCTTTTACCTGGAGTGGTCTGTGATACTTCAATAACCTATACCCAAACCACAGCAGGTGATCAATTTGCGAACCTCAGTATTGAAGACTATCCCATCACTTTTGATGATGATTTCTACTTCTCGTATCGTGTTGCAGACCAAATCAATATTTTGGACATCAAAGGAGTGAATGCGGGAAGTAACCTCCAGAAAGTCTTCCAGGATGATCCATTTTATGCTTACCAATCGGTTTCACAAGGACAAGTGAACTACGGTGAGTTGGCCAATTTTCAGCTCATCGTTGTGAATCAGCTCAGCAGTTTGAGTTCAGGCCTCATTAGCGAACTGATTAACTATACAGCTCAAGGCGGGACGTGTTTATTCATCCCCGATGAGAATGGAAACTTGAACGATTACAATGAATTGAGCTTGGCACTTGGAAAAGTGCAGGTTCGTTCGGGAAGCGGGAGTTTTGAAGTAAGTGAAATCAATTATGATCACTTCATCTACTCCGGTGTTTTTGAAAGTGTGAAACAAGGCAACATTGACCTTCCCAAAGGAGAAAACGCCTTGGTGATTGAACGCAACTCGAGAAGTCAAGAAGAACAACTCCTCTTCTTACCTTCAGGAAACAGTTTCCTTGCTGCATTTCCTTTTGAGAACGGACGTTTTTACCTTTTGGCAAGTTCACTGTCGAGCAGCCAAAGCAATTTTGCTCAACACGCTTTATTTGTACCGAGCATGCTGAGGATAGCAGAGTTCAGCCAAGGAAAGTCGCCTTTGTATTACGCCGTTAGTGATGAAGCTGTGTTACAAGTGCCCAATGCTAAATTGCAGGGAGACGCTGTTTTTGAAGTGAAAAGTAAGGATCAAGATTTTAGTTTTATTCCCGAAACCCGACAAGTGGGCGGTGCTACCGAATTGTTTGTACACGATCAATTGAAGAATGCCGGACAATTTGAGTTGGTTCAAGGTGAAGAAGTACAACGGGCATTGAGTTTCAATTACGCTCGATTGGAAAGCAATACAGCCGCTTTTTCTTTGCCTGATTGGGAAGCCCTTTTGAAAGAACGAGGCTGGGACAATGCAAGTATTTATGAAGGCGATATGGACCAAATTGCTGCTTTGGTGGCAGACATCGATGAGGGAAGAAGTCTCTGGTGGATGTTCTTGGTGCTGGCGCTTGCATTTTTGTGTTTGGAGGTGATTTTTATAAAACTGTTTTAAAATGCGCTGGATCATTCAAGCTGCTACGATTATTGACCCCAATGGGAAGCACCATCTAAAAGTGAGGGACCTTCTCATCGAAAATGGTGTAATTCAAGATATCAAAGCCACCATTGATGCCAAGAACGCCGATCAGGTGATTGACGGAAAGGGCAAATGTCTTTCCTTAGGTTGGATTGATTTGAAAGCCCACTTTCGAGATCCAGGTGAAGAGTACAAAGAAGGCTTGCTCAACGGTCTAGATGCCGCTGCGCGTGGTGGATTCACCCGAGTGCTTTGCATGCCATCCACTTTTCCAGTGATTGATTCGAAAGCACAGGTGGTGTACTTGAAATCAAGGTCTGAAGGTCACCCTGTAAGCCTCCTTCCTGTAGGAAGTCTTTCGCAAGGAGGAAAGGGAGAACAAATGACGGAAATGTTCGACATGATGAACGCCGGAGTGGTGGCTTTTTCCGACGATGCCTCCGTGGAAAGAACTTCACTCTTAAGCAAGAGTTTGGATTACAGTCAGGCACTGAATGTTCCACTGATGAGCATTTGCCTTGACCCTGATTTGAGCGAAGGAGGAGTAATGCACGAAGGAAAAGTAAGCAATAGCTTGGGGCTGAAGGGCATCCCGGCGGTGGCAGAAGAGATTCGTGTGGCAAGAGATATTGAGGTGCTGAGGTACTCAGGAGGAAAGCTTCACCTTATGCTGCTTTCGTCAAAAAGAGCGGTAGAAATGGTGCGCAAGGCGAAGAAGGAAGGCCTGCGAATTACCGCAGGGGTGGCCGCTCAGCAGTTGTGCTACAATCACACACAATTGGAGACCTTTGATTCCAACATGAAAGTACTTCCTCCATACCGCGAAGAAAGTGACC
Source organism: uncultured Flavobacteriales bacterium (assembly GCA_938085105.1). Taxonomy (GTDB): domain Bacteria; phylum Bacteroidota; class Bacteroidia; order Flavobacteriales_D; family Sanyastnellaceae; genus CALKGK01. The sequence continues at coordinate 85,823 of CALKGK010000047.1, forward strand.
GCACAGCTTTGATCAAAGGTTTGAAAGACGGAACCATCGATGCGGTGTGCTCCAACCATGAACCCGAAAACATTGAAAATAAAAAACGCGAGTTCGAGCATGCCGCTTTTGGAAACAGCAGTATCGAAGCCGCGTTTTCGCTATTGTGCAAAGGTCTTGGTAAGCACTTAAGTCCTGAACAAGTTGTTCAGTCGCTGGCTATCGGACCAAGAGTTGTTTTGGGAGACGAACAGCAATCCATCGAAACGGGATCGAAAGCGGAATTGACTCTTTTTTCCATTGAGGAAGAGCGTCATTATGCCGCCGACGAATGGATCAGCCATTCTCACAACTCACCTGTAATTGGGACAAGTCTTCCTGGAAAGGTATATGCCATTGTTAACGGGGAACAGGTGGTCATCCAAAACGATTAGGCCTCGCCTTGGGGTCCGCCAAAATTCATCGGTAGGTTCATTTCTGGACCCGGAGCTTCTTTGATGGGGCCGTGCTGACTCTCGTATTTTTTAATGTTCTCGTTCAATGCGCGCATCAATCTTTTGGCGTGCTGAGGTGTAACGATAATTCTCGATTTTACCTTCGCTTTTGGCACTCCTGGCATGATGCGGATGAAGTCCAAAATGAACTCAGCTGCAGAGTGAGTAATAATTGCGAGGTTTGAATAGGTGCCTTGTGCGGCTTCTTCACTCAATTCGATGTTGAGCTGTGGTTTTTTCTTTTCTTCCATAATTTTTTTCTTGCTGATGGTATTAGGTCCAGGCCAGCATTTCCTTTAATGATTGAATTTCTTTTGTAATTTCTTCTTGGTGAGGTTCGGCTTTCGGGTTGAAATAGACTTGTTTCATCCCCACCGCTTTTGCACCCAAAATGTCTACAGGCAGGTCATCACCAATCATAACGGAATCATTGGCTGCTGCCTTTGCGAGTTTCAAACTGTGGTGAAAAATCTGCTCATGTGGTTTTTTCACCCCGGCTCTTTCTGAAGTGATGATTTCTTCAAAAAAGTGGTCAATGCCCGTGTTTTTAAGTTTCACGTGTTGAATTTCTTCAAAACCATTGGTGATGATGTGCATGCGGTAGCCTTTGTCTTTAAGTTGAGCGAGAACTTCTTGAGTGCCTTCCATGAGTGCTGTTTTGAGCGGACTCGTTGCTACGTAAAGGTCCCCCATTTCAATGGCCAGTTCTTTATCATTACGATCAAAACGTTGAATGGTTCGAAGGAAGCGTTCAAACCGAAGCACTTCCTTGCTCATGGCACCAATTCGATAATCGTCCCAACATTTTTCGTTCTCAATCACATATGTTTTGTAGAATTCATCGAACTCAACGCCCAAAATATTGTGAAGGGTTTTGTTTTGGAAGATCTCCAATAAAGCCAAACGAGAATTCGTATCGAAGTCCCAAAGGGTGCGATCCAAATCAAAAAACAAATGAGAACTGTTGAGCATGTGCAGTGAAGTTAGAATATAAAATGAAGCCCTGTAAGCACCAAAGACCAGAGAAAGAAGCCCAAGATAAGGAGATATGGAGTAGCTTTCTGGTGATGGAAATATTTTGAGGCAATCAAGGAGCTGATGGGCACAGAAATCAGTCCGCAAATCATCATCAAGCCAAAAATGCCGTATTTGTTTTTAATGGCCACAATCCTTCTCCGGCCGGGGGTAAATACTTTTTTACCTTTTCGCTTGGCCCGCTTGGAGAAATACATGAAGAGCCTTTTCCCAAAACCGTAACAAATCATCACACCTAGCGCTGCTCCACTGCTTGTGGTGAGCACGATGGTAAGAAAACTGTAGTCTTCATTGGGTGCTAAAAACATGGCAGATGGGGTAAAGAGAAACTTTACAATCGCCAAAAAGAAGAAGCCCAGCAGTTTGCCCATTTTTAGATTTAATCCTTTTCTCCGTAGGCGAGATCACCTGCATCACCCAAACCTGGAACGATATAAGCCTTGGCGGTGAGTTCGCGATCCACAGCTCCAATCCAATAAGAGGTGTTCTCCGGGAGGTGTTTTCGAAGGTGAGTGAGTCCTTGAACGCTCGATATGGCAGAAACAACGTGCACTTTTTCTGGAATTCCCCTTTTCAATAGTGCACGATAGGCCAATTCCATGCTCGATCCAGTGGCAATCATGGGATCACACAAAATGAGGGTGCGTCCCGTCAAGCTTGGGCTAGACATGTATTCAATGGCGATTTCGAATTCACCGTTGTTCTGGTATTTTCGGTAAGCTGAAACAAAGGCATTGTCTGCTCTGTCAAATACGTTTAGGGCTCCTTCATGCAAAGGTAAACCAGCTCTCAAAATCGCTGCCAAAACAGGTTGTTCCTTCAGTTCGTGTCCGTCCGCATCACCCAAAGGAGTGCTCACGTTGATCTCTGAATAGGAAATTTCTTTACTCAATTCATAGGCCAGTACTTCCCCAATTCGCTGCATATTTTTACGGAATCGCAGGCGGTCTTGCTGAATTTTACTGTCCCTAATTTCAGCCAGAAATACTTGCAGCATCGAAGCTGTTTTTCCCAATTCGTGGATCATGGTGGTCGTTTTAGCGAAGTTAGTTAAACGGAGGTCTTGCTCGAAATACTTTGTCTTTTTTAGCAGCTTGTTTAGGCTTTAATCCTTGCTTTCAATTTGTGCTTCTTGTAAAATCTCATCCAGAACCTTTTCCCATCCTTTCCAAAACCAAGTTCCAGAAAGCGATTCATTGTGCCAAAGGCTCATTCCCGTTCCATTCACCTTTTTTACTTCATCGATCAAAGGTTTGATCTTGCTTCTCACTTCGTTTGCATTCCATTTCAGGTAACGATTTAAGGTGGCATCCATGAAGGTGAAGGGATGGACTCTCAATTTGGTGCTGCGCTCTGCATCGAGATCGTACCAAAGAAATGAACTGGCGATGCTAGCGCGAAATCCGGGGTGCTGAGCATAGCCCATGGTGTAATCGTCGCTAATGTCCAAAGAGAGGAGCTGACGGTAGGTATAAGGAAAGCGCAACATCAAAAAGTGCTGCCTGCTTTGATGTACTTTTCGGTGGGTGATTTTGCGTAAACGAGAGAGTTCGGTTTTGAGTTTCGTAGGGTCTTGATTGCTCTGGTAACCGGGGTGAATCCCCACTTGATAGCGATCATTGACGGATTTGATCAGCGATTGAAATGCTTTGCTCCGCCACGGAAGCCCTTTGTCGTTATGGCCATAATCCGCCATCAAGAAGAAGAAAATGGCTTCCACCTTGTACTTGCGGTGAAGTTCATCCATCTCCTCGTAGGTGTCGTAGGGGTCAGGGCTTCCTCCCCATTGCGTGCTCAATCGCTGCTTCAGGTTGGTGAAATCCAAGGCGATGAGGTCTTTCGCAATGCCTCCAGAGAAGCGCATGAGTCCTTTCTCTTTGTAGGCATAAGCACTATCAATGTCTACAGTAGAGATGAATTGGTATTTCGGACACTTGAAGGTCAAAGAGGGATACACCCGTTCAAGTTGTTTCTTGAGAAAGAGAGCGTAACGATTCACCACTGCACGATTCAAGAACCCAAACTTCATGGCTGCGCTTTGTTCGGGCAAATACCTGCTGTGCTCATCGGTGCGGTGCGGAAGGTATTCTTCGTAGCGCGAAACGAGGAAGAAGGCCGCTGCAAAAAGATCAAAAGCTTGTTGGTCCATGCTCAACTCATCAAGCCCTGTTTCTTCATTGAAACGATGCTGAAGCCCTATGTTGCGAACTCCTTTTTCCCTCAGAAGTCCAGAATCATACACATGCACGCCGGGCAATTCACTGTTTTTGGAATAGTTGATCTTCGCGCCTTCTGCAGCAATAAAACTTTTTTCATCGTGGAAGTGCTCCACCTCCAAGCCTAAAAGTTCTTCGAAGATGAGTTTGGCGATGTAGCTCAATCGCGGTGCGCGGTGGGTGTGATGGAGAATGATTTTCACAAGACTTCCATCATTTTTTGAGCAATGAATTCTGCCGCATTTCCGTCTCCGTAAAATGCTGGCCACTGACTCGGTGGATGTTGAAGTAGTGCAGTGATGTTTTCATCCAGCGTGCTGAGGTCGAAGCTCAATCTGGCGGCGCCAGACTCGATCAATTCGGTCCATTCCGTTTCTGAGCGAAGCACAATGCACGGTGTTTTGAAGAAGTAGGCTTCTTTCTGAACGCCCCCAGAATCACTCACCACAAGTTTAGCTTTGCTTTCGAGTAGGATCATGTCCAAATAGCCCAAAGGTTCGCAAAGGACCATGGCACTGCTTGTCTTCATAACAGTGTAGAGTTCAGGAAGGTGCTTCTCCAATAAATGTTTTGTTCTTGGGTGGAGGGGAAGCACAACTTGCATTCCGTGTTTTGGCTGGATGGCGAGCAGGGACTTCATCACTGCTTCAAGTCTTTTCGGATCGTCAGTGTTGTAAGGACGGTGAACCGTAGCCAAGGCAAAATCTCCAGAAATGGCATCGGGAAGTTGTTTGCTTTCGGATGCCTTTTGAGCAAAGTACAAGGAATTGTCCAACATCACATCGCCGCAATGGACGGGTAGGGGATGGTCTGCGTTGTATGGGCCTTCAGCGCTGGTATCAAACCCTTCACGTTCCAAGTTCTTGATGCCGTTTTCAGTAGGTGAGAAGAGCAGTGTGCTGCAATGGTCACACAAAATCCGGTTGATTTCCTCGGGCATGGATTTATTGAAGGAGCGCAGGCCAGCTTCGATGTGCACCAAGGGAATGTGCAACTTTGAGGCAACAAGCGCAGCGGCAAGCGTGGAGTTGGTGTCTCCATAAACCACCACGGCGTCGGGTTTTTCTTTCAAAATGACCTCTTCCAAGTCGATCATCATTTTTGCCGTTTGAGCTCCGTGCATTCCAGAGCCAACTTCCAGTTGGTATTTTGGTCGTGGAATGTTCATTTCATCAAAGAAAACGGCAGAGAGCTTGTCGTCGTAATGTTGCCCTGTGTGAACTAGAATTTCTTCTACTTCTCCTTTCCAATGTGTTTCAAATGCTCTGCTCAAAGCAGCTGCTTTGATGATTTGTGGTCGGGCACCAATAACGGTGATGATTTTCTTCATATTAAAGAGTTTCACTATCGGCGTAGCTGTAGTATCCTTCAACGCTGATGATGAGGTGGTCAATGATTGGTAAATCTAAGAATTCCCCAGCATTTTTAAGCTGTGCGGTGATCTTGTTGTCCGATTCACTGGGCTTCAAGTTTCCACTGGGATGATTGTGCACCAGGATGATGGCGGAGCTTTGAAGACTGAGCGCTTTTTCAAAAATCACCTTTGGATCAGCCACGGTACCTGCTAGTCCGCCAGAGGATACTTTCTCCTTGCTCAAAACGAGGTTGGCACGGTTGAGGCAAAGGATCCAGAATTCTTCATGGGCGAGGTCGACAAGAAGTGGTCTCATGAGTTCGTGAACATCTTTGGAAGAGCTGATTTTGGTTCTTTTTTTCGACCTGTGAAGATCTAGTCGGCGACCAAGTTCAAAGGCGGCGGCGATGCTGATGGCCTTTGCCGGACCAATGCCCTTGGCTTTTTGGAGTTGTTGAATGGACATACGGCAGAGGATGGAAAGATCGAATTGATGTAGTTCCAAAAGTTGGTGAGAAAGTTCACTCACTCCCAGGTTGGAGGTTCCCGAACCGAGTATGACCGTAATCAGATCAGTGTCGCTAGCAGATGCGATGCCGTGCTTGAGAATGCGTTCTCTCGGACGGTCTTCTTCTTGAAGCAATTGAATGCTTGAGGCTTGATATTTTTCTGTCATAAACAAAAAAAGCCCCCATTAGTGGGAGCTTTCATGTTATAAACATAAATGTTTTTAGAGTGCCTTCACGTGCAAAGTCAAGCTCGATTTGAGGTTGGCTGCTTTATTTTTGTGAATGACATTTTTCTTTGCCAATTTATCCAACATAGAACAAACCTTCGGCAACATTTCTGTCGCTTCTTTTTTGTCCTCAGTGCTGCGTAAGATACGAACAGCATTACGGGTTGTTTTATGCTGGTAACGATTTCTTACTCTTCTCTTTTCCGTAGAACGAATTCTCTTGAGGGCGGATTTGTGATTTGCCATGTTTTGTTTCTTTATCTTCTCAAATAGGGCTGCAAATATACTAACTTTTTTATTCTTTCATGTCCTGATGCCCAATTTTTTTACCTGAAACTTTTTGTAGGTGGATTCGTACTAAGGGGAGATAAGTTATATAAACTGATACACTTAAATCCATCCATCCTAATGCGATTTGTGGCTTTGCTCCTAGTGGCAGGCCTTTCGCTCCAAGTGCCAGCACAGTCTGAGCGCTCTGTGGAAGAATTGTATCTCGAGTTGAATGAAAGTGTGAGCGATACCGCTAGTCTTCGTCTTCAACTTGAAATTAGTGACCAACTCCTTTTTTCTTTTCCCGATTCAGCCCTCGGCCATGCTGAGGATGCTTTGAGTTTGGCTCATGAATTGGAAAAGCCCTTGTACATCGCAGAGGCTTATAATAACATTGGTATTGTAGCTTCTTTGAAAGGTAAGAACCTCACAGGATTGGAGAACTTTCAACTCGCGCTGGATTATTTTGAAAAAGCCCAGGATCGCGAGGGAGCGTCAAAAATCTTGAATAATCTCGGGGCTATTTACAGTTATATCGAGAATTATGATGAGAGTATCCGACATCATCAAGAGGGATACGCGATTGATATTGAGATTCAAGATTATCAAGGAGCGGCCATTTGTTTGTACAACATCGCGCTGTCTTACCTGAGTTTAGAAAAGTACGATTCGTGCATGCATTATACCCATGCGCTGGAACGATTCCAACAGCTTCATGGCGAGGCAGTCAATCCATCTGCCATTTTGGGAGAGGTGTACTTGGCGAAAGACATGCTGGATTCTGCGAAGTTCCACATGAACGCATCCTTGAAAGGAAGTTTGGAAGAACAAGATGAGATGGGCGCGGTACAGAGCTACATCGGTTTGGCCAACATTGCTTTCAAAGAAAAGAGCTACAACAATGGACTGGCGCTGCTTTTTTCCGCAGAGCCCAGTTGCGAACGAAACGATTTTATGGATGCTTTACTCAGCATTCACGAGCTGCGAGCAAAGATGTTTGAAGCGCAAAAAGAGTATGAGAAGGCCTTCATTTCAAGCAAGGCTTACTTGAGTTTGAAGGATAGTTTGGACCGACTCAATAATGTGAGCCGAATCAATGAATTGAACGCAAAGTACGAATCCGAAAAACGCGAAAAAGAAATTGCGGAGAAGTCGGCAGAGCTCATCCAGCAGCGAGCTTCGGAGGCCAACCAACGGAAGGTGTTCCTAATTGTGGGGATTTCAATCATGATCGTGCTCCTGGTTTTGGTTTGGAGCATCATTAAAAAGCGAAACACCAACCGCATTCTCAATCAACAGAATTGCGAGATCAACAACCAGCGAAGAAAGATCATCAGCAGCATCAACTATGCTCGAAAAATCCAGAACTCCATCCTCATTCCAGAACAGCAAATTCGTCGTTTTTTACCAGAGTCCTTTGTGTTCTTTCAACCCAAAGACATCGTGAGTGGAGATTTCTATTGGTTTACCGAAATTGGAGATCGCTTTATTCTAGCCACCATTGATTGCACCGGACACGGCGTTCCTGGGGCCTTTATGTCGCTCATCGCCAATGCTAAACTCAACAAGGTGGTGAATGAAAAAAGAATTTACGATCCAGGATTGATCCTGAGTGAAGTGCACCACGAAATCTACCGTTCTTTGAATCAGTCTTCTGAAGAAAACGACCGATCTCAAGACGGGATGGACATGAGTTTGTGTGTGATCGATCAAAAAGAACGCACGATTAGTTTTGCCGGTGCACAGAATGGAATTGTATTGGTGAACAAGGGAACTGCCCACGAGGTGAAGGCAGACAATTATAGTATTGGTGGGCACTTCTTCATGAAGCGCGCTACCTTCACCACGAAAACCATTCCATACCATCACGGTACATATCTCTATATGTTTACCGATGGATTTGTGGATCAATTTGGCGGAGAAGAGAACAAGAAACTCAACAAGCAGCGTTTCAACCAGATGTTGATTGCCTTGAGTGAAACCGGTCTAGGAAAAGCCAAAGCTTCTATGAGTGAGCATTTTTCAGCGTGGAAAGGAGACAATGAACAGATCGACGACATTCTCGTGATTGGTGCTCGTTTATAGACCCCAATGTCGCAATTCAAGCTATTTTCTTCCTTTTTTACCTTGCCGATTGTGTACTTTTGAAATGCATGAAAGCAGTAGAAAAAATCATCACTAAAGACGGGTCTCATTCCCTTTGGATGCCCGAGTTGGACGAAACCTATCACTCCCGTCATGGTGCGGTTCAAGAAGCCAAGCACGTTTTTATTGATGCGGGATTGTCTTTGATTTTGAGTGAAGAAAAACCGCCCAAAGTGCTCGAGATAGGTTTGGGAACAGGCCTGAATTGCTGGCTCACATTTCACCATTTGCACGACCAGGACGTGGCTTTAGAATATACTGCTTTGGAAGCTTTTCCCTTGGATTGGGAATTGGTGAAGTCCATGAACTATGCTCCGGAAGATCGGGAGTTGTTTGAAGCGATTCATCAGGCTGAATGGGAGGAGACAGTTATCCTTCAGCCCGAAAAAAAACTACTCAAAAAAGCCCAAAAGCTGGAAGAATGGAGTGGAGAAGAGTCCTTTAATGTGGTTTATTTTGATGCTTTCGGACCCAACACACAGCCCGAAATGTGGGTTCCTGCCCAATTGCAACGCTGCTATGATGCTTTGGAAGAGGGGGGCGTTTTTGTGACCTATTGTGCGAAAGGACAAGTGCGCCGTGATTTGGTGGCTTGTGGTTTTGAAGTGGAACGCTTGCCGGGACCTCCGGGGAAAAGAGAAATGCTTCGTGGAAGAAAGTAGAGAGGGGATTCGCCGTTTTAACCTCCGGGTTTATATGTTGCTGATGGAGGGAGACCGGCTGCTATTGTCGGACGAGATGATTCGAGGAAAGGCTTATACCAAGTTCCCAGGCGGTGGTTTGGAATATGGAGAGGGCTTGGAAGAAGGCTTGAAAAGGGAAGCCCTCGAAGAGTTGGGACAGGAAGTGGAAGTGCTGCAGCATTTTTACACTACCGATTTCTTTCAGCGCTCCGGATTTAGAGATTCAGATCAATTGATTGCGGTGTATTATCGAGTGTGTTTGAAGGAAAAACCCAAATTTAAAACGACAGACAAGCGCTTTGATTTTGATGATCTCGACCTTGAAAGAGAATCGTTTCGTTGGATGAAGTTGGAGGAGATGAAACGTGACGATTTATCTTTTCCTGTTGACCAACATGTGCTTTCCTTGCTTCAGTCTTAATTCTCTGTGCCTCAGTTCAGTTACTCCCCTGCGAAACCCAAACGTTTTTGAACTTGGTCTTGAAGAAGTGAGAAGAGTTGATAGGGTTGATGCGTCCGCCATTCGATGTCGTTCAATTTTCCGCCGAGGACGAAGTAGCTGTCGATGTTCGCTTCTTTGAAATCATCAAGAACATGCTCTCTGAAGTCCAACATGCAGATCCAACCATCCATATCGTCCACTTCATCGAACCACTCCTCGTAGTAGAGGTCGTCACTTGCGTGAAAGTTCAACACATTCTCTCCCACGAGAATGAACTTGCTCACTCCCAGATAGGTAAAGTGTTCAATGATGTTTCGCTTGAAAATCATGATGTCGTTGTGCAAACAATCGTTCCATTCGCCCATCATTTCGATCACCACAAAACCGAGTTCATAGTCGGCAAAAATCACCTTAATGAATAGGGTGGATGAACCCATGTTGTCCCATTGCGGGTGGATGTAATGGTCATAAATCCGCTCAGAAAATTGAAACTCGCTGTATTCCTTTTCGAAGAAGGGCGAATTGTCGTCTTCTGCACTGTTGTATAATTCCGTCCAACGGTAGTAAGGTTCGATATTGTGCACGATTCCTCTGACTTATTGAATGTTGTTTAATGCTTCCCGAACGCTTCCGTGCTTGAGCAAGAGTGCTTTGGCGGTTTCGGCGTTCAGACTGCTTTGTTCCATGATCATTCGGGTTCCTCTTTGAACCAGCTTGTCATTGCTTAACTGCATATCCACCATTTTGTTTCCTTTTACTCTTCCCAATTGAATCATGGTGGCAGTGCTGATCATGTTGAGGATGAGCTTCTGCGCAGTTCCGGCTTTCATTCGGGTTGATCCTGTGACGAATTCCGGACCAACAATGGCCTCCATTGGAAATTGAGCCGCAGCGGCAAGCGGGGTCCCTTCATTGCAGGTGATTCCCCCAGTGACGATGCCTTGTTCTGCGCATTTCTTCAAAGCACCCACAACGTAAGGCGTAGTTCCCGAAGCGGCTATGCCTACAACCACGTCTTTGTCTGAAAGTCCATGTTCCATCAAATCCCTCCAAGCGCCGTTTTCATCATCTTCAGCGTTTTCTACTGCTTTTCGGATGGCTGCATCACCACCAGCGATTAAACCGATGACCATTTCGTGAGGAACTCCGAAGGTGGGCGGACATTCACTTGCATCAACAATACCTAATCTTCCACTTGTGCCTGCACCGATATAGAACAGTCTGCCACCCAATTTCATCTTTTCAACGCAAGCTTGAATGAAGGCCTCAATCTGTGGAATGATTTTGGCAATGCTGTGTGGCACGCTTTGGTCTTCCCGATTGATGTTCAGGAGCAAATCTCCCAAAGGCATGGTTTCGAGCTCATGGTACTTGGAATCTTGTTCGGTGGAAGGTTTCTTGGAAATCATGATGCGAAAATAATGCATATTCGGAGGAAGTGAATCACGTTCAGACCCAAAAGTGCATAAAGACATGCCTCAAGAATGAGGACAAGAACCTTAAAATTCATTTACTTTGACAAAACAGTTTCAAGCAATGAGATCATTTTTCCTTCTGGCCCTTTTTACGGCCTTCTTTCTTCAAGCAAATAGTATGAGCCATTTTGAAATGGTGGCGGACACCACGGATACCGGTTTGTTTGGGAATGCTCAAGTTTCTGCCAAGATGATTGCTGCTAAGCATGAGTTTAACGAAAACAACATGCGGGGCGCCCTCACCATCTACCGTGAGGTATTGGAAATGGAGCCCGGAAATGAATCAGCACTTTACTGGACAGCCCGTTGTCACTATGAGTTGAAGAAGTATCGTTTGGCACAAGAATACTTGGATCAAGCTTTAGAAGTGAATCCGGAAATTGGTAAGAACAACGAGTTTTTTCAAGGAAAGATCTATCAACGCCTTGCACTATTGGACGAAGCCATTGCCTCCTACGAAGCTTTTTTGAAGGAAAATGAAGGAAAACGTTCTTTGGATGTAGAGGATGCTGAGCGTTACATCTCAGAATGTAAATTTGCCAAAGATATGATGGCCAAGCCTGCCGAAGTGAGCATTTCGAACTTGGGTAGAGAGGTGAATTCCCGTTACGATGATTATTCACCTTCAATTACTGCTGACGGAAAACTATTGGTTTTTACGAGTAGAAGAGCGAGCACTGTGGGAGCGGAAATTGATGAAGGTTCGGATTATAAGTTTTTCGAAGACATCTTCTACAGCGAGTGGAATGCTGAAACCAAATCATGGGGCGATGCTTCTGGTTTGGAGGGGGAAGTGAATACCCCAACCTACGATGCAGTGCTTTCCATATCTCCAGATGGGAAACAGATTTTTGTTTACAAGAACAATCTGAATTCTGCAGGTGATATTTTCATGAGTACCTTGAACAGCAGTGATAACAGCTGGAGAGCCCCAGAAAAGATGCCTCGTCCGATCAACACTTCTTACTTCGAGAGTTCTATTAGCATCACACAAGACGGACAAAAGGTCTATTTCATCAGTGAACGCGGCGGATTTGGTCAAGGAGATATTTATGTTTCGGAGAAGAAAGGAAGCTCTTGGAGTAAGCCAGAGAATTTAGGGGAGATTATCAATACCCCTTTTGATGAGAAATTTGTCTTCATCCACCCCAATGGAAAGACCCTTTATTTTGCTTCTGACGGACACCAATGTTTGGGCTCTTATGACATTTTCAAGACGGAATTTGTGAATGGGCAGTGGAGCATTCCTATCAATTTGGGCTATCCCATCAATACCGTAAATGAGGAGTCAACCTTCTCTTTGACCAGCGACAATAAGACCATGCTGATTGCCGCAGAATATGGAGATACCTTTGGGGAGCGGGATATTTATCAAATTGATGTGAGCAAGTACCCCTTAATTTCATCAGGCTATGAAAGTAGCGGTTATGGGACCTTGATTTTGAATTTAGAAGATGCGGATGGGAAGGTTCAGAAAGGTGAGCGTTATGAAATCCGATTGAAGGGAAGCCAAAGAGTAATTACAAGTGGTGAAAGTGATAAGCTCGGACTTATTCGGGTCAATCTTCCAGGTGATCAAGTGTACATTGTGAACGTAAAGCACAAAGGAGGAGACGAGCAGAAAGAAATTGCTATTCAACTGAGCGACTCCAAAGCCACGGTGGTCAAGGAAACCTTTATTTTGAAATAAAGAAAAGTCCGAAACTCGAAAAGTCAAAGGATTTCTGATTTTCCTCTGGGGTGAAATAAACGCTAAGCTCTTCCCCCGGAGCGAGGGTGAGAAAATTATCGCTCCACCTTCCCTTACCGTTGGCCATGAGTTCCACTCCATAGCTTAAGTGTGTAGCTTTTAGATCCAAACGATAACGCCCGTCTTCTTCTTCCGTTGAAGCCATTTTGATGAAATTGGCCTGCACCTCCATGGCTTTGGGAGGAACCAAGGGAACGATTTGCTCAAGAATGACATCTCCATTCACGAGAAACAAGAGTTGAGCATAGGCCGTTTCTTCTGAAACTTCAGAAAGTACGAAAGTTGGTGAGTCCAAGTATTCAAGCTGTACATCCTCGTTTTTACTACTGATCAATGCTCCATTTTGATCGAAAATCGAAAGCATCAACTCTCCGTGGTACGCATACGATTCCAGAGAGCTGATTCCGTAATGGAGTCCGCCATCTTTCCACCTACACTGAAAAGAAAAGGCATCGTTTTGTCGGCGCGCTTCGTAATGCATTGCTTTCCATTGTTGTTCACTGTCGATGCTGCTCCATGAAATGGCGGGCCAACAATCGTTCAGTTGCCAATACAAAGATCCCATGCACTGAGGCGCGAATCGTTGAGCATTCATTCCCATCCCCATGCCTCGCGCTTGCTGAGCGCGGCTGAGGTAGGCGTGTGCCGCTGTGTTCTTGATATTTGGGAAATCGCGTTTCAAACCTTCGTCCATGATGGAGAAGCCTCTGGCGTGTTTTTGGTGTGCAGCGTAATTGGGGTTGTCGGTATCGAGCGGACCTTCAATTCCTTGCTCCAAGGTGCTTTCTTGAGGGATGGATTGAAAACCAAATTCACTCATAAAACGGGGTATTTGTTCTTGAAAATGCTCGAAAGGATAACCATCGTGCCAAACCCACCAATCGTGAGCATCTCCCTCACTCAAATAACGTTCATCTCCCCGTCCAAAGGTAGGAGAGGAGGTGTGGTAAGGAAGGTCGGTAAGCATTTCTACTTGCGATTTTAAAAGTTCTTCGAACAGTGCCGAATACTCCTTTTCGATTTTTTTTTGCTCTTTTGAGTTAAGGGTGTTCTTCCATCCCCAGCGTTCCCAGCCTTCACTCACTTCATTGTTTCCGCACCATACAGCCATGCAAGGGTGTTGATTCAAGCGTTGAATTTGGTCTTCGCTTTCGGCCAGCACATTGCTTAGAAAATCTTCATTTCCAGGATACATGGCACAGGCGAACATGAAGTCTTGCCAAACAAGAATTCCAAGTTGGTCACAGGTTTCGTAGAAGTAATCTTGCTGATAGATCCCACCACCCCAAACGCGAACCATGTTCATGTTGGCGTCTCTGCAAGATCGAAGCAGTCCCCCAATATCGGCGGTATCGGTGAGAAACTCTTGAATGTTCAGAGGGATGAGGTTCGCACCACGGGCATAAACCGCTCGGTCATTCACAGTAAAGTAGAAACTTTGTCCCCACGCATCTTTTTCTTCAATCAATTCAACAGAGCGAATACCAAATTTTTCTTCTGAGGTAATCAGTGGCGTACTCTTGGAATTCAGTTTCCCTTTAAATATGACGGTGTATTGATGCTGTTTCCCAAGATCCCAAGGCCACCAGCGCTTCGGGTTTTCAATAGTGAAGTTGTGCTTGAGTTCGTTGATACCTGCTTCGAGTGCTTGATTGATTTTTGTGGTGTAAACGACTTCCTTGTTTTCGTCAAACACACTTATTACCCCTGTCATGCTAAGAGGTCCGACGCTTTCAACGCTTGTGTTGATTTCCATTTCAGCCAATTCATTGGAGCATGCATTGGTTTTGACATCCAAGCTCCGAACACAGGCGTCATTCCAAGCAATCATTTTGATGTTTTGGTGCAAGCCCATGTCTACCACTTTTGGTCCCCAATCCCATCCATAATGAAACTGTGGTTTTCTGCTTACCGCTCTCATGGCTTCTCCTGGCAATGGGGCGCTACGTTCATCGATGCGTTTTTGACCTTCGATAATTGGACTGAAAAATTTTATTACAATTTGATTGACGAATGGATCGAGGTGTTTTTTGGCATCGGGGATGGTCCAGGTGCGGTGGTAGTTGTTGGCTTTGAGGACCAAATTTCCGTTGATGTACACTTCTGCGTAGGTGTCCAAACTTTGGAAT
>CALKGK010000048.1 GCA_938085105.1 uncultured Flavobacteriales bacterium
TGCTGCTCTTTTCACTCACCATGATTTTTGGAGAAAGTAAACCAGAAGCTGAAATCAATTCGATCAAAGACACCACGGAAGTTGCGGTTTTCCCCATGGCAATCCCTTCCATTGCGAGTCCGGGAGCGATGCTGGCGGTGGTGCTGCTCACCAAAAATGCTGAATTCACGATCTGGGAACAAATTCAGTCGAGTTTGCTGCTCCTCGCGGTCTTGGCCCTGGTGCTGATCTTGCTCTTGTTGGCAACAAAGGTGCACAAGCTTATTGGCGATGCAGGCGCAAGCATCATCAGTAGGGTGATGGGGTTGATTCTGAGCGCTGTTGCCATCGACAACATGATCGAGGGCATTAAAGTGAGTTTCAACTTGTTGTGATGGAAGCTGGCTTTGTCCCCTGAACAATCCTGCTTGATGGGTGGTTATTTTTGTGGTGATACCCCTGAAATGGCAGAAAGCACACCCGTTGGCGCTTTTCTGAAGGTTGTCGTAAGGAATTCAATACTTACTAAAACCTTCAGCCCAAAAGGGAATGAAACCCAACGCTTTCCCCGAAATTGAACGGAAAACTCAAAACACACCCCACATGAAAAACCTCCTACCCCTCCTCACCTTCCTTTTCTCCAGCACTTTCCTCTTTGCACAATCGTGGGAAAGCGTAGCACCCCTCCCCGGTGGAGCAAATGATGCCCGACACCATCCCGTAACTTGGTCTTCTGGCGGATTTGGCTATTTGATGGGCGGTGATGTGAACGGCGAAGAGGAAAACGATTTCATGCGCTACAACCCTTCCACAGATACTTGGGAAATGCTTCCCGATTTCCCGGGTTTGGGACGAAGCTTTTCTTACGGTACTTCGCGCGATACAAAGGCCTATGTGGGGTTTGGAGGTGCGGACGAAGTGCCGTTCAACGACCTCTGGGAATACGATACCGAAACGGAGACCTGGACAGCATTGGCCACTTGTCCGTGCGAACCGCGCTACCACCCTGCTTTCATTCAGGTGAACAACAAGATCTACGTGGGCTTAGGGAACAATCCGGTGAACTTGAACGATTGGTGGGAGTATGATATCGCTACAGATACTTGGACCGAAAAAGACGATTTGCCTGGACCAACGCGTCACCACCCCTACCATTTCGCCATCGACGGCATAGCCTATGTTGGTTTGGGTCACGGCGATAGTGTGAACGGAGTAATGAGCATTTACCAAGATTGGTACATGTTTGATCCTGCAACAAGTGAGTGGACCCAACTCGCCGATTTTCCGGGTGAAGCCCGTGTGGCCGGAACACAGTTTGACCACAACGGCAAAGGCTACGTTTTGAGCGGCGATGGCGACGACCACAACTTCATGGAAACGGGCGAATTTTGGCAATACGATCCCCTCTTCGATTCGTGGGTGGAATTAACACCCCACCCGGGAAGCAGTCGTTGGGCTCCAGGAAGCTTTGTGATTGATGACTTCGTTTACATGATGGGCGGATTGAGCAACATTCAGTTGGAAAGCGACATGCTGCGTTTTAATTTAGGCAGCATCGTCAGCACGGAAGAAGAACTCATTGCCGAAAACCTACTTGTTTACCCCAATCCAGCTCAAAACAGCTTCACCATCAGCGAAAACATCGATCAGTTTACCGAAGTGCTTTTGGTGGATGCTTACGGAAAAGTAGTGCAAAATGTTGTTAACGAGCGGGTGGATGTACGCCAACTTTCAAGCGGTTTGTACTATCTTAAGATCTTTAAAACCGACGAAGTTCTGACCAGAAAACTCATGATCATCGATTAGCCTTAGCGCAGATTTCATGGTGTTTTTTTTCGGGCTGAAACCTTCATCGTCTGCACGGAGAAGCGCTGGTGATCGCCTTCGCAAAGAAAAAGGCAGGACACAACGAAAAGGCTTTTCATTCGGAGGTTCAATAAATTAAAGTAAACGCTCGCCATTGATTGAAGCACAGCCATCCATAGCCATTTCCGGACTCATCATCCACGAGCCCGTTACGGCCTTGACCGATGTTTTGGTGGCCATCATTTGTTTTGTGGCGTATTGGAAGCTGAACAAACTTGCTCCCCGCGGAGAAGTCCACACTTTGTTCAAGTACTACTTCTTGAGTATGGCAGCAGCCACTTTTCTGGGCGGCTTTGTGGGTCATGCCCTCTTGCACTATGTCCCGTTCTACATGAAAGTGCCGGGTTGGGTGGTGAGCATGTTGTCTGTAGCCCTTCTTGAGCGCGCCGTAATTCAATATTCTAGGAAGTGGACCAAAGCAAAAATTGGCGCCTTCTTTTCAAAGCTGAACATCTTCGAATTGCTGCTCTTTTTGGGGCTGTCTCTCCTCACCTTGAACTTCCAATTTGTTCTCATCCACGCCGCTTACGGAATGGCCATCGTGGTGCTCGGATTTGCAGGCTTTGTGTATTATAAGGAACGAAGTTTGGGAAGCAAGCAAATCATCACCGCCGTGCTCATCAGCGCTGTGGGTGCCGCATTTTTTGTGTTTCAAATCGGCATCAGCAAGTGGTTCAATCATGTGGACATCAGTCATGTTTTTATGATGATTGCCTCGGTGTATTATTACTTTGGGGCGAAAAATTTGATCGGGGCTTAAAGTTATTACTGGTAAAGTAACCTATACTATTCAAGACGTGGAACAAAATCATCAAAAAATAAACGTCATCCTTCATACAGCATTTTATCTTCTCGCCCTCATAATGCTGCTTGACTTCCTCGTCCCGGGAAAAGTGTTTGAAGGCAAAAACATCAAGGTCTTTTCGGAACATCAAGATTACAATAACGCTGGAGGAAACTCCCATCAGGCCTATTTCATTCGAACAGATGAACACAAATTTTGGGTAGAAAGGGATTTTGCACTGCTTGCCCGCGATCAGCAAAAACTCAACTACTCCGTTTCTCGCATTTTTGAAGAAGTCAACTGGGCGTATCTTGAAGAAGCGGATGTCCGTTTCCGCGGATCACTGCGCATTATTTCTGGCTTCATCGTCCCCATACTCTTCCTCCTGGCTGTGGCATTGGCTTTTAGATTAAAAAAAGACCTAGGCATCTTCTTGTTCGTCTTTCAAGTGCTCTTGCTTGCCAATCTTGTTTTCTTGCTGATGTGATTCTCCTGCTTTCCAAAAGCACCTCCTCTGAAGCGTTCCACCTTCAAAAAACATTATTTTTGCGCCGTGAGATACTTCATCCATCTACAATACCGCGGCACGAACTATGCCGGGTGGCAGGTTCAAAACAACGCGCTTACTGTTCAGGAAGTGTTGGACAAAGCCTTGAGCACCATTTTGCGGGAAGAAATTGCCACGCTGGGATGTGGAAGAACCGATGCCGGCGTTCATGCCAGCTCCTTCTATGCCCATTTTGATGCTAGCGGTGATTTTGATGCAGAGAAATTGGTGTTCAAAGTGAACCGTTTTCTGCCCAAGGACATTGCCGTTTTTAGCATTGTGCCGGTTCACGAAGAAGCCCACGCCCGATTTGATGCTACCTCGCGCACCTATCATTACAAAATGCACCAGCACAAGTCGGCATTTTTGCACGGACTCTCCACCCTCACCCACCTGCAACTCGACCTCGATTACTTGAACCGCCTCGCTAGCAAATTCATCATGAAAGGCGATTTTTCCTCCTTTCAGCGGGTTGGTGGCGACAACAAAACCAACATTTGCGACGTACGGGAATCGTTCTGGACCCGAGAAGGGGAGCAATTCATCTATACCATCACCGCTGATCGTTTTTTGAGAAACATGGTGCGTGCCGTGGTTGGGACGCAGCTCGACATTGTAGCGGGAAGATTTAAGGAAGAAGCCTTGCCGGGCATCATCGCTGCGCAGGATCGTGGAAAAGCGGGAACATCTGCCCTGCCCGATGGTTTATATCTCGCGGAGATCACCTATCCCTATCTTCGGAACGACGGAAAAACGTCTTGAACCGAGGGCAGGTGATAAGAATTGATAAAATTGAAGCCAAGACTTTTTGAGTGAACAAAAATCAGCGACCTTTGCGCCCATTAATTCATTTACCCAAGAAAAGCATTGAGCAGTACTTCGGCACAAGGAAAAATATTTGACGGTAAGATCTTAAAGCGCATCTTAAAACAAGTGCGTCCTTATCGCTCAAAATTCATACTCACCGGAGTACTCGTTATCGCTCTTGCCGGCATCGTTTGGGTGCGTCCGTGGCTCATCGGAAGAGCGGTGGACAACGAAATTGCCAATGGAGATGCGGAAGGCTTACTTCGGGTTTTCCTTTTGGTCGTTGGCCTGCTCATCATCGAAGCCCTCTTGCAATTTTATCAAACCTATTGGGCCAATTGGGTGGCTCAAAGCGTTACCCTCGACCTCCGATCTAAACTCTACGAGCACGTGCTTCGCTTCAAGTTGAAGTATTTCGATCGTACACCTGTTGGAACCTTCGTAACCCGTTTGGTAAGCGACATTGATGGCATTGCCGATGTTTTTTCAAACGGAATTCTATCGGTGATTGGCGACCTCCTCAAGCTCACTGTAGTGATCATTGTGATGTTCAGCATATCGTGGAAGCTCACCCTCATCATCCTCATCCCGATTCCCATCCTGCTCATTGCCACCCGCATTTTTCAGAAAGCCATCAAAAAGGCCTTTATCAAAGTTCGGAATGAAGTATCGAGAATCAATGTTTTCGTTCAAGAGCACGTTACTGGGATGAGCATTGTACAGTTGTTTCACCGTGAAGCTCGGGAGAAAGAGAAGTTTGTAGCCATCAACAAAGAGCACCGAAAAGCCAATATCGCCAGCATTTGGGCCTTTTCCATCTTCTTCCCGATTGTGGAATTGCTCTCTGCAGGGAGCATCGCCTTACTCCTATGGTTCGGAGTGCGGGGGGTGATTGATGAAACCATTACGCTGGGTGATATTTTGAGCATCATCCTCTTTGTCTTCATGTTGTACCGACCCATTCGTCAGCTCGCCGACCGATTTAACGTGCTCCAAATGGGCATCGTGAACTCCGAGCGGGTATTCAAACTTTTCGACAGTGAAGAATTCATCCCCGATGAAGGTACACGCGATGATGTGAACTTCACCGGCAACATCGAATTCAAGAACATTTGGTTTGCCTACAAAGAAGAAGATTGGGTATTGAAAGACGTTTCTTTTGAGGTGAAGGAAGGCGAAACATTAGCTTTTGTTGGTGCAACAGGGGCTGGAAAATCTTCCGTAATCAACCTTTTGAGTCGCTTTTACGAATATCAAAAAGGAAGCATTTTGGTGGATGGAGAAGACCTGAAGAACGTGCAACTTTCAGCGGTAAGACAGAACATTGCTGTGGTTTTGCAAGACGTTTTTCTCTTTTCCGATAGCATTCACAACAACGTTACGCTTTACAACCAAGACATCTCTCGAGAGAAAGTCATTGAAGCTGCCAAAGCCGTTGGAGCCCACGATTTTATTGCTCAACTTCCCGGAACCTACGACTACGATGTGAAGGAACGTGGAGGAATGTTGAGTGTGGGTCAGCGACAGCTTCTCGCTTTCATGCGGGCTTATCTTTACGATCCGAAAATTCTGATTTTGGATGAAGCAACCTCTTCTGTGGATACGGAATCGGAGGAACTCATCCAAGAAGCCACCATCAAACTCACCAAGGGGAGAACCTCCATTGTGATCGCTCACCGTTTGAGCACCATTCAAAATGCCGACCGCATTATTGTGATGGATAAAGGAAGGGTTTTGGAAAGCGGAAAGCACCAAGAACTGCTGCAACAAAACGGAGCCTACAAAAAGCTCTATGAATTGCAGTTTGATGAAGACGAAAAAGCTTAGTCAGCACTCCACTGCAAGTCAGTGATTTACTTGCTTTTCTCCTAAGATTTCCCGAGCTTCACAGCTACCTATAACTAACCAGATGCTTACTCGAATTACCTTTCTTTTGTTGACCTTCTTTTGGGCTGCCTCAAGCTTTGCTCAATTGGGGTGTCCTAGCGTTGATGCCGGTGCAGATCAAAGTGTGGACTGTGAGGATCCATGCACTACCCTCACTGCCGATCCTTTTGAAACAGGATCGACCTCTTCTTATGACGTTTCCAGCATTCCTTATAACCTTCCCTACCCCATCAATTCGGGCACATCTCTTTTCATTGGTGTGGATGACACATGGAGCAACGCCTTGGCAATGCCTTTTCAGTTTTGTTTCTATGGGAACAACTACAACAACATCGTGGTTGGGTCGAACGGTGTTTTAACCTTCGATCTCGGTGAAGCTGGTGGTTATTGTCCCTGGCAGTTCACCGATGCGGCCCCAAGCGCGAACCTTCCCACAAACGCCATCTTCGCTCCCTATATGGACATTGACCCTTCGGATTGTGGTAGTGTTCGTTATACGGTTTTGGGAACAGCACCCTGCCGAACTTTTGTAATCAATTACTCCGCTGTATGTCTTTACAGTTGTTCAGGTACGGTAAACAGCCAAATTGTTCTTTACGAAACCACCAATGTGATCGAGGTTTATCTTGGAAACAAACCCTCTTGTGGATCATGGAATGGAGGTAGAACGCTATTGGGTATTCAGAATGCAGCGGGAAACCAAGCTACTGTTCCCCCAGGACGAAACACCGCCAACTGGAGCACAAGCAACGAAGCTTGGAGATTTACACCTGCGGGTCCGCCCATCTATACCGTCAACTGGTATGAAGCGGGAGACCTTATTGGTCAAGGACTCAGTGTAGATGTTTGTCCGGAAGTGGCCACCACCTACACGGCTGAAGTGGTTTACGACGCCTGCAATGGAGACATCACCGTGAGCGACGATGTGACGGTTTCGCCTGACGACACCATTGGAGACCAGCCCGACCCAAGCATCGATCTCGGTTTACCCTCTCAAATTTGTTTGGAAGATGCCGCCCTTCAATTTTTGGCTGCAGAAGACGGAGGAACTTGGAGCAGCGACTGTGGAGATTGCATCGATGAGTTTGGACTCTTCAATCCTCAAACATCGGGCATTGGCAATTTTGAAGTGAGCTATACTATTGAAGGACCTTGCGGCCCCATTTCTGATCTGTTCAGCATCGAAGTGCTTCCCAACGCCGATGCCAGTATCGAGGTTGCACCTGTTCTGTGCACGAGCAGCACCGCCATTGAGCTGAGTGTTTTGGAAACCGGTGGTGAATTCAGTGCTTCTTGCGGGGCTTGTATTGACCCTGTAAGCGGAAGTTTTGACCCGGGAGTTTCAGGAGCTGGAAATCATGAAGTGACCTACACCTTGAGCGGTCTCTGTGGAGATTCACAAAGCATTGAAGTGGTGGTGGAAGATCAAAATGTGGCGGATTTTGTGTTGCCGGCATTCTTGTGTGAAAGCAATCCGGGCATTCAAATTGAAAGCACACAGTTGGGCGGAGAATGGTCTGCGACGTGTGGAGATTGTTTGGATGAAGATGGTTTTTTCATCCCTTCGAACCTCAACGATGGCGACTACGAAATCACCTATTCCTTAGGAGGAAATTGTCCTGCAGAAGTCAGCCAAACCATCGAAGTGATCAATGAAGCAAATCCCAACTTCACCATACAGGAAGCCGTTTGTGAATCCGAAGGAAGTCTGGCCCCTAACCCAGAAGAAAACGGCGGTTTGTGGGATGCCGATTGTCCCTCGTGCATCGACCCCACTACTGGGATCATTGACCTCAACGAAAGTGGGTCAGGAAATTTTGAAATTGAGTACGAATTCAACGGAAATTGTCCGAGCGCTAGCAGCAATCAAATTTTGGTGACCGAACAGCTCAGCGCAGAAATCACCGATCCAGGCTTGCTTTGCAACAACGGGGCTTCTGTTCAATTGACTACTGCTGATCCGGGAGGCACATTCACAGCAAGTTGCGGAGATTGTATCACTTCAAACGGACTCTTTTCACCGAGCAATGCTGGTGCGGGCACACACAGTGTGACTTACACCATCTCTGGCAGTTGTGGGGACGAACAGAGCATTTCCATTGAAGTACAAAGTGCAGCAGATGCGAGCATCGTCGAACCTGCTGATCAGTGTCTAAACCAAGGAAACATCATCATTGAAGCACTGGAAGACGGTGGAACTTGGAGTGCATCGTGTGGTGCTTGCATCGATCCTAGTACGGGAGTATTCAACACCTTGCTTGCGGGAATTGGGAACCATGACATCAGCTATGAGATTGACACCTTTTGCGGCGACCTTCAAAGCACAAGCATCACCGTTACGCCAAACGATGACAGCTCCTTCAGTACTCAAAATGATTTTTGCATAGACGGAGCTCCAGCACCCATTACTCCCAACATTCCAGGAGGAACGTGGAGCGCAAATTGTGGAACTTGCATCAATGCACAGGGCTTCTTCGCTCCTGCCATCGCCGGTTTGGGAGATCATGAAGTGAGCTATACTTTACCGGGAACTTGCGGAACAACAAGCACCGAAACCCTCACCGTTCATGCCTTGCCAGATGTTGATTTTACTGTGAGCCAGCAAACGGGATGTGCCCCTTTGAACGTGATCTTCACGCCTACGAGCAATGATGCAGTTCAGTGCTTTTGGGGTTTTGGCGACGGACAAAGCAGCAATAACTGCAGCGGCATCAACCACACCTACAACCAACCCGGTTGTTACGACTTGTCCTACACCGCTGTATCCAACCAAGGCTGCACCCAAAGTGTTGTTTTGAATGATTTGGTGTGTGTTTATCCCAATCCTCAGAACACCTGGGCATTTGGTCCGCAAAACCCAAGTACCGACGAACCCCTCATTCTTCTGACCGAGACCACCGGACAAACCGACGTGAACTTTGCGTGGGAAATTGGAGACTTCGACTCCAGCAACGAAGCCGAATACTGGACCGACCTGAGCATTGTGGGCGGTGAGAGCGTTGAAGTTTGTTTGAGGATTACCGATCAGAACAACTGCTTCACTGTGAACTGCAAGGAAATTGACGTCATTCAAAACCTACAAGTCTTCATCCCTAATGCATTTACACCAGATAACGATGGGGTGAACGACGTTTGGCAAGCCGTGGTATTGGGCGCAGTGGAATATGAAATCCTGATCTTTGACCGTTGGGGAAACATCGCATTTCAAAGTGAAGATCCCAATGCATTTTGGTTTGGAAACGTGGATGGACAAGCGCATTATGCGCCAGATGGCGTCTACAATTACATCATCAAAGTTTTGGGCGAAGACCTCATTGGTAGAGAATACAAAGGACACATTACCTTGATTAGATAAGCCGATCAAGCGTTTATTTGATGTCCACCTTCAACATTTTTTGTCCTTCGAGAAAAGCTTCTAAACGATCGCCAGGATTCACTTTTCCCACGCCTGAAGGAGTTCCGGTGAAAATCAAATCGCCAATTTTCAAGGTCATGAACTGACTGACGTAAGCTATGATTTGATCAATATCAAAAATCATGTCGTTCGAAAGTCCGTCCTGTACCAACTCCCCGTTCTTTTGGAGCTGAAAGGAGATCTTATTCTGATCTTTAAACTCTGCGAGCGGAAGGAACTTTGAACCGATGGCGGCGGAACCATCAAAAGCTTTGGCGATTTCCCAAGGATGACCTTTTGCCTTTACTTGTTCTTGAATGTCGCGTGCCGTAAAATCAATCCCAATGCCCACAGTATCGTAATACTTGTGCGCATGTTGGGCGGAAATGTACTTGCCCAAACGGTTTACTTTATACACCAATTCCACCTCATAGTGCAAGTCCTGGGTCCATTCCGGAATAAAAAGCGGGTTTCTTTTGGGAAGAACAGCGCTGTCTGGCTTGAGGAAGAACATCGGCTTGCTGGGAATGGCGTTCTTCAGTTCTTTGGCGTGTTCGCTGTAATTTCTGCCAATGCAAATGATTTTCATATTCTAGTAGCTCATAAATTGAATGTTCACCCTTCGATCGTCGGGATTCGATCCTTGATCGCTCACCCCGTCCCCGAAGAAGTTGAACATCACTCGTTGTTCTTGAATCCCACTCATCAAAATGCGAGCGCGAACCTTTCTCGCCCGTTCTTTCGACAATTGAAGGTTTCTCGCCGGATCTCCTATTTTATCAGCATAACCACTCACCATGATTCTCAAGCGAGGGTTTTTCGCTAGGATGTCGATCAGTTCTGCGATCATCATCTCCGCATTCAAATCCAAAGTACTCCCTCCAAGTCGAAAATAAATATCGAAGCTCTCGGGCAAATTGCTGGTTAGAGCATCTACTGCATTTCCTGTTACCGAGTTACTTACAGCGTTGTTCGCTGAATTTGTAGTGCTTGTCGGATTCGTTTGCCCCAAGGCCATGGCCAGCACCACTTCTCTCAGCTCATCAATTTGGCTTTGCAAAGAGTTGTTTCCAGCCTGTGGAGGAGCGGTGTTTCCGTTTTTGATTGCACTCACTTCGTTTTCCAAGGTTTGGAGTCGGGCATTGTTTTCGCGAAGCAGTTCAAATACCTTCTCGGCAAAATCACTTTGATCTTTGGTTTCTTTTCTTCCCCCTTCAAACTCGGGCAAAGAAGTATCATCTGCTGCTGCAATCATGTTCATGGTGGACAGGCTGAAATCAATTTCGATGGGAGCCAGCGGATCGTTCTTTTTGAATCCTTCCACATCTGCCAGTAAGGCTTCCTTTTGTTCTTGGGAAAGCTGAGAAGAGCTCGACCCCGAATAGGCCATCAAATTGTCTATGGAAAAGATGCCCACTTCCTTAGAGGCCTGATGTTTGGCTTCACTCAAAAAACTCTGAACGTAACGATAGGCCTTCTCTTCTTGGGACCTTCCACCACTTCCTCGTGCTTCGGCCAAGCGGTCGATTTTCCCCTTCCAGCTCAAATCAGCGAGCACCTCAATTCTTCGTTCCAGCTCTTCCGAAAAGCCTTCAAACCCTTCAATTTCTTTCAAATCGTAGTACTTCACCACGTCTTTCACAATGCCGTTCATGTCCTTCATCATCTTGGAAGGTTTTTTCCGAAGGATGACTTCATACTCGTCCATCATCACCGATTGATCAAGGTAATAGGCCAAGGCTTCGTCAATGACTTTGTTGAGTCGTTGGTGATCTTGCTCGCTCACCGTTTCGTAATAGTGGATAATGATGGTGTGTTCTTCGCTGTGTTTTAAGCGCATGTTGGCGGTTCCTACTCCAGTGGTGTCACCCGCAAAATGGTTGATCACGGTAGTTTGCTGTCCGAAAACAGGAACCACCATGCAGATGCAAAGGAGTGCTATGAAGAAATTTCGCTGAAACACCATGCAATTTAGCACCTGCGCGAAGGCTTTCAACCCGAGAAAAAAAGAAGCTATCCTCAAGGTTTTCAACAATGAGAGGGAGCAACACGCGCTATTTCCCTTCTCCTCGAAAGACAATCAGGATGGTGTACAAAAGAATTTTGATGTCCACCGCTAAGGACATGTTTTCGATGTAGAGCAGATCGTACTTCAATCGCTGAATCATTTCTGCCACGTTTTCAGCATAGCCGTACTTCACTTGTCCCCAAGAGGTAATGCCCGGTCTTACTTTCTGAAGGTGCTTGTAGTGGGGCGCTTCTTGGGTGATTTGATCGATGTAAAATTGACGCTCTGGTCGCGGACCAACCAAGGCCATTTCTCCCTTCAGCACGTTGATGAACTGCGGAAACTCGTCAATTCTGGTTTTCCGAAGAAAGCGGCCGACAGGTGTAATTCTGGCGTCACTGGCTGAACTCAATTGCGGACCATCGCGCTCGGCATCCTTCACCATCGTTCGGAATTTGATAATCTTGAAGGGAGCTCCATATTTCCCAATGCGTTCTTGAAAGAAGAAGATGCCTCCAGGCGAAGTGAATTTCACCAGAGCGGCGATCACCAGCAAGAAAGGGAAAAGTACAATGAGAGCGAGGAGCGAAACGAAGATGTCCATCACCCTCTTGATGCTGAATTGCCACGCCGGCATAATTTCTTGGTTGATGGCAATGAGCGGAGCACCAAATATGCTTGTCATCTTCACCGAACCGGAAAGAATATCGTAAACGTCGGGAATGATTTTGATGTTCACCCGTTCTCCTTCGAGCAAGTTCATGATGGTACCGAGTTCTTTGTGATCGCTGGACTCTACGGCCAAAATCACTTCTTCAATGTTTTTGGTTTTGATGAGTTGCGGAAGGTCTTTATACGTACCGAACATCTGCAGGTGCTCTTCCAAAAGGGTATCTTTCCCATTCACCCGAACAAAGCCCAAGAACTTGAATCCCGGAGATTTCTTCAAGGCCGAGATTTCTTCATAGGTGGCCAAAGAGCGTTCATTTCCCCCAACAATGATGGTATTGAAGCCCAGCTTTCCTGCGTGGATGCGTTTCACGGTTCGGGTTGTGAGCACCAATCGCACAAAGAAGGTGAGTCCGAAATGCGCACCAAAGAGCACCAATAGGCTTTGATAATAGCTCTTATAGGTCACAATCTGATCATCCAAGAGGAGGACAAAAAAGATGATCATCACCCCAATGATGGAGACGAGAAGGGTTTGTGATAGTTCTTTGAGTCGGTGTTTCCGATAGATGTTGGAATACTGTCCGCTCATGATATAGAGCGCAATCCAGAAGATAGGAACGAAGAGGAGTCCGTAAAAGAAATTCTCATCAAAGCGCAAGGGAAGGTCGCCTCCAAATTTGCTCGCCTCCAGAATTTTCTTTCTGAAGATGTAAAGCAAAACCCAAGCTGCCGAAGCACTCAGCCAGTCGCCAATCAAGTATTTCAGTACTTGTAAACTTCGGTTCATCATGCTCTAGAAGTGAAGCATTTTAATGTTATCGAAATAGAGTTCAGCAACGTCCACACCATCGTCTTTTTTGCTTTCGATGTACATTTCATAGTGCACAGCATTGGGCGTTGAAGCGATGATTTCACTGAAATCAACATAAATTTTGTTCCACTGCGGCTCTCCACCATCGCGGTTGGTTGGATTGATGATCAGGGCCAGGTGCTTGCCTTCTTCTCCATTGCTGAGATAAGAATAAACTCCCACGGCGAAGGTGTTGTTGCACTTGTAATCCATTTCCAAGAAGGTTTGCGAGAAATCGGGAAACCAAATGTTCTGATCGAAGCTCTTGATGCGAAAGATGTCTTCCCCTTCATCAATCACTCCTCTTCCTGAACCGTTCCCTTCGAACACGTTTTCCGTATCGTTGGTTACTTCGAACTCGCCCTGACTCGATGCTTCCATCACAAACAAGGTTCCGCTATCGAAATCGTCGGCAAAAGCCATGGGAGAAATTTCTTTGTAGGTGAAGTAGGGGCGAATGGTATCCGTTTCAAAAGCTTCCAGACCCACGTCTTGACGATAATCGGTGTAGAAAGGATATTGAATTCTTGTGGCTGAAATCCCATTGTTCTTGATTCCCGCTCGAAGAAGGATGTTGGTTGTTCCGAGATCGATAACAGGAATGTCTGCAGGTAGATCGTAGGCCCCCAAGAGCTGATCATTGGAGTAGGCCCAAATTTCAGTAATGTTTTCGGAGGCCGAACCAAAGCCTTGTGCAGACTCGAATTCGAATTCATCGATGTGGATGTAGCCGGGTAGCGACTCATCTGGGTTGATGATGTTGCACGCCGACATCACTAAAGCGAGGAGCGTTATGAGAAGATAAGAAGTTGTTTTCATGGTACCCTTGGTCATTAAAGGGAGCGCAAAGTTAAGGTTTTCACTGCATTCGCTTGGAAATCCTTTCCCGCCCTTATAAAACGGAATATCTGGCTGAGTATTTTATCTTTCTTTAACTTTTTTCCTACCTTCTTCAACCTACTGAAAAACAGAACTTCCCAAAGAAAAACCTACGAACCAAAAGCAAGGTAGAGGATCAGAATGATGGTCAATGTTAGGAGAATTGCGCCAAAAATCTTCCAAAAAGAATACGGACGTTCTCCTTGAACTTCTCCGGTGTGTCCGTTCACCAAAAAGCGATAGGTCTTTCCTTTGAATTGATAGGCGCTGATGTAGATGGGAAGCAAAATTAACTTGAAGCGTTCATCAGACCAGCGAATGTCCAAATGATGAATCCTTTGTTTACTCCCTCCAATGTCCATGCGAACGTTCGCTCGGATATCGTCCTTCATTCGCATTTGTGCGTTTTCAAATCCGTCCTTGAGCGACTCGCTGTAAGTTTCTACACTGAATCCTTTGAGGTATTGATCTTGAAAAACAACCAGTTCATTCAAGGGCCACGGACTGAGTTGATGTGCTTTTTTCTTGGGCAGAGAATTGCTTGCGAGCACCAAAAGGTCGTCAAACTCATTCCAAACGGTTCCACTTGCGGGATACCAATCGGTCACGGTCTTTCGTTTATCGCCATCCTTGACGGTTCTGTTCACCCCTCTTTCGCCTGTATAATGGGTCTCTGCTTTGGCGTCGAAGGTCCAATAAGGGATGTACACCCCGCGAATACCGTCGGTTCCATTCCCCATTTTTTTCAAATCATTGGGTGCCCACCAAATGTTTTTCACCCAATTGTCCCAGAGTAGGACCACTTCTCTTTTGTTTTTAGCAAAGGGAAGGAGTGCATCGGCTTGGTATTGTTCCAGTTCGTGCACATTTTTGACCATCAAATGAGAACCGCAAAAAAGGCAATTTTCTGCCAACTTTTGTTCGTGGAGCGGATTGTCGGCCCCACAGCCTTGACACAAAATCACCTGCACCGACTGAACGGGACGATCAATGTTGTGGAGGAAATCGTGAAGGTGCTTCTCCTCGATCTCCATCCCCAACTGGTCGATTTCATTTTGTGCTCCGCAATAGCTGCACTCAAGGTGATCTGTACCGGGCTTGTAAGTTAGCTCTGCACCGCACGAATGACAATGAATCCGAGAACTTCCCTCGGTACTTCGTTCAAGTTCTGCTTCACTCATCGACTCATGTATTGGGCAATGGTGGTGGTCCGGAAACAAAGAGATTCTTGGTTTCTTCCAAGTCTTTAGCACTCACCCAAGCACTCAGTCCGTTTTTCCAAACGAGGGTATCTTGAGTCAGTTGTCCGCTCGCTACCAAGTCTTTCAAGGCTTTTTGATCGAAAGGACCCGCTTGTTGTCCGTTCACAGCAACCCAAACTGGAGCTGTTCCTGGAATTGGCGGTGGCGCTGGGGCTGGAGTATTGGCTTGTTGTTGAGCTTGGTTCATGTTGTTTCCCATTTGGGTTCCCATAAACATTCCCATTCCCATTCCCATACTAGCACCTGCTGCACCTTCATTCTCTGCTGCTTTTTCGATGGCCTTTGCCGCCTTCATCTTGGTGAGTTTATCCAAGTCGATGCGGTCCAAACGGCTCAATTCGAAAATCTCCTTTTTGATCTCCTCGGGCATGGATACGTTCTCTACCAAGAATTTGGTGAGTTCAATACCGTATTCTGCAAATTCCGGTGTGAGGGCTTGATGACTGAAATCGGAGAGTTCGTTCACGTTCCCCGCGAGTCGTTCAACAGGAATGGCGCTTTCACCGATTGCATCCGTAAAACGAGTTACCGTGATGCTTCTCAGTTGTTCATCCACTTCATCAACCGTAAAATTGCCATCAGTTCCCACAATCTCTTTTAAGAACTTGCCGCCATCGGCCACCCGCATTGCGTAGGTTCCGAAGGCGCGTATTTCAAGCATACCGAAACGATCGTCATTGAGAATGATCGGACTCTTTGTTCCCCAGCGACGGTCGGTAAAGTTTTTGGTATTGATGAAATAAATTTCGGATTTGAACGGACTCTCGAAGCCGTATTTCCACCCTTTGATGGTTGCCAAGATGGGCAAGTTTTCAGTATTGAGGGTGTACATTCCTGGAGTGAAGACGTCGGCAATTTGACCTTGATCGACAAAAACGGCCATTTGCGATTCTCTTACGGTGAGTTTTGCTCCGTTTTTTATTTCGTTATTGAAACGTTCAAAGCGATACACCATGGTATCATTGGTGGGATCTAACCACTCAATGATGTCGATCAATTCTCCTTTTAATTTATTCCAAATGCTCATGTTTCTTGGATTGGGTTACATTTCTTTAAGCCTGTCTGTCGCGCTGTGGCTTACTCACCAAAGCATTCATTAAAGCTAATATAAAACTAAATAAAAGGGCCCACCAAAAGCTCATCACCAGAAAACCATCGACAAAATAATCTGTGAGCATAATGATCGCGGCGTTAATGACCAAGAGGAAAAGCCCCAAGGTAACAATGGTTGCGGGTATGGTGAGGAAGATAAGAATGGGTCGGAGAAAGGTGTTGAGTAAAGCCAAAACGATGGCCACTAAAAAAGCGGTACTATTGTTTTCAACTTCAATGCCGGGCAGCAACCAAGCGCCGAGCAGCACAGCCAGGGTATTGGCCAAGATCTTAAATAAGAATTTCATGTGTTTAAGTGTGTTTGTTTCAAGGCAAGTCCCCAGATATTCTAGGAACTTTCTACGAGGAAGATAAACCAAATATCTTCTACAAACATGAAAATTTGGAGCAACGCACCCTTGGAATGATGAGCGGTAAATTTGGTTAGCGAAGCACCGTAACGTGCCCTACACGATCGATAATTCTCGCACCTAGGGGTAAGAGGAGTTCTACTTTTAAATGCCAAGTATAGACCTCATCTTCCGCAAAATGGGTTCCTCTCCTTACACTTCCGTCCCAAAGTACGCCGGGCTCTTCTGCTGAAAAAACTAGGGTCCCCCAGCGATCGTAAATGCGAAAATCATAATTGAAGTAGTCACAAGAAATTTCATGGATGAAGAAGTCATTCACCCCGTCTTGATTTGGAGTGAAAGCCGTCGGAATGTAGATCGGGCAATCGCAGATCACTTCGATCACTTCTAGCTCATCACTTGCTTCACCGCACTGATTTTCAACAGTCAGCACATACATCCCCGCTTCTTCAAACACGCGAAACTCCCCTTCTTCCCCATCATCCCAAAAAACATCCGTTGCATAGAGTGCATCTGCCAAGAATTCCAAAACATCCCCTTCACAGAGGTTCAATCGGTCGGGCAAGTCCAGCAAGGGAAGCTTAACTTGCTCCACCGAAATGGAGTAATTACTGCTGCAATCGGTGATCACATCGCTCAAGCTGATATTAAAATTGCCTAGCGCTGAGAGATACAAAGAATCCGCATCGGAGCTGAGTGATGTAGTAATATCATATTGGTTGGGGTAAGCGATGGCTAATTGCTCCCCTTCACAAATGCTGTAAGACTCATTGAAGCTCCATTGGGGTGAAGGGTTCAAAACGATTTGTGTTGTATCGAAACCGGAACAATTGGCATCAGAAAGCACTTCGAGCGTGATTTGCCCTGGGTTCGAAAGGCTTATTTGCTCTCCCGTCTCACCTGTACTCCACATAACGACAGTGCCTTCTTGCGGACTCAAGACCACTTCTTCTCCCTCGCAAAGGGACACCTCCTCAGGTAAATTTGGGTTGGGGTTTTCTTGAATGAGAGCAGACCCCGTGTAATTTGACACGCAGCCATCGGCACTTGTTAACTCCACCTCTACCTCTTCACTGATGTTGGTTGAGTAAGTACTGTTCGTTGAGGAATCATGCCACAAATGGTTCACCCCTGCTAGGCTTGCATCAAAAGTAATCTCTTCGCCTTCACAAGCCTCTAAAGTATCTTCCCAATTGATTTCAGGCAAAGGAAAAGTGCTAGCTTCAATCTCAAAACTTTGAGAACACATTTCCGTGCTTACCATCAAAGTATATGTTCCCGCCTCTGAAAGCTGTACTTCTTGATTGTTGGTATCGTTGGACCAAGCATATTCCCAGTCGGGTTCTCCAATAGCCTCAACGCTTACCGTCTCGCCTTCACAAAAAGAGACACTCTCTTGAAGATCGGGAGAAAAGGGGATCACTTCTACGCTCAGGTCTTCTTGAATCTGGGCTCCACAGAGATCGGTATATGTGACGGTGTATTGAATGTTTTCCTCAGGCGTGCACAATGTGGTACTTTGATTTGGAGTGTCAAGGTAAGTTGTGGGCGACCATTGGTAGCTTCCGTTGTCTGTTCCCACCACCCCAAGTTCAATGCTTTCGCCCGAACAAACACTCACCACCTCCGGCAAGCCAAGGGCATAGTTGCTGATACACACCGATTGAACGTTCACCAAACCACCAGTAGCACCGCTGAATCCCCAAAAAACTTCGGGATTACCGTTAAAAACATCTTCCACCAAATCGATGTTCAGCTCCAAGCGCAATTCACAGTCGAAAAACACCTTCACGACATCCAAAACGGGGTCCCAAGTGAGTTTGAAAAAGTGATCTTGTCCGTCTTCCACATTTCCACCTCCAGCATCAATATTTACTGGTCCGAGTAAATTCCCCGGTGTAAAATGGTTGACGTTTCCATTCACCAAAAGCGCCATATGATCTTGAAAGGGATCGCCGAGATCTTGATTTTGGTAGGTATCCATCTCCACTCCAAAAGAAGGTTGGAATCCGCCAAAGCCCATTCCTCCGCCTGCTTCTCCCAAAGCATTGATGCCAACTTGTTGCATTATGAAAACCATTCCATCGGCACCATTCGCATCTGAGCTTCCAAAATTCACGAGGAGTTCCATTTCAAAAGAATCGCTCAAATCAAGCTGTTGATTGAACCAAACAGCCCCCAACTGGAATTCGCTTGCACTGGTTAAAACGAAACAATCTTCTGAGGAAAGGTATGCGTTGCCCACCGGATTGGATGATTGTCCTTGAGCCATCAGCCCAGAACAAATCATAGCTGAAAGAATCAGCAAATACTTAACAAAAGTGTTCAACATACACTACAAAGGTAAGATAATGATCAGCATAAGTTCACAATCTTCTCACTTCCACTTGCGATTATTGAAAGGACAAACCGCAATTTCACTCAAGAAGACCTCATGTTCCTTCCCTCCCTAGAATCAAAAAGCCCGAACACTTATACTGAGAAAGTCAGAAAAAAAGTGTATTCTCAGCGCATGATCATATCAAAGAAAAAGCCGATCTATTATATCAACGATCGATTGAAGCATTACTTGGAACGGTATGACCGCGAAGTAAAACTTCCTCTTTCCTACGAGGACCTTACTCGCTGGTCCCAAGGAATGACGCTATATGACGCTGATGGAAAAGACACCTTGTGGGAGTCAGTGATCTACCCCAACAGCGATATGGAGCAACTCCAGTTGGGCTTAACCAAGATCTACGCCTTGCTTAAAACCGATGGTGATACGGACGTCATCCAACACCTCAAAGTCGATCGAATTGATTACTGCCACTTTGGAAACTCAAAGCCGTTTCGCATCAAAATTAAAAACCAATTTAACGACAACCACGATTATTTCTACATTAAAAAATCCGATGCTTCTCGTGTTTACGGCTTGGAGTTGGAGTACATTCTTAGTCCGAACAGAATCAGCTTCATCGTAGACGGTACTACTTTGATTGAAGAGCACATTGCAGGCATTCCCGGCGATATCTACCTCGATCGATACATGTATAGTGAGCAAGTGAACAAAGCTGGTTTAGCGAAGGAGTTCGTGAAATTCAATGAGCGTTGTTTTGTATTGCTCTTGGGCGATATGCGTTCCTACAACTACGTAATCGACGTTACCCCTGATTTCGACCGGGAGCAATACCGAGTAAGGCCCATCGATTTTGATCAACAATGTTACGAGGGACGAAGACAGATGTATCTGCCTCAGTTCTTCAAAGAGAATTTGCCAGTAGTCGAATTTTGTACGGAAATCCTCACTCCAGTTACTGTGAATCAGTACCAATATGAGGAACGTGTCCTCATCAAAAAGCGCTATCTCCTGGCCCAGAAACGCCTGAACTTACTTCTGGACTGCATGTCAAAAGACCAGATTTCAAAACCAGACAAAATCAAACGACTCAAATCCGAGCTCAATGCCTACCACCAAACTCGTCGCTTCAACCGCTGTGTTTCTATGGGGGGTGTGCTTCGTTTGCACTTGCTGCTCATGCTTGGAAAGCCAAAGCCGAAGAAGTGGAGAGGGAAGACGACGTTTAAGACTTAGGTTTTTTTGGGGCGCTGTGGGGCGGGCGCTGCGCTTTCGGACGGGTGCGGCTCGTCCTTTTCGGGGCGGGCGCGGCGCTGCCGGACGTGGGCGGCACTGCCAGACGGGCGCGGCACTTTCGGACGGGCGCGGCACGTCCTTTTACGGGGCGGGCGCTGCGCTGTGGGATGGGCGCGGCACGTCCTTTTCGGGGGCGGCGGGTGCGGGAAGGTGCTCTGCTACCTTCGTTGTTGGAGCTTTTGGATGAGCTTTTGTGGGTTGTTGCGGATGTAGTTGCGGACGTTTTCGAACTCGCGTTGGTCCATGATGATGTTGTCTTGGTAGCGAGATACCCACTTGAAGTTGGGCTGGATTTTTCTAGCGCGAGAGGTGATGGCCGACTTGATGCCCCGAACACAAGCGCCTAAACTGCCACTCTGAACTCCAAACTGGTTCTGACCAACACTGGGGTCATACTTCTCCCCTTGAACCCGGAGCAGTAAATGCAGGTGGTCAGGCATCACAACGTACTCAATGACTTCAATATTGGGGTTGATTCGGGAGGTTTCTTCGATGCAGTGTTTGGCGATTTCCCCCACTTCGGTGAGGTGCAACTCTTCGTTCTGAACGAAAGCTAAAAACGGCCTTCTCTTGGCGGTGACGATGGTGACGTGGTAGTCTCCTTTCGCTGTGTAGTTCCAAGCATAATGACGTAAACTTCTCTTTGGCATGTGCTTTTTTGACCGAATCTATTGGATTCCGGCTTATGAAAGAGATCAACTTTTTGTGTGTTGACGGATGTTTTGTATCTGACTTACCTCTGGGCCTCAAAATTTAACCTTTCCCCACATTGAGCCAGAAAAATACAAGGAGGCTTTTGTATCTTAACCTCAGCAATAATGCTACACAATTCTTAACTCCACAACCATGACTCTACCCGTTATTCTCTTTTTTGTAGTGATCCTACTTGTCCTTTCCTTCTTCTCTGTGAAGCAGCAAACGGCGGTAATTATCGAGCGATTCGGGAAATTCCAATCGATTCGAAAAGCCGGTCTTCAAATGAAAATTCCTTTTATCGACAAAAAAGCTGGTCGCTTGAGTTTGCGTATTGAAGAATTGGATGTCATGGTGGAAACCAAGACTAAGGATAACGTGTTTGTTGAAATCCGAGTTTCTGTGCAGTACCAAGTTATCCGCGAATCAGTTTACGATGCCTTCTACCGTCTTTCACACCCACGCGATCAAATTAGGTCCTACGTTTTTGATACGATCAGGGCTGAGGTGCCTAAATTGCGTCTGGATGATGTTTTCGAAAATAAAGATGAAATCGCCGATGCAACCACACGAGAGTTGAGTCAGGCAATGATGGATTACGGTTATGAAATCATTCGTGCTTTGGTGACCGACATCAACCCAGATGAAGAAGTGAAAAAAGCGATGAACCGTATTAACGCTTCAGAAAGAATCAAAAAGGCAGCTGAATACGAAGCTGAAGCTGAAAAGATTAAAATTGTAGCGAAAGCAGAGGCCGAAGCTCAGAGTAAAAAACTTCAAGGTGTTGGTATTGCTGATCAACGTAGAGAAATTGCTCGTGGTTTAGAAGAGTCGGTTGAAATGCTTAACAAGGTTGGGATTGGAAGCATCGAAGCTTCTTCACTGATCATCGTTACCCAGCACTACGATACTTTGCAAGCGGTAGGAGAAAACTCCAATTCAAACTTGATTTTGATGCCGAACAGTCCGAGCTCTGCCAACTCATTGCTTTCAGACATGATTACCTCTTTTGAAACCTCTAGAAGGTTGGGGGAAGCTGAAAAAATGAACGGCGCTCCTCAGAAAGGTTTAGAACAATAAGTACTGTATGTTCGACCAAAAGATGGTGATGAGAGGTCAAACTTCCGTGAGGGGGCTTGGCCTCTTTCTTTACCCTATTATTCATCCTATCTTTTTTGCTGAAAAATGTGGAAAAGCAATTTTGTCAATCAAGCAGCTTCGGTGTACTTTTGCCAAAAATCAGAACCAACTATGAAATTTTTCATCGACACCGCCAACCTCGACCAAATCCGTGAAGCACAGGACCTTGGGATTCTTGATGGGGTAACCACCAATCCATCTCTCATGGCCAAAGAAGGCATCACAGGAGAGCAAAATGTTATCAACCACTACAAGGCCATTTGCGAAATTGTTGATGGAGATGTAAGTGCTGAAGTAATTTCAACTGACTACGAAGGAATGGTTCGTGAAGGTTTGAAATTGGCTGAATTGCATGATAACATTGTGGTAAAAATCCCAATGATCAAAGACGGTGTAAAAGCCTTAAAATACTTTTCAGACAAAGGAATTAAAACCAATTGTACCCTCGTTTTTTCTGCCGGACAAGCACTCCTTGCCGCGAAAGCTGGTGCGACCTATGTCTCTCCATTTATCGGACGTTTGGACGACATTTCGAGCAACGGTGTTCAGTTGATTGAGCAAATTCGTTTGATCTACGATAACTACGCTTTTGAAACCGAAATCCTTGCAGCATCCGTTCGCCACACCATGCACATTATGGATTGTGCTGAAATCGGTGCAGATGTGATGACCGGTCCTTTGAGCGCAATCGTTGGTTTGTTGAAACACCCATTGACCGATAGCGGTTTGGCTCAGTTTCTTGCAGACCATGCTAAGTCGAACGAAGGAAAATAAGTCGATACATATAATTGAAAGGAACGCTGCTCTTCATTGAGTGGCGTTTTTTTTGAGGCTGTCTTTTGAGGGAAAATTGGGGCAAAAAGAAAGTCGGTTGACTAGACCGACTTATAATATCTTTTATTGACTGATTGTTTAGTAACCTACAAGTTACACCCTCCTTTACGCATACTCTTCATTTTTGGTTTCACCTTTTTCGATTTTTCTCATATCTTTTTCTGAATCTCTTCCAATGGATCGACAAACGGGAAGCACTCGTCAGGATATCATCGGCTTTTTGCTGAAAATGAAGAGAATACCTCGTACCTTTGTAAGGTGTTAGTCGATATACATCAGGAAAACCCAGATCAGCGCAAGATCCGCCAAGTAGTGGATGTTTTGCGAAAAGGAGGAGTCATC
Organism: uncultured Flavobacteriales bacterium; assembly: GCA_938085105.1. Taxonomy (GTDB): domain Bacteria; phylum Bacteroidota; class Bacteroidia; order Flavobacteriales_D; family Sanyastnellaceae; genus CALKGK01. The sequence goes on from CALKGK010000048.1 coordinate 23,042, forward strand.
ATCTACCCTACCGACTCTGTTTATAGCATTGGTTGTGCAATAAGTCAGAACAAAGCCATTGAGCGAGTTGCCCAAATTAAGGGGATCAAGGCTGAAAAGGCCAATTTCTCTTTGGTATGCGAAGACTTGAGTCAGCTTTCAAAATACGCAAAGCAAGTAGATACCAACATCTACAAACTCATGAAGCGCGCACTTCCTGGTCCGTACACCTTCATCCTGAACGCGAGTAATTTTGTTCCAAAAATCTTCAAAACGAAGAAAAAAACCATTGGTATTCGTGTACCCGATCACCTCATTCCAAATCACATTGTAGCCGAGTTAGGGGAACCTATCATTGCGACATCCGTTCATGCTGACGATGAAATCTTGGAATACATCACCGACCCGGAGCTCATTCATGAAAAGTATGAAAAGGTGGTTGATTTAGTGATCAATAGCGGAACGGGAAACATCCACGCCTCAACCATTTTTGATTGTACCACTGGAGAAGCAGAATTGATCCGGGAAGGAATTGGTCCGGTAAAAGGTTTGATTTAAACCAAACAATTAAAATTCAGCCGGCTTACTTCTGCATTCCTAGATTTATTTTCTGGAATTTCTAATTAGTCACAAAGGAAAGGTACTCATGTACAAAGTTCTTTAGCACTGCATTGCCGTATCCAATATTTTAGTCAAGAATTGATTCGAGATAGGGCAGGAAGCAGCCTCTGTGGAAGGGGAAGAACCTGTATGGTGGATCGGTATGTGGGAATTTTCTAATGAGATAAAACTACAGTAACAAAGTGAGGTGGTTCATCCACAAAACGGCTCGAAAAATATTTTGAAGCCGAATGAAAACTGCCGAACTTCGAAAAGCCAGGTTGGCGGGGGTGGGGTGGGGCCCGCGAGGGCTGGGTGAAAACTGGACTTACTTTATTACATAATAAAGTGCTAGAAGTCCTTTGTTTTTCACTTCACCAAATCTCACTTCATCAACTTGAATCTCACCAAATCAGCAACTTCTACTACCCCTTCCTTGCACGATTCTGAAGCATCGGAACAAAAGCACAAGGTCCATGCTCTTTCTTCCCAAAGGTATTTTCCGAGGTGCGAACAATCTCCGTCATGATTTGGCCATCTCCCTCACCAATAGGAATGATCATTTTCCCTCCAACTTTTAATTGAGCAAGCAAATCTTGAGGTGCATAAGGCGCTCCACAAGTCACCAAAATTTTATCGAAAGGCGCATAGGCCTTCTTCCCTTTGTAACCATCTCCATAAAAAAGTTGCGGACGATGACCAAGTGCCTTTAGTAAAGGAAGGGTTTTATCGTAAAGCTCTCGCTGGCGTTCAATACTGAATACTTTAAGTCCCAATTCACAGAGCACGCTTGTTTGAAAACCACTTCCCGTTCCTATTTCTAGAACCTTCTCCCCCTTCACCGGTTCCAAAAGTTGAGTCTGAAGTGCGACGGTATAAGGCATGGAAATGGTCTGACCTGCACCAATCTGAAAGGCCTTATTATCATAGGCAAACTCCAAAAAAGCAGAACTCAAAAAAAAATGACGCGGTGTTTGAAAAATGGCATTGAGTACCTCCTCATTATGGATCCCCATTTCTCTCAAACTCCCAATCAGCTTCTTCCTCAAGCCTTTGTGTTTGTATGTATCAGTGAAGGTGTTCATGCTACAAAAGTACTGCAGAACTTCCGTCCTCCTTTCAATGTTGAAAAGTAGAAACGAACCATGGAATGTCAATAATGCAGAGGCGTATTTTTGATAAAAATAGATCACATGTTGAAAATTGGCGTATTGGGGGCCGGACACCTCGGAAGAATTCACATCAAATGCATTCAAGCTCTTGAAAAAGAGTATCAATTGATCGGGTTTTACGACCCCAATCCCGAGTCGGCTAAAACGGCCATCGAGCAATACGGTGCAACACATTTTGAAGACATGGATGAGCTCATGGACCAGTGTGACCTCATTGACATCGTCACTCCTACCCTTTCTCACCATGCATGTGCTGTGCATGCCATTCGAAAAGGAAAAGATGTGTTCATTGAAAAACCAGTGACCAACACCTTGGATGAAGCCAAGAATTTGATCAAGCTGGCAGAAGAGGCTGGAGTAAAAATTCAAGTTGGACATGTAGAACGTTTCAACCCTGCATTTACGGCAGCCATTCCCGCCATGGATCAACCGCGCTTTATAGAAAGTCACCGTTTGGCTGAGTTCAACCCAAGAGGAACAGACGTGAGTGTGGTTTTGGACTTGATGATTCACGACATCGACGCCATCCTCAGTGTGGTGAAGGCCAATGTGAAGAAAGTGAGCGCAAGTGGTGTAGCTGTGTTGAGTGAAACACCGGACATCGCGAATGCCCGACTTGAATTTGACAACGGCTGTGTAGCCAATCTCACCGCAAGTCGGATTTCTTTGAAAAACATGCGCAAATCGAGATTCTTTCAAAGAGACGCATACATCTCTGTGGATTTCCTCGAGAAGAAAACAGAAATTGTGAGAATGAGAAGCATTGAAGGCGAAGCCGATCCTTTTAGCTTAACCATTGACTTGGGGGAAGGAAAGGGGCAGAAAGAAATCCTTTTCGAGAAGCCTGAGATACTAGCGAACAATGCAATTCAGGACGAATTAAAGAGTTTTCACGATGCCATCATCAACAATTCCAGGCCCATCGTCAGCATCGAAGACGGATACAACGCTTTGGATGTAGCTCACAAGATCCTAGAAAAATTAAATGTAAATTATCCTCCAGTAGAAGAAAGCTAATCCACCAAGAGCCCAAAAGGATGATTCACATTTTATCGCTTATCGCAGTTCTTTTCGCTGTATTCTCTCTTTTCAAAAAAGGAAGTCTGCTCCAAAAGCTCGCTGCTTTTATAATGGCGCTAGCACTGTTGAATCGAAGTGCGACGGCCTTATTTTTTATGAACTATGCCCAATTTTCATACATGGTATTTTGGGTTTTTCTCTTCCTTGGTAGCATCTTAACGGCCATTGGAGGAATGCGAAGTCGAGGCTCTTCCATTATGTGGTTAGGAATCGCGCTTCCCCTCCTCGCCTTCACCGTTCTTTGGAACATCAATGTTCGGGGCATGGGGATTCAATTTGGGATGATCATCACCCTGATTTTTACGGGATATCTCTTCTTAAAACAAAGAAACCATCCGCTCCCCCTGCTATCATGTGCCCTATCATGCGCTGTGATTGCCGTCTACTATTTCGCTCAATTTGTTGAGTACTTGATCCTTTGAGTTCCCTGCTCTGTCGATGAATCCCTGGTCTTTTTCTCAGAAAATACCAATAAAACGAAAAGCCCCCGAATCGGAGGCTTTTGGCTTAAACTGAAAAACTAATGCGCATGACTCCGTCATGCGATTTAAAAGTACTATAAAATGAAATACAAACAAGCATTTCATTCATTAAATGTCTATGTTACACTAACTTATGTTTTATTGTACACCAGGGAAATGACTCCGAAGCGTTTCTAATTCGCTCGAACTGAATAACAATTCACGCAATGAAACAGAAGAATTCTCAAAAAGATGATTCAAGTCTGCGATAGCGCCAAGGTAATCGCCCATTCTGAAACGAATATAACTCGTAACATTCCAAACGTCCTTTCGGCTCCAACCCAAATCCGCAGCTACCATAAAATCCAATAGCGCAGCTTGAAATTGACCCATCTTCCACAAGCAGATGCCCCTAAAATAAAGGGCTTCTACCAAAGAAGAATCCAATGTCAATGCAGTTGAAAAATGATCCAAAGCCAAATCATATCGGTGCGTACTACTATAGATGCGACCAAGTGCGAGGTGGTTGGAGGCATTTTCCTCATGTACCGAACCTTCAAAAAAAACTCCAGAATCCATTGCGTGTGATTAATTGTTTTCGACACAAATAAACCAAGCACGCTTCAAATGTATGTAGTTCAAGTGCGTGAACTTCTTGTAAGGCATTTCCCATCCAACATGCGTCTTCTAACTACAAATCCAACCTAAAACAAATGCTTCTGAACACCAATAAGCAGGAGTTCGTTGGTGGTGAAAAGATGTTCAAAAGAAAGGTGTGCTTCGCAGGGCAATTCATTTTGCCATCAGTAACTTTGAGGTTCTAAATGTTTGAAGATGACAAAGAATTGGTTCACCTGTAAAGTGAGGTACGTAAAATTAGACGAGAGTGGTAAAGAGGGAAAGGTAACTGACCAATTTTTATTGGATGCATATACCTACACTGAAGCCGAAGCTCGAATGACTCAAATCATTCAAGAGATGGGTGTTGGTGCATACGAGATTACCCACATCACCAAATCCAATTTCGCGGAAGTCCTTCGTTCTGATGAAGGAGACCTTTGGTTTAAGGTGAAAATTGCCTTCATCAGTTATGATGACGAAACAGGCAAGGAAAAGCAAGCCAACCAATACTTCCTCATCAGTGCACATGATGTGAAAGATGCCTACGAAAAGGTGGAGAAGTTCATGAAAGGAACAATTTCAAACTTTGTTATCCCAAGCATTTCTTACACCAATATTCTTGAAGTTTATCCTATCGCCGAAGAAAACAGCGAGCGCAATCAACTCATCGCAAAAGGCTACCACTCCATCGGAAGCAGCGTTGGTGAAGAAGGAATGCCGGCCAATGTAGACGACGAAACGGGGGAAATTCTCGAGGGTTAAACCCGAACTCTTCTCAGTTTTCTATTCTTGAACGGAAGGAATCATTCCGCGGATCCCCATGTCCACAACGGGCTCATTTTCTCCGGGTTGATAAATTCCATCGTCATTGGTATCTATCCACTCAAAGCTATTGTTCACACTAAGTGAAACCAATACTTCAATGTCTTCCGTTTCGTTTCCAGTAATGCTGAGCGCTTCGGGAAATTCGCCGGTAACCAAACAACTTCCCGGTGGTATTGGTGAACTATCCCACAAAGGATTAACAACGGTAGTTGCTCCTTCTGGGGCCTGACCTTCAACCACGCCGAAGTCAGACTCAAAGCCCCAATAACCTTGTAGTTTATTGCCGTTCACTTCTACAACATCTCCCTCAATGGTGTAACTCGTAATGTAATTGTTGTAACCAATAAAACCTGCTAAGGTGCCGTCCAAATTAATACCTGAAGCTTGAAGCGAAATATCAAAATTCTGATAAGACAAAGACATTCTCAAATATTCATAATCGCCGGCGGCAATCGATGAAAGTGGAATGCGCTGAAAAACCTCCCCTTCCCCCACAAGCACAGCCTGATCAAAATCGATGGCAAGGTCACCACCCGCCGTGGTTTCCGGGCCTTCATATAGCACTTCTCCTTCCCCTAACCAAGTCAATGCATTCGGAATGAGTTCAGCATAATGTGCGCTCATGGTGTTGAATTGAGGAGTTTGCGTGGCGTGACCGCTTGGAACCACTGCAGGGTTTCCAAAATTATCTAAGCGTTCTTGATCTTCATCAAAGTGCAGTTTGAGAATGAGATAAGGCCCGCTTTCAACACTGGGAGCGGGTGTTTCTGGGTCGTCTTTTTTACAAGAGAACAACAACGTTGAGGAAAATAACAGACCAAAAGCAAAAGACAAAAAACGATTCATGAAATACTTTGTTTACTAGCAATTTACGACATCCATTCCCACGCCGAGTGGTAAGCATCGTTTTTTTCTGCATAATCTAGGAATGCACTAAAAAAAGGATCATTGCCCAAAGTGGCGCTATCACCAATCACTACCAACTTTTTTCTCGCTCGGGTGAGTGCGACGTTCATCCTTCGGTAATCTTTCAGAAATCCAATGTTCGATTGTTGGTTGCTTCTAACGAGCGAAACATAAATCACTTCCTTTTCTTGTCCTTGAAAACCGTCCACACTTTGAATGCTCACTTCTTGCCCCTTCAGAAGGTCGCGTAGAATTTTTACTTGCGCTCGATACGGACTAATAATGCCCACCTCCATTGCTTGTCCGTTCATGCTCGCTTTCAAGGCTTCAAAATGTCGGCACAGCAAGGCTGCTTCCTCAGGGTTGGATTTACTGCTTGAATTGTGCTCTGAACTCTCCTCAAACCCGCACCCCGCAGTATCGATCCATTCCAAGGCCTTTTGATCGGGATGCAACAATTGGTCTTTCACACTGTCGTCAGCAATCAACTGATTATTGTAAAAATGCTCACTCGAAAAGCCCATGATCCGCTCATTCATTCGGTACTGTCTACGAAGGAGAATCGCAAAATCGGATTGACGAGTTAATACTTTTTCAATCAGAGAAACACTCAAACCCATTTTTTCTGCGCGCTCACTTTTTACGGTGGGTGGCAATTGTTGTGGGTCTCCAGCCAAGATCACTTTGTCTGCTTTCAAGATGGGAACCCAAGCTCCTGGCTCCAAGCCTTGTCCCGCTTCATCCACAAAAACGCAAGGAAAACGGCGGTCTTTCAAATGCCAGTCTGCACTACCAATAAAAGTACACGTGATTACGTCCGCTTGATCGAGAACGGAGGAGATGATGGCCATTTCTTGGTCTTTGGCTGCCTTTCTCAACTGTTTTGATTCGTTGAACAACAGTTTCCGTTGTTCGCGCTCTGCATGACCGAAATTTCGTTTGTATTTACTCGCCATTGAGCGCATTTCATCAGCCCGTTTGTGGAAATCACGAATCATCTTAAAGTCGCGATGTTGACGGATGAGTTGATCCAAGGTCGCATCCAAGTTGCTTTCTTCAATCTTGCTGGCATTTCCAATGCGAACCACCTTCAAGCCTTCCTGGATCAAGCGTGTGGTGAGTACATCAACTGCTGTATTGCTAGGAGCGGTGACAAGCACTTGCGGCAAGTCTTTTTTCATTTGCTTGATGACCGACACCAAGCTGCTTGTTTTTCCAGTTCCGGGCGGACCATGAATCACGGCCACTTCTTGCGACTGCATGCACAAGTTCAAAGCTGCATTTTGATCTTCGTTCAAATGGGGCAATTCGAGTTGATGTGCAGGTAGCATTTGACCTCGTTTATAGCCCAAAATCACATCCCGAAGATGCATCAACACCCTGTCTTCCGTATTGATGAGTTCGTTCAAAGCCTTTGCCATTTCGTCGAAAGTACGGTCATCAAACATGAGGTCAATTCCCCATCTTCCTTCCCGAACACCTTCTGGCAAATCATCTTTAAAAAGGAGAACCTTCACCTGTTGATCGTCGGCAAAAAGCACCCTCCCTTTGTAGCGCTCCGTCTCTGTTTCGCTTGTTCTGAAAAGGGAAATGCTTGAACCCGTTTGAATTTGAGTTGGCCGATCATCGCCTTTATTTCTTCCCAAGAGAAGAAAAGGATAACTCCCAAAACTGATGCCTGTATTGATCACTTTGAGCGGATGAATGCTCACTCCTTCAGCACAACGTTCCTTGATGGATCTTTCTTCTTGAATCGACTGAAACATCTTCAGTTCATCTTCACGTTCAATCACAAGGGCTTGGGCCAACTTGCCCAATTCTTCAATGGCATCGGTGTATTGCATCGGGCAAAGATACCGAAAGCATCAGGCACAAAAAACCCCACTCGAAAGCAGGGTTTTAATCTTATTTTTTTTTCGGGCTGAAGGATTTATGGTCGGCTCAAAATCGTCACAGTTCCAGAGAACTCACTCACTCCACCGGCGGGTTTCTTGATCTTCAAAGTATAGAAATACGTTCCGTCACTCGCTTCATCTTCACGAGGAGCCCAGTATCTTCCAGAACCATAATTATCACTTTCGTAAACGATGTTCCCCCAACGGTTGTAAACAATCAACTCACTTCCTGGGAAAGCATCTACGCCCGTAATCACAAAACTATCGTTCAATCCATCCTGATCGAATGGAGTGAATACATTTGGAATCACAATTTCGCAAACCTCTGTTGAATAAACCTGAACTGCCTCATAACCACAGATGCTCTCGGTAATGGTCAGTACATAAGTTCCTAAAGAATCTGCTTCGATGCCTTGTTGATCCAAAATAAAGCTGGTAGACGGCGGCTCTTCAAGGTTGGTGAAGGCCCAGTCATAGGTATAATCCCAAACATCGTTTTGCATCATCCCTACCAAAGGTTCTCCCAAACATACAATTGCTGGATTTCCTGGGTCTGGAGCTTCTGGCACCAAAACTTGAGTTGAAACGGTATTGCTGCACTCTGGGAATTCATCCAATGAGGCCGAAACGATCACTTCAAGTGTCTCTGAAATACCATCAACATTGAAGGTTGTTCCGACGGCTTCACCCCCTTGCCAGGTATAGGTATAACCTACGCCGGGAACTTCATTGGTGATTTGTGCATCCAGCGTTAATTCGCTTCCGCAATAGTAGTACACAGGATCAATGGCAGGAACAGGTGAAGGTACGATTACCGTGAGGATATCTGCACTCACTGCCGGACAAGGTGCTTCAGAAGCAACCGTGTACGAATAAGTTCCTGCTTCATCATTCGAAGGATCAAAAGTTCCATCGTTTGCTGCGCCTCCTGGTGCAGTCCATGTTCCGCCTGCATCAGCATCATCCAACAAATCAAAAAGTGTTGCTTCGTCTGACTCTTCGCAAAGGTACAGCGTGGTATTTTGTCCTGGATTTCCGAGTTCAGCAACATCAACTTCAATACTCGCACTGCTTTCCGGACAAGAACCTGGTCCGCTAACAGTGTATGTATAATCTCCAGCCTCCATTGATCCGCTAAACAAGCCGTTGGCGACAACCCCATCCGAAGGGTTGGTCCAAATCCCACCTGCATCAGGGTCTCCGTTTAGAAAGTCAAAAAGTTGAACATTGGATGCGGACTCGCACTGCAAAGTGGAAGCACCCAAACCTGGATCCAATGGCTCCAAAACTTCGAGGCTTACCGTATCAATATAAGTACAACCGAAATCATTGGTTGCAGCATAGGTGTATTCAAACACTCCTGTCTCTTCTGTAAATACCGAAATGGTATTGCAATCGTCTGAAGTATCAGTGATGAACGGTCCAGATGTCCAGAGTGTACTATCACACCCCGCACCAAAGCTCGGGGTAAACGAAGCTGCATCCGGGTAATTTTCTGGGCTGATGTTTACCGTCCAATCGAAAATAAATCCATTATCGATACCAAAAAGGTCACAAATCTCAACAGTCCAAATTCCGTTCAAAGGACATCCAATCAAGTTTTCAAAAGGCTGAACAGAAGAATATGTCCCAGAAGGCAATGTACCACCAGACTCTTCCGCCCATGTTCCATTGGGAGCATCGGCAGACCAGAAGTAATCAAAACCTTCTCCAGGAGTGTCAGACTCATCATCCACAGGAACACCAAGATATGTTCCACCTCCACCTTGCTGGTGAACCGCTAGAGCAGAGCCATCAGGACAAATGAAAGTGATCACCAAGTCACCCATGTACGAGTGCTCAAAATTGATGAAGAAATTCTCGATATCTGAAACCTCATCAACCACCGCTCCTGATTCAAATGCACCGAAGATAATTTCGCTGGAGAAGCAAGTGGTTTGATCATCTGGGATAAACAAATCTCCACCCAAATTGGCACCTGGGGCATCCACGTAAGTCACGGGAACGGCACCATTGGTAATTTCTACGGTTTCACCAATACACAGTGAAAGGTTCCCTTGATCAGACAAGAAGGTTGGGGCATTGCTCACCTCTACTCTAAAATCTGCTCTGTTCGCATTGGTACAATCAGTGTCATCAGTAATGTTCACTTGAACGAGATAAATCCCTGGCTCTTCAAACACATGTGAGATGGTTTCACCACCGCTGATGAAACCTGAACCGTCGTCGAAATTCCAATCGTATTCGGCAACGGTAACTCCGTCTGCCAAAATGGTTTCTGCTGCAGAGAATTCTACTTCATCTCCAGGACAAATTCTGTGCGGAGCTTCTTGATCGGTTGTTATTACAGAGAAAGGACGCTCACATGGCGGTCCACAATCAATCACAAAAGCGAAGTTTCCAACGTCATTTGCATCAGAGGTGAAGGAAATTGTCAAACATCCTGAGGTATTCGTTTCACTCGCAAAAACACTTTGGTTTTGGAGGTCATCACCGGTATAGGTTCCCATCACGGGTGCGCTAGTATCGTCACCGTCGTAAATAGTAATCTCATCTCCAGCTCCGAGGTCGAAAAATGGAGAGTACAAAGACGTAACCGTTTCTGGAGCTTCAGGACAAACCGTAAAGGTGAAACTCTCATTGTTTCCATAGGGTCCCGGATTCAAACCAGTATCGAGTAGTGCTCCACCACAACCTGTATAGGGACTCTGTGTAGCATCGGAGATCGGAATTTCTTGGGCACTTACTTGAAGTACAATCAGTGCAAATGCGAGGCTAAGTATCTTCTTCATCTTATTTCTTTGCTTTCAATTTTTGAGAACGTTCAAACAACACCGCAAGGCGTTCTTTTGAGAAGATAATGAGCACTTCTCCGCTAGGTAAGGTAAAATATTGATGTGTACCTGCCTTTGGCTCAAGTGATAGCGCCAAAGGGTTGAATTGGGCTCGGTCAAAATCACCCACCTTGTCCAGATTCAATGTGGGATAGACATTTCCTTCTTTTGCTGGTACGATGGTCCAACCTTCATTGGCAAAAAACTCGAGCATGTCCAGTTCTTCAAATTCACCGTTGGCAATCATTTTTTCAAACTTCTTCCCACTGTATGCCTCCGATACTTTGGGGTAAGAATCAAGCACTTGGGCTTGAATGTTCCCCAACAGGAATGCTGCGAAAACAAGGCTTAAGAAATACTTCATTAAAATTATATTACAGGTTTCAGACAGGTGACAACACTTTTTGGCAAAAAGTTGCCCCGCCCCTTTAGAAAGAAGGCAAAATAAAAAATTTAATTTCGCCCTGCCATGAATATCATAAAAGTAATTGACGCAAAGTTGGAGAAACGCTTCTTAGATGTTCCCGCTTTGATATATAAAGAAGACGCTAACTACATCCCGCATCTCGTTCAGGATGTAAAAAAGGTCTTTAATCCTTCGGAGAACAAAATGTTTCGACACGGAAAGGCGGAACGTTGGATTTTAGAATCAGAAGGAAAAGCCATTGGAAGGATTGCCGCTTTTGTAAATCAGAAATACGCAAAGGGAATGGAGCAACCCACAGGGGGTATTGGTTTTTTTGAGTGCACCGACGATTCGAAGGCGTCCCGTTTGCTTTTTGACACGGCTTATGAATGGCTCAAAGGTGAAGGGATGGAAGCAGTTGATGGTCCGATTAACTTTGGAGAAAAAGACCGTTTCTGGGGACTTTTAGTGGACAACTTCACAAGCATCAACAGCTATGCTATGAATTACAACCCGCCTTATTACCAGCGCCTTTTTGAGGAGGAAGGTTTTCAAGTGTACTACGAGCAGTACATTTTTTGGCGCGACATGTATGTACCGGTTCAAGATGTTTTTGTGGAGAAAAGTGAGCGCATTGCTCGAAATCCTGATTACACCATTCGCAACATTCGCGGAAAGTCGTGGGACCAAGTGGCCAATGATTTCCGCACTGTTTATAACAACGCTTGGGGTGGACATCATGGATTCAAAGCCATGCCAGAAGCTCAGGCGAAAAAAGTGATCCAAGCCCTCAAACCTGTTGTTGATCGCGACATCGTTATTTTTGTTGAACACAAAGGCAAGCCCATCGGCTTTTACGTGAACATTCCAGAACTCAACCAGATCTTCGATAAAGTAAAGGGTAACTTGAATTGGATCGGAAAGTTGAAATTCTTGTACCACAAATGGAGAAAGACGAGCGACATCATGGTTGGGCTGGTTTTCGGAATCGATCGGGAGTACCACGGGAAAGGCATTGAAGGCGCCATGATTAAGTGGACCGAGGAAAACGTTGTTCCCTTGAACAGGTACAAAAGCACAACCCTCACGTGGATTGGGGATTTCAACCCCAAGATGATCAAAATTGCAGAAAATTTAGGTGCATCGAAGTACCGAACCTTATATACCTATCGCAAACTTTTTGATCCAAATAAACCTTTTAAAAGAGCACCAATTGTGGGATAATCAAGGGCTTAGAAATCAATCAAAAAAAAAGACCCGTTTTGGCTTGCATGATAAATTTATTAGTCGCTATCTTTGCACTCCCAATTTTAAGGGAATGATCCTGTAGCTCAGCTGGTAGAGCATATCACTTTTAATGATAGGGTCCTGGGTTCGAGCCCCAGCGGGATCACAGATTTCAGGCAGTTTTTAGAACTGCCTGTTTCGTATAACACGATCTTTACTTCATTCAGCTTAGACAGATAAGGTGCTGTTTTCATTCAAATCTGGTGCTTATCGGTCTAACCGAGCCTCAGAATTGAATTTGACATCGTTGAATCCCTTGTCTTTTTTAAGACTGAGGTACCTGCCCAGGTGCTGAAATTGGTAGACAGGCATGGTTGAGGGCCATGTGTTCATTAGGACGTGCGGGTTCGAGTCCCGCTCTGGGCACTAAAAGCCGATGGAAACAATGTTTTCATCGGCTTTTTTTATGGCTCATTTTTTTTGAAGGTCCTGCAAAATTCAGCTATCCATTTAAGTCGCCAAGAATGATTTTGGATGAAACAATACTCCGCTCCCCGTCCTCATTCCCACTCTGAAAAAGCTATCCATTTACGTCGCCAAAATGCTACAATAAAGAAAAATCCCCACCGCCCTTCGCTCTCATTCTCACTCTGAAAAAGCTTGTCCCCCCTCATACTCTCATTCAATCCAAACGGTTCAGCAATGCAACCTATTAGAAAATAAGAGCGTCATCAACGCGTGAAATAACTTACTTTTGATTGAATGAGAATCCCCTTTACCCAGCTCCTTTTCAGCGTTCTTTTTGCTTTGTGCTTGAACACGGCTACCATTGCCCAAATTGAAGTCAATAATGCTGCTACCCCAGAGGAAGCGGTGGACATTCTTCTTGGCGACGGGGTGGATGCTTTGAATATCACTTTTTCAGGAGATCCAGAACAAATTGGCTCTTTCAATGGAATCGCCTCTAACCTCGGACTTGATGAAGGTGTGGTGATGGGTACTGGAGATGTGGACCTCGTAAGTGGTGTGACCTTTGACCCCTATACCTTCGAGCAAATTACCGGCGTGGGTGGAAACAATGGAACAGGTAACTCTCTAGGAAATGCCAACTTCGGTGTCAATGACCCCGATCTCGATCAACTTTCCACCTTCGATACAAATGATGCCGCTATTCTTGAATTCGATTTCGTTCCTACAGGAGACTCCGTGTCCTTCCGCTACGTATTCGCTTCCGAAGAATACAACGAGTATGTTTGCGGATCGGTGAACGATGCCTTTGGTTTTTTCCTTTCTGGCCCCGGAATTAATGGTCCGTACACCAACAATGCCATCAACCTTGCCCTCGTTCCTGGAACGGATATCCCCGTAACTATCAACACCGTAAACAATGGCACAGTTGGAAACAATGGTTTTATCGATAACTGCACGCAAGTGAGCGCAGAATGGGATCAAAACACCATCTATTTTGTTGACAATTCAACACAAACCACCGATGTTGAGGTCATCGAGTTTGATGGTTTTACCGTAGTGCTTCAAACCAGTGCCGAAGTCATCTGTGGAGAAACCTATCACATTAAAATCGCCATAGCTGATGGTGGAGATACTGCTTTTGACTCTGGAGTTTTTCTTCAAAAAGACAGTTTCACCAGCCAAGGTGTGAACCTCTTCGCCAACATCTCTAGCGCCCTCAACGACTCTACCGTTTATGAAGGGTGTGGTTTGGCCGAGGTGGTTTTTCAAAGAAGTGCCGGACTTGCCGATCAACTTGACATCAACGTGGAATATAGTGGTTCGGCGCTCTATGGTGTTGATTATTTCGACATGCCGGACATCATCACCTTGCTGCCTGGAGAAAGCACTGGAACCCTCAATTTTGAGACCATCGCCGACGGTATTAGCGAAGGACTAGAGACCGTTACTTTCAGCGTAGACGTCCAAGCTTGCAACAGCGATTCGGCAGAGTTCACCCTATACATTGACGACACCCCGCTCGAACTTGAACTGGAAACCACAACGCCTTTTTGCCCTGGAGATGATGTAGTCCTGACGGCGAATGTCACTGGTGGTCTGCCCGACTACGATTTCGTTTGGAGCAATGGGGCCAACACCTTAGAACAAACCATCAACCCCTTGAGTCCGGAAGCCTTCAATTTTAGTGTTGAAGACCAATGCGGCAACACCTTAAACGAAAGCATCTTGGCTCCTGTTCCAGTTCCAGAACCGCTGATTGCAAGCATCAATGAAAACCATGAAAGCGAGTGTCCAGAAGACCACAGCCTCAGCTCACTAGTGAGTGGAGGACTTGGCGACTACTCCTACCTCTGGTCCATTGACGGCTTGGAAGTGAGTCAAGCAAGCGCATTTACCTCTTTTTTCGATCAAGACAGCAACGTCAACCTAATTGTAAATGACCAATGTGGAGACGAGGATAGCGACGAAGTTGAGGTGATCATTGGAGATTATGAACCTTTGAGCATCGATGCTGGTAGAGACACGACCCTTTGTTTTGGACAAGGAGTGAATCTTGTAGCCATTTCCGAAGGCGGAGCGAGCAATCACAGTTACTTCTGGAGCAATAACGCGAACGCAGCGCTAAATGCCGTAGCACCGCTCAATACCCGAACTTACGAGGTAACCGTAACCGACGAATGTGGTATTCAAGCCAATGATGAAGTCACGGTTACCATCTCTCACATCGAAGCTGATTTCGACATGGAGTGGAATTCTGGGAACGATTATGCCTTTGAAAATCAATCGCAGGAGGCCGACAGCTATTTCTGGACTTTCGGAGATGGTGGTTTTAGTGAAGAAGAAAATCCTGTTCACTCCTATGCTGATATTTATGGGTATTACGACATTGAGCTTGTTGTGAGCAATGAATTCAATTGCAGAGACAGCATTCGAAGAAGCATCGCCCCTCCACTTGACATCTATGTTCCGAATACATTCACTCCCGATTTCGACGGAGTAAACGACGTCTTCGAATACGCTTTGAACGGGGTGGAAAAGTTTGAAATGATCATCTTCAACCGCTGGGGAGAGGAAGTATGGCGAACAACTACCCCTGGCGATTTCTGGGACGGTTCACATCAAAATGGAACTCATTTTGTTCCTGACGGAAGCTACATTTGGGTGATGAAAGTAGAAGCCCTCAATTTCTTTACGGACGAGCTGACCGGCACGGTGAGCATCATTCGCTAGGTTCCAAGATCGCTACCAAGTCTTCATATTTTGGTTTGTAGTCGATGATCCCTGCTTCTTTTAGCGTGAACACTACATTTTGGATCATCTTTTTGGACACTTTCGATTCTGTGCTCCATTCGGTACAGAAAAACCACTGCTCAGCATCGGCCAATTCCAGTTCATACCTGCGAGCAACCTCTTCTACTGCATCCAAACTGTTCATGAACTGATCGGCAATGAAGTAAATCGATTTCAAAATAGCATTCAAGGCCTCCGGAGCCTCGTCAATAATCTTATTGCTAGCTGCAATTTGAAAGCAAGGCCAAGGAGTGATATACTCCCCAATGCGCTTCATCTTTCCTTGATCAACGTAGGGCTTGGTGGTGAATTTCTCCCAGTAAAACACATCCGATTCGAGTTCTTCCAAAGACGATAAAGCCCCGTCCAAGTTTTTGATCACCACAAATTGATCGTCCTTCAACTGCTTCCCTTTTGAAAACGCATCCACCTTAGGCATCAGGTGGGAACCAGAACCGAGTCTGGAAATCGCATACCTTCGCTCAAAAATTTCACCGTAGCGTTCCAAAGAGTTTTCAACGCCGCTGTGAATCCCCCAGATTAAAGGAGTATTGATGTACGGACCAATGATTTTGCTTGGATTTCCTTTAGCAATATCGGCCACAATCCCCTCCGTAAGCAAGATGCAAACATCGATCTCATCCTCCCTCAAAGCTTTCGTCATCTGTCCTGTCCCTCCTTTAAAAGTATGCCATTCGAGATGAACACCGTGCTTTTTAAAGTGGTCGTGCTCCATTCCTAAGTGCCAAGGCAAGTTGAAATGTTCTGGAACTCCTCCAATTCGAATACGGGTGATTGAACTCATT
Organism: uncultured Flavobacteriales bacterium; assembly: GCA_938085105.1. Classification (GTDB taxonomy): domain Bacteria; phylum Bacteroidota; class Bacteroidia; order Flavobacteriales_D; family Sanyastnellaceae; genus CALKGK01. The sequence continues at coordinate 39,115 of CALKGK010000048.1, forward strand.
GCTGTTTTTTCGGGTTGATGCGTGATTTAAACGACGAGAAACAAAATTTGATAAAACAAACTTATCCAATTTGAGGTTTCAATAAAAAGAAAGCGTCAGAAAAGCGCCAAAGCGTACATTTGTAAACATGAGTCCAAAATTCAATATCGCTCCACTCCAGGATTGGCCTATCGACACGAGCTTCCCTTTCATCATCTCTGGTCCTTGCAGTGCTGAAAGTGAAACCCAAGTTCTAGCCACAGCTCATGCCCTGAAAGCCACCGGAAAGGTGAGTCTTTTGAGAGCCGGTATTTGGAAACCGCGCACAAGGCCCAACTCTTTTGAAGGCATTGGTGCTCCCGCTTTAGAATGGTTGGCACTGGCTAAAGAAGAAACAGGACTCCCCATCACCACCGAAGTTGCCAAAGCAGCCCACGTAGAAGCCTGTTTGAAAGCCGGAGTGGACGTTCTTTGGATCGGAGCGCGAACAACGGTGAATCCATTCAGTGTTCAGGAAATTGCTGATGCACTGAAGGGTGTTGACATTCCTGTGATTGTGAAAAACCCCATCAACCCCGATCTTCAATTGTGGATTGGTGCTTTGGAACGCCTCCAATTGGCAGGAATTCATCAACTGATGGCCATGCACCGAGGTTTCAGCTCGTCACAAAAAAGTGTTTATCGAAACGACCCTATGTGGGAAATCCCGATCGCTTTGATGTCGCAACACCCTGAAGTCCCCATCATTTGTGACCCTAGCCACATTTCGGGTAAGCGAGAGCTCCTTTTGCCTGTTGCACAAAAAGCCTTTGATTTAGGCATGTTAGGGGTGATGATTGAATCGCATCCAAATCCGGAAATTGCCTTGAGCGACAAAGAACAGCAAGTGGTTCCGAGCCGTTTTCAAGAGATCATCGAAAGCATCCATTTTCGTCGTGCCCACAGTCAAGATATCAACCAGGAAGAAGCCTTGGCCACTCTCCGCTCCCGCATTGATGAAATCGACAAAGGAGTGATTCAGCTTTTGTCTGAACGCATGGAAGTAGCGTCGGAAATTGGAAAATTTAAGAAGAAGCACGACATCACCATCTTACAATTGGAACGTTGGATTGAAATTTTCAACACCCGTTCTGAGCAAGCAATCAGTTTAGGATTCAGCAAAGAATTCATCACCAATTATTTGGAACACCTCCACAAAGAAAGCATTCGAATGCAAACCGAAGTGATGAACTCTACCAAGGACTAGGCATATCCAAAGTCCGACACGTGTTGTTTTAATCTCATCCATCTCGAAGAGTAAAATCAAACCCTTTCACATGTTTAGCAACAGGAACCTCGTCATTGCCACCAAACATCAGAAAGAGCAAGTCATCGCTCCTTTGATGGAACAAGCCTTTGGGGTGAAGTGCGTTACTCCTGTGAGTTTCGACAGCGATCTTTTTGGCTCTTTTTCCGGTGAGGTAGAGCGGAAGCTTGATCCATTATCTGCAGCCCGAGAAAAGTGCTTGGCCGCAATGAAAGCGAGCAACTGCGATTTGGGGATTGCCAGTGAAGGCTCTTTTGGTGCTCATCCCACCCTATTTTTCGTACCTGCCGATGATGAAATCTTGATCTTCATCGACCAGAAAAACAACTTGGAAATTGTCGTTCGTGAAATCAGCACTAAAACCAACTTTAAAGGCAAGGTCGTTAAAACTTACGATGAACTTCTCGACTTTGCGAAGCGTGCTCTTTTCCCAAGTCACGCCTTGATCCTCAGAAAAAGTAAAGAAGAAAACGAAGGAATCGTTAAAGGGATAAGGAGTTCAGAGGAATTAAAACAGGCCTTTGAGTCGATTCATTCATCCCACGGAGAAGCGTTTGTGGAAACCGATATGCGAGCTATGTTTAACCCCAGTAGAATGCTCGTGATTTCAGCAGCCACCAAAAAATTGATTGAAAAGATCAATAACACCTGTCCGGCATGCGCTACACCAGGCTTTGACATTTATGAAGTACAAGCGGGTTTACCTTGTAATCATTGTGCTGCCCCTACTCGCTCTACCCTGAGTTACATCTACCAATGCAAAGCATGTTCTTTCAGCAAAGAAGAACGCCATCCGCATGGCAAGGAAAGTGAAGACTCCCAGTTTTGTGATTTCTGCAATCCTTGATGTGATGCGTTGGAAGAGGCAAGGGATTTACCTTGATTGATCGGGGAGAGTTCTTCGTTTTGCCAGGAAAGTAAATCCACCTTTCAGAAAATAATTGAAAAAGAATGTAACCAAATCACGAATGAATCAGTAAACCCATTCGAAGTCGCCTAGACACCGACTTCGTAATTTAAGCAATAGGTTAAGATTTAGGTTTAGCAACTTAAAAGCAGGAGCTGTTCGGAACGACGAACGGCTCTTTGTTTTGCCCTATTTTTTGGCTTTGGTTTTATCGTATTTCACGAACATGTTGATCCAAATCGATCGGCTTTGTCTGTACAAAATGGGCAAGAGCAGGAGAAGCAGTACCACACCCGTGACGAGGCTCGTAGCGGGGTGAGTTAGGAAACCATATTCAATCCAACCCAGAGCATCGAAGGTAATAAGCGCTACAATTACGGCAACCCACAGCGCTACGGTCAGGCCATAGCTCACATACGCAGCACCAAAATAGAAGCCCGGTTCTGGCTGAAAATTCTCGCCACAATGCGGACAACGCTGATTCATCTCCGTTAACGATTTGATTTTGTAAGCATTGCGTTCTACAAAGAGATCTCCCTCATGACATTTGGGGCATTTCTCCTTGAAAATCGAATAAAATATTGAATCCTTCCAGGCCATGGTGCAAATATAGATTTCTTCTTGTTGATGCTTATGTTACCTGAGTTACTTAAAGAGGAAGTCTCAAAAAAAAAGCCAAAATCACTATTTTGAATCTAGATAGTGTAACAAGCACGAACTTAGGTCGTCTTCCCAATGAGTTCCGGAAACTTGATAAACTTTAATCTTGAAGAAAATGAAAAAATGGATCACCACCGCAGCGATCATAGCCCTCACCACGAGTGCCTTCGCGCAGCAAAAGAACGCCGTACAATCGTACTTTGAACAATATAGTAACGACGAGAGCTACACTCAAATCACCATCTCTGGCAAAATGTTTGAAATGATGGCACACATTGAAGTGGAAAGTCAGGAAGAACAAGAATTAAAAGACGCCGTTAGTGGAATCGAAGGAATTCAGGTTTTGATGAAAGACTCTGTTGCCAATCCAAAAGCCCAATATCAGAGTGCACTTGCCCAAGTGGGTAATCGTTTTGAAAGCTTGATGATTGTAGACAACCCCAATGCAAAATTTGAGTTTTTCATCGACGAGAACAGTGGAGTAGTAGAAGAAATGCTCATCATTGGCATTGGCGATCACGGTTTTGGGATCGTTGATATTTGGGGTGAAATTGACCTGAAGAACCTGGGCCCTATCACTCAAAAAATGAGCATCATTGGAATGGAGGAATTTGACGGCCCAAAAATGCAAGCCTCCCGTGAAATCAAGATCTACCCCAACCCAATCCGCCAAGGGAACCAAGTAAAAATGGAAATCCCTGAAGCCATGAAAGGACTTGAAGGAAGAATCTCTGACACAAAAGGCAGCCAGCTCAGAACCTTCCGCATCACCAAAGAAAACATTCAACTTCCCACAGGCGAACTTCCTTCAGGAACCTATGTAGTTTCTATTTGGGATGGAAACACCAGGGTTTACAATGAGCAATTCATCATTGTGAAGTAGGAAACAATAAGCTCCAAAAAAGACGCTTTGGCGTCTTTTTTTTTTGCTTCTTTCCATTTGCCCTTCGCGCAAATGGAAAGAAGCTGGGCGGGAGAGGACACCTTCTAGGACGGGCTCAGCCCGTCCTTTTCGTTGGCCCTCTCACCGAAAAAGGATCCAACGGGCGCGCCACACTCGTCCCCCACCCCCGAAAAGGACGAGCCGCGCCCGTCCGAAAGTGTCGCACCCGCCCGAAAGCACCCCACCCATCCACTCCTCCTTTTCGCAAAGCGAAAACCAAAAACTGACAAAAATCAGTTCTCCAAGTAACGCCAGTTACACAAAACCAGCCACTTGCGCCCTAAATTTGCTCCATTGTCAAACTATAAAACACCCCACGATATGAACATCGAACAAATTTATACCGGATGTCTTGCTCAAGGAGCATATTACATCGAAAGCAATGGAGAAGCAGCCATCATCGATCCACTCAGAGAAGTGCAACCTTACATCGATATGGCCAATGAAAGAGATGCTAAAATCAAGTACATCTTCGAAACTCACTTCCACGCAGACTTTGTTTCTGGACACGTAGATCTAAGCAAAAAAACTGGAGCTCCTATTGTCTTTGGACCAACGGGCATGGAAACGGGTTACGAAATGATTGTTGCAGAAGACGGACAAGAATTCGACCTGGGAAATGCTAAGGTGAGACTTATTCATACCCCCGGACACACTACAGAGAGTTCATGCTATGTGCTGATCGACGAAACAGGAAAAGAAACCGCTTTATTCTCTGGTGACACCCTATTCATTGGAGACGTTGGTCGCCCTGATTTGGCTCAAAAAGTGATTGCTGAACTTACCCAAGACAAGCTCGCTTCCATGCTTTTCGATTCTCTCAGAAACAAAATCATGCCTTTGTCTAACGACCTCATCGTTTATCCTGGGCATGGAGCCGGAAGTGCATGCGGTAAGAACATGAGCGACGAAACGAGCGACACCCTCGGTAACCAAAAGCTGACCAATTATGCGCTCAACCCTGAATTGAACAGAGAAGAATTCAAAAAAGCGATTTTGGACGGATTAACTCCTCCTCCGGGCTACTTCCCGCACAACGTTTTGATGAACATTGGAGGTTACGAAGCCATTGATGAAGTGATCAAAAACGGCATGACACCATTGGAGGTAAGCACTTTTGAGACCATTGCGGCTGAAACTGGAGCTAAAATTTTGGATACAAGATCTGCCGAAGACTTCCAAAACGGACACGTTCCCAATTCCCTCAATATTGGAATCGACGGAAGCTTTGCCAATTGGGTTGGAGTTGTTTTCCAAGACGTGAAGCAGCCTTTGCTCATTGTTGCAGATCCAGGAAGAGAAGAAGAAGTGGTGACCCGTCTTGCAAGAATTGGTTTCGACAATGCTAAAGGTGTCTTGAAAGGCGGAATGGAAGCATGGCAAAATGCTGGAAAGACCTTCAACAAAGTGAACTCCGTTCGTCCAGAAGAATTAGCTAAAATCGAAAACGCAAACATTCTTGACGTCAGAAAAGAAAGTGAGCACTTGAGCGAACATGTTTTGGGCAGTGTGAATGCGCCATTGGATTACTACGCCGATCAGTTGTCTAAAATTGATCCTGAAAAAACCTACTACGTACATTGTGCAGGAGGATACCGCTCCATGATTTTTGTATCTCTATTGCAATCGTTGGGCTACAAGAACCTCATCAATGTAAGTGGCGGATTTAGCGAAATGAAGGACCTCGGTAAATTTGAGGTCTCTGATTACATCTGTCCTACGACCATGTTGTAAAAACGGATGAGATGTTGGTTTAGAGAAGGGCGCCTTGAGTAAGCGCCCTTTTTTTGTGCCCTAATCTTTCAGTGAAGCAATGCACTTAATGCAGGCTTAACCTTTTCCGTCAAAGCGCTTTGGTACCTTTGTCTTGATGGGATCAGATAAAAAGAAAGGCAAACTAGGGGAAGTCGCTAGGGTATTCTTCAAAATGGGATGCATCGCTTTTGGCGGTCCAGCGGCTCATGTGGCCTTAATGGAAGAGGAAGTTGTGGAACGACGGAAATGGATCTCCCACGAACGTTTTTTAGACCTCATGGGCGCCACCAACCTCATTCCCGGACCAAACAGCACAGAACTCACCATGCACTGTGGTTATGAGCGGGCGGGTTGGAAAGGTCTTTTTGTTGCAGGATTCTGCTTCATCTTTCCAGCAGTGATCATCACCGGAGTGCTTGCTTGGGCTTACACAGAATACGGTACACTCCCAGAAGTTCAACCCTTCATCTACGGAATTACGCCGGCCGTTTTGGTGGTCATTTTAGGAGCGATTCTCAAACTCGGAAAAAAGGCATTAAAAAGCACCCTGCTCTATGTTTTGGCTTCCCTCGTTCTGCTATCATCCTTTCTTGGGGTGAATGAAATATACGCGTTCTTGGCTGCTGGATTGGTGGGTGGTATCATCGGCATTTCACGAAAAAACAACAGCAAAATCAAACAAGCCTTGTTCTTGCTCATGCCCGCAATTTCTGACGCCAATCAGGCCTGGCTCTCTTCAGGAAAAATCTTTTTGTCCTTCCTCAAAGTAGGCTCCATTCTCTACGGAAGTGGCTACGTTCTTTTTGCTTATTTGGATGCTGAATTGGTGGTTCCGGGGTATTTGAGCCGACCCGAACTGCTGGAAGCCATCGCCGTTGGTCAGTTCACCCCAGGACCAGTGCTCTCTACTGCGACCTTCATTGGTTGGCAGTTGGGCGGATGGAAAGGAGCTCTTGCTGCAACTTCGGGCATCTTCCTCCCTTCTTTTCTTTTTGTTTTCTTGCTGAACCCACTTGTGGACAAAATGAGAAAATCATCTTTCCTTCGAGGTTTTCTCGATGCGGTGAACGCTGCTGCTGTTGCAGTAATGGCGGGTGTCACCACTCAGATGGCGGGAGAAGTTTTCTTTATCGCAAAAGAGATTCAATGGAAAACCCTTCTCATTTTTGCTTTTGCCTTCGCCCTAAAACAGTTCTGGAAAAAATGCAGCGCTATTCACTTGGTACTTCTAGGAAGTGCTCTTGGAGCGGTAGTTCATTACTTCTTTTGATCGAAAAGGCAGAATGCTATCGACCACAGAACTGTAGCCCCATTTCTCCGGCGTCCTCAAACCCCAGTGACCGCGCCCGCTCGAAGTCCTCACAAGCGCGATCGTTAGCATAGATCAATACATAAGCCAAACCTCGATTAAAGAAGGCCTCGGAATAACCTGGATTTTCACGAATGGCGGCGTCGTAACTCGAAATCGCATCAAAATAGTCGCCGTAGAGCATTTGAAGGTTACCCAACAAATTCCAGTGTTTTGCGCTCTCGGGAGCATATTGAAGCAAGGTTTCTGCACCTGCCAGAGCCTGATCAAAATCACCCATCATTTTTAAGGCAACAGAGCGGTTGAAGATGGCATCGGTGTAGGCACTATCCAAATCCAGCGCGCGATCATAATCCATCAATGCGCCTTCATAATCGCCTGATTCCTTTCGAAGCACTCCTCGAAAAAAATAGATGTTAGAGGTATTCTTCCCCAGCTCAATCGCTGTAGAAATGTCTTCAAGGGCTTTCTTTTCTTTCCCCAATCCATACAGCACCACTCCCCTATTCAAATGGGCAATAGGAAACACAGGGTTGATGAATAGCGCTTGATTGAAGGCATTCAGTGCATCTTCTGGACGATCCATTGCAGCCAGAATCAATCCTTTTAAATCGTGAGCCAAAGCGTCGTTCGGCTTGATGGAAATGGCTTCGTCAATGGTTTCCAAGGCGAGATCAAAGTCGTTCAATTGATACAAAACCCTCGCTTTCTTTTGTAGCAATACTTCATCAGCAGGGGACCTTTCAATCCATTCGTCCAAACTGCTTAACAACAGCTCATACTCTCCCATGGCATAATAATCGTCCAACTGGTGATCTTGAAAAGAAAGGTCATTGGGCTGCATGCTCAAAGCGGTGGTGTGATCTTCCAAAGCCCCAGCATAATCTTTGGCAAGGAGCTTCAACCTCCCTCTTTGATCGTAAAGATTGGCTGCATTGGGATTGAGTTGAAGGGCTTGATTGAAATCCATCTCTGCTTCCCGATACCTCCCTTGCATTTGATAAACCATGGCTCTTTTCAAGTACGCTTCGGAGTAGCCATAATCTGCCTGTACGGCATTGGTGAATAGGTCCAAAGCTTCAGAAAGCTGTCCGCGCTGAAGGAAATTCTCGCCCTCTTGCACATAACGCACCGCTTGAGCTCGAGAGGAGGTTTGAGCATGTAATTGAAAGGTGAGAAAGACGAGTAGTAAGCAAAAGACGTTTTTCATTTTGTGCGGGTTTAAGTCTTAATAATATAAAACTATTAATCCGGCTCTGGTTCACCTCTTTGCATATTTTACCTTTTCAAGAGAAGGGATAGGTAGAGATGTAAAAACTCAAGGTAATGCTGTTTTTAGGACGGTACATTTCCGTCCCTTCAAAGTAAATGTTCCTTCCGTAATTGATAAACCCTTTATAAATCCCAAGGCCAACTTCTGGTCTGAATCCCCATTGCCAAGGCAGTTCTTGGTTTTGATAGGCAAAAAGAGACCCGCCGATTTGAGCACCACCAATGAAAGTAAAAACATGGGCAAAGGCCCCTGCATGTGCGCGAAAGCTTTGATCAAATGGAGAATAGTCCATTCCCGCTCCCCAAATTCGACTCACCCCGCCGTAGTGCGAGACCCAAAAATTGCCCTTTTGGATGCCAAGCCCCAGAAACCAAGCCCCATCATACCCCACTCGTGGAGCTAAACCAATGGTTTTCTCCGTGTTGCCATATCCATAATTGGAATGAGGTGTTTTGCGGTACAAGCCACGTTCTGGGACGGGAGGATTGGGGATGATGGTGTCAACTTTGAATGCTTCTGCTTTGAGCTGATGGAAATGCTTCTGGGCGAAAGCACCAAAGCCCCCGCTAAAAAAGAAGATCAAAAGAAGGAAAGGTGGACTGAACTTCATCTGCCAAAGTAAACAAAAGACAAAGAAAAGCGACTTTTCAGCACAAGGCCTTTACTCGAAGGCCTGCATTTCTACCAACTTGGCATACACCCCTCGTTTCTCCATGAGTGAGGCATGGTTGCCTTCTTCAGCAATCACTCCGCCTTGAACTACAACAATTTTATCCGCATTTTGAATGGTACTCAAACGGTGAGCAATCACCAATGAAGTTCTGTTCTTCATCAGTTTCTCGATGGCTTCCTGAACGAGTTTCTCACTTTCCGTATCCAAGGCCGAGGTAGCTTCATCCAAAATCAAGACAGGCGGATTCTTGTACACGGCACGCGCAATACTCACTCGCTGTTTTTGTCCGCCAGACAATTTCCCACCGGCATCTCCAACATTGAAGTCAAACTGTCCGTCCAGCTTCAAAATGAATTCTTCCGCATTCGCAATTTTCGCTGCTTGACGCACTTTGTCGGCATCCAAGCTTCCTTTTGCCGCACCAAGCGCAATGTTGTTGGTGATGCTATCATTGAATAGAATCGAGTCTTGAGTAACGATACCCATCTGTGCTCTGAGATCCTTCATCTTCGCTGCTTTGATGTCCACCCCATCAAACAAAACCTGACCTTCATCAACATCGTAAAAGCGGGCAACCAAATTGGCAAGGGTAGATTTACCTCCCCCACTCGGTCCTACCAAAGCAACGGTCTCACCCTTTTTGATCTTGAGGTTGATTCCCTTCAAAATCTCTTGATCTGGGGTGTAAGAGAAACGCACATTTTTGAGTTCGATGGAATCATTAAACCCAGTAATTGGCTGGGCATTTTCAACATCAAAAATACGATCCGGAGCGTCGAGAATTTCGTTGATTCGCTCCATCGAAGCGCCCCCTTTGTTGATTTTGAAAAAGGCATCGGTGATGGCTTTCGCAGGTGGGATGATTTGTGAAAACACAACCAAATAACCAATAAACAGATCTCCTCCCATGGCGGTATCAGCACTCAGGATCATACTTCCGCCCACAAAAAGCAAAACAGAAATCACCAAAAGGGAGATGAATTCACTCATGGGCGAGCTCAAATACTCTCGCTTGTAGAGCTTCCGCATCAATCGAAAATAGCTGTTGTTGATTCCTTCAAAACGATCAGAAAATTGTTCTTCAGCATTGAAGGCCTTCACGATTCTCATTCCAGAAAGGGTTTCTTCCACGGTAGAAATGAGTTCCCCCAAACGGGTCTTCCCTCGACCTGCAGCATTCTTCAAACTCTTCGCAATGCGGGAAATCAGAAAGCCACTCAAGGGCAAGAAAATCAACGCAAATAAGGTCAATTGGGTGTTGATGACGAAAAGAGTGACCAAACTCAACAGCAACATGACCGGTGATTTGAAGATCACTTCAACGGCACCAATCACAGAAAACTCCACTTCCATGAGGTCGTTACTCATTCTGGAAAGCACGTCTCCTTTGCGCTCATTGCTGTAGTAAGACAAAGGCAAACGAAGCAGCTTGTTGTAGATCATCGAGCGAAGATCTCTCGCTACTCCTGTTCTAATGGAAGCAATGCTGTACAGGGCCGCATAATGCACCAAGTTCTTCAGAAAGGCGAGTAGAACGATGGACAAGCACATGTAAATCAAAGCACTCATGGCTCCGTTCTCCGCAATGTAAAGATCCAGCTGGTAACTGAAATATTGGTACCAGTAATCGCCGTCAAACATCCCCTGCTGTTCAGGCAATTCAAGCTCAGTATTCCCATCGGAAAAGAGAATTCTCAAAAAAGGAACAACGGCCAAAAAAGTGAATAAGGAAAGCACCGAAGCCAAGATGTTGAACACCAAATTGGCAACGAGATTGAGTTTGTAGTTGGCCGCTAAGCCGAAGAGTTCTTTAAATTTCTTCAATGCTTGTCTTTAAATCCCCGTGTAATTCGACGGAGTGATGGTTTTCATGTATTTTTTAGTTGCATCGTCCACTTCTAAGGTATCAATAAAATCGTGGATGCTTTTCTGGTTGATGACTTCATTCTTCCTGGTCAACGCTTTCAGTGCTTCGTAAGGAGATGGGTAGTTCTGTTTTCTCAAGATGGTTTGAATGGCTTCCGCTACCACCGCCCAGTTGCGTTCAAGGTCGGCTTCAAATGCGCTTTCATTCAACAATAATTTCCCGAGACCTTTCTCCAAAGATTTCAAGGCTATCATTCCATGAGCGAAGGGCATTCCGATGTTTCGAAGCACAGTAGAATCGGTGAGATCTCGTTGCAATCGTGAAATAGGCAACTTGGCCGACAAGAATTCCAAAAGCGCATTGGCAATGCCCAAGTTTCCTTCGCTGTTTTCGAAGTCAATGGGGTTCACTTTGTGCGGCATGGCTGATGACCCTACTTCTCCTTGCTTGATTTTCTGCTTGAAGTAATCCATAGAAACGTAGGTCCAGACATCGCGATCCAAATCAATCAAAATGGTGTGGATTCTTTTCAAACAATCGCAAAGCGCTGCGAGGTTATCGTAATGCTCAATTTGTGTGGTGGTTTGCGAGCGAGAGAGCCCAAGTGCTTCATTGACAAAGCGGTTTCCAAATGCTTTCCAGTCGCGTTCTGGATAAGCGACGTGGTGGGCGTTGAAATTACCGGTCGCACCACCAAATTTAGCAGAGTACGGAATGGCGTCCAATTGCTTGAATTGCACATCCAATCGCTCCACAAAAACCATCATCTCCTTGCCCAAACGGGTGGGAGATGCTGGCTGACCGTGAGTTCTGGCGAGCATGGGCACATCTTTCCAATCCGATGCGAGTGCCGCCAACTGATCGCGAACAGCTTGCAACATTGGTCGGTAAACGTCTTTCATCGCCGCTTGAATGCTCAGCGGAATTGCGGTGTTGTTGATGTCTTGAGAAGTGAGTCCGAAATGAATGAACTCCTTATAGTCTTCCAATCCCATTTCATCGAATTTGGCCTTCACGAAGTACTCCACTGCTTTCACGTCGTGGTTGGTCACTTTCTCTGTTTCTTTGATGACGCTAGCATCGCTTTCTTGAAAATCTTGATAAACGGCTCTCAACTGCGGCACCACTGCTCGATCAATCCCTTTAAGTTCAGGCAATTCCGCTTCCATCAATGCAATAAAGTATTCAATTTCAACCCAAACCCGGTAACGGATCAAGCCAAATTCAGAAAAGTAAGGTGCAAGAGAAGAGGTATGTCTGCCATAACGGCCATCCGCTGGAGATACAGCAGTTAAAGGATTGAGTTCCATAAAATTCGATTGTAAGAAGCGGCAAAGATAACCAATTGTGTGAAGGCTGAGCAGAAGGACTTATCTTAGCACTATGAATTTATATTCCATTAACAACGGTTATTTCAAACTCGACGGCGGCGCCATGTTTGGTGTTGTACCCAAGAGCATCTGGCAAAAGAGCAACCCTGCAGACAGCAACAACATGTGCTCCTGGGCCTTGCGTTCACTTTTGATTGAAGATGGCGACCGACTCATGCTCATCGATTGTGGAATGGGCGATAAACAAAGTGAGAAATTTTTCAGCTATTACTACATGTTTGGGGATGATTCCTTGGACGCTTCTTTGGCCAAGCACGGTTTTCATCGCGACGACATCACCGATGTTTTCCTCACTCACCTCCATTTTGATCATTGTGGTGGAGCAATTGAATACAACCAAGAGCGTACCTTTCTTCAACCTGCTTTTAACAATGCCACTTTTTGGAGTTGTGAACCGCACTGGAAGTGGGCAACAAATCCCAACCCAAGAGAAAAGGCCAGTTTTTTAAAGGAAAACATCCACCCCATTGAAGACAGCGGTCAACTTAAATTTGTACCAAGAAGTGGTCGGTATTCAGAAAATGTGTTCCCAAAAATGGATATCTTTTTTGCCGATGGACACACCGAAAGCCAGATGATTCCTCACATCAAGTACAAGGGAAAGACTTTGGTTTTTATGGCTGATTTGCTTCCGTCTACCGGACACATCCCTCTTCCCTACGTGATGGGCTATGACACCCGACCATTGCTTACTTTGGATGAAAAATCCCAGTTTTTAAATCGGGCTGCCGACGAAGAATTTGTATTATTTTTGGAGCACGACGCCGGAAATGAGTGTTGCACTGTGAAGCACACTGAAAAAGGAGTTCGACTCGATAAAACATTCAAGCTATCAGACATCTAATCCTCCTCCTTTTCCTTCTTGGAAGTGCGTTTGCCAGTCAAGCCCAAGCCCTGAAGTACAAATACGAAACCGCCCAACTTGCAGAATGGCGTGGCGGCATTACCATTGTTGTTTTGAATGGTGAAGAAGAGAAAAACAGTTCGCTCATTCAATCTGCGGGCAGTAGTTCAGCTCGTGGCAGCAAAGCCATTACCAATAGGGAATTGATCTCCTCGGTGGAAAAGCACCTCCTGGAAATTGAGCATTATTTCTGCTACCTCAAGCCCAATGAAACCTTAGGGGTCGATGTTAGCCAAATGACTTTGTTTGATGCTGCTGGAGAAGAAGTCAGCTTTCGAAGCATTCAGGGGCGAAATTTCTTTATCCTGCGCGTTGTGGATGGGTACTATGATAACTACTCCGATTTTACCATCATCAAGAAAGAAAAACTTTGGTCTACCTACACAGCAGATCCGCTCTTGGCTCCGATTCAACTCATGCTGCTCAAACGCGAACGCTTTCAAAACATCACCGAAACCTGGCTCAAAGATGGTGGCTATCGAAAATTCAACGCTCAACTGAAGCAGGGCGAGATGATCTACTTCAACGACCTCCAACTCAAAAACCTGAAAGAACTCCAGCAAAACGGGCTGGATCAGAATGGAAAGTTGAGCGGACCCGATGAAGAACTCAAATCACTCCTTCAAGACATTGTGGATGGTGACCAGTTGTACCAAGTGCTTTTGGTAGAACGACTCCTTCCCTTCGAGAAACAAAAAGGAAACAAAAGGCACATCGTGAATTACCGGCACTACTATTATCTGGACACTTCCATTCCCACTTTCAAACGGGTTGATAGCGCCATGGAAGCCTTAATTCGATTGATGAACCAGCGTTACATCGATTTCATTGAGTAGAGAAATGGCTCCTGAATCAGGCTTTTTGTTTCCACTTGAGAATGGACTTATTGATCTTTGAAATCAAAGCTGGACCCTCGTAAACGTAGCCCGTATAGATTTGAAGTAAGCTCGCACCGGCTTCCAGTTTTTCGATAGCGTCTTCGGCACTCGAAATTCCTCCCACCCCGATGATGGGAAAACTCCCTTGGCTCTTTTGGTGAAGATAGGCGATCACCTCCGTTGCTCTTTTTCGAACGGGAGCACCACTTAATCCGCCAGCACCAATTTCTTCCACCTTTTTCGCATCTGTTTTTAAAGCAGAACGATCGATGGTCGTATTGCTTGAAATGAGTCCGTCAATTTGGGTTTCTTGCACAATCTCGACGATGTCATCAAGCTGCTCATTGGTCAAATCCGGCGCAATTTTCAGGAGAATTGGTTTTTGAATGGCCTTGTTTTGATTCAGGTCTTTCAGTGTATTCAGTAATTTCTTGAGCGGTTCTTTTTCCTGAAGTTCTCTCAAATTGGGGGTATTTGGAGAAGATACGTTCACCACAAAATAATCCACCACATCGAACAAAGCATTGAAGCACTTCACGTAATCTTCCGTGGCCAGCTCATTCGGAGTGATTTTATTCTTCCCGATGTTTCCGCCAATGACGATCTTGGTTTTTCTTTTCTTCAGGCGTTGCACAGCTTCTTCCACTCCGCCATTGTTGAACCCCATACGATTGATCAAACCTTGGTCTTCCGACAAACGAAACAGACGGGGTTTCGGGTTTCCGTCCTGACCAACGGGCGTGAGGGTTCCCACTTCCACAAAGCCAAAACCAACATATTCCAACTCATTGAATAAGGTGGCATCTTTGTCGAAACCTGCAGCCAAACCAACCGGGTTAGGGAATTTAATTCCGAACAACTCCGTCTCGAGATCAGGGTGGGAGAACACGAATTTCCGTCTAAAAAAAGACTTCATCCCGGGAAATTTCAAGGTAGAACGAAGAAGCTTAAAACTCAAGTGATGCACCCGCTCTGGGTCCATGGTGAAGAATAAAGGACGAATGATCTGCTTATACATGCTGCAAAGGTAATTCATATTCCGTCCTCCTAAAACGACTTCAACAAAGAAGGAGCAGTAAAGAACTGAGGTTCAAATTCTTCAAAAGGACTCATTTTTAAGATTTATCCACGAAAGACTTGCAGTTTTCAACAAATAACGTAATTTAGAAACAACTTAAAACATTACCTTTTAACGAATTACTTTCATGTCTCACGCATTGGTGAAAAAGTGCCTTTTGGCCTTGCTCATTATCTCAAGTGCCTTACTTCTCGTGGCCTAAACCACTTTTTCCTTGAAGTAGTGAATAACTTTGTTGATACTTGACGTGTCTCAGAGGAGGAATCCTCACCCCATCCCGCTATCTTTGAGTTTAGAGAATCACCAATCTAATTCACTGGCATGCTAGCACTCTTCGGAAAGAAGAAACTTACAGACGAAAAGGTGGCCAACATCATCGTTAATACCACCATGGAGACCGTTGAAAAAGGGTGGCCGGACGTGGCTGGCTTCATCAATGATGCCCCAGAGTTCGTGCGCAATCCAAATTTATCAGAAAACGATTTCGGGAGATTTTTAATGGTTGTTGTTGCTGGGAATTTTGACTTTATCCCCCGCCATTTTGTGGAAGGACACGATCGAGTGATCATTCGTCTTTGCATTGAAAAATTCGCCCGCATTTTTGACCTTCCAACGGAAGAATTTGCCGCGAAGATTAAAGAATACCGAACACTCATGAGTAGGGTTAACCACCCTTCAAAAAACACCCTATACGCCATGTCAAAAGGGGTGTTCTACAAATATGAACTCAACAAGTTCCAAGAAGAGTTCTTCCAAAAAGCGAACGTACCCAACCCCATTTTTCTCAAAAACTTGGACGACATCATGAAGATGTTCCTTTGGGATTTTGAAGCCTTCACGGAAAGATATAAAGTGGTGGGTTAACAGCGTTCCAGCACCACACTAATTGCATTTCCCCCAAAGCCCAAAGCGTTTACAAGGACGGTATTGAGTTGTTCAGGAATGGGATGCGCTTCTTCCAAGCCCTTTGGTATTTCGGGACACCAGCCTTTCATCAATTCCATCGCCCAGAGGACATTCATCAAACCAGACACTGCCAAAGTGTGTCCCAACATCCATTTGTTAGAGAGCACTGGAAGATCTCCTAAAACAGTGTGAATGGCCCTTAGTTCATTCTCATCGCCCAAACGGGTTCCTGGTGCATGAGCGATCACGGCGTCCACCCTGGGAGCATTGGCGTTCAGCAAGGCCTGCTTCATGCTTTGGACAATGTTCTCTCCTCGAAGATCGGCAGCATGAGCGCCGCGTTCAAAACCTTGTCCTACCCCACTGATTCGGAAATCACAATTCTTACCCCGAAGATTGGATAGCACCAAAAGCGCTGCACCTTCTCCCAAAACCAAGGTATTTTCCTTCTTCGCCACCAAGGGCAAACAAGGAGTTCCCTTTCTTTTTGAGTACAAGTTCAAAGCATCAAATTGAGCAAAAGTGAATGGACTAAGACAGGCCTCGGAAGCTCCAACCACTGCTTGTTCTACTCTTCCTGAAGACAAATACTCCTGAGCGTTCAAAATCGACTGCAAACCGCCCGAGCAGGTCATGCTGTGATCGAGCACATTTCCCTCAACTTGCAAAATCTGAGCTACCGCACTGGAGAGTCGGCCAGCTGTGGTTATGGGCGAGGTAAAAGGAGAAACCTTCCCCCGTTCCAAAAAGTCTTTCATGGCCTGCTCCAAACTCAGCGTTGCTCCTCGAGAACTGGCTAAATTCACCAAATTGGGCGATAATTCTGCCGACAATTCAATCATCCCAGCGCAGTGCAAAGCCAAGTGAACAGAACGATCATCCTTTCGAAATTCACTTGCAACATTCAAAATGTCAACCACCTTCCCTACCCAACGCCCGTCCACACATTGGAGTCCGCCACTAGCAAAGTTATTTTCACCTGCAGCACTAATGAAGGCGTGGGAATTAATGTACATCTTCCGAATTTTTTTCAGCAATTTCCTCGCGAAGCACTTCCTCAAAAACCCCATAAGCCCAGCGCAATTCTTCATCGCTGATCGCATAAGGCGGCAAAAGATAGATCACATCTCCCAGCGGACGAACCAACAAACCATGCTTCATGAAGGCATCGTACAAACGCTGACGAACAGGGTGCATGTAACCGGCCGTGGTATCGCTTTCAACTTGAATGGCTAAAATGGTTCCCAAGCACCTCACCTCCTTCACTCCTGGCCAGTTCTTCATGGAACGAGCCGCAGTTTTGTGCATCTCTGAAATCGCCTTGATCCGATCCCAAGTTTCCTCTTCCTCCATCAAATCAAGCGAAGCACAAGCAGCACTACAAGCCAAGGGGTTTCCGGTGAAGGAGTGTCCGTGCAGAAAAGCGAGGTTCAAATCTTCGGTGAGAAAGACATCGTACAACCATCGCTGACAAACGCTTAAGGACATCGGCAAAGCCCCTCCTGTGAGTCCTTTAGACAGACAGATCACATCCGGTACTTCACTTAATTGATTGCTCGCAAACCACGTTCCCGTGCGTCCAAATCCCGTCATCACCTCATCAGCGATGGTGATGGTATTGTGTTCTTTGGCGATGCGTAAAAGTTCATTCAGCACCTCAGCCTCGTGCATGATCATCCCTCCTGCACCTTGAACCAAAGGCTCAAAAATGAAGATGTTGTTTTCTCCTAGGGCTTCTTTAAACGTGCTCAAACACGCCGCTTTGTTCTCAGCAGTGGGCGATGGGATGAATTTCACATCAAAAAGGTGCTGCTCAAAAGGATCGGTGAAGAAACCACGAGCTCCTGCAGACATCGCTCCGAAAGTATCGCCATGGTAAGCGTCTTCGAGGGCGATAATGGTGATTTTATCGACACCATCGTGCTGCACATACTTCTGAATCCCCAGTTTTAAGGCCACTTCGATGGCGGTAGATCCATTATCTGAGAAAAAGAATTTCCAATCGGCTTGGGGAAGGTGCTTGGGCAAACGTTCACAGAGTTCAACGGCCGGATCGTGCGTAAAACCAGCAAAAATAACGTGCTCAATGCGATCCAACTGCTCCTTTATTCGCTTTGCCATGTGAGGATGAGCGTGTCCGTGCAAATTCACCCACCACGAAGAAATGGCGTCCATGATCTTGTTTCCCTGTTCATCGTAAAGCCAAACTCCCTTACCACGGATAATTTTGGGCAAATCGGGCCATTCGGTCATCTGACTAAAGGGATGCCAAATGGGATAGGTATTCAAATCAATTTTCATATTCTTCCCGCTCGGTCGATGTCGCGTTTAAGGTCTTTCTGCTTGAGGTCGTCGCGCTTGTCGTGCAACTTCTTCCCTTTGGCCACAGCAATTTTCAACTTCGCGAAGCCACTTTCACTGATGAACATGAGGATGGGAACGATGGTCAGACCAACGTTTTTCAATTTCTTCTCCAGCTTTTCAAGCTCGTGTTTGGACAAAAGTAGTTTGCGCGGACGTTTGGGTTTGTGGCTCACGTAGCCGCTGTTTTCATATTCGGCAATGAACATGTTGTAAACGAACAACTCTCCGTTTTTGAAACGACAGTAGCCTTCTACAATGCTTGCTTTTCCAGCACGAACGCTTTTGATTTCTGAGCCCAAGAGCATGATGCCCGCAGTCATTTCATCTTCCAAAAAGTAGCGGTACGACGCTTTCTTATTTTTTATTTCTACTGCCATAAGTCAACAAAGATAAGGGAAGAGAACAAGGTAGTGGAATCCTCAGCATTATTTTGACTTCCACGATTGCAAGGCATTGAAAACGGGTTCAATCGTGAAAATTTGCGGACATCAAGCCAAGAAAAGCGGCCAGACCAAGGAAAATGCCTTCATCCCTCGATTAAAAAAGGGAACTTTTGTATTTTCACGCCTCAAATCAGAAGAAAGTATACGCATTATGGGAAGAGCATTTGAATTCCGCAAAGCAAGAAAGATGAAACGTTGGTCGCAAATGGCCAAAACCTTCTCCAGAATTGGAAAAGACATCGTGATCGCCATTCGTGAAGGAGGGCCTGATCCCGAATCCAATTCCCGCTTGCGTGCCGTGATTCAAAATGCCAAAGAGGCCAACATGCCTTTGGAAAATGTGAATCGTGCCATCAAAAAGGCCACCGATAAAGATCAAGGCGATTACAAAGAGGTTTTGTTCGAAGGTTATGGTCCGCACGGAATTGCTATTTTGATTGAAACTGCCTCTGACAACAACAACCGAACAGTGGCCAACATTCGTTCTTACTTCAACAAATGCAACGGAAACTTGGGAACCTCAGGATCCGTGTCGTTCATGTTTGATCATACCTGCAACTTCAAAATTGCCAAGGGAGATCACGATTTGGAAGAACTGGAGTTGGAATTGATCGATTATGGGGTAGATGAAATCTTTGCAGAAGACGAAGCCATCATGATTTACGGTGCATTCGAAAGCTTTGGAGCCATTCAGGGTAAACTCGAAGGCGATGGAATTGAAATCCTGTCGTCCGGTTTTGAACGCATTCCACAAAACACCACGAAATTGGCACCAGAGCAGGTGGCCGACATTGAAAAATTGCTTGAAAAAATTGAGGAAGACGACGACGTTCAGAACGTATACCACAACATGGAAGAATGAGTTCTTTCTCCAAAAAAATAATTGAAAATCAGGCCATGGGCATCCCGCTCTTGGCCTTTTTCATTGGTTTATTTATCGCTTTCACCACCAATGGAACGGCAGACAATGGTGACAGCGTTCAGCACTTCCTCATCTCAAAATTTTCTTGGGAACACCCCGCACTTTTTCTCGATCATTGGGGAAAACCGCTTTTCACCCTGTTGAGCTCGCCCTTTTCTCAATTCGGAATCACGGGAATGAAAATCTTCAACCTTCTCGTTTTCTGCAGCACCCTCTTTCTCACTGGAAAAATTGCTCAAAGCCTGCGACTTTCACCCTTCGTTGCTCAAATTGCTTTTTGGGCTTGTCCTTACGTCTTCCCTCAAGTTTTTGGTGGTTTAACAGAACATCTTTTTGCCTTCTGGTTGATGGCTTCTCTGCTCGCCTATGAGCGAAAGCACTTCTTTTTGGCCGCATTTCTGATTTCGTGGATGCCCTTCATTCGCTCGGAAGGTTTGATGATGTTGGCCGTTTTGGGTGGATTCTTATTCTTAGAGAAACAGTGGAAATCGCTCCCCCTGCTCCTAGCGGGAACGGTGATCTACTCCATCGCCGGATCTTTTCATCACAACGATCTGCTTTGGGTGTGGACCAAAACACCTTATCTGATTGGTGCAGACAACTACGGTTCAGGAAAGCCCTTTCACTTCTTTGAACAGCTTTTTTATATCACAGGAATTGTGGTGATGGTGGCGGGATGTTTGGGGTTGATCCGACTCCTCACTTCACCCCGAAAAATTAAAGAAAACAAGACGCTTTGGCTAGCCTTGAGCTTTTTCCTGGTGTTTTTGCTCGCTCACAGTGTATTCTGGACCTTCGGCCTTTTTCACAGTTACGGAATGTCTCGAGTGTTGATGGGAGTACTGCCTTGTTTTTCCCTGCTCGCTGCCTTTGGAGTGAACTGGTTTCAATCGATTCCGAACCGAAAAGTGCAAGTTTTTAGCCAGACTATTTTTATCGTGGGAATGCTCGTTCTTCCTTTCGTGATCGCCAAATACAAAATGGAATACCCAGAAAGCTTTTCAGCCAATCTCGCCCAAATTCCTTTTGACGAGTTCATCCAAAAACCGAACAATTTTGAACAGTTTGAAACTGCAGATTATATTTTGAGCGACTCCCCGCACGTCCGAATGCAATTGAAAATTGATCCTTGGGATACCACTGCTACTGGAAATCTTTGGCAATTGAAGCACATCGACCAATACCAAGATCCCATTGTGATTTGGGACAAACACTTCTCGGTAATTGAAACTGGAATGCAGCAAAATCGCTTGGATGAAGCCGGCTTGTTGCCACGCATTTCACTCACCGAACCCGAGCGAGGGGACACCATTTATGTGCTGTACACCAAAGCCAATTCAGCGCACACCTTTGAGTAAATCGATGAGTTTGTTGGGATAATCAGTAATGATGCCGTCTACGCCTGCATTGTAGAGCTGCTCCATGTCGGAAAGCTCATTCACCGTCCATGGAACAATCTTCATTTGATTTTTGCGTGCATATTTCACATCACTTTCGTTCAACAAACTGAAATTGGGAGAGTACACTGCTGGTACAAAACCCAATTCTTCAACCAAAGCGTGAAGAGGTGTGTTTTCATCGCTCAAAAGAACCAAGTTGTTGGGGTGCAAACGATGGAGGGCTTTCAGTTGGGGTAAGGAGAAGGACTGATAGGTGCAGTATTCATCAATTCCTTTGGCCACAGTCACTCCCAGAACCAATTCAGCATAACGTTCCGCCTTTGGATGGTAGAGTTCTTCGCTCATGCTTTTGTGCTTCAATTCAATGTTAAAACCGGGCAAAGTTCTTCCATGGAGCGCACAGTAAGCCTTCACCGAATCGATGAGGGCAGACAAGCGGGGTTTGCGTACACTCATTTTCGATTGTTCTGGAAATCGGGGGTGTATTTTTGAGCCGCAGTCGAATTGCTGCACCTCCTCAAAACTCATTTGGTAGATGTTGTGTTGAACCATGGCAAGCGCATCGCTCGGTAATTCTTCACCATCTTTGTCCAAGCAAATTTCAGCGCTAATCCAGGGTTCGTGGGACAGGATTACTTGTTCGTCTTGGGT
>CALKGK010000049.1 GCA_938085105.1 uncultured Flavobacteriales bacterium
GAAATACCAATCAGCGTTACTTCGTAAATTGCGGGATCAGTAGTTTGGTTCTCGAAGATGTGCGTTGGTGTAGGGAAGATGTTGATGTCTGATCCATCACCAAAATCCCACTGAAAAGAGTTGATCCCTTGAATGAAGGGCATGGTAACGATGAGTGGAGAACAGCCGCTGTCTGGTAACAGATCGAACTCCCAATTGGGTGTTGGATAAACGGTAATGCTGGAGTAGGTGGTGTCGTGGCAACCATTGTCTGCGTAAGCGATAAGCTCCACCGTGAAGTTCTCTAAGAAGCCGGTTTCGTTTTCATACAAGTGGTCTGGGTTTTCCTCCGTAGAAGTGGTGTTGTCTCCAAAATCCCATAAATACGAACTCGCTCCTGTACTGGTATTCACAAAATCAGCGTCAAAAGGGGCACAGCCTGGAGGCACAGCATTGTCAGTAAACGAGGCTTGTGCTCCAGGGTAAACCAAGACTTCAAGGGTATCAGAAGCTCCACAACCAAAGGCAGAAAACGCGGTAAATACTACTTCGTAAATGGTATCATTTGGGGTGAAGTTGAAGTAGGTGTGGCTCGGTGCTTCGTCTGTGCTCGCGGTGTTGTCGCCAAACAACCATTGATAAGTGGCGGCTCCGGCCGTAGCATTTTCGAACTGCACTTCTAATGGAGCACATCCTTCGCTCGGGTTCAATCCAATGACAGGAACGGGAGCGGGCTCAACACTTACGGTTTGGGTAAGGCTTGCACTACAGTTGGCGGTGGTTACGGTAAGGGTAACGTCATAACTTCCGTCTGCTGCGTAGGCATGTTCGGGATTTTGATCAAAACTCATTTCTCCGTCACCAAAGGTCCAGGACCAAGAGGTGATGGGGTCACCAGGATCGGCAACAGACAAATCAGTGAATTCAGCGGCAGTTCCCTGACAAACGTTGGTGGCCAAAAAATCCACTTCGGGAGATGCGTAAACGTTCACCAAAGCTTGATCGGTGTCCAAACAGCCATTCAAACCTTCTACGCTAAGCGTGGTGACGTAATTGCCCGGACTGTCGTAATCAACGGTAGGGGGCGTATTTCCTGCAAATGTATTGGGGGCTACATCAAAGGTCCAGGTGGCACTAATGGCGCCAGTACTCAAGTTGTCGTAATCCACGCTGAGGTTGTCGCATCCGCTCAAACCAGAAGCACCAATGAGCGCTACCGGACTGGGTTGAACCACAACAGGAACACAGGTTGTATCTGCACAACCATCTGAAGCACTGTTGATGCCCACAGCGGAGCACACGTTGTAGGTTCCTGGATTGTTAAAAATGTAGGTGATGTTTCCTCCACCCGTTGGGAGCCATCCATTACCATCGTCAAAATTCCAAGAATAGGAGTTGGCACCACCTGTTGCCTGTTGCAAGAAAGTGATGGGTTCGCCCACACAAATGGTGTCGTTGGATGCTTCAATTCCCGCTGTTGGAGGTGGTACAATTTGGATGTTGATGAATGCGGTGTCGATGCCACAGAAGTTGCTGTCGAGGAGCATCACTTCATAGGTTCCAATACCAGGGTAGGCAATGGTTTGTGGGAAAGTAGGAGGCCAAGGGGTCCAATCGATGATGGAATCTTGTCCTTCTCCCCAATAATCGCCAAAATTCCAGTATTCGTAGCGCTGGTAAATGTTTCCCTGAAAAAGGCAGTTTCGTTGAGAGGTGTTGCTGAGGTCAACCACGGTGTCGGGGTAACAAAGCACCGTTGCGCTGGCGGTAATCGCAGCTTCATCGATGTCCCAAATACGGATGGGGTTGAATGTGGCTTCGGATGCTCCTCCTTGGATGGTGTTGCAAAAGTTTTCGGCCACAAGAGATACTTCGGTTTCACAGTCTACGGTGTTCTGCTCGTAGGTGTGAGCAATGGTTTGGTTCCAGTTGGTGAAGTCGAAGGTTTGTGGCGGACTACCGTCTCCAAAATCCCAAGTGAAGGTGGTGTTCTCCGATACGTTGGTAGAGGAGTTGATGAATTCCATCTCCTGTGGTGCACAAGCTTGTGTCAAACCACCAATTGGAATCTGAATAGAAGCGCTTGTGGACTCTTCCATCACCACTGTTCCGATGACTTCACAGCCCGAGTCGAGGTCGGTAATCGTTACAGTGTAGGTCGCAACCGTTGCGGTGTACAGGTGGTTGATGGCTGCAGGAGAAATCCAGCTAGCACCCGTGGTGTTGGCTGTTCCGTCGCCCCAATTGATTTCATAAGTTCCCCAATCATCAGGAGATTGAAGGTTGAAATTGAAGTCGCCTCCTGAGCAAGAGAACCACATGGGATCGTCTACTGCATTTCCGTAGAAGTCAAAGACTTGCGGACACTGTCCGAAGGCACTTCCTGAGAAAAGGAGGGCAAACAAAAAAATAGGGCGGAGTAAACGCAAGGTTTTAATTTTCTCCATAAGAAAGGTATACGCACACAAGCGAGCTTGGATACGTTCTGGGTAGGGTTTTCGACGAATTTACTTGTTTGTGCGATGAACGCCGATCGTTAGCGGCTTTCGGGCACATTCAAAAATAGGGAAGTGAATTAGACCCTGGAGGCTGCGCTTTGAATTTTCTTAACAATCAATTGTACAGCAGGACAAACGAGGGTGTTTTTGAGGGTGAGGTTCAAGATTTGGTGCATGTTTTTACGGTCGGTATGCGGATATTCACGGCAAGCTTTTGGTCGGTGCTCATAAACGCTGCAGGTGTTGTCTTCATTGAGGAAAGTGCAAGGAGAAGTGTGTAACACAAAGTCACCATCTTCATCAATGATAAGGTGCTCAATTTGAAATTCAACGGGTTTCATTCCCAAGTGCTTGGAGAGTCTTTCGATGTCTGCAGGACGAAAAATCGGACTGGTTGTTTTGCAGCAATTGGCACAAGAAAGACAGTCGTATGTATTAAAAACTTCCTCATGAGCTGCATGGAAAACTTGGTCTACTTGCTTGTGCGGACGCTTGGCTTGCTTCTTCATCCAAGCTTGATTTACCTTTTTTAGGGCTTGTGCTTGGGAAAGAGTTTTCTCTACCTCAAAGGCTTTATTCATGAGGGTTTTGGAAGTCAGGATTGTTGATAAAGCTAGTGTCTGTTAAGGTTTTCAAGAACGCAATGATGTCTGCCTTCGAAATGGGGGGTAACATCAACCCTCCTTCGGTGTATTTCATGAAGGGGTCTACGGTGGGTGATGGTAAGCCTCCGCTGTTGTAATGTTCAATAACTTCTTCCAAGGTGGTGAATCGCCCATCGTGCATGTAGGGTGCACTGAGTTCTACATTGCGAAGCGAAGGGGTTTTGAATCGACCGTAGTCGAGTGGATTTCCTGTTACACCGCCCACTCCAAGATCTGTAAACTCAGAGTCCAATCCATTGTTGTGCGGCAAATAATCGGTGAATTGGAGTCCGGCTTCTCCATGGCAGTGGAAGCAATCAGCGCCAAACTCGCCACCTTGGACGATGTCTGGGTCGCCACCTTCTTTCTGAAAGAGTTCATAACCGCGAAATTCTTCTTCGCTGAAGATGTATTCTCCCCTTCTCCATTGGTCAAATTTCGAATTGGCAGAAATCATGGTTCGAAGGAATTGGGCCATGGCTTTCACCGCTCGATCTTCGGTAATGCTTTCGTCGCCAAATGCTGCGGCAAACTTTTCGGGATACAACTCCGTAGCGCGCAGTTTGTTCAAGGCATCTTCCCAAGATTGATTCATTTCAATGGGGTTGGGGATGGGCTCTCGAATTTGTTCTTCCAAGGTTTTTGCTCGTCCATCCCAGAAGTAGTCTTTCGCCCAACCGAGGTTAAGCAGTGCCATGGATTGGCGGGTTCCAACGGCACCTGTGATGCCGATGGAGAATTGAGCGGGATCGGAAAAGGAGTGCTCTGGGAAATGGCAAGATCCACAACTCATACTATTATCTCCCGAAAGGAGAGGTTCCCAAAAAAGCAACCTTCCCAACTCAATGCCTTCAACGGTGGTGGGGTTGTCCACAGGGATGTCCATGGGAGGAAAAAAGGGCGGAATCTCGATTTCATATGGAGTACCGAACACTACAGGTTCACATTCTTCCACGTAGCCTTTTCGGCATCCTCCTAAAAGAAGGAGACTAAGAACGAGGGCGCTTATAGGAAGATGATACTTCATGTTTCAAATTTACAAAAGTGTGACTTAAGGATAAAAAGCGGGGTTGTGTCTCAGGCTTTCGTCGCTCAAGCAGTTTAAAAAGGCAATGAGGGCGTCTTTTTCGGTTTGGTTGATCTCAAAACCTTGAATACGTTGGTCTTTGTTAGGATGGGATTCACCACCTCCGGCAAAAAAGTCAATCACTTCTTCCAGGGTATTCAAGCTGCCGTTGTGCATGTAAGGCGCGGTGAAGGCCACGTTGCGCAAAGAGGGTGTCTTGAATTTCCCCCAATCATTTTGATCGAGGCTGATCCGTTCCCTTCCAGGGTCCGCATATTCCAAATAGAGCCCAATGTTGTGGTATTCGTAATCGGTAAATAAGGCGCTGCTGTGACAAGAAGCGCATTGCAATTCGTCGCTGTTAAACAGTTCCATCCCAAGCATTTCTTCTTCGGTGAGCATGGCTTCCCCCTGAAGGTATAAATCATACTTGGAAGTGGCACTCACGATGCTTCTTTCGAATGCAGCCAAAGAGCGGGTGATGGTGTAAGGATTGATTTCCTGTTGATAGGCACTTTGAGCCAGTGCCGTAAGTTGAGGATCCGTATTGAGCTCTTCAGCAACGAGCAAGATGTTGTGATCCATTTCATTTTCATCGGCAATGGGTGCCAAAATCTGCATTTCCAATGTGGGAACTCCTCCGTCCATGAACAGGCGAGGAGCAAAGCCTACATTGGCCAAAGAAGGTGAATTCCTGAGCCCGGTTCTGCCCTCAATTCCAATGCTGATGGCCTCTCCGTCTGAAAAAGCGAGGTGTTGAAGGTGGCAAGTTGCACAGCTCACCATTCCGTCCCTTGAGAGTCGAGTGTCGTGAAAGAGCAAGCGTCCCAATTCCACTGCATCTGCGGTCATGGGATTGTCCACAGGGATGTCCATTTCCGGAAAATGAGCGGGAAGATCCAATTCAAAAGGGCGGTTTTCAGGCATGAGAAGTGCTTCCGGCTCTGGTTTGCAGGCTGCAAGTCCGAGTAAAAGAACCATCAATGCTATGTGCGCTTTTCGATTCAATTCAAAGAAATGGCTTCGTTAAATAAGGTGTTGAAGCGTTCGGCCAACTCCACGTTTCCGCTGGTATGGGTTATGTTGTCTTCGGCGATGTTGATGGTGTCGTTGTCATTGTAGAAAAAGCGATCAGCATCAAAATCGAGATACAAGACTTCCGTTGCCTCCCCAATCGTGAAAGGCTTCTCGATGAAGTGTTCTTGGTATAAGAAGTCTTCACCCACATGGTAAGCCCAAGGTGCCAATATGGGATCTGCCTCGCCATCGAGGTTGGCCTTTCCTTCAAATTTCGTGAAGATGTATCCACTGTTCCAGGTCCAGAACATGCCCGCACTACCGTTCACTGAGAGCGGATGGTTGCTGGGGTATTGCGCAGGATCTTGGTCTTTGTTCAGTTCTTCCGGCACGCCCATAGCAAATTTAATTCCTTGGTAATCTCCTCGTTCGATGGTCCAATTGTAGGTGGGTGCATCGAGAAAATTGATGAGGTCGATGCCCAAAAGAGGCACTTCGCTTCCATCGGTTTTCACGGCAAACACTTCTGAAATATAAGTTTTGAATCCATCTACGCGCACGGTGTGTCCGAGTACATCGGTGTAAGATGTTCCTATCTCCAAGGGCATTTCGTTGAAGTAAGCGCGGGGCGCCAAACGAAGCATTCCTTCTGTTTCAGGCTCAGGTTCTTTGGTGCATCTCGACTGTAAGAGTGGAAATGCAAGTAAGATCAAGAGGTAGTATTTCCTTTTCATGCCGAGGCAGTTTAATGTTGTTATTCTTCGTGTGAAATCTTGGTTCGTCTTTAAAGGACGCAACATCCGCTGGAATGTTGCGTCCATTTCAAGTCTATTTATTCGAAACTCAACACATCGTTTTGGATGTTATCAGCGATGCCGTTGGTCAAATCCGAAGCACCGTGTGTTCCGCTCAAGTTAGCGAAGTCTACTCCTTCAAACATTTGTGCATAATCGATGTTCAGTTGGAGTTCGTTCACTCCTTCCGCCAAATCGCTCATGAGCATCGCACTCAAATCTCTGCGAAGCGCGTCGGTGGCCGCATGAATGCTAAAAGGAACCATGTTGCCGTCGGAATTGATGTCGGCACTTCCCTCCACTTTCAAAAATTTGTAACCAGAATCAGGATTCCAGCCCCAATGCATGAGTGGATCGTTCAAAGGTGCTGATGCGATGGTTGGGTCGGCATGGTTGGTAATGCTATCCAATCCAAACATGAACTGCAGTCCGTGCACGTGTTCTAAATCCGTAGCCGCAATCTGAATGCCTTCTGAATCAGCAGCCGAGAGCAAAATGGCTTTCTCCCCTTCTTCGACGGTATTCATCATGTCGCTCATTTGAAAGTTGGACAAATAAAAGCGCACTTCGGTAAAGCTCACGTCCACCCCATTGATGGTGTACAAGGTGTTGAGTTCAAAACCCTCGCTGCCCCATTGGTGATTTGGTTGAAGTTCAACGCTGCTTCGATAGCTCACAGGGTTTGCAGGCGGTGTGATGATCTCTTCGTCATCTTCCTTCTTGCATCCCACTAGGGCGAGCATGAGGCTTGAAAAGAGAAGAGCAGTGGTGAGTTTATTTTTTAGGGTGATGTATATTGTGTTTTTCATGTTAATCATTTTATTTCGAAATCATGTAACTCAAACCAAATTGAACTTGCGATAGCACTGGGATTTGCACCCCGTCCTGTTCTTGTTCAATGATGTGTTGCCATGTTGCTTGTATTGATACATTTTTAATAAGAAATTCCATACCGAGGTTGGCAAATAAATAGCGTCCACCGGTATTGTTTAATACTGCGCCATCTTCTTGGTCCACAGTCAATTGTTCGGCATAAATGCCGATGAATGGGAGGAAGCTTCGTTCTTCATCCCCGAGGATGAAAAAATGCTGCCAAGAAGCACTCACAACATGTCCGTGGAGATAGCCCGACAAATTGGTGGTGTTTCTTCGCGCAAATCCATTAATGAGGACCCCGAAGCGTTTATACTTAGCCATGTATTCAAGCTGAGCAAGGAAATCGTAGCTTCCCGTGCCGGCTTGAAGGTCGTGATCCATCACTTCTCCCTCAAATTGTTTTTGGGTTTCTCCTAAAGGAAATTTAAGGCCAAATGCGCCAATGAGTCGGTGCCTAAAGTTGCTGTTTTTGTCGGTTTTTTTACTTATCAATGGTGCGTAGCGAAGCATAAGGATGGGGTCGCCAATGCCAGTACTTCTGCCTTGCAGCGTTTGGTTGATGGTACGTTCTCGTTGGACCACTGGGAGCAAGCCGAAAACCGACCAACGTTGATTGATCTGGTAATTTCCGCGCAGCTCAAAGCTGGAATACACTTCACGGTATTCGTCGTCAATGAAAACAGACTCTTCTTCCTCCAAGTGCTTGGACAAGTCGCGTGTTTGAAACGGTTCGAGGGTGCCTTGATGGAGTCTTGATCGCTGCCAAAACCCCAAACGGTGATTGAAATCGTAAGGACGAATTCCCTCAAAAATGTTACAAACATCACAAGCAAATGCCGCACCTTGAAACAGGAGGAAGAGGCCCAAAATGGAGGCTTTCTTCATCTGGTATTTTTTGTTGTGAAAAGGAGATCAAACCCAAAGGGATGATCCAAAAACTAAAAAACGGGGTAAACTAGAGCAGTTCTGGAGGAAGTTCGAGGCGGGACTGTAAACCTGGGAGCAAGGCCATGTGCTTTGCTAAAGGGTAGTTCTTTGATTCGGGAACCGCTGTGAAGTCGAGCTCGGGAAGGATACTTAACAACCATTGCCATTGGACCCAAGATGGGATTTCACGATGATCATCCACCGGTTGGGAAGTCTTTTCCAAAACATCGTTCAAATAGCACTTTCCTTGGCAGCAAGAGTTGGGAACATCTCGTTCAACACATTTCTCTGCAGCAATCGCAGCTTGGTTGATTTCAAAGTGAAACAGCACCAGTGATGGAGCGAATTGTGCAAAACAAATTGCGATGAGCGTACCGATGATGAATAGATGCTTCACAAGAGTAAAGGTAGAATATTCTTACCTTGGCTCAAGCTTAATTTCTGAAATAATGACTGCCCTTTCTGACAAAAAATTCCTCGTTTATCGCGCTTCTGCGGGTTCTGGAAAAACATACACCTTGGTGAGCATGTACATTTTGTGCTGCCTTGAAAAGCCGCATGCCGATTATTTCAGACACATCCTGGCCATCACTTTCACCAATAAGGCAGCGGGTGAAATGAAAAAACGGGTGATGAAATACTTGGAAGAAATTCCCAAAGGAGAACACGCGCCCATGCTGGAGTTTTTCGTCGAACAAACAGGCAAGAGCGAAGCAGAAATCAAGAAACAACTTCAAGCCATTCACAAAAACATGCTTCACAGATACGGCGAGGTGAGCATCATGACCATCGACCGTTTTGTAAACAAGCTCATTCGCAGTTTTTACAAAGATTTGGGACTGGATTCCGATTACCGCATTGAGCTGGATCAAGCCAGAATAACAGGCTCGGCAGTGGATCAACTTTTGAGCAAAGTAGGAGAAGATGCCCTGTTGACCAGCATCTTGGAGCACTACGTGAGCGATCTCGTGGAAGAGGAAAAAAGTTGGAAGGTGAAGAATGCCTTGGACGATTTTGCAGGGAACATTTATAAGGAAAGTGTTCAGCCCTTTTTGGATCACATGCGCCAAAAATCACCCTCCAGTTTATTGGCGGCTCAAAGTGAAGTGAAGAAAGACCTCATGAGAATGCTTGAAGGGTGGAAGGAAACTGCAAAAAAGGCCTTTGCTGTCATTCAAACGCATCGTGTTGAGCACTGCTACAATCGAAATTCGCTTCCAAAATACCTTCGAGCTGTGGCTGAGGGAGAAGTAAAAATGCCATCGCCCAGCTTATTAAAAGAATTTGAAAACGGCAGCTTTGTCATCCCCCAAAAGATCGTTGGACCCGATCGCGAACGGGCAGAGGCTGCGGAAATAGAACTGATCTCGGCCTTCGGAGAATTGATGGAAGTGTTGAATGAAGAGAGCATTGGAAAGTACCTTTTGCTGCAACGTTTGAGCGGAAAGATCTATCAAATGGCCGTGCTTTCTCAGTTGGAAGGAGAAGCCAAACTGTACCAAGAACAGCAAAATGTCAAGACATTTTCAGACCTCAATGCCATGATCTCTGATTTGGTGAGAAACAACCCCGCACCCTTTGTTTTCGAAAGAATCGGCATGCGTTACCACCATTTTTTGATCGATGAGTTTCAGGACACCTCCATTGTACAGTGGCAAAACCTCATGCCTTTGTTTGAAGAAGCGCTGGCAGGAAACAATTTGAATTTGATTGTTGGTGATGGAAAACAAGCCATTTACCGTTGGCGAAACGGGGATGTGCAGCAGTTTCAGAACATGCCTCGTCTGGTCGACCCCAAGCCAACGCCCGAAATGCTTGCCCGACAAGCCGTTTTGGAAATCCACCATGCGGATCAATTTCTCGAAAAGAACTTCCGTTCACACAAACAAGTGGTGAACTTCAACAATGCCATGTACACCGCCTTGGCCGAACATCTCGACCCGGAATTTCAATCGATTTATGAGAAGCACGAGCAGCAAACCAACGAGCGAGAATCGGGGTTTGTTCGCCTGCAATGTGTTTTCGGAAAAACCGCTCCCGAACGGCAAGAACAGCGTCACAACATGATTGTTGAACTCATTCAGGAGATGAAGGCAAAGGACATCCCCCTCAACCAAATTGCCTTGCTTTTTCGAACCAACAAAGAAGCGGCCGCTGCGGCTAATGCTTTGCTGGAAGAAGGAATCCAACCCATTACCGAAGAGAGTTTGCTCTTGAAGAACCATCCAGGAATTCATGCTACCATGGCTTATTTGGCCTACTTGGTGAACCGCAACGACGATCGGGAAAAAGTGCAGTTTTTGAGCGCCTTAGCCCAAGCCAAGGGAGACATTGATGAACTGGCGGTTTTTGAGAAATACACCGTTTTTTCTGAAGCAAATAAGGGAAACAGTGGTGGGCGAACCCGCTCTTCCTTCGATTTGGAGCGCTACCTTCAAGAAGAAATCCCTGTTTTGAGCAGGGCCGGCTTGGGCGATAAACAGCTCTTTGAATTGTTGGAATTGGTGATGGATGCCTTGGGAATGTACACCCTTGCCCCAGCCTATGCAGAGGCCATGCTGCAGTTGGTTTTGGACTACAATGCTCAAGATCAAGAAGGAATTGCCGGTTTACTCAAACATTGGGAATTGAAAAAAGGAAAGGCCAGCATTCGCGTGAATGAGGGCAGCGATGGGGTGCGCTTGTTTACGGTGCATAAGTCGAAAGGACTGGAGTTCCCCTACGTGATCTATCCCCTAGCTTTGAGCGATTGGTGGAGCATTCGGGGCGATCTTCCCGTTCATTTTGAGGAGGAACTTCACGGACTGAAGAAGGCCCTGCTTCCTGCAAAATCAGGCATGGGAGGAGAACAAATTCAAGCCCAATTCGATATGGAGGCAAAACGTTTGTTTTTGGATGAGTTGAATGCGAGTTATGTGGCTACTACACGAGCTGAAAAAGGATTGGTGCTCCTCCTCGAACTAAAAGATGAACAGGCGAAAGGAAGTGGAGGTAAACTGCGTATTCCTGAAATGATTTTCCATTGGGCGAAGGAGCGTTTTCCAGAGTTTGAAAAGCAGCTCGATTACATGGACGGTGTGATTCAGCTTGAACAAAAGGACGACGAACAAAAGGATGAAACAGGAACGACGGAACCCCATCTACCTTTTGAAAGAGGTCCGCTTTCATCCCGGTTGAAACTGGCTTTTGATAAAGACCAGGTACTCCTCGACGCTCCGAAATTAAGTGCGAGAAAACGGGGAGATGAGGTCCATTTTGCTTTGGCGAAGATTCGAAGCTGGTCCGACTACGAGGCATTAAAACAACGCGATTTTCCTTGGGTGAAGATGGATGAATCGGACTGGAACAGCATTCTCCAGCAGGTTGAAAATGTACTGCGCCATCCCATCTGTGAAAAGTGGTTTGAAGAAGGTCGGCAAGCCCTCGTGGAACGCAGCCTGATCGATTCCGATGCCCACGAACTTCGTCCAGATAGGGTCGTATTCATGCCCGATCACATTGCGGTGATCGACTTTAAGACGGGGGCAAAGAAGTCAAAACACGCCAAACAAGTGCGAAATTACATGCGCGCCGTAAAGAATTTGGAAGAAGGAGAAGTACGAGGTTTTGTGGTGTATTCCGATGAACTCGAAGTGGAGAGAATTGCCTTTGAACAAGGACAAACGAGCCTCGATCTTTAGGAATGAGATACAATTATTCCTCTTTTTTGGAGAGAAAGGACTTGTAATCAAAGCCTTCAAGCAATACCTTGCACCTTCCTAAAGCCTTATCATGTTTAAAAAGCTCTTTTCATCGCTCCTTTTGGGGTTCGTATTGCTTATCCCCACTGTTCTTTTTTCTCAAAAAGTATTGCCCGAATGGGAGTTCAATCGTAGTGATTCCGATCAAGTAGGAAGAGCCGCAGCCTGCGCTCCCGCCACCGCACTGCGCGATTTGGAGTGGAACAATGTTCGAGCGCTGATTGAAACGGGTGGCTCACTTTGGCACGATCGAGCGGTTGGTCGAGGTTCCTACGAGGTTCCCAAAGGTGGTGGCGTTTCTGTGATGTATGGAGGTGCACTTTGGCTTGGAGGAATTTCTCCTGATCAGCAACTAAAAATTGCGGCGGTGCGCTACCGAAGTAGCGGGAACGACTACTGGCCGGGTCCGCTCACCAACGATGGAAGCGCCGAAGTAGACGAGGGAACCTGTTTGCAATACGATCGCTTTCACATGTCGCTCAGAGCAGATGCCATCCGTCATCGACAATACTATGATTGCTTGAACGATCCCACCTGTGACGTGGATGTGGACTTCCCCGAAGGCTATTCTTACCCATCTTATTTTGACGAGTATCCGGCGCATGGAAATGTGGCGCTCAACCAAGATTATTACCTCGCTCCTTTCAAAGATTATGACCTCGATGGTAACTACAATCCCAACGCTGGAGATTATCCTTGGTTTGACTTTACGAGTGAAATAAATTGTGCAGAAAGAAGAAGAGACGATGCAGTTCCACTGTTTGGAGATCAAAACTATTTCTGGATTTTTAATGATAAAGGAAACGTCCACTCCGAATCTCAAGGAGAACCCATTGGGATGGAAATTCGAGCACAAGCTTTTGCCTTTTCAACCAACGACGAGGTCAACAACATGACTTTTTACAACTACGTGTTGATCAACCAAGGAACACAAACGCTCACCGATACCTATTTCGGGAAATGGGTGGATTGTGATTTGGGCGGACACGTGGATGATTTCGTTGGGTGTGATGTGCAGCGTGGTTTGGGCTATGCTTACAACGGAAATGCGGTGGATAACCCTTCATCCGTTTCCATTGGTTATGGTGAAAACCCTCCAGCTTTTGGCGTTGATTTTTTTGAAGGTCCTTACCAAGACAGCGACGACATCGACAACCCTCTCACCACAAATTTTTCCGATGCTATCGACTCCTTGGGTATCCCTTATGCTGGAATCGGGATTGGATATGGTGATGGAGTAGTGGACAACGAGCGCTTCGGGATGCGAAAATTCCTCTACCACAATTTTGGAACGGGAATCAACGGTTTGCCTTCTTTGGCTCTGGAACACTACAACTACCTGAAAGGATTTTGGAAAAACGGTCAGCGCATGAGTTATGGTGGAGATGCACTCAATCCAGGATCAGGCGCCGATTTGTCCATTCCTGCAGACTACATGTTCCCAGGAGATACCGATCCAGTGAATTGGGGAACCGTTGGGATTCAAGTAGATCCTTGGACCGAACAAACGGCAGATAATCCTCCGGGAGACCGGCTCTTCATGCAAAGTGCTGGTCCGTTCACCCTCGAACCGGGCGATTACAACAACATCACTGTTGGAGTGGTATACGCACGTGCAACAGCAGGAGATCCGTTTGAATCGGTGGAGCTTTTAAGAATCGCAGATGATAAAGCACAGGCTTTGTTCGACAATTGTTTTGAAATTGTGTCGGGACCAGATGCCCCGGATGTCAGTTTTCAAGAACTCGATCAAGAAATCATCCTTTATTTGAGCAATGACAACCCATTGAGCAACAATTTCAATGAAGAATACCTCGCTTTTGATCCTGCAATCCCCGGTACTCTTGAAAACGGAATTGTTCTCGACTCCTTGCAACGTTCTTTCCTTTTTCAAGGATATCAGATTTACCAAGTGGCCAATGCCACCGTTTCACCAACTGATTTAGACAATGTAGATCTAGCTCGATTGATTGCAACGGTAGATGTGAAAGACAGTATCGATGTAGTTGTAGATTATGAGTTCAATCAACAAATGGACCTTCCCGTTCCTGAGCTGAGAGCCCAAGGGGAAAATGAGGGCATTCGTCATTCCTTCCAAGTAACGAGCGATGCCTTCGCACAGGGAGATGCCCGCCTGGTGAACCACAAAACCTACTACTTCATTGTTCTGGCTTATGGCTACAACAATTACCGCACTTTTGATCCCGTAACCGGACTTGGTCAAGACAAACAGTACAAAGCATCCAGAAAGGCGGCAAGTGGTTCCATCAGAACCTATTCAGCCATTCCACACAAACCTTCCGTCGAAAATGGAGGAACCGTGGCCAGCGTAAGTTATGGCGACGGTGTTCAACTGACTCGTTTGGAAGGACGTGGAAACGGGAACAATGACTTGGCTTTGACTGCAGCAAGTGAGAATGAGATCCTCGCGAGCACTTATGTTGGCGAAGTAACTTATGAAGCCGGTCGTGGACCAGTGAAC
>CALKGK010000050.1 GCA_938085105.1 uncultured Flavobacteriales bacterium
ATCGTAGCAGTACACAAAATTTTGAGGTGCATCGACACAAGGCGCAAAAATACAAGCAGCAGCGTCAGCAATAGTTGCAGTATCATCGTAGTTCAATGCTGTAGCATCTGTACAACCGGCGCATGAAGTGAACTCACAAGAACCGTCATCAGTATCTGCAGTGTCATCGTAGTTACAAGCAGTTGCATCGACACATCCAAATACTGGGCATGATCCTGCTCCGATAGAGAAGTTATTCTCAGAAGCTGAACCAGAACCTGAAAGGGTTTCGTTCGCACCAGAAAGGCTCCATCCTGTTTCATTAATGTATTGTCCACCTGCGACAATCACGAAAGAATAACATCCATCAGCCAAACAAACTTCGTCTGTTCCGCTGTTGATGCCACCACCAGTTCCACCTGTTCCAGTAGTTTGGGCGTTATCAATATCACCTGAAGCTACGAGTACTGGATTCAAAGGATCTGAGAGATCATAGATTTCATATGTATTTCCGTTCCATCCATCACCGTAAGAATCGGTCATGTTAATGGTAAGGGTATTTGGAAGACAAGAACCATCATCGGTTGTTGCATTCTCGTTGTAGTTACATGCCGTAGCATCAGTACAACCAAGGAAAGAACAAGAGCCATCATCAATGGTCGCTGCTGGGTCATAGTTTGCTGCTGTAGCATCCGTACAACCGTAACAAGAGAAATCACATGAAGCGTCGTCCAACGTTGCAGTGTCATCATAGTTACATGCCGTAGCGTCAGTACAACCGATAGCACATGCGGTTAGGTCACCGGTAATTGAATCACCCCAGTCGCCTGTCGATGTGAATACCTCGGTTCCATTCAAGGTAATGGAAGTCGTTCCATCTACTCCTCCAAAAGCTGAACCGAACTGACCATCGCCGTATGAGTCATCCATTACGAACTGGTAACATTTTGACTCATCAATACAGAAAGTTTGAGTTTGAGTTTCCCCGTCACCAGTAGCAATTTCCACCAAATCTTCGAACAAAGTCCAAGTATTCTCCCCTGGATATTCATCAGCAACTATATTGATTACCAAAGTACTTCCTGCAAGGCAATCACCATTACAGTCAAGACCTGCTTCTGGGAAGGTACAAGATGAATCATCAATGGTAGCCGTTGCATCGTAGTTACATGCGGTAGCATCAGTACAACCTACGCAAGAAGTAAACTCACAAGAAGCATCGTCTTCTGTTGCAGCTGCGTCGTAGTTACATGCAGTAGCATCAGTACAACCAGGCACTGCGGCTGATGGGAAGGTAAGGCCTAGCCCAGACGCGTCCATGTAAGTAAGACCATTCACACAGCCTGAGTTGTTGTTCCAAGCATAGAACAAATTGGCACCACCAATACCACCATCGAGAACAGATACATTCAAATTGAAAGAGAAGTCTCCATCCGTGGTGAATTGACCAAGAAGAACACGGTTGTTTGGCCCTACACCAAAACCGTTAGCCGCTCCTGGGAGTGCATACCAAGCACCATCCTCAGCTGTAAGGCTAGCACCTGTAGTACTACAAGGACCAGTTAATGGGTCTGCTGGATCTGTCCAACTTGAATTTGTTCCAGAACCAGTGTTGTCTTCATTCCCAATAGTCACCCATGAATCATGGCTAAGGTCTGGGACAAATGCACAGAACACCGCAGCGTTGATGTTATCTCCAATTACTGCTCCAGCTGCTGTATTAAAGAAAGTTGTAGTTGTTGTAACGTCGATAGGGTGACAAGAAAATGGAATTCCATCTACGGCCCCAAGGTTGGCTGAAACACCTACAAAGAAATCGGTAGGATCTTGAAGCTCGGCATAAATTCGATAGGTCGTTGTACCCGCAGGTTGCGCACCTACGGCACAGGATCCGATCGACCCGTCATTTGCAGACTCAACAACGATTCCTGCCAGCTGAGCAGTTGCTGCAGCATAGGCAAAAAAGGCTGTAAAGACAGTCAGTAGTAGTCTTTTCATAAAAGTTAGATTTGTTTTGGTTAATACTTAATCTGTTAGGTTGGTTTACCTTATTAAAGTTCTCTTTTGAACATTTTTAATCAGGTTCTAAATTTAGGGATAAGACTAAAAACTAACCTACCACTCAACGGCAAAACAGTACCGTTTATCGAAAAGTAGGTTTTTTCAGGTGGTCACCTTCGTTTTGGATTCCTACTTAACATAAATATCGGCAAGTTCATCCGTCAAAAATCCGAAGAACAAAATGATTTATTGAAAGCTATTTGGATGCAATATAACTGTGGCGCAAATGCCCCATTCATCAGCTATAAGCTCAGTTTAAACCAAAGCATCCATCTTCCGTTTCAAGCAACACTGTGCAGCGCTTGTTCTTGAAGTGGCGCAAAAACATGTAGACAAAAAAAAGCAGCGAACCCCATTGGAGCTCACTGCTTTTTAAATTTTAATTACTATCTATTGCTTAGTTACAAGAAGAACCGAAGTCTCCTAGGAACAATAGAAGGTCAGATGCATTCACAAGACCATCATCGTTGAAGTCAGAAGGACAAGAACCTGAAAGTCCTGTACAAGACCCATCATCGATCAAGGCAGTAGCATCGTAGTTTTCTGCTTCTTCGTAAGTACAACCTTGGCACGTATCATACTCACAAAGAGTACAATCAGCGATGATCGTTGCAGGGTCGTAGTTACATGCAATAGTCACGTCACAACCAACAATACAATCACCTGTACCAACAGAGAAGAACTCTTGATCAGTTGGTGCACCACCTGAAACAATTCCACTGTTTGCACCAATCAAGGTCCAACCAATTTCACCTGGGAAATCTCCTTCTGTTACTGTCAAGTAGTAGCATCCATCTGCAAGGCAAAGAATATCTGTTCCTGCACCAAGATCACCATCTTGAGCATTATCGATATCTCCAGAAGCTACCAAGGCGTTTGATGCCGCATCGTAGATCTCGTAAACTGCTCCATCCCATCCGTCTCCGAATTGATCCGTCATGTTGAGAGTAACGCAGTTGTCTGTACAGCAAGATCCATCATCAATGGTTGCGTCTGCATCGTAGTTACAAGCAGTAGCATCAGTACAACCTGCACATGATGTGAACTCACAAGAGCCGTCGTCATCGGTAGCAGTAGCATCGTAGTTACATGCAGTAGCATCGGTACAACCACAAACAGCACCTCCAATAGAGAAACTTACTGTTTCAGCACCACCAGAAGCGATGGTTGCTCCTTGATCATCAACCAATGACCAAGAAACCTCAAATGTAAACGCTCCACCACCTACTACGATGTCGTAACATCCAGCGTCAAGACAAAGAACGTCAAAACCATTATCTGCACCAGCGAAGTTGTTTTCGTCCACCACAAACAAAGCGCCATCAAGATCACCTGTTGCTACTGAAGTTCCAGTGGCAATAGAGATGATGTCATATGTGTTTCCGTTCCATCCGTCACCGAATGAATCCACCATGTTCAACTGAACACCGAATCCTGTTGGGTTAGCATCACAAGCACAAGACAAGAAGTCACAGCCGGTATCAACGTTAGCCGATGCGTCATAGTCGCAAGCTACTGGGTTGGTACATCCTTCTACGATTGGCGCACAAGTGAAGTCCAAGTCGAACAATCCGTTGTCATCTGTCAATGGGTTGGCATCTGCATCTTCAGCTCCTACATATACGTAGTAGTTCAATCCAAGTGTAGAAACAAATTCTACAGAGAAGTCATCTTGATCAAAGAATCCACAATCAGTAAATCCTTCTGTTCCTGAAGCTACACAAGAAAGTACTCCTGCGCAATCAGCGTCAGACTCATAAACGTTCACTTTAGAATCGATCACAGATCCACAAGCCGAAAGCGTGTGCAATTCACCTGTACCTACGAAAGTGTACCATACACCTGTACCTGGTGAAGCGTCACAGTTAGCAACTCCTAGAGGAGCTCCTGTTGCTGTAGCACCACCTGTAGAACCAGAAGTAATAGCGTTACATGGCAATGGAAGAGCGTCAGCACACAAATCGTTTGCTGGTACAACTCCAGTGTAATCACAAGAGCCATCATCCAATGTTGCCAAAGGATCGAAGTTGATTGCAGTTGCATCAGTACATCCTAGGAAGTTTCCTGTTGCGTTTACAACAACATCACCACATCCAAGTGGGTCTGTTGTCCATACTTGAATCAAGTAATCTGTAGATGGTGTTACAGTAACGAAGTCAGACAAGTCACCAGCAATCTGGCCAGTAACTGGCCCACCACCAGCAGAAGAATTCAAAGCAGCACAATCACCACCGTCATAGATGGTAACACCAACATTTGTAGCGTCGATGTTTTCTACAGAAATATTCACGGCATCAAAAGTACCAGAGTTCACTACGAACCATACGTCGTAAGTTGTGGTAAATGCAGGAGCAAAATCGTTCTCTGTTGCAGCACTTGCACAGCAAAGAGATTGAGTCACGTCCAATCCACTAATCAATGGAGTAGCATCTGCACACAAATCGTTTGCAGGAACTCCATCAGTACAATCAACACAAGTAATGTCCAAGTTGAATTCAAGACCTGCACCTGTTCCAAACTCACTTACATAGATGAAGTAGTTGTTACCAGTTACAGCGTTGAATACTGCTTCAGAAAGGAATGAACCTGCAGGACAAGATCCTGAATCATCATTCATTACTACACAGTTCAATGTTCCGTTACAATCTGTTGCTTCGTAAACCGTGATTTTTGTATCAATACCTGAAGTAGAACCACAAGCAGAAACAAAAATTTGTTGATCAGCAGCAGCGTTGAATTCGTACCATACACCTGTAGATGTAATTGTTTCACCACTACAAACTGTTCCTACCAATGCTTCAGCATCTGTAGACAAAGCAGTTGTTCCAATAATAGAAGACCCACAAGTTACCGCCTCAGCGTTACAGATCTCATCGTTAGCTGGTGGGAACAAGCAAGAACCATCGTCTGTTCCAGCATTCAAGTCATAATTAATGGCAGTTGGATCAGTACATCCAGTGAATGCACATCCACCTGTCAAACCGATATCAAGACCTTGTCCTGAAACAAGACCTGTACCTGAAGTATAGGTATTCCCCAAGTTATCAGAAACGCTCCAGATTTTCTCCGCAGGGAATGAACCACCTGCTACATCAAATACATAACATCCTGGCGCAAGACACAATAGATCAGTACCAACAGAAAGTCCGTCACCAATCAATGCTCCATCCAAGTTACCTTGAGCAACAAGAGCACCGAGGTCAGTAGTCAAGAAGTACTCACTTCCATCCCATCCGTCACCGAATCCATCTTCCATATCAATGCTTACCAACAATTCACCTGGTGCACAAGTCACACAAGTTCCATCATCGATTGTTGCAGCTGGGTCAAAGTTCGCTGCCAAAGGATCAGTACATCCAGCGCAAGAAACAAAGTCACAAGTTCCATCATCAATCAAAGCAGCAGCATCAAAGTTACATGCAGTTGCATCAGTACAACCTACGTTACAAACTCCAGCTCCAACAGAGAAGAAGATGCTTGCAGGAGATCCACCGGTCAAACCAGCTTCGTTAGCTCCAGTCAACGTCCAACCTACCTCACCAGTAAATCCACCAGCATTGATTACAAGGTTGTAACATCCGTCAACAAGACACAAAAGGTCAGTACCAACAGAAAGCCCGTCTCCAGACTGTGCGTTGTCCAAGTCACCTGAAGCAACAAGTGTTGCAGTGTTGGCATCAAATACTTCATAGTTGTTTCCATTCCATCCGTCTCCGAATGAATCCGTCATATCGAATGTGATACAGTTGTCGAAGCAGCAGCTTGCGGCATCAGAGATCGTGAAAGCAGCATCGAAGTTACATGCAAGAGGATCAGTACAACCTACACAAGAGAAGTCACAAAGACCATCGTCCAATGTTGCAGTTGCATCGAAGTTACATGCTCCAGCATCGGTACAACCGTAGCAAGAGAAATCACAGCTACCATCATCAAAGTTGGCAGTTGCATCGAAGTTACATGCAAGAGGATCAGTACATCCGTTTACTGCAGCAGAGAAGGTGATTGACCATCCGTTGATTGTACCAGCGTCACCACCAGCGTCATCAACAGCAAAAAGAGACCAAGTACCATCAGCAACATCTCCAGAGAAAACACTCGCGAAAGTCGCAGTCCCAGCTGGAGCTGCTTCAAAAGCACCTGCAGGAGCAGGGGCAGCAAAAGCGTCACCAGCAGTAATGTTGGTTGGTTGGTAAGAACCAGCCAAGAGAGCACCAGTAGCTTGGGCAGCTGCACCATCAAAGAAATTGATTGGGGCTGCAGTTAAATCGTTTCCACCACCGATATCTGACATGAACACCATTGCATCACCATTTGGAGCAACCAACATCAAGTCAATATCACTAGGGAATGTGTGGGTAATGTCCACTTCTACACTCATTACAGCAATGGTTGCAGGACCACCCGCTACCACAATGTCTGTATTGTAAGGCGCAAAGTTACCCGCGGTCGTTCCTACTGTCATAGGCACAGCGCTGCTGTAGGTTTGTGCAAGAGCACTACCAGAGAGCAACATCCCGAGAGAGCAACAAATTGCCATCAGAAATAAATAAGTTTTCTTCATCTGTTTTGGTTTTGGTTAAATAATTTGATTATCAAGCCGGGCGCAAACCCAGTACTTGCCGTTGCAAGATTTTTTTTGGTTGTATAGGTAGAGCCTGACTTCTCAGGTTCTAAAAATGATCATGGAGGGGAAACGAATTCATTCCATCCACCACAAAAACCCCAGTTTCAAAGGGATTTTACAAAAACAGCACAATTAGTATTAAAGTCTCGCAGTCGAGAACCTTCATTTTAGCGATCCCTAATTTAGGAATCTTCCTACATGATTTCCAAAAAAAAAGAAGTTTTTCGACCAATGAACGGGAATTTAATACCGTTTATCTACAAAATGAGCCAGTGAAGGGTTTTGAAATTATGAACGCACAGCGTATTAGAACGACTAAACATAAGCCATCTGCAAAACCACCCTCATTTAAGAAAATTCAAACTGTGATAAAGGAGAAAATTGGAGTTTGAGAAGGAAAAACGAACCCAAATGCACTTCAAAAAAACAGAATAGAAGCGAACAAATGATCCTCTTCTCGCTTTTTCAACGCTTCAGTGATCAAAAACCACTTTTCAAGCATCATGAGTTTTCGAAGCAATGGAACTCAAGCGACGGTGTTTACCACATGCTCGCGTGCCAACTATCTTTAAAAGGTACCTCCCAAAGCGTTTCGAACTCAGCTTTATTTTTCACGAGATTATTGAAAACGACAGTGTCGTCATTTACAATGAGCGCTTTTCTCTTGGCCCAAAAATCGTGCATACGATCTTCTTTGATCTCGTTTCCTTCCTTATATAGTATCTGCATGCGATCGAAAAAGTCCAATCCAAAGGACTGTTCCCAAGACTTGACCAAGGCTACTGATTTATCGATACTACACCCTGAAGCCATTGCTTGTGACTCATCCACCATCAGCACAACGAATCGGTCATACAAAATCGCTGCGTCTGCACTCAACTTGGCTCCATGTGCATTCCATTCCCCCAAGAAATCGCGCAAGTCCGCAGTGATCTTCATGAACTCCGTTTGACTTAGAAAGCGATTGGCTTGATATACCCAAACCCGTGAACTTGAGACTAAATTGGCTGATAGGATGGTTTCCATGTTATGATTCTGAATTGAGACCTTCTTTTGGCTCGAAGGCATAAAACAAAAGAACTAAAAAAATTGCAGGCAGTGGACTCTGTAAAAATCCCGCTAGTTTTCGAGCCACCCCATATCCTTGTTGAGGCAAATCGATTAAACTGCCAAGACCGAAAAAGAACAAGGCAAAAAAAAGCGCTGTTATATATATGTATGCGTGCAGCTTTTGAGCTTTGCCCAAGGACGCCCTTCGAAGCAAGATATACCCGAGGCTACCATTCACAAGAACGAAAAGCAAAGTACTCCACCACTTCATATTTTTGATCGCTTGCTCTGAAAGTTGATGAAGAAAAGGAAAAGACTCATGGGTATAATAATAGTCGTAGGGGATGTCTGGACTATTGCTCTGAATATATGCCGATTTTTCCTCGGGCATCAATTCGTAAAACCCCGATTTGGACGAGGCTACGTCGAGATAATAATTCACCGCCACCTTGAAACGCTCCTGAAAAAAACCAAGTGTAAAGATGAGCAGAAATACGAACCATGTACGTTTCAGGATTCGTTTCATGCCTTTTCTTGTTTCATTGGAGAAAAATGATTCACCCATAAATACCACAGGAGAAAAACGAAAGCATAGACCAAGATGGTAAAGGTATAATCGTGATTAAA
The DNA here is from genome assembly GCA_938085105.1 of uncultured Flavobacteriales bacterium. Taxonomy (GTDB): domain Bacteria; phylum Bacteroidota; class Bacteroidia; order Flavobacteriales_D; family Sanyastnellaceae; genus CALKGK01. The sequence goes on from CALKGK010000050.1 coordinate 8,342, forward strand.
AGCCAGCCACTCGGGATGATCCACAACAATTAAAGCCAAAGCAATTACTCGAAAGGTGTTCACCACGTGAATTGCAAAAACGCCAACAGGCAAGAACCAAAGCTTATTTTTCCAAGAACCTGGAAATGCAAGAATAAAAACAATGAAAAGGGCGAAGAGGACAATTCCGTTGCACGGAGCGCCAATGGTTACCCCTTTTGACCCCGCCACACCCAAGTGATTTTTAAACACCCCGTCTCCAAACTCAGTGAGATCAAAGCCAACGAGGGTCATGATGAACTCAGCTGTTCGCACGATGCGATCAATGACCCATTCATCCAGAAGGGTATGTTCTTCGAGATAAAACTTGTAAAGAACGATCCAAACGAGATAAGCGAATCCCCCAGTAATTAGGAAACGCAGCATCGGGTTCGACCATACTTTTTGAATCATTTTTTCTTCTGCTGAATATCGAAGGCTTTCTTCCCTCCGTAGGCAACACCTGCAGCAATTAAAAAACTCAAACCACCATCAATGGGGCAAACCGGACCAAAAGGACCATCACAAGGCGGGCCTCCTCCATCATCTGGAAAAGGTGCCGTTTGCGCCAGCAATGTAAGCGGAGCTGCAAAAAGGCAACATAGAGCTGCGGTTGCGATAACACGTTTCAACATAGTATATAGTTTGGGTCAAAGATAGTAAAGGTCTTGAGATCTACGAACACAAATGAATGCCTTTTCACCCCCGTAATCAAACACAACTCATGACACGCAGGCAAAAAAAACAACTGTGGTGATGAACAAATAAACATAAGCCACACAACAAAGAACAACAATCTTCGCGCACATTAGTGAGTAATCTTATATTTGTGATCTATTAAACTTGAATGGGCGAGAAAAAAACAAACCTGGTCGATGCAGATGATTTGCGGCCAATATTCAAATTCCTTGGAAAGAACTGGTACCTCCTCCTCTCTTTTCCTTTGATTGCTTTTTGTATTGCCTACCTCTACACTTACAAGCTTCCCAACATTTATGCTGCGAAAACGGAGATCCTTTTAAAATCTTCGGAGACCTACGATTACCAGAACCAGATTTATTCAAATCTTGGTTATTATTCTTTGCTGGCTGATATCACCAATCAGCAGCGAATCATGCAGTCGTATGATATCGTGAGTAAAACACTAGAAAGGGTTGATTTCGACATCAGCTACTATCTCGTGGGGCGTTTGACCGAAAAACAGGTCAACCATTTTGATGCTTTCGACGTGGAGATGCAGTTAAACAGTCCGAGTTCACCGCTCTATAACGTCCCCGTCCAAATCCGAGTTATAGACATCAACAGCTACGAAATTTCCTATCTCTTCCGAGGGAACACTGTAAGTAAGACCTTCTCCTTTGACGAGTACCACGATGAAATTGACTACACCATCAAATTGTCGAGAAGAAAGGGAATGAATGCTGAAACCATTGACGGAATTCAGAAATTGGGCTATCAAATTCGGGTTCATCGCCGTTCAGATTTGATTAAGAAATACATCCGTTCACTTTCCATTACGAAGGTTGATTACACGAGTATTCTTACTCTGAAAAGCACGAATGAACTCCAAGAACGAGCAAAGCAGTTTCTCGACACTTTGAGCACCGTTTACATCGAAAACACGCTCTATTCTCAAATTGCCGTTAACGAAAACACCAAACGCTACATCGACAAGCAATTGGATGAGTTGGTGGTGATCATGGATAGTCTTGAGCAGCAATTGGAGGACTTCAAAGAGCAGAAAAACATCTTGGACATTGACCGAGAAAAAAACGAATTCTTTGAAGATTTGATTGCATATGAAGCGCAACGGCGAGCGCTTGAGTTCAGAATGAAATCCATGCAGAACTTGGAGGAATTTTTGAATGATGCGAACAACATGGACGAAGTGATTCCTCCTACCGTTTATTTCGCTCCAGAAGATGATTTTCCGCGTAAAATGGTCACGAATCTTTATGATTTAAGCAACGAACGTCGCCTCGCCCTCATGGACGTTGAAGAAGCATCCATCTCCATCCAACGAAAGGATTCTTTAATCAACACCATTCGCTCGGGGCTCAGGAAATATGCACGATCCACAAGCCAAGGACTTGGTGAACAAATTGCAGAAGTGGATACCCAAATTCGCCTTTTGGAGCGGAAACTTCAAAGTATTCCAAAATCTCAGCGAGACATTCTAGGAATCAACAGAAAGCTCAACGTAAATGAAAGCCTTTATGTTTTCCTCCTAGAGAAGCGCGCCAACACTGTGATTGCTCGGGCTGCTATCCTACCTCAAACCAGCGTGATTGAATCTGCCCGAGGCATTGGAATTGTTGGTCCCAACAAGACCAAAGCCATTTATTTGGCCGTTGGAGTTGGAATGTTTTTAGCCTTGCTCATTGGTTTTATTCGACTCATCTTTTTTGAGCGGATTGAAAACACCCGAGAATTGAAGAAGATCAGCAATGTTTCAGTCATCGGTGGAGTTCCGTTCTACGATGAAATTGACGAGGATCCCATCGTTATCAGTAATTCTCCGAGGTCTAATGTTGCGGAAGCATTTCGTTCTGTTCGTACCAACCTGCAATATATTCTTACAGAAGGCGGACCAAAAACCATTTTGGTAACATCACTTCACCCTGGAGAAGGAAAAACATTCACCTGTTCCAATTTGGCCTCTGTAATCGCCAAAGCCGGAAAACGTGTCGTTTTGGTAGATTTTGACCTTCACAAACCGAAAGTTCACAAAACCTTTGGAGCACCCAATCTTTTTGGTGTTTCCTCTTATTTGATTGGGAAAAATCATTTTTCAGAAAGCATTATTCAGTCTCAAGTTGAGAATTTGGATATCTTAACCGCTGGGCCTGTCCCTCCAAACGCCTCAGAGCTCGTCTTGAGCGAAGAAGTAAATCAACTGATCAAAGAACTGAAGGGCATCTACGATTACATCATGATCGATACTCCTCCTTTGATGCTGATTAGTGATGGAATGGTGTTGCTTAACCATGTAGATGCGGGTATTTTCGTGATGAATACGGAAAAAGCGACGAAGCAAGGAGTAAAACACTTGGAAGAACTCTTGGCGAATGACGAAGGCGCTAGTCACACCCTGCTTCTAAACAACATCAAACAAAAGAAGTGGAAGTATTACTACGGTAAGTATGCTTACAAGTACGGATATGGCTACGGTTATGGCTATGGCTATGGTTATGGATATGGCTACGGTTATGGATACGGAGAAGATCCACAAAAAAAGAAAACCCGTAAAAAGAACAAGAACGGCACGAGCTGAGATTGAAAAAACGACAAACTGAACTTACTTTAACCTTAATTCTAACGTACCCGCATGATTTCTTTAATCATCACCAGCTATAACTACGCATCTTATGTCGAAAGGGCGATCCGAAGTGCTTTGGATCAGAGCTTGGACAACAGCAAGTACGAAATTATCATTGTGAATGATGCCAGCACCGATCGTACAGAAGCCGTGCTGGAAAACTACTTAGAAGAATGCCGCGTTTTCAACTTGAAAGAAAACGTTGGCCTTGCTGCCGCTCGAAATTTTGGAATCCGCAAGTCGAAAGGGCAATTTGTCATGTTCCTCGATGCCGATGACTACATTCATCGCGATCTCCTCTACATCACAAAACTTCACCTCGAAGAAAACAACCAATTGGACGCCGTATGCACCGATTACTGGCTTGTTGATGAACGAGGCAACCACATCAAGCACATGTCATCAAAAGAAGAACCGATCGCCTGTGGCATCCTTTTTAGAAAAGACTTTCTCTTCAACATTGGACTATACGACGAAGAGTTTAGAGCCCGTGAGGAAGAGGATTTGAGCATTCGGTGGAAGAAGAAATACGGAGTTCATCGAATTGTGCTGCCATTGTACCGTTATCGAATGCATTCCAATAATCTCACGAAAGACGAAGAAGCCATGGACTTTGGTGCAGACCTGCTTAAATCGAAACATCAGCAATGAAAATCGCGTTTATAGGACATAGTGTTGCCATCAGAAATTGCATTGAAATACTCCATAATTCCGATCATGAAGTTGTAGCGATTTTCACTCACCCGAAAGAAGGTCATCAAAGAGATTTAGCCATCTACGAAGAACGAAAAGAACTCTTCGGCAATTACGCTTATAATGTTTTTGATGTTTTTGATGATTACGGAATTCCCGTTATTGAGTACCAAGATCTATCTCAGAAAACTGAAATCGATCGATTAAAAAGCTATAATCCTGAAGCAGTAATTACTGTAGGCTGTCGCGACATACTCAAAGGTAATTTCATTGAACAATTTGAGCACGTCTTCAACCTCCACCCCTACTTCCTGCCGTACTACAGAGGTGCAGGAATTGACAGCTGGCTAATTCTTCAAGGGCAAAGTCCCAGTACTCAATATGCCACCTGTCATTTCATCAGCCCTAGAATCGATGCGGGTAAAATAATTGCTACTTTGCCTTATGCTGTTCCAGAGAATGCAAAACCCATTGACATCTTTAAAGTTAGAATGGATACGCTTGGTCCATTACTAATCAAAGCTCTTGAGAACATCACATCTGATCAGCCGGTGTATTCCGAACAAGATGAGAGCCAAAGCATGTACTACCCTCGTTTGAATACCCTTCGCGATGGAAAAATTGAGTTTGACCAATGGACTGGAGAAGAAATATCCTTGTTCATTCGAGCATTTTCCTATCCCTATGAAGGAGCTTGGTTTTTGCTAAACGGAGAGAAGGTACATGTTCACGAAAGCCGTTTTACCCCACTTAAAAACATCCACTCCTATGGGGTTGGCTTAATTGTTAGGAAAGACGCTACTGGTATCTTCATCATGGTGAAAAATGGATTATTAAAGATTTCAGAATTAGTCAAAAATGGTAAAGATTTCGACTTGAAAAAGATTAAAATTGGTAAACGAATTTGCTCATGACCGTCGCCATTATCCAAGCCCGAATGGGAAGCACGCGTCTTCCCGGAAAGGTACTTCTTCCTGTGAATGGAGAAGCATCCATTTTGGCTACCCTTTTGCATCGTCTATCTCCCTCAAAACACATCGATCGATTTATCGTGGCCACTACTGAACTCCCCGAAGATCAAGCCATTGCCGACTTCTGTGAGCGACACGGTTTTGACTGCTTTCGAGGAAGCGACTGGGATGTTCTGGACCGTTTCTATCAGGCCGCAAATCGTTTGGACGAAACACCGGAAACCATCGTAAGAATTTGTTGTGACAATCCGCTTCACCACCACAGCGTGGCCGATTTTGTGATTGAAAACTACAAATCCTCAGGCGCAGATTATTTCTCCAACAGCAACCAAGAGCCGGATTATCTCGAGGATGGATTTGACACAGAAGTTTTTCGATTTTCAGCGCTAAAAACGGCTTGGGAGAAAGCAGAATTGATGAGCGAAAGAGAGCACGTGTGTCCTTACATCAAAAAACACTTTAAGTGCGCTTGGAAAAAAGCCAATGCAGACTATCAATTCAAATTGTCGGTAGATACCGCACAGGATTTGGCTGCCGTTCGAACAATTTTCACGATTTTAGGCGAAACAGGCGATTTTGGCATTGACGAAGTTGTTCAACTTTTACAAAATCGTCCTGAAATACTTGAAATCAACAAGGAAAGTAAAATCAACAGTGGTTTTGAAAAATCATTGAAAGAGGATAAAAACATATCATGAATAAGCCCATTACCCTACCCCATATCGACCAATTTGCGAAGAGCGATGAGCACCGCAGTGTTATTCACGACCTGATTCCTGGTGGAGCGCACACTTACAGTAAGGGTGACGACCAATTCCCCATCAAATCACCCGCTGCCATTACCCACGCGAAAGGTGCTTACTGTTGGGATGTGGATGGGAACAAGTATTTGGACACCCTTATGGGACTAACCTCCGTTTCATTGGGTCATGCTTACGAACCCGTGCTTGAACGCGTGAAGGAAGAGCTTTCGAAAGGATCCAATTTCTCGCGTCCTTCAACCATTGAGCGCGAAATGGCAGAGCGTTTCCTTGCTTTGGTTCCGCAGCACGACATGATCAAGTACGCTAAAAACGGATCAACCGTGACCACAGCGGCAATCAAACTTGCGAGGGCCTTTACTGGGCGCGATCTCGTTGCTCGAACAGCTGAGCATCCCTTCTACAGTTATGACGACTGGTTCATTGGATCGACGGCCTGCGACTTTGGTGTTCCGCGTGAAGTAAAAAACAAAACCATCACCTTCAAGCACAACGACTTGGAGGATTTGGAACGCATGTTCAACGAGCACCCTGGCCAAATTGCCTGCATTATTGGCGAGCCTGAGAAATGGGAAGTAATTGCTCCTGATTTTTATGAAAAAGCCATCGCCATCGCACACAAGCACGGCGCACTTTGGATCATGGATGAAATGATTACCGGATTCAAAACCGACTATCCGGGGAGTATCAAGCGATTAAATGCTGAGCCAGATATGGCTACTTGGGGCAAAGGCATTGCCAATGGGTTTTCTTTCTGCGCACTTACCGGAAAGAAAGAAGTGATGGAATTGGGCGGAATCAACAGAACGGGAGAAAAGAAACTCTTCTTGGTGAGCACAACTCACGGGGGAGAAACCCACTCCATTGCCGCAGGATTGGCCACCATGAACGTATTTGAAAACGAGCCCGTTATCGAGCATAACCAGAAAATTGGGCAATATTTCTTGGACGGAATCACCTCCATTCTCGACCGTAAAAGCCTGAATGATTATTTCAAAATCATGGGCTTTAACTGGAGCATTGGTCTTGGAATTATGGGACAAGACAAAAAACCTTCCATGCAATACCGCACCTTGTTCATGCAAGAAATGATTCAACGAGGAGTACTTTATCAAGGCATTTTGTCGCCATGTTATTCGCACACCGAAGACGACATCGACCTTATGTTGGCCGCCTTCGATGAAAGTTGTGATGTGTTTCAGCAAGCCCTCGATTCAGGAGTCGAAAAATTCTTGGTGGGTGAAGCCATCAAACCTGTATTCCGTCAATTTAACTAAAACATGAGTCAAGAAAGAACAACCGACCCGAGCAAAATTGATTTCAGGCAAAAGTTTGAGCTGAAAGGAAAGGTGATTGTTATTACTGGCGCTTGCGGACTCATTGGTAGAGCCTTTTGTGAGGCCGCTGCACAGTTTGGAGCCCACCTTGTGCTTGCAGACATCCCTGCAGCAAAGCCCGAAGAAGCAGCTCAGGCTTTGGAAGAAAAGCACGGTAGAAAAATGATCGGTTTTGGACTGGACGTTGCCGTAAAACAAGAAGTAAACGCACTCAAAGCTACTGTTGAAAGTACGTTTGGAAAATGTGATGGTTTGGTGAACGGACATCAGAACAAAACCAAGAGCTTTTTTGAGCCTTTCGAAGAATACGGAGAAGACAACTGGGATGCCGTGGTGGAAACCAACCTTAAAGGCACCTTCCTTACTTGTCAGATTCTGGGTACTTGGATGACTCAACTTGGGGGCGGGAGCATCGTGAACATCCCTTCTACCTACAGCGTTGTTGCCCCAAATCAAAACCTCTACAAAGGAACCAGTTTGGGTTGTCCGGCGGCCTACTCGGCATCCAAAGGTGGGGTTGATGCTCTTTCTCGCTACCTCGCATCCTACTGGGCTGCTAAAAAAGTGAGGGTGAACATGATTACACCCCACGGAGTATGGAACAATCATGAGCAGCAGTTTGAAGATAATTTTGCTCGTTTCTCTCCTATGGAACGTTTGAGCTACAACCATGAAGTGGCCAGTGCCCTCATCTACCTATTGTCTGACGCTAGCTCCTATGTAACGGGAGATAACATGTTGGTTGAAGGAGGATGGACCGTTTGGTAAACCATCCATCCAGCAGACAAAAAAGAAAAATTATAACAGCAGAGCAGCGAAGGAAGATGTCAGAAAAAACACAAGAGCATTGGGACATCGTTATCGAACCGAGTCAGTCTTGGCGCGATAACTTTGATTGGAAGCAAATACGGAAATACCGAGACCTCATGTGGTTGTTGGTGAAGCGTGATGTGGTGGCCGTATACAAGCAAACCATCTTGGGTCCCGTTTGGTTCTTCATCCAACCCATCTTCACCATGGCGGTGTACATCTTGGTCTTTGGGCTCATTGCCGACCTCGGGACAGACAACGTGCCCATGCCCTTATTCTATTTGAGTGGAGTGATTCTTTGGGGATACTTCTCTACCATGCTCACCACTACAGGAAGCACCTTCATTACCAACCAAGCGCTCTTCTCCAAAGTGTATTTCCCGAGGGTCATTGTGCCACTCTCCTTGCTGTATTCTAACGGTTTGAAGTTCCTCATTCAGTTCATTCTGTTTCTTGTGGTCTTCATTTTTTACGCAGTGAAAGGACAAGTAAGCTTGGGCACACATTGGTATTTACTTCCTCTGAGCGTGATATTAATGGCCTTTCAGGGCTTGGCTGGCGGATTGATTGTGAGCGCTTTGGCTACGCGGTACAGGGACGTGAATTTCCTGGTGAAGTTTGGGGTTGATTTGCTTCGATATGCCACACCCATCGTATACCCCATGAGCCTCTTGTTTGCCGATGGCAGCAATGAAACATTGAGATACATCATTATGGCCAATCCCATGACGGGAGTTCTGGACGCGTTCAAAGTTGCCGCTTTTGACCAAAGTTTTGTGCAGCCCTATTTTTGGGAAACACTGCTTTACAGCACTGGAGTCACTCTCCTGATGCTCATCATTGGAATTGCCTCATTCCACAAGGTTGAAAAGAAATTTATTGATACGGTATAAGCATGAGTAAAGTCGCGATAGAAGTAAAAGACGTATCGAAGGAATACCGCTTGGGTGTTTTCGGAACCGGAATGCTCTCCACCGACATCAAAAGGTGGTGGTATAAAATCCGCGGAAAGGAAGACCCTTTTCGTTTGGTGACCGCAGAAAACGACCGAACAAAAGCCAGTGAAAGCGAGTTTGTTTGGGCACTTCGCGATATCAATTTCTCCGTGAAACAAGGAGAGGTTTTAGGAATCATTGGACGAAATGGAGCAGGGAAATCCACCCTATTGAAGGTTTTATCCCAAGTTACTCCTCCCAGCACGGGAAGCATTAAAGCTCGTGGAAGAATTGCGAGTTTACTTGAAGTAGGAACAGGAATGCACCCAGAATTGACAGGAAGGGAAAACATCTTCTTGAACGGCTCCATTTTGGGCATGAACAAAGCCGAAATTGCTTCAAAATTAGATGAGATTGTTGAATTCTCAGGGTGCGCGAAATACATCGACACTCCTCTGAAACGATACAGCTCTGGAATGAAAGTGCGACTTGGTTTTGCCGTAGCCGCTTTTTTGGAACCCGAAATTCTCATTGTGGATGAAGTCCTCGCCGTTGGAGATGCCGAGTTTCAAAAGAAGGCCATTGGAAAAATGAAGGACGTGAGCAAGGGAGAAGGAAGAACCGTTCTTTTCGTGAGCCATAACATGGGGTCCATTCGAGCACTTTGCGACCGAGGATTGGTGATGGAGCAAGGCAAACTCGCATTTGATGGCCCGGTAGATGACGCAGTAAAAGCCTATTTGAGTCAGGCCAATGCCGAAGAAGTCGACCTGCATCTGAGAGAAGACCGTGTAGGTCGAGGAGATTTTCGTTTTAAGAGCATCCGTTTTTTGAATGCCGAAGGAGAAGCCTGCAGCGAAGTACTGAGTGGGCAAGCCATCACCTTGCAAGTGCATTATGAGCTTAAAAAAGACCTCGATCCGAAGAAATTGATTTTCACCGTCAACATTTGTGATGTATATGAGCAAATGGTTCTGAGCTTCATCTCTGATGAAATGGGATTTGTGCCCGCAGAACTTGTGGACGGTGGAATGCTCGAACTTCATATCCCCGCTTTAAACCTGAGAGGTGGATCGTATTCTATCCGATTGTTCTCCGCACACGGAAGCACAGGTGCCGACGACCTCCAAGACGTCATTGAACAAGCAGCAACACTTGACGTACACCCGAGCGACTTTTGGGGGTCTGGAAAAACTACCCGACCAATGTACTCTGCACTTTGTGCTGGAGAAATGAAGCATAAAAACACATGATCGAAGCATGGACATAAGCAATCAACTACATCAAACCATTCGCTCCATTTATGGTGCTGAAGGATTTATCCCCTTGCATGAACCTCGTTTCAGAGGCAACGAAAAAAAATACCTCAACGAGTGCATCGACTCCGGTTTTGTTTCTTCGGTGGGCGCTTTTGTGAGTCGCTTTGAAGAAGACATGTGCAAAATCACAGGAGCAAAATACGCCGTTGCCACTGTGAACGGCACCTCAGCAATTCACCTTGCCTTGGCTGCTATGGGGGTTGATGACACTTGTGAAGTGATTACTCAGGCACTCACCTTTGTAGCCACAGGAAATGCCATAGCCTACACAGGAGCGCGGCCTCGTTTTGTGGATGTGGATGAACAAACCATGGGCATGAGTGCTGAAGCGCTTCGGATCTTTCTTGAGGCTGAAGTGGAACTTGACAAAGAAGGCACTCCTTTCAACAAACACAATGGAAGACGAATAGGCGCTTGCGTTCCCATGCACACCTTTGGAATGCCCTGCGAAATTGAAGAAATCGTAGCCATCTGCGAGGAATGTAACATTCCTGTTTTGGAGGATGCTGCCGAAGCCATTGGCAGTAGTAAAAAAGGGAAAAGTTGTGGAACCTTTGGAATCATGGGAACCTTCAGCTTCAACGGAAACAAAGTGGTTACTGCTGGGGGTGGTGGGGCCATTGTTACCGATAACGAAGCTCTGGCAAAACACCTCAAACATCTGAGTACGACAGCTAAAATCCCACATCGTTGGGAGTACGTTCACGATCACGTTGCGTACAACTACCGAATGCCCAATGTGAATGCCGCTCTCATCTGCGCACAACTGGAGCAATTGGAAACCTTCTTGAAAGAAAAAAGAAGTGTAGCCATGAAGTATAAAGCCGTTTTGGAAAACAGTGAAATTGACTTCATGGACGAGCCTTTGGACTGCAAAGCAAACTTTTGGCTGATCGCCGTTAAATTGAAAAACTTGGAAGCGCGTAATGCATTCTTGGAAATGAGCAACGATGCTGATGTCATGACCCGTCCCATTTGGGAACCGCTGAATAAACTCAACATGTTTGCCGCCAGCGATCAAGCAGCCTTACCCGTAACGGAGAAGCTTGCCGAATGCATTGTAAACATTCCCAGTAGTGCACTCCCCTTGACCTGATATCTTTAACTTTGAAGCCTTAAACCGTTGCCATGGATTACCAAAAACACTTCATCTCCTTACAGGACACCTTATTTCATGCCTTGAGTCTGATGGACCAGCTTGACTCCAAGCTCTTGATGGTGATTGATGAAGATGGCAAATTCCTTTCATTGGTAAGCATTGGAGATGTTCAACGAGCCATTTTGAAAAACACTTCATTGCAGGAACCCATTTCTACCATTTTGAGAAAAAAGGTGATGGTAGGACACATCGAGGACAACCTATCAGACCTCAAAACCATGATTTTGGAGCGTCGCCTAGAGTATCTTCCCATCATTGACAAGGAACACAATATTGTTCGGGTAATTGAGTGGAAAGACGTTTCTAGTGATCAAAGGGAAAAGTCAGACAGCCTGAAAGATATTCCCGTGGTGATTATGGCTGGAGGAATGGGAACACGGCTTCGTCCGATTACCAACATTATCCCAAAGGCATTGGTGCCTCTTGGTGAAAAGCCCATCATTCAAATCATCATTGAGCGCTTTATTAATCATGGCTGCAAACAATTCTACATCTCCGTGAACTACAAAGGGGACATGATTGAAGACTACCTCAACAAGCTTGGCTTGGACGTTGATTTTCACTTCTTCACCGAGGATCACCCCCTTGGAACTGCGGGCAGTCTATCCCTCATTAAAGAAAAAATAAACGGCACCTTTTTCGTGAGTAATTGCGACATTATCATTGATCAAGATTATGGAGAAGTGCTCGAATACCATCGGAAACATTCGCACCAGATGACCGCCATTGCGGCCATGAAGCATGTTCAGATCCATTACGGCATCATGGAAGTTGAGGATGACGGTAAACTCCAGAGCATTCAAGAAAAACCAACTTTTCACTTTCGCGTGAATGCAGGTGTGTACGTTTTGGAAGCCGATATTCTCGACGTGATTCCAGAGAATAAATTTTACAACATCAATGTGCTCATGGAGAAAGTGATGGAAAACGGCAGATCTGTGGGTGTATTCCCTGTGAGTGAAGGCGCCTGGATGGACATTGGTGTTTGGAGTGAGTATCAAAAAACCAACGAACTATTTAATCAACGCGGTCTATGAGAATCTTGTTTGTAGGTTCTTGTTCAAGTTTTTTTTTGGTACCTCTGGCAAAGGCCTTGAAAAATGAGAATCCTGATGTTTTTCTGGGTGTGTATGGATTAAATAATCCGGCCGGGAATATTGTAGACACGGATATATCGGCTTTTGACCGCGTTTATCCTGAAATTGAGGGGGAACTCAAAGAAGGAAAAGTTGCCCGCTTGAAAGCCGTCTTGCAATTGATTTATGAACAAGGCGAACAACTCACCTTTTGGAAATCTGTTTTTTCAGGAAGGGTTAAGTCTTTCATCACCCAAAAAGAAAGCGAATTAAAAATCTTGGATCAACGTCGTCAGATCGGTGAGATCTCAAAAGAATTTGATCTCGTTCAAGTACATTACCTGAAAGAAAACAATTTGAACCTTGTTGAGAAAGTGCCTGCGAATAAACTCTTGCTTTCTTTCTGGGGTTCTGATCTCATGCAAGCGGAAGATCACAACTTCACAGCTCGAAAGAAAAGCCTTTTGGAATCTTGTTTGGGTATTTCGATCCACGGGGCAGATTTAGCATTCGTGGCCTGTGTGAAGTATGGCTGGCATTTGCGTCATAAAATGTCTTTTGCACTTTTCCCACTGAACGAGGATATCTTCCAAAGCATTGATAAATACTCAAAAGAGGAGTGCATCCAATTTTTAGATGAATTTGGGGACGTCCCTCAAAACCGAAGAATTGTAGCCATGGGGTACAACTCACATCCTCGATTTAAACATCTTGAAATTCTTGACCATCTCCATACTTTAAGCAAAGAAGTGATTGAGCAATTGCACTTTGTATTCACCTTTGGATATGCGCGCGATCCATTAGAACAAGAAAAAATCGTTCAGAAACTTCAGCAGTATGGGTGCAGCTATTCCATTGTTGATCGTTATTTGGAGAACGAAGAAGTGGGTAAATTGAGAAAAGCCTGTGACACTTTCATGTTTCTCACAGATTCCGACGCGTTCAGCGGAACAATGATTGAATTCCTCTACGCTGGGGCGCATGTCATCACAGGTACCTGGTTACCTTTTGGGAAATTGCGACGTGCAGGTATCGCTTTTAGTGAAGTAGAAGCAGTGGAAGATCTTCATGTGAGCGATCTCCTCACTTGGAGCGCCCCTCAAGATCAACATGAACGCATCCTTGAATTGATGCAAACTTCATCACCAGGTAAAAACTGGATGGCCATGTATCAAAAGCTCATACTCCAACAAAAAAGCAAAAAAGGATGAGTACGAAAAAACGAATACTGCTGATCTGCGATGCGAATTTGAGCAAAGCCCCGAGGGTGAGAATGACCTATGAAGCTTTGCACGAAGAATTCGACTTCACCATGGCGGGGTACGAAGCACCTCCTTTTGATGATGTGGACTACATTCCCCTACCGAGAAAGAAAAAACCGCGGAGAAGGAACATCAACTTTCACCTTTCTTGGCCCGCACCGCTAAGAAAGGTATTTTCTGTTTTCATCAAAATCTATTTATTCCTTTTTTCGGAGAAGCAAGACAAACGATCCTTGATTGACTTACACTACCCCTTGTTGAAAGGCGTGGACTGCGACCTCATCATCAATCATCATCTCGCTACTTTGGAAACAGCAGTCCGTCTAAAAAAGGAAAAACAAGTAAAACTGATCTCCAACTTGCACGAGTACTACCCTCGCGAGTTTGAAGACCAGGCTACTTGGATGAAATATGAAGGTCCGAAAATCACCAAGATTTGTAAAGAATATTTGGTTCAGGCAGATGCGGTATTCAGTGTTTGTGAAGGCATTCGAGAAGAGTATCTCAAAGAATTTGGTGTAGATTCTGTGGTGGTGCGAAACGACAAGCCTTATGTTGATTTGCCCATGCAAAGTAACGAGGGATCAATCAAACTCATCCACCATGGTGCTGCGTTGAAATCAAGACACTTGGAGAAACTCATTGAGGCTGTGAAACCTCTAAAAGAAACATTTTCGCTCGATTTGATGCTCATTCCCACTCAAGAAGACTGCTACAATCAATTGGTGACCATGTGTGAAGATTATGAGCACATCCGCATTATTGAAGCGGTATCTCCAAAAGAAATCATTCCCTTCATCAACACTTATGATGCAGGGGTCTTTTTATTGAAACCGGTGAATTTCAATTACGAAATGGCTTTGCCCAACAAACTGTTTGAATTCATTCAAGCTCGCCTGGCCATTGTCATCAGCCCAAATCAAGAGATGGCGCGCATTGTGAAGAATCACAATCTTGGTTTTATCAGCAGCGACTACAGTCCAGAATCCTTTCGGGATGCGCTAAAAAAACTAAATCGAGCGAACATTTCCCAGTTTAAACAATCTGCCCACGAGCACGCTCTCGAACTGAGCTCAGAGCAGAGTAAAACACACATCTTGAAGACCGTTAAATCTTTAATTCAATGAGCCAACGCGTCGTCTTGTTTCAGACCATCAACCCAGAAAAAACAAAAAGAGGACCTCACTTCTTTTTTCCGATGTTTTTCAAAAACTACCAGGAACAGGAGAAGACTCAACACGAAGTTTTTTACCTTATTAAAACCAACAATCGAGGTCAGATGATCTCCATGTTGCGCTCTTCAGGTGTTCCTTTAAATCGGGTTCATATCCTCGAAAATAGGAACCATCGCTTTAAAGAAAAGCACGAGTGTTGGGACATGAGAAAAGCACTGAATAAGCTTAAACCCGATCTCTTTCATGCACTCACTTACACCAGTAAAGAAGAGTTGTCCTTGCTTCGTGTGGCACAAAAAAAGGTTTCAAAGCTGGCCTTCACCATAACATACAACGCCATTCCTGTAGCCTTTGAGCGTGACGATGAGCCCCGTTTCAAAAAAGATCGCCGAAAATACTCAGGACTTTTCAAAGAAATCCATTTTCATGGGATACTCTCTTGGTATGATGATATTCCTTCGTTCATTGAAGGTCAAGAGTGGATCTCGCCCAAACCAAAAGTGCAGGTAATTGATAGTCGATACTGCGACTCAACCCGCTTCATCCCCTCAAAAGACAGGAAACAACAAATTGTCTTTGCTTCTGCGCTTGCCACGTACAAACGCCCCTTGATGTTCATTGATGCCATTGCTTCACTTTTAGAAAAAGGCATCACATTGAGAGACTGGGAATTCTTGCTGGTGGGGCAAGGTCCTGAAGAAGCCGCCATTCGAGAAAAAATTGCTCTGCTTAAGATGGAAGATTATGTTCATTTGCTCGAACCAACCGAAGACATTTCACCCATTCTCAATTCTTCTATGGCCTATATTTCTTGCCAGGATCACGAAAACTTCCCCAGTTTGGCAATGAATGAAGCCATGGCGGCTGGAAATGCCATTATTGCTCGACCAGTAGGAAGAACACACTTATTTGTGCATCACGAGAAGAACGGCTACATTGCTCAAGAAGACAGTACAAAAGGACTATCTGAGGCATTGGAAAAATTCATTTCTTTGAGCCCTGAGAAACGCTCAAAGATGATGCACTTTAGTCATCAATTAACAAAAGAATATCACACTCCAGAACGTTTTCGCCAGCAGGTTGACGAATTTTGGAGCAAGCTATAAGCCATGAAAATACTCGATTTTTTAAACACCTATTCTCCCAAAGAACTTCGCAAACCGTACGTTATTGCCGAAGCAGGAGTGAATCACGAAGGCTCCATGGACCTCGCCAAGAGGCTCATCGATGAGGCAGCTGAGGGTGGAGCTCACGCCATCAAATTCCAGACTTACAAAGCGGAAACCATTGCTTCGAAAGACAGTCCATATTATTGGGACATCACCCAAGAACCAACGAGGAGTCAGTTTGAACTTTTCAAGAAATACGATACTTTCTGGAAGAACGAATACGAGCAATTGGCGCGCTATTGTGAGACAGCGGGAATTGAGTTTATGTCTACCCCATTTGACGTGGAATCGGCTCATTTCTTGAACGATCTGATGCCTGTTTTTAAGGTCTCAAGTTCAGATTTGACCAACATCCCCTTCATTGAAATCATGTGTGATTTTGGCAAGCCCATGATTCTTTCAACCGGTGCAAGCTACTTGTGGGAGATTCATCAAGCGGTGGAAGCCATCAACAAAAAAGGCAATCAGCTTTGCTTGATGCACTGCGTTCTGAACTACCCTACGCCCGATGCTAATGCCAATTTGGGAATGATCAAATCGCTCATCCGTCATTTTCCAGATCACGTGCCCGGTTATTCCGATCATACCTTACCAAAAGACATGGAAGTGATGAAAATGGCCACCCTACTCGGTGCTGCAGTTATTGAAAAACACTTCACTCACGATAAGACGCTACCTGGGAATGATCACTATCATGCCATGGACAAGGAAGACATGAAGCACTTCAACAGCATCATGGATCGGAGTTTTGAACTTTTGGGCAACTTCGAAGTCACTGCCTTAGAAGACGAGGCCCCAGCAAGAGCCAATGCTCGAAGAAGTCTGGTTGCCGCTCGTGAAATTCCTCAAGGAAAAATCATCGAACGAGCTGATTTGACATGGAAGCGTCCTGCAAAAGGAGTGAGTCCAAAAGACATCGACCAAGTGATTGGCCGAGCAGCAGTTAAAACCATTCTCGAAGACGAAATCATCCTGTGGAATGTCATTGAATCGTGAAGAAGAATTAGCAAAGCTTGAACATTATTTCGATCGTTTGTGGCCCATTTGCAGGTCATTAACGGGCGATGGAGTTCGAGAAAGTCTGGCCATCCTCGGTGAAGAGATGGACCTCAAAACCTCGGCAATCAAAAGTGGAGAGCAGGTTTTCGATTGGACTGTACCGAAAGAATGGCGCATTCGTGATGCCTACATCGTTTGTCCAGATGGAAGGAAAATTGCTCAGTTCAAAGAGAACAATTTGCACGTTTTGAACTACTCTACTCCCGTCGATCGAATGGTCAGTTTGGAAGAGTTGAAAGACCATTTGTACTCCCTACCGAGCATGCCAAAGGCCATTCCTTACGTTACCTCTTACTATAAAGAAAAATGGGGTTTTTGCATCAGTCATGAAGAATTGGAGCGATTGGGAGAAGGGGATTATCGAGTATTCATTGATAGTGAACTCTTTGATGGCGAACTCAATTATGCTGAAGCGGTGCTTGAAGGGGAAAGTGGTAAGGAAATCTTGTTTAGCACCTACATTTGTCATCCCAGCATGGCGAACAACGAGTTGAGTGGTCCTTTAGCCACCCTTATGCTCTATCGCCGTTTGCAAGCCGTCAAAAACAGGAAATTTACCTACCGTTTTTTATTTGCACCTGAAACCATCGGCGTTATTGCTTACTTGGCTCGAGAAGGTCAAGGCTTGAAAGCTAATTTAGAAGCGGGATATGTGCTCACCTGTTGTGGTGACCGTGGAATTCCGACCTACAAGCGATCGAAAAAAGAAACCCACTTGGTTGATGAAATGGCCATTCACACCTTGAAGCATCTGAGTGATGAGTTCAACACCATTCCTTTCTCAGTTGGCGGCAGTGATGAAAGACAATACTGTTCTCCCGGCTTCAATTTGCCCGTTGGAAGTTTGATGCGAACACCCTACCAACAATTCAAAGAATACCATACCAGCTTTGATAACAAGGACTTCATTAGTTTCGGGCACCTTCTAGAGACGGTGGACTTCTACACAAAAATTGCACAAGGGTTTGAGCTAAACGATTGCTATCTAAACGCTGTGCAATATTGTGAACCCCAACTCGGAAAACGAGGTTTATATCCCGATTCTATAACCTCAGAAGACCCAAGAACTGAATTGCATCGTTTATTGCATTTTCTCAGTTTTTCTGACGGGAGGACATCTCTATTGAAGATTGCTGAATTAAGAAACGACCATATTTTAGACTACGTGGACATCGTAAACAGGTGCAAAAACGCTGGTTTGGTGTAATTTACTTCATCATTTCTTTCATGATGAAGTGATTTTTTTCATAAATTGTGAACGAAGATTGACCCTGTTGTGCACAGGAAGACCGAACCACTATGAAGCAACTATCCTTTATCCTAGCAGCACTGCTCTTTGCTGTGTTGAATGTTTATTCACAAGAAGAGCCTGCAAGTGCTGTCCCCCTTACCGAAACGTATTACCTCGAACAACTGCTCAACAACCCAGCATGCAATTCTTTGGCCTTGAGCTTGGGTGCAAGTGGGTCCGGAATGCCAACCTGCGCTGGTGTTGACAACAACGATGTTTGGATCTCAACTACTGCCACTTATCAAGGATCAAAGTATTCATTGGAGACCAGTAATTTCGACGCTGTGATCTATGTTTATGATGCCAGTTTCAATCTCATCGCATGTGAAAATAGCAATGGAGCAAATGCAGGAGAAGAAATTTGGGTAACGGATCTTGTTGCTGGAGACAACTATTACATTCGTGTGCATTCCTTTGATGGTAGTGCAGGAGATTTCACTTTGTGTGGATGGTATTTGCCTCGTTCTGAGCTTAGAAATGGCTGGAGCCCTTATCCTTCAGGAGATTCTGCTCCTCTGGGGTACCGGGTTACGGAGTGGACGAAAAGAAGAAACTATGCGCCTTACAACAACCTCATCCAAGGAACACGCTGGGAATTTACCAACGTAGACACTGGAGTCATTACCCAATATGAAATCACTGGAAACAATGGAAACCTAACCTTGTCTTTGTTGGATGACATGTGCTTCGGGCAAAGTTATACTGTTCGAGTTCAAGTGCGTGTAGATGACCATTGGTGTGGATATGGAGAATCGCTTCCTCTGCTGACCGAGGCAGAACCAACAACACGTTTACAAGATGGATATGGAGGAAATACCTATGGAGTTTCTAGTAATATCAAAGTGAACTTTGTGGGTCCCGATCAATTGATTGAATGGCGATTTACAAGCAATAATGGAGCTGAAGTACTTCAGCATTTCAGCACCTCTTCTACCATTTCGATGGACGAAATTGCTTGCATTCGATACAACCGAATTTACACTGTTGAGGTGCGGGTGACCTATTGTGGACAAACTGGTCCTTGGAGCGATGCGGACTTTTTAATCATTAGTCCATTGCCCTACACTAGGGTTACCGACCAATACTGCAATACCGTTCAGTTCCCTGGAGCGACCTTGTTCACAGAATTCATCAATGTCGCTGATCAATACGCCTGGCAGATTGCGGAGATTGATCCCGATGACCCACTTTTAACTCCCGTAGCTCCGGCAATAGTGACCTATTCACCAAGTACTAATTTGTACCTGCTTCCTTTAGGCTTGGAATGGGGAAAAACATATCGAATTGGTGTGAAGCCTTTCTTAGGATTTACTGGTGATTGTGATACTTTCCAAGAAGGAGATTATGGACAATTTTGCTCCATCACCATTGGGGATCCAAGTGCTTTGATGGCACCTCCAATGCTCAGTGCTACCGATGATGAAACGGGAGAGTTAATTCAAGGAACAGATGAGCAACTCGAGCTTTTAGCTTATCCCAACCCAATGAGTTCTGGCGACATCCTGAAATTACAAGTAAAAGGTACTTCCTTAAGTCCTGATGCTCGATTGAAAGTCTTTAGTGGAAACGGAATGGTCTTAATTGATGATTTGGTGAGCAACTTTTTACAAGGGAACACCATTGAACTCATGTCTTCATCGAATTGGGCTCGTGGAATGTATTTTGTGCAGGTTCAGGACGCACGAAAGTCACTTAGCACCAATGTTCTTTTGAAATAGAACGCGCCGCTATTGTCCTTTCAGTAGAAGGATGCCTTCCTGATCGTTCAACACAGCCATGTAAGTTCCCGCGCTCAAGAAAGACAACTTGAGTGAATTGCTTGAGAGAACATCTTGGAATACAAGACGGCCATCGAGGCTAAACACCTTCACTTCGCCCAATGCTTGTTGGGAGAAAATGCTCAAATTAGAGGTGCCGTTATGGCTCACCAACACATCTTGGTTAGCGTTAAAATCCACTGATTGAACACTTGTTGCTTCCCATTCACACAAAGCGGAAAGCGTAACGCAATACGTTTCTGAATAAATCGTACCATAAAAGGAATAGCGCTCTTCCATGCACAGTTCTTGCCCTACTTCAGCACTTGTAAACTCAAACAAGTGCGCTTCGTTCTCAAAGCTTTCTCCGTTCAAGGACCAAGTTCGAGATTGAAGTTCAAGGTCATCAATCACACTTGTTTCCGAATTGGCCTTGAATTCACAATCTCCTAAATCTTCCAAGCTAAAGTGCACATTCAATTCTGGCGCTGGTAGATCAAAAAGATGATGTTTGCAGCTTGTGGACTCACACGTCTCATTCCCATTCACTCCCTCAACTTTCAAACAAACGACGTACTCACCAAGGGTTTCATAATTGTGCACTCCTGAAGGCGTTGGTGCATAATTTCCATCATTAAAATCCCATTCATAGGAACTGATGTTGGTGTTTATACCTACGGAAGTCTGACTATCAAAATAAAGACTTGAGCCG
>CALKGK010000051.1 GCA_938085105.1 uncultured Flavobacteriales bacterium
AGGCCAATGAAAGGGCTGCTATTAAAATCTTTATTATTCTTGTATCCATGCTTGCAGTTAATCGCCTGCAAAGCTAAAACTTATAATGCACATGGCACACATCACTTGGAAAAGCATACGAACAGAAGCCGACTTTCACGAATCACTCAAAGAAAGTGAATTGCGAACGGTCATCATTTTCAAACACAGCACCCGTTGCAGCGTTAGCTTCATGGCGAAAAAATCACTGGAAATGCAGTGGGACATCAATGAGGAAAAAGCCAGTATTTACTTTTTGGACCTCATTGCATTTCGCCCCATCTCGAACCTCATCGCTCAAGAACTAGGGGTTGACCACCAATCACCTCAAGCCATTGTCATCAAAGAAGGCATTGTGGTTGACGTGCGCACGCACAGTGAAATATCAGTCGAAGCCCTACATCCATTTGTGTAAAAAGGTGTATCTTGTGCATGCTATAACCTGAAAAACAACCGCATGCAACGTCTACTCATGCTGGGCCTCTTTGTGCTGCTCAGCGCAACCATATACGGTCAAAAACCGCCTTCCCTCCATTTTCAAAACGCTTATTTTATTACGGGTCAGCCCATTTTCGGACTGGGCTTCGAGCTCCCCATGCACCCCTCCTTTTCTGTGATGGGAAGTGCGGAATACGGGAGATATGCTTCCGTAGAAGAAGAACTTTTGAGCGCGAATATCGAAAGCTACTCCCTTACTGGTTTTGGTTTGCAAGGAGAAGTTCGATGGTATTGTTTCGCAGAGAAAAGAGAAGATCAACGCGGATTCTTTTTGTCGGCCTTCTTCAAACAAAGCTGGATGAAGGAATATGAAGCGGAAGGAATCAGCGCTTTCCACAATGAACTCTCCCTCCAAAATCTAGAAGTGAAGGAACGTTTCGCTAGCGGAAGATCGTTGGGCCTGCTTACGGGTTATCGTGTGAGCTGTGGTGACAGTCCTTTTGCCTTTGAAATCATTGCTGGTGGCGGACACGAGTGGCAAGACTGGAAGAGCCTGAACCCTCAAAACCAACAGCCAAAAGAAAGCAAATCACAACACTTCACACCAAGGGCTCACTTAGGCTTCGTTTACCAACTTTAAACAAACTCTTTTTACTAAATTTGTAGCCGATTTTTAAAGGGATAGAGGCCATGAGTATCATTAAAGTTCGTGTAGTTGCAGACACAGAAGAAGACATTTTTCGTGACATTGAAATCGAAGCAAACGACACCTTTGAGCGCCTGCACAAGGGAATTCTCGCCGCATTTGATTTTAAAGAAGGAGAAATGGCCAGTTTCTACATGAGCAATGACACTTGGGAAAGAGGGGATGAAATTGCTTTGGTGGACATCCAGCCTGGAGACGAAGAGCTCAGCGGGCTGAAAGGAATGGGCAACACCATTTTGAGTGACCTCATCACCGAACCCGATCAAAAAATCGTTTACGTCTACGACTTCATGCGCATGTGGTGTTTCTACATCGAAGTTGTTGAGATGAAAAAAAGAGCACTTTCGACCATCTACCCAAAAGTATCCATGGTCTTTGGTGATAGTCCGGAACAGAACGACAAAGAATCTGACCTCTTCGCCGACGCCGACGCACTTCTCAATGCCGCAGAGGAAAGCAAAACCACAAAAAGTAAACCCGAACTTACTGGAGATCCAGAAATCGATGCTTACTTGATGGAGGACGACGATGACGATAGCAGCGAAGGCTTCGAGAACATCGACGACCTTGGCGATGAATACTATTAGAAAAGATGAAACCCTTACTCATCGTAGTTGTAGGTCCGACCGCCATTGGTAAAACCCGTCTTTCCATCCAAATAGCACAAAATCTAGGAACGGAAATCATCTCCTCCGACTCTCGTCAGTTTTACAAAGAACTCGCCATTGGGACCGCTAAACCCACAGAGAAAGAGCGTGCGCAAGTTCCACATCACTTCGTTGACTTTTTGAGCATTGAAGAAGAATACAGCGCCGGACAATTTGAGCGTGATGTCTTGGCCTTTTTGGACGAATTCTTTCAGACGCATTCCACCGCAGTGATGGTAGGTGGTTCTGGACTCTTTGTAAAAGCCGTTTGCGAAGGTTTGGATGAACTCCCGAAAGACGATATTGTTCGGGAAAAACTCAACCAGCGATTTGAAACCGATGGAATTGCTCCCTTGTTGGAAGAGCTTGAAGCGCTTGACCCAGCCTTTCATCAACAAGTAGATCACGGAAATCCACAGCGCATTATTCGAGCTTTGGAAGTCTGTTTAGCTAGCGGAGAGAAGTACTCATCCCTCCGAAAAAACACGGCAAAAGAGCGTCCATTTGACATCTTAACCATAGGCTTGGATGGAGAACGAAGCTGGGTATATGATCGCATCAATCGCAGGACAGAAATCATGATGGAGGAAGGATTTCTAGATGAAGCCAGAACCGTTTTTGAGCGAAGGGAACTCAATGCACTCAAAACCGTTGGGTATCGCGAACTCTTTGACCATTTGAAGGGAGAAACAACGCTTGAACGCGCCATTGAACTCATTCAACAAAACACCAGAAGGTTTGCCAAAAGGCAGTTGACATGGTTTAAAAAGAACAAAGAAACCCATTGGATGGATGCTCAAAATCCTGAAGAAATTATAGCTTGGATAAAAAACCAAGTACTCCATCGAACAAGCAGCGCGGGGAATCGTTAATTGAGAGCATGCAAACCATCATCGACGAACAAACGGTAAAAGATTTAGAATTCGATCTCATTCGGATCATGCTTCACGATATGTGCAACTCAAGCACAGCCAAAGCGAAGATGACCAACTTGGCGCCCTACCGCAAGCCCCATGAATTGGACAAATCCCTTCGAGAACTCAAAGAATTCCACCGCATTCGCACTGAAGGTTTTTCCTTCCCCGCAATTGATTTTGACGAACTTCTAAAAGAAATTAAACTCCTCGGCATTCCCGGATCCGTGCTTCCCGAACTTGGCTTTTTAAGCATCTTGAGCGCATCTCGACTGGTGAACGAACTCGTTCTATTCTTCAAGAAAGAAAAAGGGGTGTTTCCAGAGCTTGAATTGAGGATGAAAGAGGTGTATTTCACTCAGGATCTCATCAAGCCCATTGAAAAAGTATTTGGTCCGAGAGGAGAAATCAAAGACGACGCCTCCCCTGCTCTAGCATCGATTCGAAAAGAAATTGTTGTTTGCCGAAGAAAAATCACCCGCCAGTTCAACCGCGAGTTGAAAAACATGACCGACAAAGGTTTGCTGGGCGATGTGAAAGAGGCCTACCTACAAAACCGACGCGTGCTAGCCGTTCAGAGCACCCACAAGCGAAAAGTGAACGGGATAGTACAAGGAGCTTCAAAAACGGGCAACCTTACCTACATCGAGCCACAAGCCGTTGTAGCAATGAACCATGAATTGGAAATGATTCATGACGATGAGCGCAAGGAGATTCGACGCATTCTCGCCGCACTCACCGAAAGCACTCGTCAGCACTTGGAATTGATCGAAGCCTACCAAGTGCTTTTGGTGGCCCTCGATTTTGTGAACGCGAAGTGCCGACTTGCCATTCAGCTCAATTGCAACATGCCTTCTTTTCAAAAAGAGAACCGCGTTGAGCTCATTGAAGCTTTCCATCCCATTCTTTATCTCACCAATGAGCGAGAAGGGAATACGACTTTCCCCCAGAGCTTAACCTTGGATATGGAGCACCGTATGCTGGTGATTTCCGGACCCAATGCTGGTGGGAAGAGCATCACCTTGAAAACGGTCGGACTCCTACAGCTGATGTTCCAGAGCGGACTCATGATTCCCGCCAACGAGAACAGTAAGATGTCCTTCTTCCGATTCATCTTAACCGACATCGGTGACAACCAGAGCATTGAAAACCAGCTCAGTACTTACTCCTATCGTTTGAAAAGGATGAAGCACTTTCTGGACATCACCAATAAGAATTCCCTTTTACTTCTGGATGAGTTTGGCACCGGTTCTGATCCTGATCTTGGTGGAGCTTTGGCAGAAGTGTTTTTTGAAGAATTGTACTCGCGAGGTGCCTTTGGTGTGATCACTACGCACTATTCCAACATCAAGCTAAGAGCCGCAAACTTGAATCAAGCCTTGAACGGTTCCATGCTTTTTGATAAGGAGTCTTTGGAGCCCTTGTTCAAATTGGATATTGGTCAGCCAGGCAGCTCCTTCACCTTCGAAGTAGCCGAAATCAACGGTATTCCCCAATCCTTGATTGACGATGCCATCTCGCGTTTGGACGATCGGAAAGTAAAGATGGACCGATTGATTGCCGATCTTCAGAAAGAAAAAGCCATGTACCGTGCGAAGGCCCAGTTAGTTCAGCAAGCGGAAATGAAGACCAAAACTTCCGGACTCGAATTTGAGCGTCTGAAGTTGAAATATGAGCAGAAGGAATTGGCTCAACAAAAGAGGATCGAAGAAAATAACCTGCACATCCACCGCGGGAAGAAATTGTCTTCCTTCATTGGCAACTATGAAGTAAGCACCAAAGGGAAAAATCAGAACAAAGAGCTTTTGGCTGAAGTGAACAAGTACATCGCGATGGAGAAAACCAAAATCGTGGATGCTCAAAAAGCACAAGAACTTAAGGCCAAATCTCAAAACAACAAGAAGAAGAAAGTCACCAAACCGCGAAGCAAGCAACACCTCATCAAAGTGGGGTCAACCGTAAAATTGATCAACGGAAAAGAAAAAGGAACCGTGCTCGAAATGGATCAAGAGAACGCAACGGTGGCCTTCGGAGTTTTCAAAACCAAGGTGCGCTTGAACCGACTGAATTTCGTTCGTTAAGCTACTTTTCTCGATTACCTCAACACATTGACGTGTCCTTCGTAGAACGTGGATTCTTCGCTTCCTATCAAACGAATGGTCGCTCGCCAGTTGTAGACATCATCCGCCACAAAAGTATTGTAGTTGTCTTGAAAGTCTCCCACCCATCCCGCATTCGGGTCGTTGGTTTGGAAGACAAGAACTCCCCATCGATCAAAAATTTGGAACTCGTAGAACTCCAAAAGACCTTCACCCAATAAAACGGGCTGGAAGAAGTCGTTAATGTTATCTCCATCTGGCGTAAAGGTGTTGGGCACAAAGAAGTTGAACTCTTCCTCTACCGTCACCTCGCGCGCGGTACTGTTCTGACATCCGTTCACCGTAGCCACCAAAAGATCGATGGTATAGTCTCCTGGCACATCATAGGTATGCTCTGGGTTGATGGCGTTTGAGGTAAATCCATCACCAAAGTTCCAGAACCAAAGATCCGCACCTTGTGAATTGTCAAACAATTGAATGCTCGGGTCGTAAACACTCATGACTTCAGGCTCCACGTAAAAATCAGCCACGGGAACGTTGAACACCGAGATGTAGTTTTCCAAGGTCAAGGTATCCAAACACCCTTGATCACTTTGAACGAACATGCTCACATCGTAAACTCCTGGGTCATTGAAGACGTGAAAAGGATCTGATGACTGTGACGTTGGCGCATCGTCGAAGTTCCAAAGATAGGTCGCCGCACCGTCTGAAAGGTCAGTAAACTGCACTTGCAAGGGCTCACATCCCTCAGTAACATTCGAAGAGAAATTGGCCTCAGGAGTTGGATGAATGGTGAAAGTGTCGGTGAATTCATCTTCACAACCATAAGCATTGCTCGCCGTTAAAGTGATGGGATAAGTTCCCACTCCTTCAATGGTCAAACCGGGCGATTCAATGTTAGCACTACCAAAAGGACCAAAGTCCCAAGCGTAATTATCGGCTAAAACACTGGTGTTCGTGGTTTGAATGTCGATCGGGTCTTGGCAGGTTTCGTATTCATCCAAGACAAAACTCGCTACCGGACTAGGACTCACTACCACGGTCAACACAAAGGTATCTGCACAAAGCTGCAAGTTCTGAGCAATCATTTCAATGTCGTAAGACAATGGATCTGCATTCGGGTTGAAGAAAGTATGTTCGGGGTTAGGTCCACTCCCGGTCTCATTATCGCCAAAATCCCATTGATAGAAGAGTCCGTTATTGGTTTCATTGGTGAAGTCCACCGTAAAAGGAGTACATCCCACTGTTTCAGCCACACTAAAAGATGCTTCTGGTGCTCCGTAAACGGTGAAGTTTTGGGTGATTTCTGCCGGACAATCATTCAGCGCGCTCACAACGGACATCGTCACCGGGAATGTTTCTCCACTCTCAAAGGTGTGGAAAGGATTCGTTACATTCGATGTTGTACCGTCTCCAAAATCCCAATCCACATTGATCACATCGGGAGTTTGATTGAAGAATTGCACCGCTTGGTCTTCGCAGACATCGGGCACATCCGTTGTGAAATTCGGTTCAGGTGATTCGAAAACATTGATCACGATTTGAGTGGTATCATAGCTACAGCCGTTATCAGCAAACTGAAAAACCGTGTACGTTCCCGCATCGAGGAAAGTGTGGGTTGGGCTTGGGTTGTTGGTGACGTTGTCATCGCCAAAATCGTAAGAAACCGTTGTTGCTCCTTCAGAAAAGTCGGTAAACTCAACCTCCAAGGGTTCGCAGCCTTCTGTAATGTTAGTATTGAAAAAGGCATTCACGGTGTTGGGCAATACCGTTACCGTGTAATCAAAAGTGTCCACCCCACATTCATTGCTTGTAATGAGGGTGATGGTGTAGTCTGTTGGAAGTGAATCGGTGGTGAAGATATGGGTTGAAGGTTCCTCGAGGGTGCTTGTTCCACCATCTCCGAAGTCCCATTCAAATGTATCGGGATTCCCCACTGAGGTGTTTGAAATGTTGATGGTCCAAGGTGAGCAGAAGAAATCCAAGTCGGTTCCAAACTCCGCCACTGGTTGGGGGAAGACGGTTATTTCATCCACCGCCACATCACTACCGCAGTAGTTGCTTGCCGTTAGGCTCACTTCGTAAATCACGTCGTCTGGACCTTGCTGATACACCACATTCGCTGGAGTTTCATCGATACTGCTCGTTGTTGCTAGATCCCAGAGGTAGCTTAAGTCCTGACCAACAGATAAATTCTCAAAAGCCACATCGAGCGGAGCACAACCGTTGTCTGGATCAACAGCGAAATCAGCGAGTGGTGGGTTGATGATGTTGGTACTTGCTGAAGTGGTATCGCTGCAACCGAGGTCGTTGTAAGCGATGAAAGTGATGTCGAAAGTGCCTTCATCCGGGAAGGTATAATTCGGCTCAAAAAGGAAGTCTTCATCTCCATTGCCCCAATCCCAATAATAGGAAGTGGCTCCAGTGCTATTGTTGGTGAGGTCGATGGGAGAATTGGTACAGGCATCTTCTTCAAGGTCAATCAGCGCTACAGGAACTTCAAGCACATCAATGGCAACATCAATGGTATCGCTACACCCGGTGATGGGCGAAGTGTACCAATAGAAAATATCTGCAGTTCCCGCTCCAATGCTCGGGTCGAAGAGTCCGGTAGCAGCATCTACTATTCCAATGCCTTCCCAAGTTCCTCCAAGTGGACTGAAGTTTTCTAAGGTTTGAAGACCAACATTTCCACAGAACTCACTTGAAGTCCCAGGATCAAGCTGAGGCAATGGAAGCACTTCTACCTCGATGCTATCAATGCTGTAGCAAGTTCCCGCTCCAAACTCCAAATAAAGTGTAAAGTCACCATCGTTCGTTATCAAGGGGTCGAACACGCCATTCACCGGGTCGGAAATTCCATCCCCAAACCAATTCACATCAGCCACAGGAGAAAAACCACTCAATTGCAAAGCACCATTGTTCAAACAAATGCTTTCATCGCTTCCTGCTTCCACAATTACAGGAGCAATTACATCAACAAGAATCGAATCGCTCGCACCGCAACCAATGCCGTCGGTGTATTCATAAACAAGGTAGTATGAACCAATTCCGGGGCTTTCAAAAATGCCCGAAGGATCGGTTATTCCTGTACCCGACCATGTTCCCACTCCCGGTGCTTGTGGTGAGAAGCCCGTCAGTACCTCTGGAATGGCTTGATCACAAAGCGTAAGGTCTGCACCCGGATCGATGATTGGGGCAGCGTTCACAAAAACCGTAATCTGGTCGTTCGCTGAGCAACCAACACCATCAACCAAAGTCAAACTGTAGCTATCAGTAGCACTTGGTGATGCCCATGGGTTAGCAACGTTCGTGCTACTCAAATCGCTTCCGCCCGACCATGAGAAGGTATTGAACGGTGGATTATCTCCTGAAGGAATGCCTTCCAGTTGAACGCTATCGCCTTCGCAAATGGTCACATCCACACCAAGATCAATCTCTGGCAAAGTATAAACCTCCACATCCACCTCGTCCGACGTTTGACAGGTTCCACTACCAATGGTGTAGGTCAAGGTTTGAATCCCAGCAACGCTCGGAGTAAACAGTCCGCCAGCATCCACATTGCTTCCAGACCATGTTCCGCCAGAAGCCAGTTGAACAGCAGGAGCATTCAAGCAGAGGGCAAAATCGTCGCCCGCAAAAGCATTTTGGGGGTCAGCCACTTGCACCTCGATGGAATCCACCGCAAAGCAGCCCGCCAAGTTGGTGTAAGTGTAATAAAGGAAAATCGTTTCTTCTTGTGAAGGGGTGAAAACACCATCAGGAGTCACACCGCTCCCCGACCACTCTCCAGTGCCATTGGCATCAGTCAAAGGACTAAACCCTGTGAGCGTTTCTGGAATGGGTTGATTGCAGAGCACCAAGTCTGATCCCGCCTCCACGATTGGGAGGTTCAGTACGTTGACCGTCACCTCTTCTGTTGAAGTACAGCCATTATCGTCTTCAATGGTGAAAGAATATACTGTGGTACTCGCCGGACTTGCTGTTGGGGAAAGTGAAGTTGGATCGTCCAAACCTGTAGCTGGAGACCAAGTAGGATTAACGTAGGGCGCCAATCCATCACTGACAACGGCATTGAGTTGAACCTCATCACCTGCACAAATATTTTCATCACCCCCCAAATCAATGCTTGGATTTTCGAGCACTTCAATGGTTAATTCGTCAGTAGACAAACAAGAGCCACCGCCTAGAGTATAGGTCAAGGTGGTGTTCCCGATAATGCTTGGGAAAAACTCGCCATCCGGCGTCACGTTGTTTCCTGACCAAGTTCCGCCCGGTGTTACGGGAATCAATTGAATGGAATTAACAGAAGCACAAAGCGAGAAGTCAGCACCTGCATCAGCAGTTGTAGGTTCGATCACTTCAATATTGAGGACATCGCTGTTCACACAGGAGTTGTTGTCTGTAAAAGTGTAAGTAACGGTAAAATCACCCGCCGCTGAAGGAGTATAAACACCGGCTGGAGTAACATTTGTTCCAGACCAAACACCCGTACCACCTGTTGTTGGCGAAAAGCCACTCAATTGCTCGCCCACTGGTTGGTTACAAAGTGTAATGTCAGTTCCGGCCTCAACAATTGGCAATGGGTTCACTACAAGCGTCGCATCCGTGATTCCTTGACAGCCGTTAGCATCCGTGACGGTCACCTCGTAATTGGTTGTGGTGGGCGGACAAGCATTTGGGTTTTGGGCATTGGCATCGGACAAGCCAGTAGCTGGGGTCCATGAAAAGGAAGTGTACGGAGCAGTACCTCCACTTACAGTAAGCGGCAGTACCAAACAATCGCCTGCACAAATCTCATCCATTGCATCAATCACCGGTATTGGGAGGGGATGTACATCCAAAGTAATGCTTTCACTTGCCGGACAGCCAATGGCTGAGGTGGCGTTAACCGTGTAGGTATTGGATCCATTCGGAGTTGCAATCACATTGGCTCCTGAAGTGGTGTTCAAAGTCGAATTACTGTTCCAAGAATAGTTCGTACCACCGCTGGCTGTAAGTGCGATGCTCGAACCTTGACACACCGTTTGATCGGGGTCGGCAGAAGTAATGATGATATCTGGAGCGCTCTCCACCAGAAATGATTCTGAATCTGTCGCCGTTCCACATTCATTCGTCACGCTTAGCGTTAAGGTGTAGTTTCCATCATTATTGTAAACCACGACTCCAGGAGAGGCACTGTTGGATGAATTCGGGGTTCCTCCGGGCAAGTCCCAAGTGTAATTACTGATGGTTCCCAAGCCATTGTCAATCACTGCGGAAGGGCTAACACTTGCTCCCTCACAGAAATTAGGAATGCTGTTGATGCTCACTGTGGGCGGCTCTGTGACGTTCACGGGAAGCGTGTAAATCGAGCTTCCACAAAGGTTGGTCACTGTTAAACGTACCGTATAGTTTCCGGCTTGTGAGAACAAGAATTCTGGGTCAATACTGGTGGATGACCCTGAAGAAAAGCTCACTCCAGTGCTTGGGATTACCTCCCAAAAATAGGTTTCTTGATCACAGAGCTGCAGGGAACTCGAGAGGTTGTCTGGCGCAACATTGAGTGGTGCACATCCCGATTGAGGATCAAGAGTAAAAAGAGCTTCGGGCGGCGGTGTGGCACAAATTTCCTGGGATACCGTCTGACTTCCACAGGGATTCGCCCCGGTCATGGTCACCGTGTAGGTCCCAGGATCGAAAGAAGCCAAAAAGCCGTTCGCATCGTTCAAAGATCCGCCAGTGATGGTCCAACCCGTTGCGGGAGAAATGCTCCATTGGGCGGTCATCAGATTACTGCACACCCCGTTGTTGTTAAAGAAGGCATTGGTACTGGTGTTCACGAATTCAAAAGAAGGAGTGTTGGAGCACCATTCGTTTCCTGGCAAAACATCCATTGAAACGGTTGGCGGTGAACTGGTTTGCACCGGTTCGAATGTCGAAGAAGACTGTCCGCAAGGGTTACTCGCAATGATTCGAACGTGAAAAGAATTCGCGAAGCCCCCCAAGCTTGTCACTCCGCAAGAGGAACCGTTGAACACATGCTCCACAGCCAATGGTGGTGGATGTGTGAAAATCTCATCGGGAGAACCATCATTATAAGAAACGGTGTAGATGGTTCCGGGAGGGTTGTTTTGAGTGTTGAGGATGGGGAAGCTTAAGGTTTCTGTCGGGGAACATAGCCCAATGGTGTTTCCTCCTCCAAGTGCTACTGATGGATTATTTCCGACAAAAACCTCATAAACCTCAACGTTTTCACATCCATTGGCCCCAGTAACGGTAACACTAAGATTGAAGAAACCGGTTTCCGCATAAGTGTGATCCAAAGAACTCCAATCTGCTCCAGAAAACGGTGCTGTGCCATCCCCCCAATCGATAATGTAGTTGGTATTGGTAGCGGTGGTGCTTGAAATATTGTTGATGCTCAAATCGAAGACCGTTCCTGGAGGCCCGCACATCACAAATGGGGTGAAGATATCGACATCTGTAATGGAAGGATCCGGAGATTCGTCCACAGTATAATTTTGTGTTGTGGTATCACTGCAGCCATTCTCATCCGTCACTGTGAGCGTTACTGTAAAGGTATCCGTGCCATTTCCGGGAGCCAAAAATGTATGGGTTGGGTTTTCCTCTGTGCTCGTATTTCCATCTGAACCCGGATTTCCAAAATCCCAGAAATAGCTCAAGTTGCTCCCAGAAGAACTGTCTACAAACAAAACCTCTTCGCTGGAACAAGGTCCGTTACTGTTGATATTGAAGTCGGCCACAGGATTATTGAACACCGTGATTGTGACTTCGTCAGTGACTTCATCACCGCCATCACAACCCTCAGCCGAAAGGATTACTGTATAAGTTGTTGTTGATGCTGGACTCACACTAGGATTAGCGGTATTGCCTGCCCCGTTGTCCCAGGTAAGCACTGGACTTTCACCTTCAACAACCGTTGGGTTACCACCCAAAACCACACTTTCACCAGCACAAATGCTCTGGTCTTCACCGGCATCCACTTCACATTCATCCTGCGCTGAGAGCGATAAAGAGCTGAAAAACAACAGCACTAGAATCGATAAGGTCTTCAAAAAATACGTCATAGTTAGGGACAAAAGTAGTGATTTCCATAGGTGAAACCACTATAATTTGGCTTTGGTTGCACCCTTTGAAAAACAAAAAAGGGAGCGCTTGGCTCCCTTTTTCAATATCGATGGAACATGGTTAAATCTTGCTCCACTTCTTGGTTTGAGTCAAACCGTTCGCATCTTGAAGGGTTACGTAATAAATTCCGCTTGGCAATTCACTGAGTTGAATGCTGGCAACAGGACCGCTAATCTGCTCCATTGCTACCATTTTTCCTGTTTGATCGAAAACTGTTACGGTGTGCAACAGACTTGAGCTTTTGATTCTCAAGTTCAAGAAGTCGCTGGACGGATTGGGCGCAATGTAAAAAGCTTCATACCCCAAAGTGAATTCTTCTGTGTTCAAGGCTGGGTCACAAGAACCTTCACCATTTCGGTAAGCGCCATCAATAATTTGGATTCCTTGACCACTCGACGAGCCTTCAGGGTCTAACCATTCTTTAAGTTTTTGGTCTGAAGAGTTAGGATTGTTGTTCCAGTGGTAAGACATTTTACCGTACTGATCTGGTGCATTTGGACCGAATTGGCCACTTTGCACACAGTCTGAAAACCCTGAAGAAAGGGTTCCGATGATTCTTTTCGCTTCGTTGTAAAGTGGAGAACCCGAGGACCCTCCTTCTGTTGTACCGTGGTCCGTTTCCGTGGCTGACCATCTTACCTCCCAGTGAGAACCGGGTGCTCCCCACCAGATGCTTTGTGCGGGCTGAGTGTATTCTGAAATCTTTTTGTAATCTCCTGATGGGTGGTGGATTCCTTTTCCTGAAGGAGAAGTAGTATTGGTAGCATCCCAGCCAGCGAAAAACGGACGATAGTTATCCGGAATATCATCTTCCACCTCCAAAAGGAGGAAGTCTGAACCTTCAAAACCGTTGGGTGAATCATCGTTCGAATCTGCCAAACGAATGGCTCCTGTTCTATTTCTAGCACTACTACCTCCGAGAACACTGCATTCTTCCCACTCAGGCACACCATCGTCGTTAGCGTCCTCCATCGGACGTTCGTAGTTAAATCTAAATTGTAAAAAGGCCATGTCAGCATCCGATACCGTTGGTGCGCAGTGCATTGCTGATAACACATATTGACGGCAATCAAAAGCAGTGGTGTTTACCAAAGAACCTGAACAGAGACCGATGTCGTTTCCGTCCGTAATTCTCAAACGAACCACTCCATCTCTTTGTGCTGTCCAAAACTCCCCTTCCGGACAATTTACGTCCACTTGACACCCTCCAGAAGCACCACCTCTTTGAGCATCTGCCAATTCTGCTGGTGGATAAACGTATTGGAAAAAGTGTCCAGCCCCCATTACATCTAAAACCGGCTCGCCAACAACATCTGCTGGCTGAATGTACTCCAAGGTAATGCTCTCACCCCAAATATCGTTGGTCATGTAACGCATGTGATTGTTGTTTTCTTCGCTGCCAATTGGGCCTTCGAAATAGGTACGGTCTGCATTATAAATAAACAAAGCGCTTCCTTCAGGCAGGTAAAAACCATCAAAATAAGCACATACACTCATCGCCTCAGGAGAACTCAATGTAAGTCGCCAAACCTTGGTCCCATCATTCAAAGTAGTCCAAGTTCCGGATTGAGATGCATTGGTGTCGTGAAAGATCACGCGTCCTTGTATGGTTTGACCTTTGGACGCTTCCAATTCATCCGCATGCGCCATCAATTCCTCGTACGAGGTTCCTGACATGGTGAGAATTTCACTCGCTCCAAGTTCACTGGCATTGGTAAATCCGAGGGGACGTTCAATTTGATTTTGAGCTTGTGCATTGATGCTCAAAACCGAGAATAAAAAGGCACTAAATATAAAGTAGACTTGTTTCATTGATGACTGATTTTGCCCGAAAGTACAACAAAAGCAAGGAAAACGCATGTAGGAATTATTCTTGAATGGGAATCCAATGGCACAGAAAGGGCAAAAAGCTGCATGAAATCGGGAATTAACTACGCTTGTTGAATTTCCTCCTCAATACTTGAAAGAAAACCCGATTTTTACCTCATGAAGAAACCACTTTACAAGAGAAAGGTCTTTTTGATCTGCTTTCCCGTTCTCCTCTTGGCAGGGCTATGGTGGTGGTTCTTTTCTTTACCGAAGGTTCTCTTCGACGCTCCCAACAGCACCGTGGTATTGGATGCCAACAAACAACTGCTTGCGGCAAGAATTGCCCAAGACGAACAATACCGCTTTCCTTTGAACGAGCAGGTGCCCAGTAAATTTGCAGCCTGCATTATCGCTTTCGAAGATCGCGGTTTTTACGATCATTCTGGTGTCAATTGGGGAAGTCTGCTCCGCGCTTTAAAACAAAATGTAGATCAAGGCGAAATTGTATCTGGGGCGAGTACCATCAGCATGCAAGTCATTCGTTTGAGCCGAAACAATCCCGAACGTACCTATTTTGAAAAAGGCTTGGAGATCTTGCGTGCTCTGCGTTTGGAATTCCGCTATTCCAAGGACGAGATCTTAGCGATGTATGCGGCTCATGCTCCCATGGGAGGAAATGTGGTAGGACTAGAAGCTGCTTCATGGCGTTATTTTGGTCGGGCTCCCGAGGCACTCTCTTGGTCGGAAACAGCCGCCCTCGCTATCTTACCGAACGCTCCTGGAATCATCTACCCCGGACGCAGCACAAAACCCTATCGCGAAAAACGAGATCGCCTCCTCACCTATTTATACGAAGCAGGGTATTTTGACGCCTTGGACTTGGAACTCGCCAAAGCAGAAAGTCTGCCCTCCAAACCAAAAGCACTGCCCAGAGAAGCCATGCACTTGATGAATTTCCTGGAGAAGAAACACGGTCAGGGTCTTCGTTATGAAACCAAAGTACAAAGTCCACTTCAAGGTAAAATTCAGAACATCTTAGCGCGAGAAGTTGAAAAATTGGAAAGCAATCACATTTTTAATGCGGCCGTACTTGTAAGTCATGTTCGAAGTGGTGAAGTGGTGGCCTATGTTGGAAATGCTCCAGGTGGCGGACACGGAAGAGCGGTGGACATCATTCAGGCGCCGCGAAGTACGGGCAGCATCCTCAAACCCCTGCTCTTTGCCAGTTTGCTTGATGAAGGTGAGCTTTTGCGCGATGAATTGGTGAAGGACATCCCGACAAATTTTAATGGGTATCAACCCGAAAACTTTACCAAAACATACATGGGTGCCGTGCCCGCTTCAGAAGCCTTGGTTCGAAGTCTGAATGTTCCACCTGTTCGTTTGCTTCAAGAATATGGGCTTGAAAAATTTCACCAAGAACTCAAGGATCTCGGTTTTGAACACTTCAATCGATCGAGTTCGCATTACGGCTTGAGCATCATTTTGGGAGGTGGCGAATGCACGCTTTGGGAGTTGAACCGATGCTATTCAGGTTTGGCGAGAAGCCTGATTCACACCACAGAAAACAGTGGGAATTATCCTGACTATGCCATTGAAGAGCTCCGTTTGAGTCAGATGCACGCGCCAAAATCCTTTGCTTTGAAAGACAGTCGGACCTACAACGCTTCAAGCATTTACCAAATGTTGGATGTGATGCGCGGAGTGAATCGTCCGGACACCGAAAACGGTTGGGAATTCTTTGGTGGCAGCACTCCCGTAGCTTGGAAAACAGGAACCAGTTTTGGTCATCGCGATGCCTGGGCAGTGGGAATCACCGGCGAATATGTCATTTCAGTTTGGGTGGGAAATGCTTCTGGAGAAGGCAGACCTGGTTTAACAGGTTCTCGTGCTGCCGGGCCCATTCTCTTTCAAGTGGTGGAGAGTTTGCCCAAAAGCGCTTGGTTTGATCGTCCGTGGGATGAAATGCATGAAATCGCCATTTGCGCGAAAAGTGGCGAACGTTTGGGAATGCATTGCGCAGAAGAAAAGAAGATCTATGTAGGGAGCGCAGGACTCCGAAGAGCGGCCTGCTCTCATTGCGAATTGGTTTTTCTGGATGAAAGCAAACAACATCGGGTAAACAAATCGTGCTACGAGGGTCCTGTGCTGTCCCAGTCTTGGTTTGAACTTAGTCCGGCAGAAGCCTGGTACTACCGCCGTCATCACCCAGAATACAAAGCCATTCCGCCATGGAAATCCGAGTGCTTGGACGAAGTTGGTCAGCACAACATCCAAATGATTTACCCTAAGAACAAAGATCAAATCGCCTTGCCCATTGACATCTCAGGGGAAAACCAAGAAGTTGTACTCGAAGCTGCTCACGCCTCGAACGAAGGCACGCTGTATTGGCATCTAAACCAGAAATACCTCGGCAGCACCAAAGTATTTCATCAGATGAGCATATCCCCTGGAGCTGGAAAATATACGCTGACCTTGAGTGACGACTTCGGTGAAGTGCTTGAGCAAGAAATCACCATCGTTCATTCGCTGCGCTGAGAAAAAAAAGTAAATTCGGGCTTAACCTTTTTTAACCGCGGCAGTAAAAGCAAGTTGGTACTTTTATTGCTTGTATCTGTATTGAACGAAAATCCCATATAATGATATTGAAGAAAATGTTGTCCTGTGTCCTACTGTTCGCGGCACTAGGCTGGAGTGGTCTTTCCACAGCTCAAACCCTCGACCAAAAGAAAACCAGTGAAAAGTTCAATACCCTCTTGTACTACATCGAGCAAATGTATGTGGACTCGGTGGACGCTGAAAAGTTGGTTGAAACGGCGATTGTAGGGATGTTGGAGGAATTGGATCCACACAGCTCCTACATTTCAGCAGCCGATGTTCAAGAAGCCAATGCTCCTTTAAAAGGAAACTTTGACGGCATCGGGATTCAGTTTAACATCTTGAAGGACACCATCTTGGTGGTTTCTCCAATCAGTGGTGGCCCCAGTGAGAAGTTAGGGATTCAGGCCGGAGACAAAATCGTAGAAATCGATGGAATCAACGTTGCCGGAGTGAACATCACCAACAACGACGTTCGTGAGAAACTCATGGGTCCGAAAGACACCCAAGTAAGCGTAGGGATCAAGCGAAAAGGAAGCAAGAAGCTCTTGGTGTTTGATATTGTGCGCGACAAAATTCCAATTTTCTCTGTGGACGCCTCTTACATGGTGGACGATAAAATTGGATACGTTAAAGTGAACCGCTTTGGGAAAACCACCATGGCCGAATTGCGAGAAGCGTTGATGAAGATGAAGTCGCAAGGGATGGAAGATTTGATCTTGGACCTTCAAGGAAATGGAGGTGGTTACCTTCAAACCGCTATTGACATGGCTGACGAATTCTTGAGTGAGCAGAAATTGATTGTGTTTACGCAAGGAAGAAGCTTTCCAAAAGACGATTTTTATGCTCGACGCGAAGGACTCTTTGAAAAAGGAAGACTCGTGGTGTTGATTGATGAAGGATCAGCATCCGCCTCTGAAATTGTATCGGGAGCCATTCAAGACTGGGATCGTGGATTAATCATCGGAAGAAGATCTTTCGGAAAAGGACTGGTTCAGCGTCCCGTTCCACTCCCTGACGGCGCAGAAGTAAGACTCACTGTTCAAAAATACTACACCCCTTCTGGACGATGCATCCAAAAGCCTTATGATGAAGGCGTAGAAGCTTACCGAAATGAGAAGTACGACCGATACGAAAGTGGTGAGTTGTATTCTTTGGACAATTTGGACCTCCCCGACTCTTTGAAGTTTGAGACCAATGTGAAGAAGCGCATTGTTTATGGTGGAGGCGGAATCTTGCCAGACATCTTTGTGCCCATCGATACAACCCAAACGAGTGATTACTTCATGGATTTGATTCGAACTGGCGTGATGAACCGATTTGCCTTGGAGTATACCAATGAGCATCGTGCCGACCTTTCAGCCACCTTCAGCACCTCTGATGAATTCAGAGATAACTTTGTGGTGACCGCTGACATTCGTGAAGAACTTATCGCCATGGGGACAGAAGAAGAATTGGAATTTAATCAGGAAGACTGGGACGTTTCCAAAGAAGCCATTGAAATTCGTCTTGCCGCCTTGATTGGACGAAACCTTTACGACTATAATCTGTTCTTTGAAGTCATCAACGACTTGAGTCCGGCATACCAGAAAGCCATCCGAACATTAAAAGATGGAACTTTCGAAAAAGCCAACCTTGCTCATCGTGACTTTTAGAGATGAAATACCTAAATTTGAAGTGTTAAATCAAAAATGCATAATTACAATGAAAGGATTTAAATTATTGATGGTAGCCGCTTTGGCGACAGTATGGATGAGTTCATGCACCGAAGGAACAGAGCAAGTGAGCAGGCCGATGGGTGATGCTTCTAGCGACGTAGCACAAACTACCTCAAACAAGAAGGCAGACAAAAATGACAATACCTATGATGCATTGTCTAGTCAAAAAGCAGACGCTAAAGCCAAAGAGAAAAACGCAGGTTCTTCTTCTGAAACCTTGGCAAAAACTAGCATTGCTTTTGAAGCGTACGATCACGATTTTGGAGTAATTGACGAGGGAGACCGTGTTGAGCACCTCTTCAAATTTAAGAATACAGGAAGTGAGCCTTTGATCTTGGAAAAGTGCAAAGGATCATGCGGCTGCACCGTACCTGAGTGTCCAAAAGAGCCCATCGCTCCTGGTGCAGAAGGTGAAATCAAAGTTGTTTTCAACTCAAAAGGGAAGAAAAACAAGCAAACGAAGACCGTAACCATTACAGCGAATACAGAGCCAATTCAAACTCAATTGAAGATCATGGCTAACGTAACGCCAGAAACACCTGCTCAATAAGCAATGGGTGATTCGACTAAATCATATTTAAAGCCCCTTCAATGGGGCTTTTTTCTGCTCTTGATTTTCTTGAGTAGTCACTCCTTTGGACAAACGCCTCCCTTTCAAAAAGGGGAGGAACTCAAGTATGAGCTGGTTTACAATTGGGGATTGATTTGGGCGAAGGCCGGTGCCGTTACTTTTACTGTGAACGATACCCTTGTCGACAATCAGAAGTACTATCACTTTCACAGTTTCGGCCGATCTTATGACCGGTGGGATTGGTTTTATGAAGTACGCTCAACCTATGAATCTTGGGCCAATTTAGAGATGGAGTCGCAACGCTTCATTCGGAAAGGCAAGGAAGGATCTCATTTTTACGACCGGGTTTATGACGTCAAACCCAGTGGAATTTACGCCACATTCAAGAATGAAGAAGGAGAAGTGAGCTACAAGAGCATGCCCTATTCACCAGAAGCTCGAGACGTGATCACCGCTGTGTACTATTGCCGAACATTGGACTTCTCCTCCTACTCCCCCAACGACAGCATTCCGCTCACCTTTTTTCTCGACGGGTCTATTTACCCCAGCTATGTTCGTTTTTTGGGGGAAGAAGAGTGGGTTCATCCTCGAACAGGAATCGTACACCGCTGTTGGGTATTCAAACCGAAACTCATTGAAGGCACCGTTTTCAAATCTGGGGAGAACATGACCGTTTACGTCACCAAAGACGATCAGAAGATTCCCGTTTACATTGAAACCGACCTCGTGGTTGGAAAAGCGAAAGTCTTTTTATTGGAATAATTTAGGTTCTGCATTCCATAAGAATCCATTTCTTTGCATTATGAAAAAAGCCCTCCTGTTCTTCCTTTTGATGTTCGGCACTTTAGGTGCATTTTCTCAATCCTACAACAATGCCTTTGGTGTTCGTTTTGGTTGGGACACCGGACTGAGCTACAAGCATTTCCTGAACTCACAAGACGCCATTGAAGGCATCCTATCTACTCGTTATGGCGGTTTTTATTTGGTTGGACTCTATGAGCGACACATGGCCGTTGATCAATTGGACAACACCTACTTTTTCTATGGAGGAGGCGCGCACATCGGAACTTGGGGTTCACGATCAAACCTTCCCGCATTTGATGAAGGAAGAACAGCCAGTAGCGTAGGAATTGATGGCGTTGCCGGCGTTGAATACCGATTCCCAAAAATCCCACTGAACATGTCCTTGGACGTGCGCGCAGATTTCAGCGTAGGATCATTTCATGGGTTCACCATTCATCCTTTCGCCCTCTCTGTCCGCTACGTCATTAATTGATCGACCGACTGAAAGCGTTCGCCACTCTCGGCAAGCGTTCACGCCACCTTCATTAATAGCTGGTTTCATCCATTTTCACCTTCCCTTGAAAGGTTTTGTAAACGAAGCCAAAATAGAGCAAGATCAATGGAACCCCTATAGCTGCGATGGTGAGTAGAATTCCTAGTGTCTTGGTGGAAGAAGCCGAATTGTAAATATCAAGACCAAGCACGCCCGGAGTTGTTGAAGGCAAAAGCACTGGGAATTGTTGAATGAAAACCAGCATCATCATCAGCGCTATGATGAGCGAAGAAGCCGCAAAAGCGTAAGGATACTTTTTCTCTTTCACCCATTTCGCTAACAAAACGAGCAAGACCATCACCAATAAAGGAACAACGAACAACCACGGGTGAACCTCCATTCGATCGATGAATTGAGGATAG
This sequence comes from uncultured Flavobacteriales bacterium, assembly GCA_938085105.1. Classification (GTDB taxonomy): domain Bacteria; phylum Bacteroidota; class Bacteroidia; order Flavobacteriales_D; family Sanyastnellaceae; genus CALKGK01. The sequence goes on from CALKGK010000051.1 coordinate 20,348, forward strand.
AAAATCACCGTAATCACACTCAGTACTCCAAATAAAATGAGGAATGTTCGCAAAGACCAACGAATCATGAGAGTGAGTTTGGCGTAGAGACGTCCTTCTGTTTTCATCGACAAGAACACCGCTCCGTGCAAGGCGTACAAACCAACGAGCGTTAGGCCAATCAAAATTGGGTAGGGTTTCAAAAAGAAAAGCAATTCACCATGAAACTCCTGTTGTTCATTCAGGGGTAAACCGATGATCACATTCCCCAAAGCTACTCCCAAAAGAACAATGATGAGCAAGCTTGAAAGGGAGTAACTCACATCCCAAAACTGTCGCCACCACTTCATCGGCTCTTTGCTTCGGAACTCAATGGAAATCGCCCTTCCAATGATGGCCGCCAGCAAAAGCATGAAAGGAACATAAAAGGCAGAGAAAGCGCTCGCATAAACCACCGGGAAGCCAGCGAAAAGGGCTCCTCCTGTGATCACCAGCCACACTTCGTTCCCGTCCCAAAGCGGACCAACTGCATTCAGCGCCACTCTTCTGCTTTGATCTTTTTTGAAGAACAAGTGAAGAACTCCTGCCCCTAAATCAAATCCATCGAGAATGGCATAGGCGGTAAAGGTAGCCCCTATCACGAGGTACCACCAGGTTTGATAATCAACTCCTAAAAAATATGCCGTTTCCATTATGCCGTTATTTGTTGGTGATTATTTTGCTCCATTTCTTCTGCCGTGTAGGGTCCGTGCTTGATTTTTCGGTGCAGCAGATAAACAAACAACCCGAAGAGCGCAACGTAGATTAAAGTGAACAGAATCAGACTGAACCAAACCTGGTTGGCAGTCACCGTTGCAGACAAAGCATCGGAAGTTTTGAGGAGCCCGTAAACCACCCAGGGTTGTCTTCCCATCTCTGCAGTAAACCACCCCACTTGGTTGGCTATTTGAGGCAAGAATACCGCAAAAACAAAGACCTTCAAAAGCCATTTCTTTTCAAACAGCTTTCCTCTCCACCACTGGAAGGAAGCAAAAAGCGTTAAGCCGATGAGCAGCATTCCGATGGCCACCATGATGTGATAGAACTGAAATACAGCGTTCACTTGAGAGGGCTGTTCGTCTTCCGGAAATGCGTCCAAACCAGTCACGTCTGCATCAAAATCTCCCTCCAATAAAAAGCCTAATCCTCCCGGCAAAGCCAGCCCTGTTGTTTCTTTACTTTCCTTGTCTACCCATCCTAAAATGAACAAATCTGCCGGTGCCTCTGCTTCAAAATGGCCTTCCATTGCCGCCAGTTTTGCCGGTTGATGTTCTGCCACCACCTCCGCGCTGGAGTGTCCTGATAAGAGTTGCGCCAAAGATGCGATCGTTGCCAATACCAGGGAAATTTTGAATCCCTTCTTGGCCATATCGAGGTGTCTTTGCTTTAAAATGTAATACGCCATGATGCTCATCACCAAAAACGTACCGGCCAAAAATGCTCCCAAGTAAACGTGTGTGAGTCGATCGATCGAACTGGGATTGAACACCATCGCCCAGAAGTCAATGATTTCTGCTCGAGCATTCATTCCTTCACCCACCACATGGTATCCCGTGGGAGTCTGTTGCCATGAATTCGCAACCACAATCCAGATGGCCGAGAACATGGAACCCAGCCAAACCCCGATTGCTGCCACGAAGTGAACCCAAGATTTTACTCTGTTCCACCCGAAAAGAAGCACTCCAAGGAATCCTGACTCCAAAGCGAAAGCAAAAATCCCCTCCGCCGCAAGTGCAGAGCCAAAAACATCGCCCACATATCGGGAGTAGGTGGCCCAATTGGTACCAAATTCAAATTCCATCACGATACCCGTTGCAACACCAATCCCAAAAATGAGGGCAAAGATTTTAATGAGAAACCGCGTGAGGTCTTCGTACACCTGTTTCTTTGTCCACAAATAGGCTCCTTCCGCAAGCACAATCACCAGTCCAAGACCGATGCTCAAAGGCGGATAGATGTAGTGAAACGCAACGGTGAATGCAAACTGGATGCGGGCTAATATTTCAACTTCCATGGCTAAAAACAAAAAAATCGGAACAAGGTCCGATCATTAATGAATAATAAATAAGCTCAGCACTTCGCTGCACTTCTTGTTGGATATGTATATCATCTGATAACATCATGGAGCAAAGTTAGTGCTTGACTTCCCTTAGAAAGTAACTCTAGTTACACTGCTAAAAACATCATGGATTTTGGTCCATTTACTTCAACAAGTCGTCAATGGCCTCAGCGAGTTTGCGGTCTTTTTCTGTGACAACATTGCCCGCATCGTGGGTATTGAGTTCGATGCGCACGAAGTTGTAAACATTGTGCCAGCTTGGATGGTGTTGATGCGCCTCAGCCACGAAAGCTACCCTCGTCATAAAAGTAAATGCCTCCTGAAAATCTTTGAAACGAAATTCACGGATAAGTTTGTTGTCTTTTTCGTACCACATGGAATTGCTGTTTTCATAAAGGTACAAATTCAAAATATTCAGTCATTGCAATTACAATTCCTTAACCATCGTGTAAATTAGCGGCATGGAAAAAATTCCCTTCTCCCCTCCCCGTGTAGATCAAGTTACGGTGGATGCCGTTAGTGAAGTGCTTTTGTCGGGTTGGATTACCACCGGACCAAAAACCCGAGCGCTGGAAGAAAAGATTGCCGCTTACGTGCAATCCGACGCCGTGCTTTGCTTGAATTCATGGACGAATGCTTGTGAACTCATGTTGAGAAAGTTTGGTGTGGGTGAAGGAGATGAAGTCATCATTCCTGCGTACACCTATGCTGCAACGGCGAACATCGTCATGCACCTGGGAGCAAAACCTGTGATGCTGGACATCGACCCCAAGACCTTTCACATCACCCCAGAAACCATTGCTCAAGCCTTCACTAAAAACACCAAGGTGGTGATGCCTGTTGACATCGGAGGTTTGCCAGTGGATTACGACGGCATCATGTCCATCCTCAAAAACGCCCCTTTCCAAGCCCATTCTGAGCTTCAGGAACAAGTGGGCAGGCCACTCTTCCTCAGCGATGCCGCCCATTCCTTCGGAGCTACGTACAAAGGAAAAGCGGTGGGTACTCAAGCAGATGTTACGGGATATTCCTTTCATGCCGTTAAAAACCTCACTACGGCAGAAGGCGGAGCATTGGCCTTTCACCTCCCCAATGGAGTGGATCATGCTGCTTTGCGGAAGTCGATCAACATTTCTGCCCTTCACGGACAAACCAAAGATGCCCTAGAAAAAACAGCGGGAAGCTCTTGGAAATACGATGTGATTGAGGCCGGGTTTAAGTGCAACATGACCGACCTTCAGGCTGCCATTGGATTGGTGGAATTGGAACGTTACGACCAAACTTTGAAGCGAAGAAAAGCCATCTGCGAACAGTATTTGGACGGATTTAAAGACCAATCGTGGTTCTTAGCTCCCCACTTTGAAGATGGAGATCGGGAGAGTTCTTATCACCTCTTCATGCTGCGAATTGATGGTGCAAGTGAAGCACAACGCGACGAAATCATGGAGCGGGTGCAGAACGATGGGGTAAGCGTAAATGTTCATTTTCAGCCCCTTCCCCTACTCAGTTTTTACAAAGGATTGGGGTATGAAATGAACCATTATCCTTCGAGTTTTAAGGCCTATTCGCATGAAATTTCCTTGCCCGTTTATTACGATTTGAGCGATGCCCAAGTGGAGCGGGTGATTGGAACGATTAAAAGGGCCGTTGCGCAGGTGCTATGAAACGCTTGTTTGATTTTTTCGTCAGCCTACTCGCATTGATTTGCCTTTTGCCCCTATTCTTGATTTTGAGTTTGTTGGTGGCATTGAGCGGCAAGGGCGGTGTGTTCTTCAAACAAGAGCGCATTGGGAAAAATCAAGTTCCTTTTTCCTTGTTGAAGTTTCGAAGCATGCGGCCAAATTCTGAAAAATTAGGACAGCTTACGGTAGGCGATCGAGATCCTCGCATTACCCGTGTTGGGCTTTTTCTCAGAAAGAGCAAGCTCGATGAGTTGCCTCAATTGATCAATGTGCTGAAAGGAGAAATGAGCATTGTTGGTCCGCGCCCCGAAGTAAAAAAGTACGTTCAACATTATCCTCCAAGATTCCTGAAAGTACTGGATGTTCGTCCGGGAATCACCGATCCTGCCTCCATTGCTTTTATTGAAGAAAGTGAGCTATTAGCCAAGGCATCCGACCCTGAAAAAGCATACATTGAAGAAGTCCTTCCCGAAAAACTTGCCTTACAACTGGCGTATGTGGAAGAACAGAATGCGTGGAAAGATCTGCGTGTGATCGTAAATACCTTAAAGCGGATTATTCAGACACTGGGCTCTTAAAAACCTCCTGTAATAGCTTCAACTCCTCTGCTTTCCCCAATTGATCTTGTTGGGTATAGGCAAAAATAAGGTTGGTTATCATGCGTTGGATGATCTCCGTGTTGTTGCAAGGACGGTAATATTTCACCTCTTGCGGGAGGTTGAGATGGTACAAGAAAGTATCAATCTCATTGATGAGGGTGATGTTTCCCTCTGCAAAAGGATTGATGTAGAACAAAACCCCTTGCTCGTCCACATTTTCATTGTCCATGGTGCAGTGCTCCTCATCGATGTAGCACAGGATAAAATGGTTGGGCAAATTCACCCCATAAATTGGAATCTCCAAACTGTTGGCCAGCACTTGGTAAAGCACCGCCAAAGAAAGCGGATTGCCCTTTTTATTGTTCAGAACATCCCCAATAAAATTGTTTTGGGGAGAAACGAAGTCTTTTTTGTTCCCTTCAAAACCGTAAGCCGTAAAGAGGATGTGGTTGATCACGTTCACCTGCTCAATTTCTGTGAGGCTATCGTTCAGCTCCAGCCAGATGTCTTGGCGGATTCGACGAATTTGGTTTCTGATTTCATCGAGGTCGCACCCAGGATATTGAAATTGATGAATGAGCAAAGCCCCTTCGAGCAAATCGTTTTCAGGATTGTTTTTCCATTCAACGATGCGGTCAACAACGGAATTGGATTGGATGGAGCGAATCAAGTGCTCAATGCGTTCTTGAAAAAGGTCACCGTAGGTATTGAGTTCTGAGTATCGTTCCAATTGTGGAATGATGACCTCCCCTTTTGCTACAATGGCCTGTTCAATGTGCTGGAAGATTCCTTCATCTGGATCTTCTAACAAGGTAATTAATGCATTGATTTCGGCGCTGCTCATAATGACTATCCCGTGTTATTTGGTACTTGGTCAAAGTTAAGCGCAGAGAAGGCCCTTACACTTGGGGCCGCTTGTACTTTTTCACATTGAGGCTGTTAATCGTTCCAAAACCACGTCAATCAAGCGATTCACGAGCACCTGTGGCTTATCAACAAAGCGGTTCTGATAACGGTTAGCAAGTATTGCACAGCAGGTTAGCATTTGGTGACCGAGTGCTCCACCCAAGGCATAGAGTCCGGCACACTCCATCTCAAAATTGCTCATTCGCTCTCCTTCGTGTTCAAAAGTGTTCAAATCTTGAATGATGGATGCATTGCGCAAAGGCAATCGGAGGTTTCTTCCTTGCGGACCATAAAATCCATTGGCGGTGAGGGTGATTCCCTGGGTCATGTCGTGAGCGATGTGCTTCAATAGTCCGACATCTCCTTTGGCTCCATAGAGCGGTGGATATGGGGCAGTCCAATTCATTTGCTCGGTGAAGGCTTCAACAAGTGTTTGCACCTCGGGCTCCATTTCGAGATTGTAATGGAAGGGAACTCCGTCCATACCGAAAGCATATTTTGAGGCGACAAATGCTCCAAGTTCGATGTCTGGACGCAAAGCTCCACTCGTTCCAATGCGCACTATTTGCAAGGACTCCAACGCTGATTTCGGACTTCGAGAAGCGAAATCCATGTTGACAGCAGCATCCAATTCGTTGATCACAATGTCGATGTTGTCAACACCAATTCCCGTAGAAAGGACGGTGATTCGCTCTTGATTGAGTCGGCCCGTATGCACGACAAATTCACGCGCACTGCGCTTGGTTTCTATCGCATCAAAGCGATTTGAAATGCTCTCTACCCGATCCGGATCTCCCACAACGATGATCTTCTTTCCAATCTCTCCCGGCTCAATGCCCAAGTGATACACCCCTCCATTTTCGTTCAGTATCAACTCTGCTTCGCCCACCGGCGATGTGTTCAAGGTCCTTGCTTTCATTCAGCGAAAATACTCCTTCAAGCCATGAAAAGCCAATTTTGCGATGAGTCTCATCGTGCAATTCCAAGTTCATTTAAAGAAAATAGCATTTCTTTGCTGTTGAAATTTCAAGAATTATGGAAGTGATCTCAGAAACCGTCGAAGAAAAGAAAAGCATTAGCGATCTCGCCTTGAAGGTGGGACACGGAAAGCGATTAGCCAATTTCTTTGTAGACAAAATAGCGAGTCTCATCATTGCCGTTGTGATTGTGCTAAGCATCATGCCCACCTCTTATTTTGAAAGAGACAACCCCATCATGGATTACGTTTTGGAAGCTGCGGCATTGTTGGCTTACTACCTTTTGATTGAAGTTCCTTCCGCCAGAAGTTTGGGCAAGCTCATCACCAAAACCATTGTGGTGGATGGCGATGGAAACAAGGCCAGCACTTCTCAATTGATTACCCGCTCTTTTTGCCGAATCGTGCCCTTCGAACACTTCTCCTTCTTGGGGAACGATGCCAGCGGTTGGCACGACAAGTGGTCCAATACCCACCTCATCTTGATGGAAGATTACAAGAAAAAATCCAACTCTGAAGCTTTGGACAGCATCTTCTTGGAGGACGAAACTGCCAATTAGGCTTGAAAAAATGGGGCTTTGCGACTTTTTGACACCTTACCAAGTTTGGGGTTTGGAGCTACACTTTGAGTAAAAATCCTTTTATTGAAGGTCATCAGCGGAGCACGAATGTTGCGTTGGGATCCTGAGCGAAGCATTGTGGAATGGAAATCGCAAGGGTGAACATCTCGAAGCAGCCATGGTTAAATCGTCAATGTTGACGCATACCACTCGCCTCCTTTGATTTGAGCCATGTTAAAAGAAGACCGCAACAAAATATACGACGCCCTATTGTTCATTGCATTGTTCCTCGGCATTATTTGGGGAGCCTTTTTATTTGAAGAAGTTTTTGGCTGGAGACTCAAGCAGTATGGTAACCGTCCGCGTCGCATTGAAGGTTTGATTGGAATTTTCACTTCTCCTCTTTTGCATTCCAACCTCAAGCACATTTGGGGCAACACGGTGTCTTTCTTTACCCTTTCCGGATTCTTGTTTTTCTTCTACCGTTCCATCGCTTTGAAGGTTTTCCTTTGGATCTATCTAGCGGGTGGGCTTTTGTTGTGGTTAATTGGTGTTGGCGGAAACCACATTGGTGCGAGTGGCGTTATTTACGGCTTTGCTTCCTTCCTCTTTTTTGCCGGAATCTTCCGAGACAACATGATGCTCCTACGGGTTTCTTTGGCTGTAGCCTTTTTGTACGGATCTTTGGTTTGGTGGGTACTCCCGATTGAACCGGGCATTTCTTGGGAAGGTCACCTCTCCGGGGCGGTTGTTGGTTTTGTGCTCTCCTTGGTGCTCCGTAGTGAGGGTCCGAAACGACAACTCTATCAGTGGGAAAAGGACGAAATACTGCAGAAGAAAATGGAGGAAGATCGTCTGGCCGCAGCTCAAAACTACCTTAACGATTGGGAACAAAAAGGCAAGCCGGCATTAAAGGTTCAAGGTTTGGGCGATGAGAATGAGGAGAACAGCAGCACCACTTTTGAAGACAAGAGCAGCGGGATTCGCTACATCTATGTGAGCTCCAAGAAGAAAAACCCGAACAAGAAAGCATAAAAAAAGGCGCCTTTCGGACGCCTTTTCTTCAATCATTATTTTCGTTTGCTTTTAGCTGTTGAGCATCACAGGCATCACCAACATCAGCATGTCTTCACTGGCCTCATCGCTTTCTGCTGGAAGGATGATTCCCGCTCTGTTTGGAGCACTCAATTCCATCACGATGTTATCTGTTGTGAGGTTGGAAAGCATGTCCATCACAAAACGTGAGTTGAACCCGATCTCCATGTCTTCACCTTGGTAGCTGCAAGTCAGGCGCTCGTTCGCCTCGTTAGCAAAATCCAAATCTTCTGCTGAAATCGACAATTCACTGCCTGAAATCTTCAAACGCACTTGGTGAGTGGTTTTGTTGGCGAAGATGGAAACACGCTTGATGGACTTGAGCAAGTCTTCTCTCCCTACCGTCAATTTATTTGGATTGTCCTTCGGGATTACCGCCTCGTAGTTCGGATATTTCCCTTCAATCAAACGACACATCAAGGTAATTTGATCGAAAGTGAACAATGCATTGGCATCGGTGTAAGAAATCTTGATCGGTTCTTCAGCGCTGGCTGCGTTGTTTTTCAAAAGCGTCAATGGCTTCTTCGGAACAATCAAACTTCTGGTTCCAGGTGCTTGAACATCGGTTCTCGCATAGCGCACCAAACGGTGAGCATCCGTGGCCACAAAACGAGCACTTTCTGCAGACAATTCGAAGAGCAAACCACTCATTACCGGACGAAGGTCGTCATTCCCAGCAGCAAACAAGGTGCTGTTGATGGCCTTCACCAAAGTATCTCCATCCATCACCATTTCTTCTTCACCTTCCAAGCTTGGCGCTTTTGGAAACTCATCTCCATTGGCTCCGGTCAGCTTGTATTTACCAAAATCACAGCTGATTTCGATAGCAAAGGTTTTTGGATCGATGGTGAAGGTCAAAGGCTGGGTTGGAAAAGCCTTGAGCGTGTCGATCAAAATTTTAGCAGGAATGGCAATCGTTCCCTCTTCATCTGCTTTCACGTCCATTTTTGTGGTCATGGTCGTTTCCAAATCCGAAGCTGAAATAACGGCTTGGTTTGGGCTGATCTCGAACAAAAAGTTGTCGAGAATTGGAAGCGTATTACTGGTATTGAGCACTCCGCTCAACATTTGTAGCTGCCTGAGCAGTACATTACTGGTTACAATGAACTTCATATTACCGATTTTACGGGGAGCAAATATACCTTTTACCGCGAAAGGAGCACAAGTATTCAAAGCACTAGTTTTTCACATTTTTATCGCTAAGCTCCTTTCTTTTGTGATTGCGGCCTTTCCTCATCGTATGATCTTGATCAAAAGTGGCGGTAATTTGATGGTCCTCCCGTCGTTCCCCACCACGATGATTTCTTCGAAATACACGCTGTTTCCCGGACGAGCACTCAATATGAAGGTACGTAGATCTTCCGTGAAACGGTTGCTTGTTCCCGATCGCTCCCGCGAGTTGGCTCCGTCGCTAATCACCACATTGAAGCTTTTCAACTTGGGTTTTGCCAAATTGAAGATGAAATCTTTGTCGTATTCCACAATGAGGTTCTGAACGGCGAGGTCGCTCACTTTCATTTTTCCACTTCCCGTGATGTTTTGGATTCGGGCTTTGGGATCGGGAAGGGATTTGATTCTGAATTGTTCTTGGTTCATGTTGGTCCAAGTTCCATCAACTTTCGCTTGAACGGTAATGTTCAAATTCCCACTGCTGCTTTGGTTCAACACCAAATTGTATTTCCCTGAACTTACTTTTTCCAGTTGATGATTTCCATCCACCAACATCCTCACCTCATCTCCCCCAAACCCGGGAACAGACACCGAAAAGGGGTTTTCCACGCCCTTGTAAACCACATTCATTGCTGTGGCGGCGATGCTTGCCGATGGTGCGACCACGTTGAATTCCGACTCAAAGGGAAAACTTTTCACTTGTCCTTGATTGTTCACCACTTCAATGGCGCCCGCATACTGCTTCATACCCACTCCAACATTGGGCAGAGTGTATTTTCCGCTTCCAGCTTCTACTTCGAGGTATTGTTTACTGCCATCGGCGTTCAAAACATACATTTTGGGCGATGTACTGGAACTGAATGCCCCAAGAAACACCGAGGCTTCGTAATCTTGTCCACGCACCAAGTAACTCGATTTGGGTATCACCCTCGCCACAACGGTGTCCACAGGGATATCGTCTTGCACCACTTGCGACAAGAGTTGTCCTACGGCATTGTACTCCAAATTCAAGAGGTCGTTTTTCACTTTGTCGTGCAAGGCAATCACGGCGGCCAGCGGCACATCATAATAACTGTGCTTTTCCCACTCGCGAATTTGTCCCTCCACCACCTTGTCTTTGAAGGCAAAAGCGTTTTGATGACTCGGCAAGCGGAATTTGGCCATGCTTTGGGAGATCTTTTCTTCGAGTTGCTGTATGCGCTCCTTCAGCACACGAGCTTGTCCTTTTTCGAGGTCTTCATTGGGTCCGACCATCAAATTGGTGGAAACATCGTACAAATCTTTCTTTTCGATGAAAGCCAGTTGAATGGTATCTGCCTCCTGCAAAGTCAGTCCTTCCGTTTCGGAAATCATCATTTGGTTGAGGGAGTCGATGAATTCGATCAGCTTTTGGGTTTCTGATCGAATTTCTGATGCTGCTTTGTGATAGGGTTTCACCTTGGCTTCGTCCATTTTCAGGGAGAAATCAAAGGAAGACCACAGTGCTTCGTTGCGCGATTCTGCCAAGGAGGCACTTTCGAGCAAACCTTCATCAATCACCACAAAGGCGTCGAGAATTTCGCGTTGAACATTGAGTGCTAACATTGCCGTGAGTACGAGGTACATCATGCCAATCATTTTTTGTCGGGCCGACATCTTTTTCTCTGCCATCTTCAAATCATTTAAAAGTGAAACCAAGGAAATGTGCTTCGCGAAACAAGTTCATCCCCCTTGTTCCAGTTTTGTAGGAAGGGATACTTGAACTGAAGCACTACTAATCATGCAATGATGAAATGACTGAAAAGGAACAGGAAAGGATTTTATTTTCAGAGAGAAACAACCTTTTTGCTTAAATTCACATCTTTGAAATGAAGGGATGATTTATATCCCTCCGAAAACAAATGCAGAAAACCATGAAAACGTTACTTCTTACTTTCGGATTGTTGCTTGCAAGCAGCGGATTATTTGCTCAAATGTCAGTAAACAATGGAGAAATCCGTGTTGAAGTGTCAGAGAACTCTACTCGAAACGAATTGCTTGAAATCCGTCAAGCGCTTGCTGAATACAACATCGATTTCCGCTACAACGGCGTGAAATGGGCGGATGAATTGTTGAAGTCGATTGGTTTGCAAGTCATTGCCGAAGACGGCAGAACCCGCGAATTTGTGCTTCCACAGATGAACGCCAATAGCAAAATTGTTTTGATTTACCGTTTTGAAAGTTTGGACGAAGCTGATTTTTGCTTGGGACTGGAAGGCGCTTGTGAATAGCACTGTACAAAGACATTTTTTGAGAAGACGAGCTTGAGGGTTCGTCTTTTTTTTTGTGCGTATTTGAAGGACAACATCAATTGGTTCGAAACAACGCGCGTCATTCCTGCATGCCATTTCAAGCGGTGTTTTTTATCTACCAGAGGCCAAGCATCAGTAAGTTCAAAGCTTTTCAATCTCCTGCTTTTAAAAACCCAAGCATTCCCCCCATAAGATCAAAGCGCTCCACACTTCCTCATCCGTGTTAGGAGCAATTCTTAAAAAAATATAACTTTAAGGCTCATGTTGTTGTGCAAATGGACAGCGACGAATTAAATTCATTAAACCCTAACTTTTTAACCTATCTTTTAATGAAAACACTCAAAAAAGCAAGTTACATTCTTCTTGTAACCTTAACGAGCATCGCAATTTCTTGCTCTCCAGACGACGGAGCAACCGGACCTCAAGGACCTGCCGGAATGGATGGCAATGCCAATGTGCGCAACATCACCTTTGATGCCTCTAATTTTGCAGGTACCTTCTCGGATGTCCTCATTCCTGAATTAACCCAAGAAGTACTCGAAAATGATGCGCTACTCACCTATCTTAACGACGGCACACTTTGGTTTCCAGTACCTTGTCCGGCAGAATCTTACGGTTTTGACCTTGCCGTAGATGTGAACTACGATATTGGCCTCGTTTCCTTTGATTATGCAGATGCAACGGGCACAAGTGTCGATATATTTGCCGGTGAGCTTCAATCTGGCAGACTCATCATTATCGAATCGACCAGCTCAACAACGAGAGGAAATCAGTTTGATATCGCCAAAGAACTACGAGATAAAGGGGTTGACATCAACAACTATTATGAAGTTTGTGATTATTTCAACCTGGAATATTAAACCGGACACCACCGAAAGAAAAACCGAAGCATTGACTTCGGTTTTTTTTGCATTTTTCTCAAGTTCCGAATGGCGCAAGACATCAACTCCCCACCAACTTCCCCCAAACCTACTCCACCGCATCCTCACTTACCTGAGCCAAATTTCCTTGATAAAAACGGTAATCGCGTAATTCGTCGAGGATGATTTCGTAGGCGGTGTTGGGGTGTTTTTGTCTGAGCAAAGTGGGCAGAGATGGTAATGCTTTCGAGGAGAGCAATAAGACCTGCTCTTGCTAAGGATGCTCGTGCCGCAGTCTTGTTTTTCTTCAGGGAGCGTGTAAATGGAGCTCATGTTCTCTGGGGCGTCAGCTCCATCATCCCAAAAGCACCTCTGCGGGGATTCCGAATTCTTTGTTCGCTCACTTGTCCGCCCAAGCTTATTTCTCTACAGCGACAAAAAAATTGCCCCATCACATAAGCACATCAGCAAAAACTTCATAAATTACTGCCACGCTATCGGCAAGCGCAAGATCTTCTGAGACTCAAGCAATGTAGTGCCCCTTTCTGTTCTGAATGGGCGCCTTTTTCAAGAGCTTTATTGGGTTTTGTTTTTTGGGTGATGGCCCTTGGGCTGGTGTTTCGTGCTTTTTTGCTTTTGGGTGAAAATTGGATGGGATGCTGGTTGTAGGATTAGACGTTTAATTCTACGGCTGTGAGGCTCGTGAAATGAATAAGTTATAATGGTGATATGAGCAATTGCTCATAGCCGCTTGTTATATGCAATAAGAGAGATGAGTATTAAAGAAGAATTAATAAAGCAGAAAGAGCGTATACTCAATGGAGGGAAAGTAGACGTCAACTTATTTAAAGTTAAATCTCTATTTAATAAATACTACTTAAAAGAAGAAGAGGCTGACAAAAATTACCAGATATTGATTGAAAGCTGGAATGACAATCATGGGAACTATGGGGCCCATGATTCTTTGTCAAAAAGGGAACG
>CALKGK010000052.1 GCA_938085105.1 uncultured Flavobacteriales bacterium
CTGCTTCCGGAAGTCTCTGCATAGAGTGCATAAGGCACACTTAACAATTGAGAGCTTGCTTCAATGGAATAATCCACTCCACCATTGGGATCCATCTCCGTTTTAATGAAGAAAGGACCTTCTGACCAATCGATTTCTTCAAAAACTCCCTCTTCAACATCTCCATCACCCATAAGCAACGTCAGGAGACCATTATCATTGGTTTGTCCATCGTGCGTTTCGATATAAACCGGCATACCATCAATGGATTGAGCAATGATGCTCAGGCGAACTCCAACATTTGAGTTGCTGACCAATTGATTGTTGGCATCCCTCACTACAGCTTGATAACTGATTTTTTGGGGTGTTTGTGCAAAAGTAAATAAGCTCAGATGAAAGAAGAGGAAGAGAAAAAAGAATCTAATATTCATGGCTATAGGTCTAATGAACTTAGGAAGTTTTGACGATTTTAAGCGTGGATGATTGGAGTGAATCAGTGTTGTAAACATGCAAATAATATGCTCCCCCCGACCAATTGGTGGTTTGGATTGTAAATTTTGAGCTTGATGCTTCTCCTTCTTGAATCAGATTTCCAATTGCATCGTGAACTTGAAACATGACTGTCCCAGAGAATTCATCTTTCAGCTCAATATGAAGTACGTCCATGATTGGATTGGGAAAAGCCGAGATAGCAAATGAAAAAGGTTTTTCTTCGACCCCATCAATAATGCTGATTTCAAAAGCTTGTTGTACACCTTCGCTGAAGGAGATTTGTGAATCTTCGACAACTTGAAAAAACACCTGACCGATGCTGAATGCAACTGAGCCGCCGTTACCGGTTCCATCACCGCCGGAGGTATTTACTGATGTTTGGCCTGTCAGATTTAAGGAAACGAGACAGGTAAGGGTTAAGTTGAAGAAGTGTTTGAAAACCTTGGGCTTCATCTAGTTGTAGATTTCTTGAGTTATTGTACAATGAGCACGAGCAAGCGTATTTCAGATCATCAAGAGCTTAGTTCTGGAAACGATAAACCCTTTCACGTGTGCCATCTTCATAGATAAAAATGAGCGGTGTATTCGCTTTGAATTCTGTTTCACGACCTAAGAAGTCAATGATTTTTACAATTTGCTTTTGTTTTTCTGGTAATTCTTCAACACCTGTGTACACGAAGGGCATACAATCGGAGATAGCGGAACATCCATTGACGGTCACTTCTACTGCAAAGTTTCCACTATAATCGGGAGCAAAAAACTGGTTTGTTTCACCGTCAATTGGGGCATTGTTGTTATCGCAGTCGATCCATTGATATGTCGCGCCCGTTTGATTTGCAAATAGCTGATTAGCTGATTGAGTTGTATGTACGAGCATTCCTGCGGTAAATAATTCTACTATTTCACAATGATCCAAGACCCGATTCCATAAGCAGACATCGTCGATTTTACCGTGGAGATTGTATTCGTATTGTTGCGCAAAATTTGCTTTGTAGTGACACCCAATTAGGAGATTACTTGCCTCATTGCTATCAATGGTGCCCCCCCAGGGCTGTGTATCAATTGTATTTCCATTCACTAGTAGTCTGATTTCTAGATTTTGAAAGTCAATGATTCCTGTCAAGAAATACCAAGTGTTTTGTGCTAAGACATCGGTTCCAGACGCTGTTACATACCAATTTGGAACACCTCCTTCATTCGAAATTGTGAACTTAGGTGTGCCATCGTTCAGCCATAAAGAGTACGCTCCAAGAACATTGTTACTGTTGGAGCCATTTTTTGATAAAATAACTCTTTGATTTGAAACCGTAGTGTAGTTCACCCAAGCCGAAATGGTAAGACTTTCGCCATCGTTAACCGTTAGCATTGGATCGTTACCAGCGTTGATGTAGGTAAGTGAAGCTCCATCAAACATATATGAACTCTCCTCATTGTCAAAACGGTCTTCAGAGGGAGTGACTCCTCCTTGGATTGTGCCATTATTTCCGTTGAAGCTTTCATCCAGGGTGTTACCGTGAAATGGAAACCAACAAATTAGACTATCCGGTGATATGTAATTAGGTATTTGAGCTTTTGCTTCGGAAATGAGCCACACTAAGCTGAAAATGGTAAGAAAATACTTCATGTTTCTGACTTTTGTCAAAATTGCAAAATGCAAGGTGAACACGACATGAATTTTTATTTCATCTTATTTCATCTTACCATCATCACCCAAAAGACAAGGAGCACAACGAATAACATCGCTCCCAAAGTCACTGCCCAAAGCAAGCTGAGCATGGACTTTTTCACGTTGATGGAGAGCAGGCCTTTGAATTGAAGATGATGTTGATGGTCGAGATCGCTCGGTAGCGAGAAGGCAAGCACTAGGACCAATAGTAAATTCAGGCAACTGATAAAAAGCATATGGAAGGGATAGGCCTCGTTAAACAGGAGTTCGAGGGAGGGAAAGGTGTTCCAAATAAGGATAGAAATAGGGTAGAGCAAAAGCGCTCCAAGCATGCTTGCCAGTTGGATTTTCGCTGTTATTCTCCACCAAAACCACCTCAAGGTAAACACTGGACCGACTCCAGCACTGATGCCAAGTAAGAACTCAAATGCGTCTTGAAGCGCATTAAAAAAAAAGGTGAAAAAGAGAGCAACGACCGCCGGAAGAATTAAGTAAATACGTTTAGCCTGAATGGTGTTTTTCGAAGCGTTTTTGTTTGCCGAATACAGCATTCCTCCGGCCCAATTGCACAGGTTTTGGTGGGTTGAAACAAACATACCAAATAAACCAAGAACCAAAATGGGGTGCATTACGTCGGGAAGAAAAAAGTAATAGGCCTGCAAGTATGCCGCGTCTCCTTTTCCTAATTGAAGTTGCAAAGCTTGGTAGCTCAGAATTGCGATTCCTATTGCGAAGAAAATGTTGATGACCTTTGAAAGGGTAGCTGCTTTTAAAGCGAAGAACTTGTCGTGTTTCGATAACAATTGCTGGGCCTGCTGTCCGCTTCCATCATATATGGTGCTCGACCACCATTGTAGTCCAATAAAAATAAGAACTGAGTTGAAAGAGTATGATTCAGTATTTCTTGGAATGAAGAAAGTCTCAGGTTCCGGGTGCTCATATGTATATGCATTTACCAAGGCCACCACCAAAGGAGCAATAAACAGGAGCACATGGAAAACATCAGAGATACTCTTTTCTTTGAAGCTGGATTGATAAGCAATCAGTATTCCTATTACCGCTACCAACACAAGGATTCGTTTGTTTTCCATTGGCAGTAGCGTTTCAATCAAATCAATTAAAGCGAGGTAGCCGAAACACAGGATGATGGGAATAATAATTAGACCTAGATAATAGGCTCGAAAATGGAAGAGATAGGTAGCCCATTTTCCACGGTATCTTTTCAAAATGAAGTCGTTTTCAGATAAAAAATTCAATTTCGCCCAGAGAGGAGCAAATACCAACGGAAAGATAAAAACACCAATGAACCCCGACCACAAGAAATAAACCCCAGATATTCCGTGAGTGGTGATGATTCCGCTTACCAATCCTGCATTATTGATGGAGTATAAAGCAGCGGTTAGCATCAATCCGCTTTGTACCCAGTTCTGTTTTTTTGGCGTTGTCCAAATTTCTCGTTCATTTTTGGCCTTCCACTTCATTTGAATGATGCCGAGAATTATCAGGTAGAGCGCAATCGTGCTCATCCAATAGATGCTCATGACACTAGCTTTCCAAAGTGGCGAAAACCGGTTCTTTGAATCAAGCTGCTCGTTAGGCTTTTCTGTGGTTTTTGCTTGGAGTTTTGCAATAGGAGTTGGATCATCAATTGATGATAATCACTTTCTTGTTCACCCAATTGAAAGCGATAGTCTTGCGCTAAAAGGAGCACTTTTGCCTGGTTTTTAATGAAAACTTTTCGGTACAATTCGAGTCGGATACTGGTGGGGTCAAAGGCAATGCGTTTTTCGTTGGGATTAGGAAACTTTTCGAGTAAAAAAGTAAGTTTTTCTCGTTTTTGAAGCAGTAAAAGCGCATCACAAACAATGGCTAGCGAAAATTCTCTCGATGAGATGGAGCTGTTTCTCGTTTGCAAATGAATGAACTCCTCAAGCGTTCGATTTAATTGAACGGTATCATTTCTCTTTCCGAAAGCTAAAATGCGTGCGACATACAACCTACTTGCCGGAATGGGAATCCTTGTTTTACGTTCTTCGAGCATTTCATTGATGCTTGGGTGAAAGATCATTTCTTCCCAATTCACATCGTCTTTTTTCCTCCCCAAAAAGCACAGAAGATATGCGAGGCTCATGCTGAACAAGCTCGAACCAAAACTATTCAAGTCTCGTGCTTCAATTCGTTTCAAATCAAAGAGTTGTTGGTGAGCTCCTATTTTCTTTAAAAGGGGTAGATAAAAACGAAAAGGTTGGTTGAAATCTACATAGGTTTCAAGGAGGTAAGTACGAATTTGAGGGAGCTCTAAAAATGGTTCTACGATCGATTTTATGCCTTTTTCCTTCGCAGTTTCTCCCAAGGCACAGGCGATAACATACTGCTCCCAACCAAGAGACCAGTGTTCCATAGGAAGTTTTTCAATGAAAGCACCGATGTCATCTATTCTGGAGGAAACAAGTTGCTGTTCCAAAAGAAGATACAGTGCATTTTCGCTCACCGAACTTTTGGAAAAGTAGTTCGGCGCAAAATGCATTTCGTCCCTTGGGCGGAGTGTTTTCAAGTCAATGAACCTTCGCAGGAGTTCCAAGGAAAAAGCATAGGGCTTAACATTTTGCTTCTCTTTGTTGACCATCCTGTAAAGTGTAATTGGGGAAAGCGATTCGCCAAGAACAAATTGCATTTCTTTTGAGAGAAACTTACAGTCGCCAATGTTAGGGTTAGATACCCCCATCAGTTCAAAGGCCTCTAAGATCAGGTTTTTAGGATCGTGTTCCATACCGTGAAGATATTGGTTTTGTCGATTGACAATGATATAGAGCAACTTTAATTCGGTTCACATGAACTTACATTTGTATTTTTGGACTGAAAATGATCCCAAAACACACCATTGACCAGATTTTTGAAGCCGTCTACATCGAAGAGGTGGTGGGAGAATTTGTGCACCTCAAAAAGCAAGGTGCCACCTTCCGGGGATTGTCGCCTTTCACCAACGAGAAAACACCTTCTTTTTACGTCATTCCCGCAAAAGGGATCTACAAATGTTTCTCTTCTGGAAAGGGGGGGAATGCCGTGAGCTTCCTCATGGAGCATGAAAAGATGAGCTACCCCGAGGCGCTTCGTTGGATCGCTGCCAAGTACAACATTGAAGTAGAAGAAGAGCAGAAGAGTCCCGAACAAATGGAGGCTCAAACGGAGCGTGAAAGTTTGGCTGTGGTGATGGCTCATGCGCAACAGTATTTCACGGAGCAGCTCATTTCTAGCGATGAAGGGAAAGCCATTGGTCTGAGCTACTTCAAGGAGCGCGGATTCCGTGATGACATCATTAAGAAATTCCAACTGGGATACAATCCGGAAGGGTGGGACACCTTTACCAAGGCAGCAATTGACGCTGGATATGAGAAGAAGTGGCTCATCGCAGCTGGGCTAACCCGCGATAAAGATGGTAAGGCCTATGATTTTTTCCGAGGTCGGGTAATGTTCCCCATCCGCAATGTGAGCGGTAAAGTCATCGCTTTTGGGGGGAGAACCCTGAAGACGGAAAAGAAGATTGCGAAGTACTTTAATAGTCCGGAAAACGCCCTTTACAACAAGTCAAAAGTTTTGTACGGTATTTACCTTGCGAAACACGAAATGAGTAAGCTCGACATGGCTTATTTGGTGGAAGGATACACTGACGTTATCGCAATGCACCAGGCCGGAGTGGAGAACGTGGTGGCCAGTTCCGGTACGTCGCTCACGGAGGGGCAGATTAAGCTGATTAGCCGGTACACCAAGAACATCACCATGCTTTATGATGGTGACCCTGCGGGAATTCGTGCCTCTTTCCGAGGAATTGACTTGATTTTGAAGCAAGGGCTCAACGTGAAGGTTGTTTTGTTTCCGGATGGTGACGATCCCGATTCCTATTCGAAAAAGGTTAGTTCAAGCGAGCTTCAAGAGTACATTCAGAACAGTGCAAAAGACTTCATTGTTTTCAAAACTGATCACCTCTTGGGAGATGCTAAGGGAGACCCAACGAAACGTGCTAGTCTCATTTCAGAGATTGTAAATTCCATCTCTCAGATTCCAGATAACATCAAGCGCTCGGTTTACATTCAGGAGTGCTCGTCCTTGTTGGACATCGAAGAAAGGGTGTTGTTGAATGAGATGAACCGTCTTCTTCGGGTCAACACCACAAAGCAGAAGAGTCCATCGCCATATGGAGCACCACCTCCGCCACCAGACGACTTGTTTCTTCCACCCCCCATCGAGATTCCAGCGATCCAACCCGGTTCGGCAAAAAACCCTTACCAAACGGAAGCTCAAGAGGCAGATTTTATTCGACTCTTGCTCAATTATGGAAACTACCCTGTCCGACTCGCCATTCAAGACGACAATACTGGAGAGGAGGAAGAGGTCAATATATCGGTGGCAGAATACCTTTTGGAAGAACTGGAACACGACCAGTTTGATTTGAACAATGAGGTTTACAAGCGCATCGTAGCGAGATATGCCACCTATTTAGAAAAGGAGGAGTTTCCAGATATTAAAGCCTTCACCAACAGCGAGGATAATGAGATGGCTCAAGCTTGTGTTCAGTTTCTCGCCTCGCCTTATGTGATGAGTGATAATTGGGAATTGAGGCACGGAATTTATCCTGAAACGGAAGACATGAAGCTGGACCGTGCAGTTCGGGATTGCATCAACCGTTTAAAGTTGAACAATGTCATGAGTTTGATCCAGCTCACTCAAGAAAAGATTCGAGAAAGCGAGAACGATGACGAGCTCATGCTTCTTTTGTATGAGAAGAAAAAGCTAGATTCGGTGAAAATCACCCTTTCCAATTATTTCGGAAGCTCAATTTTATGAACGGATTTAATGAATTTTTGTCGAGAGGAATTGAATTTGGAAACCACAAGGTGACCATTTCAGACATCCTCATGATTATCGTGATTTTTGTGGTGGTTCGGGTCATTGTAGCCCTGATCAATGCGCTCATTCAGCGCACCCTGAAACATCGTCCGCTCGATCAAGGGCGTGGCTATACCTTCACCAAACTGGCGAGTTACGTGCTTTACACCATTGGTCTCGTGATTGGGTTGGAAATAGCCGGTGTGGATGTGACCATTCTCATTGCTAGTTCTGCCGCATTATTGGTGGGTGTTGGGTTGGGGATTCAGCACATTTTTAATGATATCGTTTCGGGCTTCGTGATTCTCTTTGAAGGGGGGATTCGTGTGGGCGATATCATTGAGCTGGACGGAATGATTGCTCGCGTGGAAGAGATTGGAATTCGAACGTCTTCTGTCATCAACCGAAAAGGGAATTACATCATTGTTCCCAACTCTCAAATGACCTCAAATTCCGTGTTGAATTGGTCTCATGGCGACCTCATTTCTCGTCATGATATCAGTGTGGGTGTTGCTTATGGGAGTGATACCGCACTTGTAGCTCGGACGCTAAAAGGGGTTTTGGCAGGCAAGGATTACCTTATTGCCGACCGACCCATTCAAGTGGTTTTTCAAGATTTTGGTGACAGTGCGTTGCTCTTTGAACTTCGTTTTTGGGCAGAAAAGTCGTGGGAAATGGACTTATTCAAGAGTGATGTTCGTTTCGCTATTGATGAAGCCTTTCGTCGCGAAGGTATCAAGATTCCTTTCCCTCAGCGCGACCTTCACCTCGTATCTAACTCCGCCAATCTCTAATTCGAAGTTGAATAGTGCTTTGTCCGCGAAAATCATTTCTTTCGATGGAGTACACCAGTTCAATTTCACTTCCTTGGTGCAATTCTTTTGCTTTCGCCCCACCATTAAAGTGAACACCTTCAAAGTGCATGGTTCCGTTGTGGTTTGCAGCTAATTTGAACTTAACATGATTTCTGTCTTTGCCCATATAAAAAGGTTCAGCCAAGAGCACCATTTTTGATTGGAACAAAGGGCGGCTATTTTTAGGTCCGAAGGGTTCCATTTTTTCTAGAATCAGAAACGATTTTTTGTCAATTTCTGAAGCATCAATTTCACTAGAAACCATCAGAGTAGGTTGACCCAAAGTGGGTGCCTGTTTTTCAACTGCTTGGTTAAAACACTTCCGAAACTCATCGAGGTTTTCTTGTGGAAAGCTCAAACCTGCAGCCATGGCGTGTCCACCATATCGATCCAATAAATGGGCACATTCGTTCAAAGCTACATGAACATTCACCCCCCGAATGGAGCGAATGGATCCGCTGAGGACTCCATCATGTTCGGCAAGTACCACGCTTGGTCGGTAGTGGGTTTCGATGAGTCTACTAGCCACAATTCCCACAACGCCCTTGTGCCAGCCTGCTCCGGCAACCACATTGCAATGGCTGCAATCAAAAAAGTTATTGGTTTGGCATTGTTCAAGTGCTTCTGCTGTGATTCCCTCGTCTAAACTCCGGCGTTCTTGATTGGTTTTTTCCAAGTCTTGAGCCATTTTCCGCAATTCTTCGGCATCTTCGCCTCGATGTCGCAACACCTCAACGGCCAGTATTCCTGATTTTAATCGACCAGCGGCATTGATTCTTGGAGCGATGACAAAGAGAAGGTCTCCCAAGTTCAGTTTTTCTTTAGAAAATTGCGCGGCCTCAAGCAGTGCTTTTAGTCCCGGTCGAAGTTGGTTGGAGTTCAATCTTTGCAGGCCTAAGGTGAGGAAAATCCGGTTTTCATCAATCACAGGAACGATATCTGCAGCGATACTCACGGCAAGTAAGTCCGTGAAACGAAGCATGTAATCGTCTTCGTAATCAGAGGCTTGAGCATATGCTTGAATCAGTTTAAAACCCACTCCAGCGCCACTTAATCCGTCAAAGGGATAATTGCATTGAGCTTGTTTAGGGTTGAGAATTGCGTTTGCAGGAGGAAGTATTTCTCCCGGTTCGTGGTGGTCACAAACGATAACATCGATTCCCGCTTCTCTCGCGAGAGCAATTTTTTCTACGGCCCGAATTCCACAATCCAAGGTGATGAGCAGTTCAACTCCAGAAGCAATAGCTGTTTGCACCCCTTCTTTACTTAAACCATATCCTTCTTTGTATCGATCGGGGATGTAGGCGGTAAATAGCGCTTCATGTTGCCAAAGGAAATCGGCCATCATGCTCACTGCCGTGGTTCCATCGACATCATAGTCTCCATAAACCATTACCTTTTTCTTCTTGGAAATGGCATCTTGAAGCAAGGGAAGGGCTTTGTCCATATTGAGCAAAAGCAGTGGGTCATGACTGTTTTTGAACTGCGGTTGGAAGTAACGATCGAGCTCAGTTTTTGAGGACAAGCCGCGGGCAAGAAGGATTTTTGCGATCCATTTCGTCAATTTGAATTCTTCTTGAAGCGCGTGAATTTGATCTTCCGGTATTTCAGGAATGGGGATCCACTCCAAGTCGGGCGCGATCAAAAATTGGGATGTTGAAGTCGGCATGAGCTAGAATGTCAATGTTGACAATGAATTTTATTTTTTTCATTGGGCCGAAGATGCGTATCTTCGGGAGTTCGAAAGGTACGTTAAAAGAAGTACGATATGAAAAACACTTACAAACTCATAGGGCTCATTGGCACATTTGTTTTGCTCTTGTCCGTTACGGGTTGTCTCAACGATGACAATAAAATTCCAGAGAATTGTTTCGATGGTATCCTCAACAATGGCGAAGAACGCATTGATTGTGGTGGCGTAAATTGTCCACTTTGCGATCCATGTGAAAATGGACAATGGGATCCTCTCCTTGGTGAAACTTGGGTAGATTGCGGTGGAAGCTGTGACCCTTGTCCGCAAGAGTCCAATGGTATTCAAGATGGAGATGAAGAGGGAATCGATTGTGGTGGATCCACTTTGGTGCCGTGTGGAGCACTTTGTGGAGACGGTCTTCTTAACGGAAATGAAGAGGACATCGATTGCGGTGGTGATTGCGACCCTTGTCCTACTTGCGTCGATGGAATGCTGAACGGCGATGAGATTGGAATCGACTGTGGTGGTCCGGACTGCCCAGATTGTGCAACAGATGGTGATTGTACGAACGGCGAAGTGGATGGTGACGAGGAGTACATCGATTGCGGTGGTACGATTTGCGAGCCTTGTGAAGAATTCATCGATTATAAAATTGGTGGTTTGGAGATCAGCTCTTTGGGTGGAATTACGGGAACCTTTGATGGCGGTACCAACACCATTACCTTAACAGGAACAACCACAACAGGAATTACGGTAACCATCATCTTAAATCAACCACTTTCTGGTTGGCCAGCGATGCCTGAAGATGGTGCGAGCTATAGTTTGAATGCGGCGAATGTTACCCAAGGAGTTATTGCTGTTGAGGTAGCTGGAGTAACGTATTCAACGGCATTTGATGGAAGTAACGGTTCAGTGAACTTAAGCTATGTGGATGCACAAGCTGGCGGCGCCATCGCGGGGTCGTTCTCCGGATTGTTGAAGAACATGGATGATTCAGACACACAGAACTTGAGCAATGGATCGTTTGTCGTTTTATTGAACGATTAAACGTTTCTAAAATATTTGATGAAAAAAGGCCTGATGCTCAGCATCGGGCCTTTTTTGATTGGGGCAGAAATGTTTGTGTTTTTTGACGTGGGTAGTTTTGAGTTTTGTTGAGTTTGTGAATGTAGTGGTTTTGCTTCCCCATCGTTCCGGACTTGGAGTTTTCGGAATGGAAGAATGATACTTTGGAGTTGTGAAGGGGAGGACTTGGGCGAGAATAAAGGAAGTGTGCTCATCGACAAAGTTTTTCCCACGGGTGTTGGTGGAGCTCGTAAATTGGTACTGGGGACAGGGGTGCTGTCCCCGGGCAGGAAATACAGAGCGAGAATGAGGAGGAAAAAGAGGAGTTGGTCTGCTTTTTGATCTCGTTTTATCCAAGCCACAAACGAAAAAAACCGCCAGAAGCAATGCTCCTAGCGGCTGTATGTTGACTTTGCAGGTTTCAACATTATCAAGGCTTAGCCTTGTTCAATTAATTGAAATAACTCATTCAAGTTTGGAGATAAAATAATTTCGATTCTCCTGTTCTTCGCCTTGTCATCTGGATCGATGGGGTGAAACTCTGAACGACCGGAGGCGCTCAATATTTTTGGTTCAACCTGTGAATTGCTCACCATGATCTTCACAACTGCGGTAGCTCTCAATACACTAAGTTCCCAGTTGTCGCTTGGGATAGTGTTGCTTCTGATCTGATCGGTGTCTGTATGTCCTTCAACAATAATTTCGAGATCTGCTTCTGTTTCGATGGCTTTTGCAAGGTCAATCAAGGCTTGTTTTCCTTCTGCGTTGATGTTCGTGCTGCCCGAAGGGAACAAGAGTTTTGCTTCCAGGCTCACGTAGACCTTCCCATTTTTTTGTTCAACCGTTAGTCCCTTGTCTTTGAAGCCTAAAAGCGCTTGAGAAACACGGTTTTTGAGATCATTAACGGCAGCATCTTTCTTTGCGATGAGCTCTTCCAGCTCTTGAACTCTTGCTTCACGTGCCTGAAGTTCTGTGCTCATTTGTTCGATATTGGCTTCCTTCGCATTCAATTCACCTTCAAGAATTCTGAGCTCATCTTCTTGCATTTGCAATTCGTTTTGCGTTTTCTGAAGATCGGCAAGGAGTTTTTTGTTTTCCGAAGTAATATCAGCCATCATTTTGGTGTTCTTGTTCACCAAGATGTCGTTCAACTCATTGATCTTATCGTATTGAGTGCGTAGTTGTCGTGATGTACTGCCCAAGAATGCGGTGTCTGCCCTAAGCGCCTCATTATCTTTCAATAATGACTCTTGCAAGCTTTCACCTTCTTTCACTTGTGCACGAAGTAGTTCGTTATCTGAAGTGGCTTTGTTTAGTTTTTCAGTGCAGGCTTGCTCTTTGTTTTGCAGTTCTTCAAACTGCCTTCCGCTTACACAAGAGCTTAAAATCAATACACTGACAATTCCAAGGGTGAATATGGATCTCATATCAAAGGGTTAAATAGGACAATACGAATTTCGGAAGTACTGAGGCTGTAAGGGCTGTTTTCCTTCAATGTTGTGAACAGGGAGATGTGAATGAGTGTCTGATGCTGCGATGAGCAGAAACGCTTGAACAAAAACCCCTAGGCATTACATCAAAACATAGAATTTGTGCTTTATGTTACTAATACCTGAACAGAAAGCACTAACTTTGTGGACCTAACTTTAAAAAATGATCAATTTCCTTCACAAAGCTGAGCATTGGTTCAATGACCGGTTTGGTTGGTTTTTCACGAACGGCCACAAATCGAACAAGCGATAGCTACAGCTCGATACACACATTTTGTGCTTCTGTAAAAAAGCGCAATGCCTCAAATCCACCTTCTCTTCCTACACCGGATGACTTCGTTCCCCCGAAAGGTGTTCGCAGATCGCGAACGAGCCAACAATTGATCCAAGCGATGCCTGTTTGTAATTCGTTGGCTACTCGATGGGCTCTGCTCAATTCTTGAGTCCAAATGGTTGCGCTCAAACCATATTCT
The DNA here is from genome assembly GCA_938085105.1 of uncultured Flavobacteriales bacterium. Classification (GTDB taxonomy): domain Bacteria; phylum Bacteroidota; class Bacteroidia; order Flavobacteriales_D; family Sanyastnellaceae; genus CALKGK01. Next base: position 12,597 of record CALKGK010000052.1, read on the forward strand.
ACGCTATTGGCCATTTTGATTGCCTCTTCCTCAGTGCTGAACGGGGTGATGGTAACTACTGGGCCAAAGATTTCTTCTTGATTGGTTCTGCAATCGAATTTTAATCCTTCAATGACCGTTGGGGAAATGAAGAACCCTCCACTGATCTCTTCATTTTCAGGAATGACCTGCTCACCCCCACAGAGCACCTTCCCTCCTTCTTCCTTCGCTAGTTGAACATAGGAAAGCACTTTTTCCATGTGACTCTTCGAGACCACCGCACCCATTTTGGTTTTTGGGTCTTTTGGGTCTCCTACTTTCATTTTGCTCACTTTAGCAACAAAGTCGGTCTTGAACTTTTCATACAAGCTTTCTTCTACGAATATGCGCGAACCACAAAGACAAATCTGCCCTTGGTTAGCAAAACTGCTTCGAAGCGTTGTAGAAAGCATTTTGTCATAATCGCAATCGGCAAAAATGATGTTGGGGTTTTTCCCGCCCAACTCAAGGGATAGCTTTTTGAATTTTGGAGCAGCTTCTCTCGCAATGTGCGCACCAGTGTTGGTACCACCGGTGAAAGAGATGGCTTTGATGTCTGGATGAGAGATGATGGCATTCCCTGTTGTAGGCCCATCGCCGTGGACAATGTTCAGCACTCCATTCGGCAGGCCTGCTTCGATACAAAGACGAGAAAGAAGATAGGCTGTTTGAGGGGTGATTTCTGATGGCTTCGCGACGACACAATTACCAGCGGCAAGCGCTGGAGCAATCTTCCAAGTGAATAAGTAAAGCGGCAGGTTCCAAGGTGAAATGCAAGCAACTACTCCAATGGGTTTTCTATTGGTGTAATTCACATGAGTGTTTTCCATGATGTGCGCTTCACTTGCGTAGTGGTTGATGGCACTGGCGAAAAACCGAATATTACTCTCCGCTCTCGGAATATCGACATGCGCCGCGAGCGAAACAGGTTTTCCATTATCAATACTTTCGGCCAAGGCCAAATCGGCAGCATGCTTTCCTATGAGGTCGGCCAACACATTTAAACAGCGAGATCGCTCAGTGTAGGGAGTTGTACTCCAAGCTGGAAATGCTCTTTTTGCGGCCTGAACGGCGTTTTCTACATCTGAATTGTCCGATAAAGGAATTCTGCCATAGACTTTTCCCGTCGAAGGATTGATGTTGTCCATCCATTGATTCCCTTGTGGATTCCGCAGTTCTCCGTCGATGTAGTTTTGAATGGTCTTCATGGTTCGCCTCTTTTTTGCGAAGTTAATGAAATGTCAAAGTTTTTTTTTCGTGAAGTTCTTGACAAACAAATCTAAAGTTGTTTATCTTTGCCGTCCCTTTCGAGGGAAAGGTTTTGCCCTATGGTGTAAAGGTAGCACACCGGTTTTTGGTACCGTTTGTCTTGGTTCGAATCCAGGTAGGGCAACTTTGAAAAGGTCTTCTTATATTTGGAGGACCTTTTTTTTATGGCTATCGGCGAAGTAAGAGCAATCTTACTGTAATGTAGGACTAACCCAGACGAAATCGGGCGAAATTCTTACAAGAAGCAAACACTTCTTTCTGAATTTTACGGTTCGTCTTATCCTTGAAATTATGGGAACTATCCCTCGTCTAATGGCTGTTATTGCGGCCGCCTTTTTCTGTGGCACTGTCTATGCCCAAAATCTTAACCTGAGTGTAAACGGGAATCAAAGCCCAATGCTCGGAGAAGAATTGTGTTTCAGTTTGAATTTAGAGCACAATGGACCAACGGGGTTTCAACCTTACCTTCGGATTTTTCTCCCCCCTGAAGTAGAATTCTCCTCACTCACGGGAACATTTTTTGGCGATGACTTGAACGCTTTTACCTTCGGAGGAACATTTTCTGGAGGAATTACTGGTGATCCTATTCTAGCAGATGAACTTCCAGAAAATAGCGTTTCTGGAACCGATGGACACCGCCTCTACACACTGCTCCTTCCCGTTGGTTCTCTCGTGAATGATGGTATTGCAATTGAAGCGGAAGTATGCGTCAACATGAGCGGATTGGCAGAGGTAGACCAAAGTTTCAATATAGGCTTTGCTCCTGTTTATAAATTGGGAGATGACCCCAACGGTTTGAACGGACCCATTGTATTCCCAACATCGACTTTAGAAATCACCCCTTTAGGCTACACCTTTGGCTTGAGTTCAAGCGTAACGAAGACACCCGCGGGAGCTTGTTGGCCAAATGAGTACATCATGTCAATGGACATTGCGCCGGGCTATCAAATGTCTGATTTGGTTTTGACCCAAGAATTGCCTGCGGAATACCGTTTTAACGGCGTAGCTTTTTTGACCCCAGGATGTTTTGTCCTTTCCTCTCCAAATGCAGGAAGCAACGGAGGAACACTGAGCATTCAATGCGATAATACGGTGGGTGATTCTGAACCAGGAGATATTGTTTGCAGCACTCAGGGTTTCTACTCTGATGTACTGGATCCCAACTCCTGCAGTGTTGATGCTGCATTGAGTACGGCTACGCTTTCCATTAACGATGTTTTGAGTGCGGATGCCAGTTCTTCTGCAATTCTGTCCCACATCGGCGTTAGCGGAACAACTTTCGCAGCCAACGGGATTCAGCCCGGGGCTTCTGTCAATCTCGGCTTTGAATTCAAAATCCAAGAGTACATTACAGGATTAGAGAACATTCGTTTTAACGTTACTCTACCGGATGGAATTTCTTACGGAAACTCGGCGCTATTGAATTCAAGCAGCATAAGTCCAGTAAACGTTCAAGACTTGGGCAACGGTGAAACACTCCTGCAGTTTGAATTGGATCAGACAGGTTTCGAATCCTGTGAATTGGGCTTCTTCTCTTATGATGTGACCATCGAATCATTCTATGAAAATGGTGACATGATTGCCAATGGTGATGCTTTTAGCATTCCGTCAGAGTTGGTCTATGACATAATTGGTGGTGTTGATGACTGCATCCTTACTTTGGATGGAGGGTTTGCCATTCCTCGCGGGGATTTTGCAAAGGCTTTGGTGTCCTCACCACAAAACGGGGATGCTTTCGTGCCTGGTGAGAACATTACCTACCGATTGACGAGCACCTTGAGCCCAGGTAGAGCTACCAACATTCTTTTTGAAGACCTTTTCCCAATTCCCATCCATGATGTGGAAGACTTGGACCTAACTTTTGGTAATGATATTGTCTTGAGTCCGCTTGATGATGCAGGACTCATTCCTAGCGACATCTACATTGACGCTCAAAGCAACAAACTATTCATTGAGTTTGACGATGATGACCGACTTGTAGAGCGAATCATCTCCTTGGACATAACAGTTCCCGTATCAACAACAGCGAGTAGTACGAGCCTATTCCACATCAATTTTGCTCGTTTTTTCAGTAGCGGGAATGACGGTATCTCCGCCACAACACAAGCAAAAGCGTCTTTGGCAGTAGGTCAGTCTAACCTCAATTTAATTAAAGGAGTTTCAGGAACGAACAATACAGGTGTCGTTTTCGCACCAGCAGGTTTCCCAGTGAATGCCAACGCCAACGGAGTGGATGCTTTTGATTGGGTGGATTATGTGCTCACCATCACCAATTCTGGCGAAGCACCGGCCTATGATTTGATTGTCAACGATTTTCCGGACACTCCACAAATGGGGGCGTGTTCCTTGGTGAGTGTATTGGACGAAGCGGGTAACCCTGTATCGAGCTCGGGAAATTTGTTTGGTGCCGGTTTGGCCATTCCTGTGGTTCCAACCCAAGCAGAGTCTCCCGACGGGAATCGAATTTTTGTGAATTATCAATGTCAAGTGGCTGGTGGAGCTTTGAGTAGAGATCAAAACGTCAATACAGCACAAGTAACTTGGGCAGCTGTTCCAGGAGGAACTAACCGATTTGACCCTGTGAGTGATGAAGCTTCTGTGACCATTCGAAGACCTCAAATCAGCACTTTAGTGAGTGATATTGTTCCTGGGTATAAAGGAAATCTCGAAGAGGTGCATGTAGGAGAAGTAGTTGAGTTTGAAACGGTGCTCACTTTTCCAGAGGGCCGAACAAGAGATGCTGCCTACGAGTGTGTTTTTCCAGCGGGCTTGGTGTTTGAAGACATTGTTTCAGCTACGGCAGACCTTAACGTTTTCGGGTACAACAACGGTAACTTGAACAGTATTGTGGAGGATGTTGAAGTGAGCAGTGTGGGTACTGGTGTTGAAAATGAAAGAAGACGTATTCTTTTGAATTTTGGGGATGTGGTAAATATAGCCAGCGACAACTCCGACCCAGAAGAAGTCGTGATTAGATTTCGAGCGGTGGTAGCCAATGTTGAAGAAAATGTTGCCGGACATCTTCTCACGGTTCAGAGCAATTTGAATTATCGGAAAGGAAGCAATTCCGCCCCTTCTAATGAAATTACGGAGGTGGGTGTGCGCGTGCGAGAAGCCCAACTCCAGTCCAACTTAAGTCTCAGCGAAACAATTCTTAGTCCGGGAGAAACCACTCAAGCCACCATCAGTGTTTCCCATTTGAATGCTTCTGAAAGTACGGCCTACGATGTGGAAATTGTTCAAGACCTACCCTTTGGAATGAGTCTCGTTCAAGGTTCTTTTTTGACCGAATGCGATGAGCTCGTTCAGGTTTTTCCGAACGAAAACCTTGGCTTGATTACCATGAAATGGGACAGTATCCCTCAAGACATTGAGTGCGATTTGGTCTTTGAACTTCGGGTGAATGAGAATTTCCCACCATGCAATGATATCGACTTGTGTGCTGATGTACTCTGGTCCAGTGCTTTTCAACAAAATTTGGACACCTTGGATTACGGACCAATTCATCCATTGGCTTATCCAAGAACGGGAAGAGAAGAGGATCCTGGCGACATTCAAAACGATTATCGCAATGAGAGCTGCTTGAGCATTGAGGTCTCCAGCGGTGATCTGAGTACACCGAATATTTTTGGAAACGGTACCGTCTGTGAAGGCGAGGTGATGACCCTTCAAGTGGAGGAATACGAGGGTTTCGATGTGCAGTACGCATGGTCGGGTCCAGGCGTTCCCAACGGATTTAATGGTCCGGTGCTCAACATTCCCAACGCAAGCGCATCTCTGGAGGGGGCTTACAGTTTGGTAGTGAACATTGGAGAGTGTAGTACGCCCCAAAGTTTACCTTTTCAAGTAGAAGTAGCTGGAGTTCCCGAGCTTTCTTTGCAAGATGTTTCTATTCAGTGCGCCAATGGTACGGATGATCTTATTCTAGAAGCATTGGTGAACGGTGAAACGGAAGGCCTCGACTATTTCTGGACTGGTCCAGGAGGGTTTCAGTCCAACAGTCCACAAGCAGTGATTCTCAACGTCAATGAGTCTGACGAGGGAACATACAGTTTATACGTGAGCAATGCATTTGCTTGTGTGTCAGAAACGGAAAGCAGTTTAGTACAGATAACCGCTGCTCCTGCTCCCCCAAGCATTTCTGGAGACACCCAATTATGTGTTGGCGAGGAGATCAATCTCTCTTGTACGAGCACGCCCAACGCAAGCTCCTATACTTGGCAACTTCCTAGTGGTGTGCAAGTGAATACTTCTGCAGCAGCTTTGAGTATTGACCCAAGCAGTGCGGAAGACGATGGAAGTTATCAAGTACAAGTGAGTGCAGAAGGTTGTACTAGCGGATTATCTGCACCGATCAATGTCAATATCAACCCCATTCCTTTTGCGGCAGATATTGATGGAGCCGAGGGTATTTTGTGCGAAGGAGGAAACTTGTCCTTGGCTACACAAAGCGATGCAGATGAGTATCAGTGGCTCGGTCCTAATGGTTTCTTTTCCACTTTAGCTGTTCCACCTGTAATTCAAAACTTGAGTGCGATTAATGAAGGAACATACACCCTTACAGTAACGAATGGAGGTTGCTTGAGTCCAGAAAGTACGGTTGATTTGAGCATCACCCCAAGGCCTGACGCTCCCATAGTGAGTAGCAATGCACCCCTGTGTGAAGGAGAGGACTTGGAGCTTGATGTTTTGGCTTCGGCTCAAGCCTTTGAATACCTGTTGGCTTCTGGAGAGAGTATCATTTCGAGTTCGTCTAATTTTTCTTTGGAAGACCTCAATCAGGAGGCTTCAGGCGATTATTTTGTGTCGATTTTTGATGGATTCTGTTGGTCTGAACAAGAATTGATCGAAGTTCAAGTTGACTTCATCCCAACCATCGTTGCGACGGTTAGCGATAGCACCTTGTCTTGTGATGGAAATTCAGCCGTTCTTCAATCCTTGAACGATCCAAGTTATTTTGGAGAGTGGACCACTACTGCTCCTGATGTGAATATCGTTGCTCCAAACGCCAACCAGAGCGCCGTGCTCGGGCTGGTAGAAGGCGATGTTTACGATTTTGTTTGGAGCCTTTCAAACCCAGGTTGTGGTGTTTATTCAAGTGCAGTGCAACGGGTTTTTGTACCCGAAGTTCCGACCGCTTTTCCTGATGTTTATGAGGTTGTAGCAGGCGACCCTGTTGACTTGGAGGTGCAGCTCAATGATGAGGAAAGCGCATTTGAACTGGAAATTTCGATGTTCGATGTGCCCGATTTTGGTACTTGGAATATTGCCGGTGGAGATGTGGTTGAGTATCGTCCCGAGATTGATTTCTTTGGGGTGGATCAATTCATTTATCTCCGCTGTTTTGAAGCTTGTCCGCAACGCTGTGATACTGCCCTTGTGAAAGTAGACGTCGATCCTTTCTTAGGCATTCCAGACATCATCACTCCGAATGGAGATGGTGTAAACGACGCCTTGAGGATTGAGGGCTTGGACCGCGTTCCAGAGCACCGTTTCATTGTTCACAACCGCTGGGGAAGTGTTGTTTTCGAAGCTGAAAACTATCAAAACGATTGGCAAGGAACCCATCGAGGGGAGCCCTTGCCGTCAGGAACTTATTTCTACACCTTCATCGATACTTCAAGACAGAAGACGATGAAACAGGGATACATCACCATTCAATAACGCCATTCCATGAAAGCATATTTTAAAATAGCGCCTGTTTTCCTATTGCTGCTGATCGCTTCTTGTGTTTGCGCGCAACAGGAAATCCAACACACTCAGTTCATGTGGGATCAAAGTTCCATCAACCCTGCTTATGTGGGGATGAAGGAGAGCATGAGTGCCAATTTATTTTTAAGAAGACAATGGCTCGGTTTGGAAGGAGCCCCAGCCACTGAAAATGTTTCGCTTCACAGCCCTCTAGCCAATCGAAAGTTGGGGGCTGGCTTGCTCGTTTGGCACGATCAAATTGGCATTAGTGAACGCATTGCTGTTAGAGCTCAAGGAGCCTATAATTTGGAGTTGAGCCGAGGCTATCTGCGCTTTGGGCTAAGCACTCAGGTGAGTAATTGGAACGTGAGGTGGACGAGCACCAATCCAGACCAAGAAGGAGACGAGAGTATTCCTCAAGCCGATCTCAGCGATCATGCTTTTAACCTTGGCTTTGGGATGTTTTATCACACGGAGAAGAGCTATGTTGGTTTTTCAGCTCCCCAACTGCTGGAAGAGAAGTATGAATATATGGGACAACAAAGCGACCGTGAAGCGCAAATGTTGGGAAGTCAAGCCATGTTTTTCAACGGAGGCCACGTTTTTTCCCTCTCTCCGAAAATCGACCTTAAAACGAGTGCCATGATGAGGTACTTTCAAGGAGTTCCACTTCAGGTGGATGTGAGCGCAAGTGTATTGCTGAAGAAACAATTTTGGACGGGCTTGTCTTACCGACACCTCGATGCCATTTCTGCAAGCTTTCAGTACCTGATTACCCAAGAGTTGAGCATCGGTTATGCTTATGATTGGACTTTTTCGGAACTCCAAGGAAATGGAGGTGCCCACGAATTGTTCATTGGTTTTGATCTCAGAAAGAAAAAAGACGGATTCTATCACCCACGATTCTTTTAACATGAAGGAACTTACAAGCACATTATTCTTCCTGATTTTTTTGCTGGTTCAAAACGCATCAGCCCAAATGAAACAGGCAAATGAAGCCTTTGAGCACCATCATTATGATGTTGCCATTGAGCTGTACAACAAGGCCATTCGAAAGGACTTGGACAATGCTGAGGCGGTGAGCAATCTCGCACAGTGTTATTGGAGAACCGACCGGAGCAACTTGGCTGAATACTGGTTCAATCGGGCGGTTTACATGGATGAACAACCGGAGGTGAAACTGTGGTATAGCCAATTGCTCATCAGCAACGAGAAGTACGAAACGGCCATTCAATGGCTTGGGAAATACATGTTGGCAGAAACCGATGCTTCAAAAATTCAACTCGCACAACAATTGAGTGATTACTGTGAAGCGCTCATGGCGGGAGTTCCTGAAGATGAGTCTTGCATCATCCAGCCCCTGATTTTGAATTCAAATGAACTCGATTTTTCGCCATACATCTTGGGTTCGAACTTGCTTTTTGTGACCAATAGAGCGGGTGTGAACGCTCGTCCGGGGGAACTCGATCCTTGGACAAGTGCACCGTTCACCGATGTTTTTGTAGCTCCGCTGATCAATGATTTTCCTTCAGACCGGGCAGAACGATTCGATGAAATCCCCCAAGGTCAATTGCACGAAGGTCCGCTGTGCTTCAACGAAGACGGAACGGAACTCTTCATTACAACAAGCGGTGTAAACGACAAGAAACGTTGGTTTGATGCCTCCAACAATACCCGATTGTGCATCAAACATTATTTGAAAACCGATAGCACATGGGTGCTGCAAGACCTTCCTTTTGTAGACCCGATGTTCAACTATGCACACCCTGCGCTTTCTCCAGATGCCAAAACTTTGGTGTTTAGTTCTGACGGTTTTGGGAGTATTGGGGGGATGGACCTCTTCTCTGTTGAAAGAGATAGCGAAGGAAAGTGGGGTATTCCCACACCCCTTCCAGAAGGCATCAACTCTCCGGGAAGAGAGGTTTTCCCAAGTTTCAAGCAAAACGGTGAACTCTATTTTTCTTCAGATTTGTTGGTTGGTTTTGGAGGTTTGGATTTGTTCAGAACTGCTTTGAATGATGGCCTTTGGTCGCTTCCACAGAACATTGGAGCGCCCCTCAACAGTCCAAAAGACGATTTCTCAATTGTGTTTTTTGAAGACGGTAAACATGGGTTTTTGAGTTCAAACAGAAACGCAAATCGATCGGATGATGTGCTGAGCTTTCGTTTTGAAAAAGGAATATTCATTGAAGGCCAAGTGGTGGATTGCAGTACTGGCCTCCCAATTCCAGGAGCTCGAATAGAGATTCAAGTAGACAATGAAGCGCAAAGGACCGCGTATTCCAAAGGCTTGGGTGAATTTAAGTTGATGATTCCCGAAGCGAAGTCCCTGAATGTAAAAGCGATTGCCGAAGGTTTTGATGCGAATGAGGTGTGCAGCAGTTCTCAAGATTTTGAGATTGAATTGATGAAGGAAGGTGATGTTCTTCAAGTGAAATTGGGCTTGAGTAGGAATGATGCCGGTTTAAATCAACAACGATACCTTGCTGGGACCGTGAAGGAAATGCCGTACGAAAGTCCTCTAAGCGCCTGCAATATTGAGTTAATTAACCTCATTACTAACGAAGCGGTGGCGATGCAAAGCAATGCTTACGGTGCATTTTTGCTTCCAGTGGAGGCCAATGTTCCTTATGGAATCATAGCGGCAAGCACAGATGCAAGTTCTGAATTGATTGAGTTCATGCTCGAGGAGGAGACGCAAGAGTACGTTCTGGACATCGAAATTTGGCCCAGCGGAAAAACATCGCTCGCAAGAAATGAGCTTCACCCTGAAATGCGCTTAGTAGAAGGACAAATTGTTGAGCTCTATCACATTTACTTCGATCGAAACAGCACTGAATTGATCAAAGCAGCCAAGGAAGATTTGGAAGTGCTTTACACACTGTTGCAGAAGTATCCCGACATGACGGGTGAAATCATGGCGCATGCCGATGCTCGTTCAAGTCATGAATACAACCTGCAATTGTCTCAGAAAAGAGCCGATGCTGCGGTAGCTTGGCTCGTTGCACGCGGAGTTGATCCTTCAAGACTCAGCGCTATGGGCTATGGGGAAACCATGCCTAAAATTCGTTGCGAAAATGAGGAAGACTGCACCGAGGAAATGCACGCGAGAAACCGTAGAGTGGAATTCCGTGTGATTGACTTGGTGAAAGAAATTGATGCCGTAAGCCGAGAGAATAAAAAGCAATTTTCTCCCAATTAGAGCACGACGTTCACAATTCTTTTTGGCACCACAATTACCTTCTTGGGCGTTTTGCCTTCGAGGTACTTTTCTGATTGTTCATTAGCCAACACAGCTGCTTCAATTTCTTTTGGAGACATTGTTGCCGGAAAAGAGAGTTTGAATCGCATTTTTCCGTTGAAGGATACCGGATATTCAAATTCATCTTCCACCAAAATGGAGGGGTCAAAAGTTGGCCAAGCCGCTTTGCTTACACTGGTTTCGTGACCAAGTTTATTCCACAACTCTTCCGCCATGTGAGGAGCATAAGGAGAGAGCAATACACACAATCCTTCCAAAACTTCCCGTTTGTTGCACTTGAGATCGGTGAGTTCGTTGGTGGCAATCATCATGGCTGATACCACCGTATTCCAAGAACCGCGATTGAGGTCATCACTCACCTTTTTAATGGTTTTATGAAGCACTTTCAATTCGTCTTTTGACGGCGTTTCATCACTCACAATGAAGGTGTTTTCTTGACTGTGGAAAAGACGCCAGAACTTCCTCAAGAAGTTGTGCACTCCGTTGATTCCTTTCGTGTCCCAAGGTTTACTCTGTTCCAATGGCCCCAAAAACATTTCATACAAACGCAAAGTGTCTGCTCCGTAATGCTCGCAAAGGTCATCGGGATTTACAACATTGTACCAGCGTTTCGACATTTTATCGATTTCGTAGGCACAAGTGAACTCTCCTTTGCCATTTAAAATGAACTGAGCCGTTGCAAATTCTGGCTGCCAGCTTCGAATGCTTTCCAAGTTCAATAGGTCGTTGTCTACATGGTCAATGAGCACATGCTGACGAGAAAACCATACTCGAGCATCTCCACCATCTTCCAGCTTTTCAAGTCGATCTTTCAATGCTTCTAAGTTGATCTGGGCTTCATGCTTTTCTAGCGCTGAGATGAGTTCAGCTACTCCCCATTCTTTACTTTCTTTTTCAAGTACCTCACGGAGATCATTGGAGAGGTAGAAGCCTGAAGAAGCGTCTTTGTTCAATCCCTTTTCTTGGGTTTTAACTTGAAGGCGATAAACCAAGCTTGAGCGACCAAGAATCATCCCTTGGTTGATCATTTTTGCAAAAGGCTCGTGGAAGGGAAGGTATCCACGATCGTAGAGAAACTTGGTCCAGAAACGAGCATAGAGCAAGTGTCCGGTAGCATGTTCTGCACCACCAATGTACAAGTCAACTTGTTTCCAGTAGTCGATTTTAGATCTATCAGCGAAGCATTCGTCGTTGTTGGGATCCATGTAGCGAAGGAAATACCAGCTCGACCCTGCCCAACCCGGCATGGTGTTGTGCTCCATTTGTTCGCCGAAGAACACGGGCCAATCTTCTTTCTTTGCTCTTGCGAGTGGTGGTTCACCATCTGCTGTTGGAAGGTATTTATCTACTTCCGGTAAGCTCACAAGACTTCCTTCAGGAACCAAACGTGCTTGTCCGTCTTCGTAATAAATTGGGAAGGGTTCTCCCCAGTAACGCTGTCTGCTAAACACAGCATCGCGCAAACGGAAATTGGTTTTTCCTTGGCCAAATCCAGCTTGCTCCATGGCTAGAATGGCGTCATTGATGGCTTCTTGTCCGGATTTCCCATTCAAGAATTCACTGTTTTGAAGAGGATGATTTTTATCTGTAGTCGCGGCTTCACTGAGGTCTGCTCCTTCAAATACGTTGATGATGGGGATTCCGAAATGATTCGCAAAATCAAAATCGCGTTGATCACCAGCTGGAACGGCCATCACAGCCCCAGTTCCATAAGAAGCGAGCACGTATTCTCCAATCCAAATTGGGATTTGTTTTCCGTTGAATGGATGGATAGCATAAGCTCCAGTGAAGGCTCCAGAAATATTTTTTACATCGCTTTGACGATCGCGCTCCGTTTTCAAGGATGCATTGTGCACGTAGGCATCGATGTCTTCTTTATACTCAGCGGTAGTAATCTGTTCAACGAGCTCGTGCTCAGGGGCCAACACCATGAAGGTAGCACCGAAGATGGTGTCCGGACGAGTAGTAAATACTTCAATGCTCGCATCTGCATCTTGTACTTGGAAGATTACCCGTGCACCGGTTGATTTACCAATCCAGTTACGTTGAATTTCTTTGATGGACTCGCTCCAATCGATGCCGTCCAAATCTTGAATCAATCGGTCTGCATAGGCTGAAATACGCATGCTCCATTGACGCATCAATTTGCGTTCTACGGGGTGTCCTCCACGCTCAGAAACACCGTCTTTAATTTCGTCATTGGCCAACACGGTTCCGAGTTCCGGACACCAATTTACCCATGAATCCGCCAAGTAAGCCAAGCGGAAGTGCATCAACACCAATTCTTGTTGCTTTGGAGTGAAGCTGTTCCAATCACTTGCGGTAAGTTCTCCCTCGAAATGCTCACCGAAATGCGGGAAATCTTCAGCTTTGAGTGCTTTCCACCAATGGTCTTCACAAGCTGCTTCAACGTTGTAAGTTCCGTTGCTTTCGAGTTTTTCAATGAGGCTTGAAATGGGCTCTGCTTTATTGGTTTCGAGGTTGTACCAAGAGTCAAATATTTGAGCAAAAATCCACTGGGTCCATTTGTAGTAAGCAGGGTCGCTGGTTCTTACTTCTCTGCTCCAATCAAAACTAAATCCAATTTGATCGAGCTGCTCACGGTAGCGTTGGATGTTGTTTTCGGTGGTGATTGCCGGGTGTTGCCCGGTTTGAATGGCGTATTGTTCTGCAGGAAGACCAAAGCTATCGTAGCCCATGGGGTGAAGCACGTTGAAGCCAAGGTGGGTCTTGTAGCGGGCAAAAATATCGCTGGCAATGTAGCCTAGAGGGTGACCAACGTGCAATCCAGCCCCTGAAGGATAGGGGAACATGTCGAGAACGTAGTATTTTTCTTTGGAGGGATCTTCTTCAACACGGTAAGTTTGCGCTTCTTTCCACTTTTTTTGCCATTTCTTTTCGATGGCAGAAAAATCGTATTCCATGGTGCTTTGGCTTTCTAATTTTGCGTAAAATTAGACAAAAGAACGCAGTAAGTCATGCACAAACTTTGCTCACCACTTCACGGCAATTTTGCCTTCGGTTCTGCGGTGTTCCAAATCGTCATGAGCCCTTGCGAGATCTCCAATTCCGACAATTTCACCCACTTTAGGGTCAATGATGCCCTGGTCGAGCAATTCAACGAGGTCGCGAAGTGCGCTTCCAATTCGTTCTGGGCGATGATCTGCTACCTTCAGCATGTTCACCCCCAGGATGGACCTACTTTTGGCCATCAACAATATGGGCATGAGGAGCCCCATGCTCCAAAGGAATCGCAACGTAGCCCATTTTCCTCCCTTTTTTCCTGAGCGCTCTGCAGCTCCAAACAAGACCATCCTACCTGATGACCCCAATAAACGAAGGTCTTTTTTGAAGGTGCTCCCGGCAATGGGGTTAAAGGTGAGGTCCAATCGCTTTCCTGCTAAAAGACGCGAAACCTCTTTTTCATAATCGTGTTTTCGGTAGTTGATGGGGTGATGAACGCCTGCTTTTTTGAGGGAGGCAATTTTTTCATCACTTCCAGCAGTGGCGAAGATGGTGCAGCCCTTCCAAAGTGCGAGTTGAACAAGAGCTGTTCCCACTCCACCGGCAGCAGCGTGAATGAGCACACGATCTCCCGCTTGAAGCTGGGTGAGTTGAAAGGCAGCGTGGTAGGCGGTGGCGTACTGTGTGCCGAGTGCTGTTGCCTTAGCTGCATCAAGATCTTCACTGATTTCCACAATACCATCGCTTTGAGTTGCAATCAAAGCGGCATAAGCACCAAAGCGCGATAGTCCTGCCACCCGTTTTCCCATCCAATGGTTCAATTCTGGAGAGCCAACACCAACAACCCTTCCAACAAAATCATATCCCAAAACGCTGGGAAGTGGTGGCGCTTCGCGATAGAGTCCGTTCCGAGCCATCACATCTGCGAAGTTGAGACCAAAGGCTTCACTTTTGACCAAAACTTGTCCTTCTTTTGCTTGAACATCTTCGATTTCTTGCACCTGAAATGCCTCCGAAGCTTTTCCGTTTTTGACGAGTACTGCTGCTTTCATATTTCAATCTCAAAACTAAACATTTCTGCTGCAGCCATTGTATCTTGCGGTGTGTATTTCACCAAAACACCCAAGATTGTTCAACCTTTTGGAAAGGATTTGCTTTGGACGGTAAACACTACCGAAAAGCGGGTTTTTCTCACTTTTGATGATGGACCCCATCCGCAGATTACCCGAGAGGTACTCGCTTTGTTGAAAGACTATGATGCTTTGGCTACTTTCTTTTGTGTGGGTGAAAACGCGAGGAAATACCCCAAGGTTTTGGAAGAGATGGTTCTTGCAGGACACTCAATTGGAAATCATACAGACCAGCACTTGAATGGTTGGAAGACCAACACTTTTCAATATGCCAGAAGTTATTTGAATTGCGCTAAGGTTGTTGATTCAAGATTGTTTCGTCCGCCATATGGAAGAATCACCAAAAGCCAAATTCAATGCTTGAGAAAGCGCAGTACCATTGTGATGTGGGATGTGTTGAGTGGGGACTTTGACCCAAAAGTGAGTGTGAGCCAATGTCATCAAAACGTTGTTCAACAAGTAGAGCCGGGATCCATCGTGGTGTTCCATGACAGTGAAAAAGCGGCTAAAATCATGCTGGAAGCATTGCCGATGGTCTTGAAAGACCTGAAAGAGGAGGGCTATGAATTCCACGCTATAAACCAAGATCATGAAAAATAATCTCTACCGCGCTTTAGTGGTGCGTGAAATCGAAGAAGGTAAATTTGAAAAGAGCATCGAGGAGCAGGGAATGGGTTTCCTTCCCGATCATGATGTCATCATTCAGGTGAAATATGCGGCCTTGAATTATAAAGATGCCCTGTCTGCTTCTGGACACAAAGGAATCACACGAAATTACCCGCACACACCTGGCGTAGACGCTTGTGGAGTGGTGCAAAAAGACAAAACTGGAAAGTTCAAGCCGGGCGATGAAGTGATTTGCACGAGTTATGATTTGGGGATGAATACCAAAGGGGCTTTTGCTGAACTCATTTCAGTACCTGCTTCTTGGGTGCTTCCACTGCCCAAAGGTTTGTCGCTCAAAAACGCTATGGTTATTGGTACTGCTGGATATACGGCTGCTTTGGCACTTTATAAGATGGAGAATAACGGACAACATCCAGAAATGGGTCCCATCATGGTCACGGGAGCCAGCGGAGGAGTGGGCTCCATGGCTTTGGCCATTCTCAAAAAGGCAGGATACGAAGCACTCGCATCAAGTGGAAAGCAGGAAGCCAAGGAATACCTAGAGTCCATAGGTGCAAGCGAAGTAATGGATAGATCAGCTGTGAATGATGATAGTGGTCGACCCCTTCTGCGCTCTGAATGGGCAGGAGCAATTGATAATGTTGGCGGCAATACCCTGGTTACGCTTTTAAAGAAATGTGGAAGGAACGGCTCAGTGGCGAGCATAGGATTGGTAGACCGTCCTGATTTTGCCATGACCATCTACCCCTTTATTCTGAATGGTGTGAACCTTTTGGGGGTGGATAGTGCAGAAACACCCATGAAAATCCGCACGCATGTTTGGGAAAAATTGGCCAATGAATGGAAGCCCGATCACTTGGATGAAATTGCACATTTTGTTTCCCTTGAAGAGATTCCTAAGCAAATGGATTTGATCCTAGAAGGAAAAACCACAGGAAGACTTGTGGCTGAAATTTAAGCGAGAAACTTTGTGAATGCCCCTTTTGACTTTGTGGATGAGATGGCTTTTTTGATTGATCTGGTGTAACTTGTGTTCTTCAATGAATACTTCTATTCCATGCCACACACTCAGCTCAAATCGATCATCAGTAAAAACATAAAACGCTTTCGAGAGGAGCGTGGGATGTCTCAAGAAGAAATGGCGCTTGCCTTAGAGATGAGCACCAGTGGTTACAGCAAAGTGGAGCGCGGATCAGTAGATGTAAGCGTTTCAAGGGTGGAGCAAATTGCCCACTTGCTTTCTGTGAAGCCAGCAGTTTTATTCGATGTTGAACAGTCTCAAGTTTTCAATATCCACCAAAACAAATATGTTCAAGGGACGGGAGCAAAGGCAGAAAACATGCAGTTTTCGAGCAATGAATATGTGCAGCGCTACATCGAACACCTCGAAAAAGAGATCATCGAACTCAAAGAAGAAAAACGAAGCGGTTACAATTAAATTCGAGGAATAAGTCTAACGAATGATCATGACCCTTCTCGAATACGAAGCTTGCTTGGTCGTAATTTCAACGGTGTAGATTCCATCCTTCAAGCCTTCACAAGAGAGCGTGTTTAAACCGGTTTTGATTTGGCCTTTTTGAACCAATTGCCCTTGAGCATTTCTTACATCAAAGCTACCGGCTTCAAAGGGCCAATCGATGTTGATGTGTCCGTTGCTTGGATTGGGGTAAAGGTTCCAAAGAAGCGCTTCTTCAAATACATCTCCAATAAAAGAAACAGTATAGGTATTCGTAGATGAACAACCCATTGCATCGGTAAGGTTCAAAGAATATTCTCCAGGACTCAAACCTTCGATGATTGGGCCATCTTCCCCCGTACTCCAATCCAAGGTGTACAATTCTTGGCCATTCAAAAGAACGAATTCCAACATTCCATCACTTGCATCGCCGCTACTTGCATCGCTTACAGTTACTTCATATTCGAGAGAAAACGGACTGGTTCTGTATTCTTCAAAGAAAAAATAGCCTCCCAAAAAAGCAAGAGGAGCACAGCCACCATGGTCAAACGGACCTCCATTCAACGCTTCCACATTTTGCGCTCCGTTGGCGAGCATGGCTTCTAAGGCCACTAAAGAATTATTATAATCAACCTGCTCATCTTCTGTGCAGTAGTACATGGTGGTTGGTGCAATGGGCGCCCAGTCATAAACATCATTGTCTGCCAAAACCAGTCTTAAGGGATGGTTGGGATCGTTCTGAAACGCCTCGAAGAAGTCTTCACGCAACATTTCATTTGGGATGGCAGGCAATTGTGAAGAGATGTAAGCAATGTTATTCGTTCCATCAAAAAGTTCAGGGAGTTCGGAAGCGTAAGGTTCAATGAAGATTTCGTCCAAATCCGTGTACACGTTGCCATAAGCGGCTTGATAGGCCATGGTAACGTATGGAAGAAAGCCTGAAAACGAAAAAGGCTCGTCTGCGATGATCATGTTGGTTTGCGTTCCAGAGATGTCATATGGGCCGCTCATTGGGGCGCTGGCCGTTACGTTAAATTCATCAGGAAAATCTTCTTCAATCATCTTGTGCAAGGCCATGGTAGCGTGCCCACCTTGAGAATATCCAAAAAGGAAAAGCTCATCACTCCAAACATAATTCAACTCGTCTTGAAGTTCCCCAGATGCCAATCGAATCAAATCCAGACTCGTGCTTGCTTGTGATTCAGCGTGTACATACAAATGAAAGAGTTCAGAAACACCCAAACCAATAAAATCGGGAAGCGTCACCACATATCCAGCACCAGCATACATCACCCCCAACAGCCCTTCTGTATTTTCAAAAGAGGGTACTTCTGTTCGCACCGTCGTTGTTCCATGTTGATAGGATGCAATGGGTTTCGGACATGAAGGAGCTTCGCTAGGAACAGCAATTGCTCCAGATACGAGCACGGAGTCTCCATTGGGGTGAAGGGTCATGTATTCCACCCGATAATAGTTTACACCGCTGGTGATCTGAAGCGTGTTCTCGGGAACCCCAAAGTCATCAATAATTTCGTTCACTTCTTCAATGGTGTATGAGGAGAGTAACTCTACATTCATGATCTGAGCGAAAGATATGGCAGGCGATAATGCAAGGATGAATAGAAAAGATGCTTGGAGAGATCGAAACATGGCTAGAATTTTATGTGTTGACAAGATATGGATTTGTAAGAGAATTCCTACATTCTTGTGGGAGACGTCCTTACCAAGAGATGATGTGTTTACCTGTAATTTCGTATTCCTGACTATAAGAATATGAAGAAAAGGCTATTGTTGATAGATGATGAGATTGTCACTTTAAAAATGACAAAGATGCTGTTGGATCAGCATGGCTTTGATGTTGAAACCTCTCTAAATACTTCCGAAGCAATTTCGGTGTTAACTGGGGATGGCATTGATTTGATTTTGCTCGATATTTCCATGCCCACGATTGATGGTTTTGATTTTATCAAACTCATGGCGAGCTTAAGGATTCGGGTTCCGGTGGTCTTTTTATCGAATTCGAACGATGAATACACGGTTAAGCTAGCCCTTTCGGAGGGAGTGAAGCGCTGTATCAGCAAGAACAAGCAATTTGCAGAATTGCCGATGATTATTGACGAAGTTTTATCAGAAAATGCCTGAGCTCAAAGAAATGGCCACACAAAAGCCAAAATTAAATCCCCCCAAGACGGACCTTGACCGTTTCGTTTATGCCATCTCGCACGATTTGAATGAACCCTTACGCATGGTTAGTTCGTTCATCAAACTTGCGCAGAGCAGGCCTCAAAATGCTGTTGTGACTGACATGGATACCGATTACCTTTCCATGGCTTTGGACAACGCCAATCAAATGACGAAGATGATTTCTGCTTTGGTCGATTTATCTCGGGTATCGAGATCTACAGACCAGCCTGCTGAGGTTTTTCCATCGTCCTTACTCGTTGAGGTAAATAGCATGTATCAGGCTGAATTAGAAGCGAGAGATATTCTGCTCGAGTTTGATTGTTCCAGTCCCGTTCTTGCCATTGAAGAACAGTTAATTACAGTGTTTAAGGTTTTGATCCAAAATGTTTTGGATCACGCTTCAGAGGGGGTGAAACGTTATACCATCATTGGTAGAGATCAAGGAGACTTCGTAGAATTTGTTTGTGAGGCAGAGAATGATCGCTTAAAAACGATAACTTTAAGTCAGATTTTCGATGTCTTTGCCCGAGGAAACAAGAGAGAGCAACACATCGGGATTGGTCTCACCCTCGCACGAGCCATTGTTGAGAACAATGGTGGTGAAATGTGGTCGGAAGAGCAAAAGAATTTTAACATCCACTTTACCCTACCCAAGGCACAGCTATGAGCAGTCTCAAAGTAAAAATTCTGGTGGTTGAAGACAACCTTCAAGACTTCATCATTATACGTGAAGTGCTGGGACAAATACGTGGCTTTTTCATTCAGGTTGATCATGCCGATTGCATAGCAAAGGCCCTGAATATGATCCAAGACAGTCAGGGAGGGAAGGAATACGATATCGTGTTCCTCGATTTGTTTTTACCCGACAGTTTTGGACAAGACACCTTTAAATTGGTTCAGGACAGTCTGGAAGTAGCTCCACCAATCGTTGTACTTTCTGGTTTGAGCGATAGAAATATTGCTGTTGACATTGTAAAACAAGGTGCACAAGATTACTTGGTGAAGGGGGAGTTTGACGCAAACCTGCTCGAAAAATCCATTATTTATTCCATTGAACGAAAGAAGTATCAAGACATTCTTCGCGCATCGGAAAAGAAATACCGAACCACATTTGAGTCTGTAGGTGTTGCCATTGGTGAGTATGATTATTCCGTCATGCATCAGTATGTGATGGATCAAAAAGATTCAGGTACGGAGCATCCTGGAGTTACACCGCTTGTGCATGGTGGAAACATCATGGAGTTTCGAGCTATGCTGAAACTAAAAGCACTCAACCCAGAGGCATTGCGTTTGTATGAGTGTGCAGATATTAAAGAATTTTCAGAAAACATTTCCCTGCTTTATACAGAGCAGATCCCGGAGTATTTCAATAATTTATTGATTGCTATTTGGGATGGAAAAGACAATATGCAGCACGAGGTTGACTTTTTCACAGTAAAAGGGACCCGATTAAAAACACTGAAGCGTGTTCGTTTTCTGGCAACGGATTTTTCCTATTCGAGGTTGCTCGTCAGCACGGTAAATATTACTGCGCTGAAGAACAAAGAAGAGGAAGTGAAAAAGCAGTCGAAAATGCTGTCTGCAATTGCGGATTCATCGGCGATGCTTTTAGCGGAAGAGTCATACAGCCTTGGAGTACAGCAAGTGATCGAACATATCGGACCAGCACTTGAAAGCGACCGGCTATCCTATCTTAGTCTCACAAATCATGGAGACGGGTATACCTATCAACTCTCCAATATTTGGTCAAAGGATGAGAACTGTGAAATCATGCACGGGTTCATGGAGCTCCAATCAGAACCAGATTTGCTTTCAGTTCTAGTCTCAGGAGATGTTGTGGTGTATGACAAAAATTCGGGAGAACGTAAGCCAAGATTTTTATGCGAACAATCGAATGCGGCTGTGATGGCGCCTATTTTGAAAAATGGTGAACTTGAAGCTTTAGTGATTATTGCTCGATTTTCCGATGATAATGCGTTTCAAGCATTTGAGGTGAATGGCCTCAAAACCGTGGTTCGAAATTTTGAATCAGCACTTGAACGTGCATCTGCTCAAAAGCGACTGAAAGTACTGAACGATAACCTGGAAGAAATGGTGGTTGAGCGAACGTCTAAAATGAGGGATGCGATCAACGACTTGGAGAGTTTCAGTTATTCGATTTCACACGATTTACGAGCCCCATTACGGGCAATCAATAATTTCTCTGATGTGCTCGTGGAAGACTACGCGGATCAATTGGACGATGAGGCTAAAAGGTATCTGGGAATCGTTCAAAAAGGAGCGAAACAGATGTCTAAACTTATTGATGCGCTCCTCAACTTCTCAAGAACAGGAACCAAAACCCTCAACTTCACCGACATCGACTCCAAAGAATTGGTGACGGATGTTTTTGAAGAGCTGAAGATGCAGGTCCCCAACCGTTCTGTAGAGCTAATCATGGGAGATTTGCCCATTTGCCAAGGAGATGCTCAGTTGGTGCGTCAGGTGTTTGTTAACTTTTTGTGGAATGCGATCAAATTTACCAGCAAGAGAGAGCATGCACTTATTCGAGTTCGTGGTCAAGAGTTAGATGGAATGATTCACTTCGAAATTGAAGACAACGGAGTTGGTTTCAATATGGCTTATGCCGAGAAGCTTTTCGGTGTGTTTCAGCGGCTCCATCCACAGGAAGATTTCCAAGGTACCGGAGTAGGTTTGGCAATCGTCCAGAGGATCGTTTCCCGACACGGAGGAAAAGTCAATGCCTTGGGAGAGGAAAACAAAGGAGCCGTATTTACCTTCAGTCTACCTGCGGTAGGCACAAAAGTAAAGCCGGCTCCAGCACAATTAGGTGTAATCTAAAAAACCCTTATTCGTCGTTTCTCAGAATTCTAAGCTTCTCTTTGATTTCTTCAATCTCTTTTTTAGCATCGTCCACTTTGCGTTCGATGTCCTTCTTCATGGCTTCCGCTCCTTTCCCAGAGAAAAAGCCCATGTTGTTCTCGTATTGAATTACGCGTTGTTTCAAACGATCGATTTTGTCGCGCAAGAGATACTGTTCTTTCTTCAACACTCGGTTCGCATCGTCAGCATTGCTGAGATCCGCAACACGCTCTCGGTAGGCTTCAACCGATCTTTCAGATTGGTTTGCTTTCAAGAGGGCGTATTTCGCGTCCAACACTTCCTTGTAGGCTGCCCAGGTGGAGTCGAGGTGCTTTTTAGGGATGAAACCGATGTCTTTCCAACTGGCCGAGAACTGCTTCAAGGCGGCTAAATCATTCCCTCTGTTTCCAGTGAGTTCATAAGCACCAATTTGCTCGATGAGGTCTTTCTTCATGCGAAGATTCTCTTTTTGCTCATCGTCTTTACCAGCAAAATGCTCTTTTTTGGCATTAAAGAATTGATCACAAGCAGCTCTGAATCTGGACCAAAGTCTTTGTTCATCGCCTTGGGCAGCAGGACCAACTCCTTTCCATTCACCCTGTAGCTTGATCAAGGCATCGCCGGTTGCTTTCCAGTCGGTGCTGTCTTTGATTCCTTCCGCTTTTTGAATGAGGAGTTCTTTTTTGTCGCGATTGAGCTTTTGTTCTGCTTTTCTCGCTGTGTAGAACTGTTGTTTTTTTTCAAAAAAGAGATCACAAAGTCCTCGGAATTCCTGCCAAACTTCTTCGTTGTCTTTCTTGCGAGCAAAACCAATTTCTTTCCATTGGCTTTGTGCAGCAATCATCTCTTCGGTTTTCTTACTCCAAGTTGCGTGATTGCTAATTTCTAGGGAAACAATACCGCGAACGTGCTCCACCATGGCTTTTTTCTTCTCAAGATTTTGGTCTTGTTCAGCATGGATCGCATCGTAGTGGGTTTGAATTTTCCTGAAACCTTCTCTGCACGTGTTGAAGAATTCATCTCCAACGGCTTGGTAGGTTTCTCGGGGTGATGGACCAATCTCCATCCACTCCTTTTGACAGGAACGAAGCAAGATCTCCATTTCCTTCAAGTTCTCAAGCGAAACGGCTTCTTTGGCTTTTTCGATGAGGTCTTGTTTCTTTTTATCGTTGATTTTCAGGTCGTTTTCCTGAAGCTCTTTGTAGATGTTGATGTTGTAGAAGAACTCTTCACGAAGCTGCTGGTAGCGGTCGGAAACCTCTTTGTACTTGTCTCCCGGAATGTTGCCAATGGCGTCCCATTTTTCCTTCAGCTCGTTAAACACGCCAAACATTTTACCAATGTTCTCCTCTTCCTTCAAAAGCGCTTCAAGCTCCTTGAGGATGCTCTCTTTGTTTTTAAGGTTGTTGGCTTGTTCTTCCGCAATTTTCTTCCCGTGCTCTTTAACGCGCTCTCGGTAAGATTGCATCAACTCGTCCATGGCGGCATCTTCCTCCGCTGGGGTATAGTTGAAATCTTCACCTTCTTCGTGTTCTTCAGCATTCCAGGCTTCCAATTGAAGTTGTTTTTCTTTCGCCACTTCAGCTTTGAAGTTGGCCAGCAGATCTCTCACCTCGCTTTTGATTGAAGTGATGTCATCTGTCTGCAGCAATTGCGCAATCTGCGCAGTAATTTCCGTCTTTGTCATTGGTACACAATGTATATTGAGGCAAAATTAAGAATATTTAATCGGCCTTTCTTTGGGCATTAACGTTAAATCGAAGTAAAAGGTTTCTTTGTAGCTGTAGTGGATGCTTTGCGCAGGAGCATTCCTCTTTATTTCACCCATTTTTTAACCGCTTCGTACGACGGGCCATAGGTGAATCCGCGCTGAAGTAGAAATCGCAGCACCTTCGCTGGATCGCTGGTTTGTTGGGCTTTCTTCTTGGTGAGCGCTTCAATTCGTTCCAAGTTGGCTTCTTCAGGGAGTTCTTCTCTGCACGCTCGATCAATGAATGCTCCATCAACGTGAAGTGCTTTGAGGTGGTGCCGGATTTTAACTTCACCCCATTGCTTGTAAACAAACTTACTTCTCACATAAGATTGGGCAAAGCGAAGGTCATCAAGGTATTTCTCACGAAGCAAGAATGATAAAATGCGTTCCCGCTCCTCTTCCGAGATTTCATGCGCGGCGAGTTTTTTCTTGGCTTGAGAAATGGCCCTGTCTTGAAGCGAGCACCACTTGGCAAGTCGCGTTTGGATAAGTGCAGGATTGATGGACTTCATTCGTTCAAGCCCTTATTCGGCTTCGGCTCTGCGAGATGCAAGTCCGAAAACATCTTCATAAGCTAAGTATCGGAAAATCTCTGTGAAACCAGCGGTAAAGAAGAGTCCGATCCCACAAGCGATGACACCAATTTGGGCGAATATTCCGGCCAATAGAGACACCAATAGGATCCACCAAAAGTTCTTCTTAGCAATGCGGAAGGAGTATTTCAATGCTTGGCTTGGGCTAAGTTCACCATAAAGAATAAGCGGCAAGCTAAAATAGGTAAGCACAGTGAAGGCCATGATCAAGACATAGAAAATCAACTGAAGGAAAAGAGTAAAAACCATCAAAACGGCACCTGCATCTCCACCCATTTCAGCAGCAATGGCCGGAAAGATGCCCATGGCGAGCGAGGGAACGACAATAATGGCAAATTGAATAAGCGACAAAACCACAAAGTCTCCAAACTTACTGAAGCCACCAAAGAAATCAGAAAAGGAAAGTGTTTCGCCGTTTTGGATCTTCCGACATGCGATGTGATAGCCCGCAGCCAGCGGAAAAGCAATTAAAACCGGGCCTATAATGGTGATGATTGACACCAAGAAGATCAAAATCATCACAAAGGTATAGGCACCAAACAAGGCCCATTCCTTCTGGAAGATCTCGAAAGACTTGTTCATGTATTTCGAGAGGTCAATCTTGTAGTCCCCGTTGCACAGGTCTTCAAGTGTTTTGTGTTCCGCAGAACGGGAAGCGTCTTGGTCGAGAATGGTCTCCATTTGAATTAAGTTTTTACCAAACCTATGAATTTTGTCTTAATTCTCGTCCAAAGTCAATTCTGTATTACCTTTGCGGCCATGATTACAGCAGACAACATTAGTCAACTAGTTGGGCGCTTGGAAGCGTTAAGGGGGTACCTTTGACGTCGATCACAAGTTAATGCTCATCAGCGAGAAGGAAAAGCACACGCAAGATCCCGATTTCTGGAACGATGCCAAGAAGGCAGAACGTATGATGAAGGAGATCCGAACGCTCAAAGTTTGGACCGATGCTTTTGGAGCTTGTCAATCTTCCTGCGAAGATCTCAACGTGCTCTTTGAATTTTTCAAAGAAGGAGATGTAGACCAAGCAGAACTCCAAACGCAATATGACGAGACACTCAAACAAATCGAAGAACTCGAGTTCAAAAACATGCTCTCCTCTCCAGAAGATAGCCTCAATGCCGTGATGCAGATCACTTCAGGGGCCGGAGGAACCGAGAGTTGCGACTGGGCCTCCATGCTCATGAGAATGTACATCATGTATGGAGAAAAAAGCGGATTTAAAGTTTCAGAACTGGAACTCCAAGAAGGGGACGTTGCAGGCATCAAGCAAGTGACCCTAGAGTTTTCGGGCGACTTTGCCTTTGGTATGCTGAAGGGAGAAAATGGAGTGCACCGTTTGGTGAGAATTTCTCCTTTTGATTCCAATGCTCGCCGACACACCTCTTTCGTTTCAGTGTATGTTTATCCGTTGGTGGATGAAAGTATCGAGATTCATGTTAATCCGGCCGATATCACTTGGGAAACGTTCCGAAGTGGAGGTGCTGGTGGACAAAACGTGAATAAGGTAGAAACAGGGGTTCGACTTCGACATAAGCCCACGGGAATTGTGATCGATAACACGGAAACACGTTCTCAGCTCGGCAACAAAGAAAAAGCCATGCAATTGCTGAAATCCCAACTCTATGAAATGGAACAGGCTAAACAAAACGAGGCCCGTGCAGAAATAGAGGCCGGGAAGAAGAAAATTGAATGGGGATCTCAAATTCGATCTTACGTGATGCAGCCATATAAACTGGTGAAAGACAATCGATCTGGTTTTGAAACAAGCAACGTAGACCAAATTATGAACGGGGAAATTGAAGACATGCTCAAAGCCTTTTTGATGACCCAAGGAAGCGGAGCAAATCACAATAACTATGAAAATATTTCATAATCCACGGTGCAGAAAGAGCAGAGAGGTATTGGCCTTTTTGGAGGAAAAGAAAGTTCCACATGAGGTGGTGCTCTATTTGAAAGATGCGCCTTCTTTGGAAGATCTCACCAACGTCCATAAAGCGCTTGGTATTCCCGCAGAAGGCATGCTTAGAAAAGGAGAAAAACTGTTCAAGGAGAATTTTAAGGGACAAGAGCATTCAGACCAAGAGTGGTTGAAAATCATGCACGAAAACCCTGTGCTCATTGAACGACCAATTATTTGGAGCAACGACCAAGCGGTAATTGCTCGTCCGCTAGAAAATATCAATCAACTATTCGAATAACATGAGTTTTAGAATTGAAAAGGATACCATTGGAGAAATCCAAGTGCCTGCAGACAAGTACTGGGGAGCACAAACAGAACGATCACGCAACAACTTTAAAATAGGTGCACCTGCTTCCATGCCCGTAGAGATTGTGGAGGCATTTGCTTACCTCAAAAAGGCAGCGGCCTACACCAACTGCGAATTGGGGGTGCTTTCAGAAGAAAAGAGAGACCTTATTGCAAAAGCGTGTGATGAAATTGCAGCAGGCAAATTGGCAGACCAGTTTCCTTTGGTGATTTGGCAAACCGGTTCTGGAACACAAAGCAACATGAACGTTAATGAAGTGGTTGCACACAGAGCCCATGTGCTCAACGGAGGTGTTTTGGGTGTTGGTGAGAAGCCCATTCACCCCAATGATGATGTGAACAAATCTCAAAGCTCCAATGACACTTTTCCAACAGCGATGCACATTGCTGCTTATAAAAAGATCGTTGAGGTAACCATTCCTGGTGTTGAGCAACTGAGAGATACCCTTCAGAAAAAATCAGAGGAACTTAAAGATGTTGTGAAGATTGGAAGAACACACTTGATGGATGCAACTCCATTGACCTTGGGACAGGAATTCTCAGGCTATGTGAGTCAGCTCAATCACGGCTTAACAGCACTTCGAAATACACTTCCTCACTTGAGTGAGCTTGCTTTGGGTGGAACAGCTGTGGGCACAGGAATCAATACACCAAAAGGATACAGCGAGCTGGTGGCAAAACACATTGCTCAGTTCACCAATTTACCTTTGATTACCGCTCACAATAAATTTGAAGCCCTTGCTGCCCACGATGCCATTGTGGAATCTCACGGTGCTTTGAAGCAATTGGCGGTGAGCTTGAATAAAATTGCCAATGATGTTAGAATGATGGCTTCCGGACCAAGATCGGGAATCGGTGAGCTCATCATCCCTGCCAATGAACCAGGCTCAAGCATCATGCCCGGTAAGGTGAACCCAACACAGTGCGAGGCCTTAACCATGGTTTGTGCTCAAGTGATGGGGAACGATGTGGCAATTACTGTGGGAGGAACCCAAGGCCATTACGAATTGAATGTATTCAAGCCCATGATGGCAGCCAACATTCTTCAAAGTGCACAACTCCTTGGAGATGCTTGTGTTTCCTTTGATGAACATTGCGCTTCAGGAATTGAGGCCAATCAGCAGCGCATTGACGAGCTTGTGAACAACTCATTGATGTTGGTGACAGCACTCAACACCAAAATTGGATACTACAAAGCCGCAGAGATTGCTGGTAAAGCACATGCCGAGGGAACAACCCTCAAAGCAGCGGCTTTGTCTTTGGCCTACCTCACTGAAGAAGAATATGATGAGTGGGTAGACCCGAAAAAGATGATCGGAGAATAATTCAGTCTCTTTAAAAAACAAAAAAGCCCCACTTTCTTCATGGAAGGTGGGGCTTTTTTTCGCGTTTCGTTTTTAGACGTGCGGACTCTTTCTCGACTTCAAATCCGTCACAATATTCTTGATTCGCTGTTCGTCATCCTTTTTGCAAATCATCAATACATCGCCGGTATCCACCACAATGCAATTGTCAATTCCCTGAAGTACGACCAGCTTGTCTTTCGGACTGTGGATGATGTTCCCTTCGCTTTGGTAGCAGAGTACTTGTTCGCTCACGATGGCATTCTTTAAGTCGTCTTGCTCGATTTGTTGCGCCAAAGAGCCCCAAGTTCCAAGATCGCTCCAACCAAAATCACTCAAAACCACGTCCACATTTTTGGCCTTTTCCATGATGCCATAATCAATACTAATGTTCTCACAAACAGCATAAATTCGTTCAACCGCAGCGTTTTCGTCGGGAGTTCCAAATGCAGCATTTTCCTGAGAAAAGGTACTTGACATATCTGGCAAATGCTCTTGAAATGCCTTTTGAATGCTGTTGAGCGACCAAATGAAGATTCCGCTATTCCAATAGAAGTCTCCAGACTCGATAAACTGTTCTGCCAGCTCCTTGTTGGGTTTTTCAGTGAAGGTGCGCACTCTTTTGATTTTCGGGTTGATGCCTTCATCGCTGTCCTCAAATTGAATGTAGCCATACCCAGTATCAGGTCGGCTTGGCTTGATTCCGAGGGTCAACAAACGATCGTTCTCCTCTGCGCGCTCAATGGCAAGCTGAAGGGTATCTACAAACTCAGCTTCATTTACGATGAGGTGATCGGAAGGCGCAACCACAATATTGGCATCCTTACACTTGCTTGCAATGTGATGGTTGGCATATTCAATGCACGGAGCGGTGTTGCGCATAAAAGGCTCACACAACACTTGATCTTCCATAATCTCTGGAAGTTGCTCTAGTACGAGGTCTTTGTACTGCTTGTTGGTAACAATGAGGATGTTTCGCGCAGGGGCAATGTTGCACATGCGGTCAAAGGTCATTTGAAGCAAGGATTTTCCCGTGCCGAGAATGTCGTGAAACTGCTTCGGAAAGGCGCTTTTGCTCATGGGCCAAAAGCGACTACCAATGCCGCCTGCCATGATTACACAATAATTTTTTTCTTGAGCCATTTTTTAGCTGAGTTTTTCAAGCGCTGTTCTCAAACGAGCAGTCACTGCATGTGCATCTTTGTCTTTTGCTGTTCCAACGGAAATTCTAAACCAAGTTGAGCTGCGCTCTGCTCCAAAAGCATAAAACGGCACAATGGCCAGTCCGGCTTCACGAAGAACGTAGTCGGTCACTTCGGCTGTGTTTTCCAAGACTTGTCCGTTTTCTGTCCTTTTGCCAATCAAGTTCAATTGGGCAGTAAGATAAATCGCGGCTTGTGGAGCGATGGCATCTACTTGGTGTCCTTCCGACTTGAGGGATTGAAAACCTTCATAGAAATCGTTCAAGCGCTGAGATACACGAGATTTAATACTGGTGAGGTAGGCATCAACGGCATCATCCATTCCCAAAAATTCGGCCGTGGCGAGCTGCTCTGCTTTGGGCGACCATGCGCCAACATGACCCAAAATGGATTTCATCTTGCTCATGATTTTTTCCGGACCCATCGCCCATCCAACGCGAACACCGGTAGCGGCAAAAGCCTTAGAAAGTCCGTCAATGTAAACGGTATATGGTCGGAGCTCAGGCATTAAGGAAACAGGGTCATAATGCTTGGTTTCTCCCAAAGTCAACTGCCAATAAATCTGATCAAAGAGCAAGTAGAGCGGTTTTTCCCCCTGCTGCAAACGTTCTTGGTTGATTTTCAAAACAAGCTCACAAATGCCCAGTAATTGTTCTTTCGAAAACACGGTTCCTGTTGGGTTTAGGGGAGAACACAGGGCCAGTAAACGCGCATCTTTCAAAGCCGTGGTGAGCTGTTCTGCCTTGGGCATAAAGTGGGTTTCGGGCCCGGTCATGATCAATTCGGCATGGGCTCCACTCAAATGACTGTAGTGATTGTTGTTCCACGATGGAACGGGAAATACAACCTTATCTTTTGGATCTACCAGAGCTTGATATGCAGCATAGATGAGTGGACGAGCACCTCCTGCAATCAAAACCTCATTTGCACTGTATTTTAAGCCTTGGCGTTTTTCGATAAAAGCGGAAACTGCCTCGCGCAGCTCTTGCATTCCATTGGCCGCCGGATAATTGGTGTGCTGCGCCTTGTATTTGGCGAGAATGCCTTCCAAAAGTTCTTTTGGAATCGGGAAAATCGCTGGATCGAAATCGCCAATGGTGAGGTTGAAAATCGATTCACCTTGTGCAATTCGCGCTTTGATTTCACCAGCCAGTTTAATGATCTCGGAACCAACGAGGGCTTCGGCCATATCTGAAACGGGCAAATTTTGAAGGTCTGTGGGCGATTGAGTCTTGTTCAATGGAGTTAATGGGCTTGGTTTACAGCGGCAAAAGTACAAATTTCGATGTGGATATTTGGCTCATCAACTACTTTGCACGGGCGTATTGGCCATAAAGAGGTACTGTTTTTTATTGTCCAATCGCAGGCAAAGAATGCGGGTTCTTCTCAAAGCTCCTCGTTCATAGGTCTTCGCACGAAATGTAAACCTGCTTCCCACTTCTAGTTCATTCAACTTCTTCAGACCATCATCCCCTTTTTTGCCAAGCAAGGCTTCATAGAGTTCGGGGGAAGAACTAATGGCCGCACTCGGGTTTTGGAAATAACGTTTCAATAAGGGAAGTACGGTCGCTGAAAAATGGCTTTCATTCAGAAAAGGAGACATCAATTCAGCAAAACATCTTTTCCAAGCATCCCCATGCGGAGCGCCTCTGTACCTTTCTTTCCAGAGTTTGTAATGCGCCCATTCATGCACCAAAGTGAGTAAAAAAGCTTCTTTGCTTAAATCACCGTTCACACTAATTCGAGAAAGTTTATAAGCACCGTGCGGAGCTCTGAAATCTCCCCATTTGCTTTGCCTTGATCGGCTGATTTTTAACGCTACGGGTTCTCCCTCCATCATGGTATCGAGCAAGGGAATGGACGACTCAGGAACAAAATCCCTAAAGTTCAATCGGGGCTTCATTGCGGAAGTTCTTGCTTCAATTCAACGTTGTCTTTCCAAACCGGACAAGTATTGCACCTGTTTTTTTTGCGGAAAATACTGCACGAACTGAGCAGTGCTATCACAACAAAAAGAAGAAGAAAACGAGTGGTATTGGAACGTTGCATAAGTGTTTTTTGGAGATGGAAAATTAATAATTAAACGAGGAGTATTAAAAATTATTCCGAAACCACCTGCAGAGCTACAAGCATTGACTTAATTTAGCCCTGTTATGCAACTATTTTATCATACCGGAAGATATTTTGAATTGGTCTTCAATGCGTTTCGCCGCCCTGAGCGCTTTTCCATTTACTGGAAGCAGATTGTTCATGAGGTGGACAAGATTGGAGTGCAAAGTGTCGGGATCATTTCGCTCTTGTCGCTTTTCATGGGGGCAGTCATTTGTATCCAGACCGCGGCCAATATTGATTCAGGCTGGATCCCCGCTTACACCATCGGTTTTACCGTTCGGCAAACGCTGATCCTTGAGTTCTGTCCTACCATCATCCCTGTGATCATGGCTGGAAAAGTGGGCTCCAACATCGCTTCAGAAATTGGAACTATGCGCATCAAGGAAGAAATTGACGCTTTGGACATTATGGGTGTCAATTCTGCGGGCTACCTTATTCTTCCAAAAATTGTTGCAGCCTTGTTCATCTTTCCCTTCTTAGTTGTGATTTCAATGTTTCTAGGGATTGGAGCTGGAGCAGTGGTTGGAGAACTCGCGGGTGTTGTTGGTTATGCGGACTATGAAGTAGGCATTCAGTATGACTTCCGTCCTTTTCAAGTGATCTACGCCATTATAAAAACCCTCGTGTTTGCCTTCATCATTACAAGCGTGAGTGCATATCATGGTTACTATACCAAAGGTGGAGCGCTCGAGGTGGGTAAATCAAGTACGCAAGCAGTGGTGTACAGCATTGTTCTGATTATGGTGACCAATTACATCATCACTCAACTCTTGCTGGTATGATCGAAGTTAAAGACCTCTTCAAGTCCTTCAACGGTCAGCAAGTTTTGCACGAAGTAAACGCAACATTCGACCCAGGGAAGGTAAATTTCATCATTGGGCGAAGCGGGTCGGGTAAATCGGTGTTGACCAAGTGCATCGTTGGCTTGTTTGAAGTAAGCTCGGGAAGCATTCTTTATGATGGTCGGGAGTTTACTTCCATGAATCGTGGAGAGCGAAAGGCCATTCGTCAGGAAATCGGGATGCTTTTTCAAGGTAGTGCGCTATTTGATAGCCTTACGGTCCTTGAAAATGTGATGTTTCCGCTCACCATGTTTGGAAACATGAGCAAAGAGGAAATGAAAGAACGCGCTAATTTTTGTCTGAAGCGAGTTCAACTTGAAGCTGCCCACAACAAGTTCCCCTCAGAGATCAGTGGAGGGATGCAAAAGCGGGTGGGAATTGCGCGAGCCATTGCCATGAGGCCAAAGTATTTGTTTTGTGATGAGCCCAACTCGGGACTCGATCCTCAAACGTCCATCATCATTGATAACCTCATTCGTGAAATTACAGTCGAATACGACATTACTACCGTTGTTGTGAGTCACGATATGAACTCCGTGATCGAAATTGGCGATAACATCAATTTTGTGAATAAAGGCACCATTTGGTGGAAAGGAACACGAAACGATATCCTCAAAACAGAGAACCAAGAGCTGAATGATTTCGTTTACGCCTCTGAGTTTTTGAAGCAGATCCGACACAATTTAGGTTAAGAGCAAAGAAAAGGTACTGACGTTTTTTTGAATTCACTCGCAAAGACGTATCTTCCAAACATGCGTGAAGAAAACTTTGTTGTTTACGAACATGAAGAGCTGTCTGAAGAGGAATCCATTTCTCGGAGCGAGTCGTTTTATTCTGAAATGAATAAGCGGAGGAGTGTCCGCCACTTCAGCCAAAAGTCCGTCCCTGAAGAAGTAATTCAGAACATCATCAAGACTGCAGGAACCGCTCCCTCTGGTGCCCACAAGCAGCCTTATACTTTTTGTGTAGTGAGCAATGATGAGCTTAAAAGCAAGATTCGCAAGATGGCGGAGCAGGAAGAGTTCATCAATTATAATGGGAGGATGAGCGATGAATGGCTGGATGATTTGAAAAAGTTTGGCACCGATCACATCAAACCTTTTATCGAAGATGCTCCCTATCTCATTATTGTTTTCAAGAAGAGTTACAACGAAGGTGAAGAAGGGAAAACCCGGAATTATTACGTGAATGAAAGCGTGGGAATCGCTGTTGGTTTCTTGCTGGCTGCCATTCAGAATGCCGGACTCGTTGCCTTAACGCATACCCCAAGCCCAATGAATTTTTTGGCAGAAGTGTTGGGCCGACCGAAGAATGAACGCGCTTATTTGAATATTCCCGTGGGCTACCCGCATTCTTCAGCAAACGTGCCTAAAATAGAAAGAAAAGAGCTTGACGAAATCGCCCAATTTTATCGGTGAGTCAGCAGAAAAACCGCGGATGCGTTTTAATTTTGTTCAGTAATTGAACTTTTGTTTACTTTGCAGCCGATTTAAATCTCTAAACAATTCAGTATGTCTGATATTCGTTCTAAAGTAACCGCAATTATCGTTGATAAGTTGGGTGTAGACGAAAGCGAAGTTTCAAATGAAGCAAGCTTTACAAATGATCTAGGGGCAGATTCCCTTGATACCGTAGAATTGATTATGGAATTCGAAAAAGAATTCAACATTGCTATTCCCGATGACCAAGCTGAGAAGATTGGTACTGTAGGTCAAGCAGTGGAATACATCGAGAACAACACAAAATAAGCTACGTCGATGGAATTGAAGCGCGTTGTAGTTACCGGTCTTGGGGCACTGACTCCCATTGGTAGTAATGTAACAGATTACTGGAATTCATTGCTCAATGGAGTGAGCGGAGCAGCTCCCATTACCTTATTTGACGCCTCCAAATTCAAGACACAGTTTGCTTGTGAAGTCAAGAATTTCGATCCGAACGATCACTTCGATCGGAAAGAAGCCAGAAAATTGGATCGCTTTTCTCAATATGCACTTGTGTCTGTTGAGGAAGCGATTCAAAATGCCGGCATTACTCCAGATAATATCGACCCAGACCGGGTAGGAGTTATTTGGGGTTCTGGAATTGGCGGTCTAGAAACATTCCAAAATGAATGTTTCAACTTTGCCCAAGGAGATGGAACACCACGTTTCAATCCCTTCTTTATCCCTAAAATGATTGCTGATATCGCCTCTGGGCACATCTCGATCAAATACGGATTTAGAGGTCCAAACTTTACTACCGTTTCCGCTTGTGCTAGCTCAACCAACGCCCTCATTGACGCCTTCACCTACATTCGTTTGGGTAAGGCCGATGTTTTTGTGGCTGGAGGTTCTGAGGCTGCAGTAAATGAAGCTGGAATTGGTGGTTTCAATGCGCTCAAAGCACTTTCGACCAACAACGAAAACTACCAAACTGCATCGCGTCCTTTCGACTCGACAAGAGATGGTTTCGTTTTGGGTGAAGGAGCAGGAGCCATCATCCTCGAAGAATACGAACACGCCAAAAAACGTGGTGCGCACATCTATTGCGAGCTCGTTGGTGGAGGGATGTCTGCAGATGCTCACCACATGACCGCCCCGCATCCAGAAGGACTCGGAGCTAGCAACGTGATGAGATATGCACTTGATGATGCTGGTATGAGCATCGATGAGGTAGATTACATCAATGTGCACGGAACGTCAACACCTCTTGGAGATGTGGCTGAGTCGAGAGCCATTCTTGAGGTCTTCGGAGAGCATGCCTACAACCTGAACATCAGCTCGACCAAATCAATGACAGGACACCTTCTCGGTGCTGCTGGTGCTATTGAGGCCATTGCTTGTATTTTGAGTGTTGTCAACGATGTGGTTCCTCCAACCATCAACCATGTGCACCCGGATGAAGAGTTGGATGCTAAATTGAACTTCACGTTCAACAAAGCACAACACAGAACCGTGCGCGCTGCTTTGAGCAATACCTTTGGCTTTGGTGGACACAACACCTCAGCCATCTTTAGAAAAATCTAAGTCCCTTCTTTTGAACTTTGCCAATTGGTTCAAACGTACATCTCAACGTGAGAAAGAGCTCCGCGCTTTTGTGAAAACCCAATTCGGGTTCTCCTTGAGAGACTATGAACTTTACGAACTTGCATTGAGGCACAGTTCTGCAGCTAAACGCATCGGAGGAGGAATCAAAAACAGCAATGAACGCCTGGAGTTTTTAGGCGATGCCGTGCTGGATACCATAGTAGCCCATTATCTCTATTCGAATTACCCCAAACTCCCTGAAGGTGAACTCACCAAAATGAAGGCGAAGGTGGTTAACCGGAAAACGCTCAATCAGTTTGGGGAAAAGCTCGGACTAATGAAGTACATGCAGATGAGGCTTGGGAACCAAGAAGTGCATCAAACCATCATCGGAAACGCCTTTGAGGCCATCGTGGGAGCGATGTATCTCGATCAAGGATTCGAGCGAACCTCCAAAGTAATTACCCAATTGCTCGTGGAAAATCGAATTGATGAGAGCATCCATGAGATTACCGACTTCAAAAGTAGACTCCACGAGTGGTGCCAAAAGGAAAAAATGTCACTAACTTTCGAAGTGATGGAAGAGAACCAACAAGGCAAACCCGACGCCTATGTCGTACAAGTCTTGGTGAATGATCTCCATCAAGGTAAAGGAAGTGCAAAATCCAAGAAAACCGCTGAACAAAAGGCAGCCAAGGAAGCTTTCCACCGTTTAAAATTAGATGAGCTTAATTAGTGTAAGTTGTACACTTATTGGTTATTTTTACATTATGAAGCACCTCCTGAGTGTTGAACTGGAATTTGATTTTTTACTTTTCGGGCTGAGTTGCCACGAAAGAGAGTACCGATTGGCATGGTACATCAATAAAGAGTTGGGTCTGTTGTTCACGTGCGAGGAGGATTTGAAAGTACACCAAAAAAGCGTTGAAAGTGCTCACGCATTTTACCGTCATTTTGATGAAGAATCCGAGCTTCAAATTGTACTATTACAGAATAGATCGAGCGAGGGCTGGGTTTTGCCTGAATTGAAGGAGATTGACTTTTTTATCAAAGTGGAGTCGGACGGAGAGTTCGAAGAAGAAGATTTTTTTCAACGGCTGAAGAAAATCCCCGTAGTTAATGCCTGCTTTAAAGTGGATCCCAATAAGCTCAAAAACAGAGAGAATTTAATTTTTGATTGAAGCCTGAAATGAAAAGAACAAAGATAGTAGCAACGATTGGTCCTGCGACCTCATCCTATGAAATGCTCAAGGAAATCATTCATGAAGGAGTGGATGTCATTCGTTTGAATTTTTCCCATGGTGCACACGAAGATCACAAAAAGGTGATTGAGCACGTGAGAAGAATCAATGCAGAAACCGATTACAACATTGCCCTCCTGGCAGATCTTCAAGGTCCGAAATTGAGAACCGATGATATGACCGATAATGGAGTGGAGTTAGTGGATGGAACCGAAGTGGTGATTACCACGAAAAAAGTGCTCGGTACCTCAAAGATGTTCAGTACCAACTATCAAAACTTCGCTCAAGATGTGAATGCCGGTGAAGAAGTGCGTTTGGATGACGGTAAGCTGCACCTCTTGGTAAAGTCAACCAACAACAAAGACCAAGTGATTTGCGAAGTGATTCACGGTGGTATTTTGAGTTCGAAAAAGGGAATCAACCTACCAAATACCAACATTTCACTGCCTTGTTTGACCGAAAAAGATTTGAAAGACTTGGATTTCGCCCTGGAACAAGATGTGGACTGGGTAGGATTGTCTTTTGTGCGTTCAGCCAGAGATATTATTGAATTGAAGCACATCATCCGAGAACGCGAGAAACACGCCCTGGTGATTGCTAAAATCGAAAAACCCGAAGCTTTGGATGAGATTGATGATATCATCCTAGAAACCGATGCCTTAATGGTTGCACGTGGAGATTTGGGTGTGGAAATTCCAATGCAAAATGTTCCTTTGGTGCAGAAAATGCTCATCAGAAAGTGCAAACAAAACAGCAAGCCTGTGATTGTTGCTACCCAAATGATGGAAAGCATGATTACCAACATCACCCCAACCCGCGCCGAGGTGAATGATGTAGCCAACGCAGTATTGGATGGGACAGATGCTGTCATGCTTAGTGGAGAGACTTCAGTAGGAAAGTATCCTGCAGCGGTGATCAAAGCCATGGGGAAAATCATCGATGAGGTGGAAAATTTTGACAATGTCTACTACCATGAGAATCCACCAGCAGAAAGCAGCGAAGACCGATTTATCTCAGATTCCATCTGTTACAACGCGTGCCGTTTGTCTAAGAGGGTGAATGCAACAGCAATTGTTACCATGACTTTCTCTGGATATACTGGGTTTAAAATCTCGAGCCAGCGACCAAAAGCAACCACTTTTGTGTTTACTGGAAACCGCAAGATCCTCACCATGATGAACTTGGTTTGGGGAGTTAAGGCGTTTTATTACGATAAAATGGTGAGTACTGACCACACGATTGCCGACATCAAATACATTTTGAAGAAAAGTGGAATGGTGAAGGAAGGTGAACTCATTATCAACATCGCAAGTATGCCGATTTCTGAGCAAGGTATGAGTAACATGTTGAAGCTGAGCAAGGCCTAATTGAAAAGGCTTAAAAGCAAAAGGAAATGAGAAAAGGGACGCATCGTTGAACGATGGTCCCTTTTTTTATGCTTGTTTGTGTGCTTAGTTTCTTAACTCAGCAGCCATTTCTTCGGTAATGAAAGCAAACTCTGCTCTTCTGTTTTTTTCGTGAGCCAAATCATCACAAGTTCTTCCATCTACACAGTTGTTCACGAGTTGTTCCTCTCCGTGCCAAGTAAGTACAACTTGTTTTTGAGTTATTCCCATGCCCGCAAGGTAACGCTGCACAGATTCTGCCCTTCTTTTTGAAAGATGCTCGTTGTAGGTTTTACTTCCGCGCGAGTCGGTATGCGTGCTGATCTGAACGACCAAGCTTGGATTTTCTTTAATCAATTCAGCCAAAGCGTTCAGTTGTTCTTTAGCTGCATGGCTCAACTTACTGCTGTCAAAACCAAAGTAGACATTGCCCATGTTTCTTTCAGACATCATAGCGTTGAGTCGATTCAGGTCTTCCTTGTTTAAACCAGCTTCGATACCATTCTTCATCCTTGCTCTTGGGTCTGGATAAACTTCAGAATCACTAGTGTTGGAGCCCGCAAGATCGGGTTCGCTGTCTTGATTTTCCTCCATTTCCAAATCAGACGCTTTGTCTGCGGCAAGCTGATTGGTTTGTTCACGCAACTCCAGCATGGCCTTCATTCGGCGTTCATTCTCTTGAGCAAGTGCTTCATTCGGGTTGATCAGTTTCTTACCTAAACTAGCAACATATGCCTCTTCTGATAATGAAATGTTTCCTGCGTCATAGTAAGTGTCTTGCAGTGGACCTTCAACGCTGTGTTCAAAAATTGGCTCGCCGTGGGCATACTCTTTTCCGCCAAAATAAAAAGCCAATTCATCGCCAGCATTCACAGTAAACTGAAATGCATTCTGCGCATCCAAGGTAGTTTCACGAAGTTCACCACTAGTAATGTTTTTCATGGTTATGGTCTCTCCTTCTAAGGTTTGCATCATGTCAGCACTCTGCAAAGTAGCAGCAAAGATTTGCTTCATGAATTCCAAAGTGGAGAAGTAGTAGATGTTGTCCTGACCCTTACCGTCGCGGTTCGAGCTGAAATACCCCGATTCATTATCTGCTTCATACATCATCCCAAAATCATCATGCGAGGAATTAATCGGAAAACCTAAGTTGACTGCTGGGGAATAGGTACCATTTTCTTCATTGCTCACAAACAAGTCCAATCCGCCCAATCCAGCGTGACCGTCAGAAGAGAAGAACAATTTTCCATCTTCAGAGAGGAAGGGGAACATTTCATTTCCTTCCGTATTTACAGAAGCACCAAGGTTCTGAGGTTCTCCCCAACCCGCTTCGGTTTTTTTGCTCATGTACAAGTCGGTTCCGCCAAAGCCTCCAGGCATGTTCGAGACGAAGTATAAGGTACTTCCGTCCATGCTTGCACAGGGGTGTCCGGTGGAATAATCGTTGCTATTGAAGGGCATGTCTGCAATTTTATCCCACTTATCCTCATCCTTATGTGCCTCATAAATTTTGAGGTTTACATTTCCGTTCTTGTCAAGAACTGGTCGACCATTTTTAATGTTGTTTCGGGTAACATAAATGGTTTCGGTAGAAGGATCGTAGTATGCCGGACCGTCATGGTACTTTGAGTTGATGTCTCCTTTGATGGGAGAAATCTGCACAAACTCATCACGAGCATCTTTTTCACAAACGTAGAGGTCGAGATATGAAAGTCCTTCGGCGTAATCTTCACCACCGGCCAAATTTCGAACTCCTGCTGAGGAGAAGAGGTAACCATCGCCATATTTGGAAACACCAAAAGAAGGCTGGTCGGTATTCACTTCAAGTTTTTTCACGAAGTACTTCAAACTATCTGCCTGTAGGTCGTGGAAATATTTTGGATCACGGATGTGACTTTGAGCTCTTTGATCTTCGGGCTCCATCATGGCATACCGCGCATACCAAAAGACACTCAAGGTGTAATCTTCTTTGGATTTTAGGGCTTCTGCGTAGTGGAGCATATCCGATGGGTTACTATCGTCAAGATCCAGGGTTTTTTTGAACCATTCGGCACTCTGGTCAATTCCTCCTAATCTTCGAAGGCAAAGACCAATTCGACGAGTGAGCTCCGGATTGTCCTTTTCATGCTCGTAAGCCAGTTCATACATTTCAAGCGCCTGGCCGAAATCGAATTTATCGAAATACTTATTACCGCGTTCTAAATCGCTTTTTTGAGCTAATACGACATTTCCGCAAAGCACTACTAGGGTGAGAGCAACGTACTTTTTAATTTTCATCGTTTTTAGTTTAAAAGTATCTCGGGTACACGATTCGTTTACGCTTATTGGTAAGTACATAACTCACCATGAGCTCGTGGCTTCCGAAATTTGTTCTTATCAGTTTAGAGGCAGCGACATCTACGGAGTAACCAAACTTCCAACGTCTTTCATATTCATACTGTACAACCGCTCCGGCAACTTCATTGTAGTGGTAGAAAACACCTAATCTGAGTGCATGATGAATGTACAGATTAGCGTAGGCTCCTACCGATACTGGAGCATTTTGCATGGCACGAACAGAGATTGTTGGTTGAAACTGGTAGTTTCGGTCGATTTTCCACATCTTCCCTGCCATTAAATAAAGTGTGGGTTCCTGCGCTCCCTCCATAAGATTCCACGCATCGGTTCCCTTCTTATCCAACTGATTACGAAGAATTCTAGGAATAGATACACCAAAGAAGGATTTTCTGTCATAAAAAAGAGCTCCAAATCCTACATTCGGTAACAATAGGCCTTTTGGATTGGCTTGAAAGAAGTCGTCTTGCTGACCTTCCAGCTCTGAAATGAGGTCCAATTCAACCAAATTGTTCTGATATAAATCAAAACCTCCCTTGAGTCCAAAACTCATGTACGAGCGGTTGGTCATTTTAAAGCGGTAGGAAAAATCGCTGTAAAAGCTCATCGTGCTGGTTGGCCCAATTTGATCGAATCTCAAGGTTCCACCCAAGGCCATTTCGTCTTTTGGCAATGGCGTGTCGAAACTTAGTGTGGAAGTCATCGGTGCTCCTTTAAAGCCTACCCATTGTTGTCTGTGGTTGAGCGTCATTACAGGTTGCTCTTTGTAGCCAGCATATGCCGGGTTCACAATCAGCATGTTGAGTACGTACTGCGAACTGCTTGCGTCTTGCTGTGCAATGCTGGAAAAGCTCAACAAAAGGGCAAAAAGAGAAAGATATATTCGAGTTGTCATAATCGTGTAATTCTTGGGTAATTAATTTAAGCTGAGGTGATTAGTGGTTGAGGTAAACATATCCCTTCACTGGCTTGATGGGGACATTGCCCAGTTCAAGCACATAGAAGTAGGTCCCTTCAGGCAAGTATGAGCTTCCAATGGTGAGGATTGACTGTGAAGTTCCGTCCCAATCACTTTGGTATTCCTCGGCTTCAAATACTTTGTGTCCCCATCGGTTGTAGATGGTAAGCACATTTCCTGGGTAATCTTCCAAGCCGAGGATTTCAAAGGTGTCGTTCACTCCATCGGCATTCGGTGAGAACCCTTCAGGGATGATGAGGTCAATGAAGCATTCTACCTGTACAATCACTTGAGCGGTATCACAGGCCATGAAAGGATCGCAAACAATGTAGGTCACCGTATCTGTTCCACACCATTCTCCAAGCGGCTCATAAACCAGCATTCCATTTTCAATGTACACTTCAGCGTTGTCAGAACTTACATCACCGATGAAGATGTCATCTCCGTCGAGGTCAAAGTCATTGTCCAACACGTCAATGATGATTTCTTCATCTTCCTCAAAGTGATCGGCTTCATCATCTACAC
Organism: uncultured Flavobacteriales bacterium; assembly: GCA_938085105.1. Lineage (GTDB taxonomy): Bacteria > Bacteroidota > Bacteroidia > Flavobacteriales_D > Sanyastnellaceae > CALKGK01. Next base: position 53,625 of record CALKGK010000052.1, read on the forward strand.
CTACAGGTGGTGTGTTGATCAAGACCTCAAAGCTACATTCGCTCGTGTTTCCAGCTTCATCAGTGGCTACATAGGTCACAGTAGTATAACCATGTGGGAATACACTTCCGCTTTCAAGACCTTCCACAAGCTCGATGTTCGCTCCACAGTTGTCAGAGAAAACTGGGAGTTCATACTCCACATAAGCGTCTTCTTGACTGATGTCTTCCGGACAAACAATCACAGGATCCTCAGCGTCGATAACGGTGATGGTGAAGCTGCAGTTGTTCTGGTTTCCATGAATGTCGGTTACTTCGAAGGCAAGGGTTGTTGTGCCCACTTCGAAAACACTTCCACTTTCCATTCCTTCTGTCATTACAAGGCTGTCCGCAGCGCAGTTATCACTGATGATAGGCAGATTGTAAATCACACTCGCTCCACAGATTCCAAAGTCGTTGAACACGGTAATGTCGTCCTGACAAGTGATGTTCGGTACTTGGGTGTCTTCAACGATCACGTCAAATGAACAGAGGGTTTCGTTCCCAGCAAGGTCAACGAAAGAGTAAGTAACTGTAGTTGTGCCTACAGGGAACTGTTCTCCACTTGCGAGTCCGCTGATCATGCTCGTTGATGCTACTTCACAGTTGTCTGAAGCTTCAGGCGTGTTGTAGGTCACCACAGCACCACATTGATCCAAGTCGTTGGCAACAACGATGGTTGAGTTGCACGACAACACCGTCGGTGCTTCAACATCCAATACAGTAACATTGAATGAACAAACACTGCTGTTTCCGTGCAAGTCGATTGCTTCGTAAGTGATGAGTGTAGTTCCTACAGGGAATGTACTTCCGCTATCAAGACCTTCAAGCATTACGATCGAGGCAATTCCGCAGTTATCTTCAACTACCGGCATGGTGTAGTTTACAAGCGCTCCACACACGCCAAGGTCGCTGTCAGCAGTGATGTCTTCCGGACAAGTTATGCTCGGAGCTTCGTCGTCACTAATGCTCACTTCAAAGCTACATTGAGCTGTGTTTCCAAAGGCATCTGCTACTTCGTAGGTAACTACTGTTGTTCCCACAGGGAAAACACTTCCTGAATCCAAACCTTCAATGAGGGTAAGTGATGCAACGGTACAGTTGTCATAAGTTTCTGGCAAATCGTAGTCAATTACGGCTCCACAAACACCTAAATCAGCTGTGCTAGAAATGTTATCAATACAAGTAATTTCAGGTGCGATGTAATCTTCAAGTGCTACTTCAAAGTTACATGTAGAGATGTTATTATAATCATCTGTAACAATCATTTGAATGGTAGTATTAGTGGTGATGATGGTTCCTGGTGCTGGTACTTGCTCGATGGTAACATCAGAACAGTTGTCTCCAGTGGTCATCATGCTTCGGTAATCGATCAATTCGAATTCACATGCATCGGTCAAAGCCTCAACTTGATCGTCCGGACAAAGGATGCTTGGAGGAGTGTTGTCCAAGATGCTAACTGTGAAAGTGCAGCTCGTTGCGTTTCCATCGGCATCCGTTGAAGTCATTGTTACTTCTACATCTCCCAAGCTGAATGTTGTGCCAGGCAGAGGTGATTGGGTAATTACTGGTGCAGTACAGTTGTCATCGCTCAATGTCAAGCCAGTGTAATCCAATAGACTGAATTCACAGAGTTCGTTAGCATAAGAAACTTGATCTTCAATGCAAGTGATGCTCGGAGCAATGGTGTCCAATAGCGTCACATTGAAATCACAGCTGCTTGAATTGCCATATTCATCTGTAGAAGTGATAGTAATAACTTCAATATGATTTGCTCCTGAGATGATAGTACCTGCAAGAGGTAATTGGGTCAATACTGGTGCTAAATCACAGTTATCAGAAGTGATAGCATTCACAGTATAATCAGGTAGAATGAATTCACAGTTGCTGTCGATGTATTCTTCGGTGTCGTTTTGACAAGTAACAGCAGGAGCTTCATCATCGGTAATGATTATTTCGAAGCTGCATGTTGTTGTGTTCCCATGAATATCCGTTACCAACCAGTACACGGTTGTGGTTCCAACAGGGTAAGTGTCAGAAGCATCTGAAGTTCCGTTATAATCGTTGCTCACAGAAAGAACTCCACAGTTGTCGCTGTTAACAAGCATTGGTACGCTTACAATAGCGTCACACATTCCGGCATCGGCAGTATGCTCAATGGTTTCAGTGCACTCGATGCTTGGCGCTTCTTCATCATTGATCACAATTTCAAAGCTGCATGTGCTCACGTTTCCAGCAAGGTCAGTCACGGTCCAGGTAACGATTGTGCTGCCTTCGTTGTAAACGTCGCTTGCATCATCTGTTCCATTGTAATCGTTGACAATGCTAGCGATGTTGCAGTTATCTGTCGCAATCAATGCTGGTACAGTTACCTCAGCAGAGCACATTCCAAGGTCAGTTGTCTGTACGATGTTTTCAGTACACTCAATGCTTGGCGCTTCAACATCATTTACTTCAATGTTCATTGAACATGTTGCAAAGTTTCCTGCGAGGTCAGTCACGGTCCAAACCACAGTGGTGATTCCTACTGGGTAGAAGTCGCTAGCATCGGCTGTTCCGTTGTAGTCGTTCAATACACTTGCTACGGCACAGTTGTCTTCGCTTACTGGAATGGCAACGCTTACTAAAGCACCACACTCACCAAGATCAGTTCCAACGCTAATGTTGTTTGGACAAACGATGCTTGGAAGGTCGGTATCCTCCACCAAGATGCTCATACTGCAGTTGCTAGAGTTTCCGTGAATATCAGTAACGGTCCAAGTAACGATGGTTTCTCCTACAGGATATACATCGCTGGCGTCCGCAGTGTTATTATAGTCATTCACGATGCTGGCTACCGCGCAGTTATCTGCAGTTGTTGGTGCAGCTACACTAACTGCTGCATTACAATCCACGTCGCTTGAAGGTACTGTGATGTTTGCCGGACACTCGATGCTCGGTGCCTCATCATCAGTAATGGTGATGTCAAAGTCACAAGTTGTGGTGTTTCCGGCGTTATCAGTAACAGTCCAAGTCACAGTCGTAGTTCCAACAGGGTATACATCGGAAGCATCAACCGTTCCGTTGTAGTTGTTAATTATTGAAGCTACAGCACAGTTATCATCCGTTACAGGAGCAGCAACACTTACCATTGCTTGACAAACAGAGGCGTCAGCAGTTTGGTTGATGTTTGTCGGACAAACAATGCTTGGTGCCTCATCATCAGTAATGGTGATGTCAAAGTCACAAGTTGTGGTGTTTCCGGCGTTGTCAGTCACTGTCCAAGTCACAGTCGTAGTTCCGACAGGGTATACATCAGAAGCATCAGCTGTTCCGTTGTAGTTGTTGATTACTGAAGCTACACCACAGTTATCATCTGTTACAGGTGCAGCAACACTGACCATTGCTTCACATACTCCTGCATCCGCCGTTTGGTTGATGTTAGAGTTGCATACAATGCTTGGTGCTTCATCATCGGTGATGGTGATGTCAAAGTCACAAGTTGTGGTGTTTCCGGCGTTGTCAGTAACAGTCCAAGTCACAGTCGCAGTTCCGACAGGGTATACATCAGAAGCATCAGCTGTTCCGTTGTAGTTGTTGATTACTGAAGCTACACCGCAGTTATCATCTGTTACAGGAGCAGCAACACTGACCATTGCTTCACATACTCCTGCATCCGCCGTTTGGTTGATGTCAGAGGTGCATACAATGCTTGGTGCCTCATCATCGATGATGGTGATGTCAAAGTCACAAGTTGTAGTATTTCCGTGAATATCAGTAACAGTCCAAGTCACAGTCGTAGTTCCAACAGGGTATACATCAGAAGCATCCGCCGTTCCGTTGTAGTTGTTGATCACTGAAGCTACACCGCAGTTATCATCTATTACAGGAGCAGCAACACTGACCATTGCTTCACAAACAGCGGCATCCGCCGTTTGGTTGATGTCTGGAGTACAAGCAATGCTTGGCGCTTCATCATCCGTTACGGTCACAGTGAAATCACAAGTAGTTGTGTTCCCTGCGATGTCGGTTACGGTGAAGGTTACGGTTGTTGTTCCCACAGGGTATACATCAGAAGCATCGGCTGTTCCGTTGTAGTCGTTAGTTACAGTATCAATACCGCAATTATCGGCTACAACAGGAGCAGGGATGGTGATGTTAGCTTGACACACACCCAAGTCTGCACTTTGCGTTAGGTTGGCAGGACAGTTAATCGTAGGTAGGGTGTTGTCAAGAATGTTTACGTTGAAGTCACACTGTACTTGGTTACCATTATCGTCCGTAGCAAAGATGCTCACAGGGATATTGGTATTGTGTCCACTGAAGATCGCTCCTGGTGCAGGCACCTGAGAGAGTTCAATGTCAAGGTCACAGTTGTCAGTAGCGCTCACAAGTGATGTGTAATCAGCAAGAGCGATTTCACAGTTGTCGTCAACAAATACAGTTTGATCTGTTGCGCACACGGTGATCACTGGGTTGGTGTTGTCTTCCACAATCACGTTGAATGTGCAAGTTGTTGTGTTCCCAGCATCGTCAGTAATGTTGATGTCCACAGCTGTAGTTCCACTCACTACCGTTCCTGGTGCAGGTACTTGAACGATGTCCAAGTTGTTGTCACAGTTGTCAGTAGCAGCAATCAAAGCCGTGTAATCGGTCATGGTGAAGTTACAAGCTGCGTCAGCTGATACAGTTTGATCACTAATACAAGTCACAACAGGCGCTTCATCATCGTTCACGGTCACAGTGAAATCACAAGTAGTTGTGTTCCCAGCGTTGTCGGTTACTGTCCAAATCACCGTAGTTACACCAACTGGATAGATACCAGAAGCATCGGCTGTTCCATTGTAGTTATTGATGATCGAAGCAATTCCACAGTTGTCGCTTGCAATCAAAGCAGGAACAGAAATGATAGCTTCACAATTACCGTTGTCGTTCGATACGTTGATGTTTGAAGTACAACTGATCGTTGGATCTTCGTTATCGGTTACGGTCACATCTTGAGCACAAGTTGCTGAGTTCCCTTCGTTATCTGTTACGGTCCAGGTTACTGTTGTCGTTCCGATAGGGAAGGTTGCAGGAGCATTGTTCGTTACGGATGCTACTCCGCAGTTATCAGCAGTAGTAGGATTGGTAAGAACGATGGTCGCAAAGCAAGAGCCAAGATCTGTATTGATGTTCAAGTCAGGAGCACAGGTGATTGTTGGATCAGTGTTGTCTTCAAGAATCACTTCAAAAGTACAGGTGCTCACGTTTCCAGCACTATCCGTCACACTCATGGTGATGATGGTATTGGTAGTAATGATCGTGCCTGCAGCTGGTGACTGAACGATGGTCAATACTGGATCAGAGTTGTCTGTTGCCGAAGCAAGAGCAGTGTAGTCAGGCAAAGTGAAATCACAGCTAGCACTTAAGTCTTCGATTTGATCTGCCGGACAAGTTATTTCTGGAGCTTGGTCATCGGAAACATTGATGATTTGCTCGCAAGTAGTTGTATTTCCGTAATTATCAGTCACGGTCCATGTAACAGTGGTCAAACCAAGTGGATATTGAGCTGAAGCGTCAGCGGTTCCAGTGAAGTCATTTGTTACTGATGCTACACCACAATTATCAGCGGTAGCTGGAACAGCGATAGAAATCGTAGCGAAAGACTCTCCTTCATCAGCGCCTTGAACGATGTCGTCAGGACAAACAATGCTTGGGTCTTCGTTATCGGTTACCGTCACATCCTGAGTACACGTTGCTGTGTTCCCTGCGTTGTCGGTTACCGTCCACGTTACAGTGGTCGTTCCGATAGGGAAGGTCGCGGGAGCGTTGTTGTTCACAGAAGCTACACCGCAGTTATCAGCAGTTGCTGGAGCAGTGAGTGTTACCGTTGCGAAGCAATCATCAGCATCAGTTGTCGTATTCACATCCGCAGCGCAAGTGATCGTTGGGTTTTCGTTATCGGTTACGCTTACATCTTGAGTACACGTTGCAGTATTTCCAGCGTTGTCTGTTACGGTCCATGTTACAGTGGTCGTTCCGATAGGGAAGGTCGCAGGAGCGTTGTTGTTCACAGAAGCTACACCACAGTTATCAGCAGTTGCAGGAGCAGTGAGTGTTACCGTTGCGAAACAATCATCGGCATCAGTGCTCGTGTTAAGGTCCGAAGCACAAGTAATGACCGGCGCAACGTCATCGACCACAGTCACGTTCATACTGCAAGTTGCGGTGTTTCCGTTGTAATCAGTAACTGTCCACACTACTGGGGTGACTCCAAGCGGATAAACACCAGAGGCATTGTTGGTTCCGTTAAAGTCATTCGCCAAACTAGAAATTGAACAGTTGTCATTCGTAAATGGTACAATAACAGCCACGTTTGCGTTGCAGCTCGCGGCACTTGTTGAAACGCTCATGTCTGACGGACAAACAATTGTTGGGTCAGTGTTGTCAATGTCGTTGATGGTAAAAGTGCCGAGTTCTACCGGACACTCATTATTTCCCCATCTGGCGAAAAGGGTATAGTTTCCAGGAGCAAGACCATTGTAGCTTACACTTCCGGTGTTGTCATTAACTCCGTTCTCATAACTTGTACCTCCATCCAAGCTAAAAGCAATAAAGCCTCTGTTGGGGTGATTGTTGTATGAAAATGTAATACTACCATTGTTCAAACCGCAGTTAGCATCGCTCACGCTAACACTTGCTTGTGGCACAGAAAGTATAGTAAAATTCACAGTTTCCGTTGCTGTACATCCGTTCGCATCGCTAACGTTCACAGTATATGTTGTTGTATTGTTTTGGTAAGAACCTAGGGTTGAGGTAAAGCTGTGACTTTGTCCGTTACCCAAGCCATTGTCCCAAGTATAATTGAATGGTCCAGAACCGGTTGCCACTGCGTTCAATGTAACTTCTTCGCCTTCACAAACGGTGATGTTACCCCCCACGTTAACGCTGAGGTTATCCACAACAATGATGTTTTGTGAGCATGTCGCAGCATTGCCATAGTTATCGAGAATGGTCCAAACAACGGTGGTGGTTCCTACTGGGTAGTTTCCACTTGCATTGGCTGTTCCGTTAAAGTCATTGCTCAACACTCCCAGACCACAGTTGTCTGCTGTACTTGGCACGGGAACAGTAACATTCGCTCTACAACCTGGTGCGTTGGTGTTTACAGTGATATCACCGCTGCAAGTGATGATTGGGTTTTCATTGTCAGAAACCACCACATCTTGGCTACAGGTATTGGTGTTTCCAGATGCGTCGCTCACGGTCCATACTACAGTGGTCGTCCCGATTGGGAAATTTGCAGGTGCGTTGTTCGATACAGATGCTACACCACAATTATCATTAGTGGTTGGAGCGCTTAAAGCAACACTCGATGTACATAAACCTGCGTCGGTTGAGGTGTTCACTGTTCCTCCACAGGTGATGCTTGGAGCAATGTTGTCTTCAACACTCACCATTGAAGTGCAGGTACTGCTATTTCCGTTCACGTCCTCAACGGTCATAATTACCGGTACGGTTGAAGGATTCAATGTGATGGTTTGGTTTGAGATTCCTGGACCAGAGATTTGAATATTGATGGTGTTACAGCCTAGACTCTCTGGAGTTACTGTTGCACAATCGCTGGTGTTTGAATATGCGTTGGCTGAAATCACAGTTCCCGATCCTCCTGAGTTAGGCAAATTGAAGAAGTGGCTGTTTGGTCCACATCCAATGGTTCCTTGTAAGGTCCACAAGTTGGCTGGGATGTTGGCACCATCAAAGGTGATATCGTAATCAAGTTCAACGGTGTAGTTGTATCCAAATGCACAAGAATAACTTGAAGGAATGATGTTGATAGCGTTTACGTCAATGTTCACGTTGTATCCATTGCTTGAACTCACGCTTGCTCCTGAAGAAAGGTCGCTACAATCAAAGCTTGTTTGGCTCAAAGTAATCGAGCTAATTCCGCAGTTATCCGTCGAACCATCGTCAACCATTGCGCTGGTGATGCTTGCGTTTCCAGATGCGTTCAACTGAACAACAAGGTCTTGACAAACAGCGTTCGGGTCTTCATTGTCTGAAACAACCACTGTTTGTGTGCAGTTTGATGTGTTTCCCGCGGCATCAGTGGCGGTCCATACAACATTGGTGCTTCCAATTGGAAAGGTAGCTGGTGCGTTGTTACTGATGTTTACCGATCCACAGTTGTCTGAAACAACGGGGTTTGTCAAGCTCAAGTTAGCACCGCAGATTCCTGGGGTGTTGGATACGTTGAGGTTGGTCGGACAAGTGATGTTAGGATCCTGATCATCCGTTACGGTAATGATTTGTGTACATGCACTGTTGTTTCCAGAAGTGTTGGTAGCGGTCCAAATAACGTTGGTGCTTCCCACAGGATAGGTTCCAGAGGCGTCTTCCGTACCAGTGATGTTGTTGGTTAAGGTGATGCATTCGCTGATCAAATCAGAGTTCACCCAAACGGTGTTCACGTTCATGTTGTTGAGCGCTCCGTCATTTCCGTTCGGACTAGAATCGCTTGCAACAGCACTTCCCGCTCCATCTTCGAACTGAAGGTTCATGATCAAATTGTTCGGCACACTTGATAGATTTGAACAGGCTACTTCATTTACTTCAGCCAAAGAAAGATTGGTGTCGAAGATTCTAAAGTTGTCGATTTGTCCGCCAAATGATTCTTGAGGAACAACGTAAGCAGACCCGTAATTACCAATGCGCGGTGCGCGATAAGTTGTGGGCTTGGCGCTCATTGCAGTGTTGGAGCTAGCTTCTACACTTCCGTCAACATAAATTTGATGAGGACCAGCTGCGTTGAAGTTTCCGTTTACAACAACATGGTACCACCTTACTGTGCTGAGGTCTAAGTTGGCATTGAGGTTCACATCGGTGTCGTCGTCCGACTCAAAGCTGAATTCCAATCCATTTTCATCACCGTGGATGTAGAAGTAGCGTTGATTTGTTCCATTTGCAGGGTCGTCTTCCGACATATCAAACAAGGTTCCGCTCCAGTTTGAACTTGGTGGTTTGAACCAAAAATCAAAAGCGAAAGCTCCGTCATTGATGCGATTTGGAATCTGAATGAAATCGTTGTTTCCATCAAAATCAACGGCAGTAGTTCCAAAACAGGTACTCACAACACTTGGTGAAGTTACGTTCACATTTGCGTCACAGCTATTGAGGTCGGTTCCCGTGTTGATGTCTGCTGAGCAGGTGATGGTAGGAGGGGCTGAACAAGTACAGTCAAGCACGTTCACAATCAAGTCAATGTTCGTGGTTTCAGGCTCTACGTCATCGTCTGTTGCAGAAAAGCTTACGGTGTAGGTACCCACAGCGTCTCCCGTGATTTCAAGAACAGCATTGGCCGGGTTTCCGTTTAAAGATGAGATCAAGTTTGCACCACTCCAACCGTTAGTGTTCACTGAGAGATCTACAGTTTCATCGGTTTCCGGACCTGAAAAACCAAGGTTGAGGGTTTCAGTGGCTCCGAAGCAAATGTTGATGCTGTTTCCTTGGGGAAAACCTTGAGCTACAGGAGGGAAGTTCTCAGAGCTGGATACATCCCACTCAAAACATCCGTCATCCAACCAGTTTACTCCGTCGTTGTTTCCTCCCGGACCATCGTATGCGGTGTCGTCGGTGTTGTACATTCCAAGCAAAACATAATCAACGCCGTTTCCAGCATTGACACCCACGGTTGCAGGTGATCCGCCAAAACCGTCTGTTCCACCTGAAGCAGAACCTGTGGTCCATTGCATATCGCCATAGAAGAAACCAATGTTGTTTCCTGGCGCAAGAATAGGGTCCGTTCCATCAGACATCACCAAAGTAAAGGTGTTCTGAAGATCATCATTCACAGCAGAATAAGCGTTGTATGGTCCAACGTTCATCCAGGTAACATAAACTGAATTTGAGTTGATGGTGTACCATACTTCTCCTTGGTAGCCATAAGGCCCCCAGTCGCGCGTGTCAACATCACCCCAAAACGGTGCAATCATCGGAGTACCAATGGGAAAACCGGATGAAGTGTACCAAGAATATGGGTTGTCGAAAGATACATTACCATTGTTGTTGATGTACAATGAGTTGTAGGTAGTACCATACAATTCAAAGTCAAATGGAATGTTCAATTGGGGTGTTGAACCGTCATCGTTAGCAGGAAGTTCAGTCCAAGTATAAGGATCGAACCCTTCAACACAGTTGTCAGGAGATCCGCTGTAAATAAGCTCAACGCTTACTTCATCAAAAAGACCTGCAGCCGCACATGTGGTGTTGTCTGCCAAAATGTATGTAAACGTATCAATTCCAATAAAATCAGGGTTGGGAGTGTAGGTAATGGTTCCGTTACCGTTTACTGTTGCCGTTCCGTTGCTTGGCGCAGTACCAATAGCATAAACGTAAATATCGTCCCCATCAGGGTCGCTATCTACACCGTTCCCGTGGTCCAAAAGTGGATCGAAGTTGAATGGTGTATTTTCCGTGTAGTAAAGGATGTCGTCCTGACCAGCAGGTGGGTTGTTCAAGGCCGCATCGTAATTAATTTCATAGAGGTGGTAAGCGTAATCTACTGGACGAATTTCCTCGTTGATTTGAAGTCTTGGCTGACCAGCAATGTTGGGGTACGAAGCTTGAAGGATGTAGTAATCTGCTGGGCCATCAGGCAATCCGAAGTGGATGCGCGATACATCTTGTGTTCCGTGACCGTTTCCACCATTGATTTCACGAATTCCAGAGATGATATTCCCATCGCAATCCACCAAACGCAATGTGGCGCCAAGAGCATCTCTTTCAACACCTGCTGGCATGTTGGCAATGGCGCGATTTTCTTTGATGTCAACAAACAAGTAGTTGTCCAAAGGCGCTCCTGAAAGTTGATTGATGAAGAGTACGTTTTCATCGTTTCGGATGTTGACATACAAATCCAAATCACCATCGTTGTCGATGTCAACAAAAGAAGCACCTTCACCATCGTCGTTGTAAAAAGTTTCTCCACTATCAATGAAGCTCATTGCTCCACCTGTGTTAGCGCCTCCAATTGGGTCGTTGATTTGATTGATGTATAGTCGTCCGCTTTGATCTCCGGCTAAGAAGATGTCAATGTCTCCGTCATTATCCACGTCACCGCAAGCCAAACCATCGATTCTGTTTCCGCCAAATCCTGTTGGTATTCCAGTGGCAGCGCCCAAAGCGATAAAGTTTCCGTTGTCATTTTCATATATCTGGTTGGTGCCATTTTCAGTCCAATAAAGGTCGAAATCACCATCATTGTCAAAATCTGAAAAGTTCACTGCCCCTTTGTTTCCATTTTGGGCTTGATTAATATCCACAGCCTCATCAAATGTTCCACCTATATTTCTAAAGAAGTCAACCTGATTCCGCTTTCTTGCGATGAAGTCAACCCAACCGTCATTGTCATAATCGGTTACTGAGCCATAATCACCATCAACGGCGTCTTGTGCAAGACCCAATGGCCATGTGGATGGGTTCCCAACATTATAAGATGGTCCCTTTGCCGTAACGTGTGAGAAAAACCCGGTTCCGTCGTTGCGGAGCATGTCTACACCATAGTTGTGGTTGTCAAAAACAATGTCCAAATATCCATCACCGTCATAATCAAGGAAGCCCAGTCCTTCGGTGTTTACACCATCGGCAATGTTGAACGAACCAGAGTTGGAACCGTTGTACTCTTGAGGAGTGAACCCCCCCGTTCCGTCACCAAAACGTCCTGTTGCGGGATGTTGAAGATAAACTTCAATACCTCGTGAAGAAGTGTTTCTGGCACAATCAGGATAACCGTCATTGTTCAAATCTCCCCAAACCGCACAACGCTCACGAGCGGAGTTGATTAGTTCAGGAGCCTGACTTGCAGTGATGTCATTGAAAGAAGTTCCTCCGTCATTCTCAAATAGGAAAGAACGATCATTTCGGTTCACCAAAAGATCGAAGTCGCCATCGAGGTCGAAGTCACAAAATGCAAATCCACCGTCTTTATTTCCGCCAAGGTCAAGATTGTATCCAGCAGCGTCTTCACTCCAAGTGGTTTGTGCCACTGAGGAAGGAATACTGCCAAATAAAAAACTTGCAGTGAGGAGGAATAAGAAAGTGTTTTTCGCTTGTAGTTGATTGAAAAACGGGGTTTTAGACTTTTTCTGGGTAGAAAAATTTGGGCAAAGGTTGTCCATGATCACAGTATTAAGTGATTACTCTTTTTGGTAAAATCAAGGGGTCAAGCAGTGGTTGGCTGCCGAAGATTATTAGCGCTGCAAACGATGATGCAGATGAACTTTAAAGGAGTTAAAGTCAGGACAGTGTTTAAGCTGGTTGGGCTGGTTAGGCGCCTGGTGGTTAAGTCGTCTCATTGTTTCAATTATTATTGATTCGCTGAGTTAGGTTAGATAGCAAGTCATTGTGTTTCTTCCTCCGTATACCGCTTCCGACACAAAAAGGTTATCCTTTCTGACAAAAAATGTGGGATTTTTCTGACAGACGGATTTTTTGAGCACAAAAAAAAGGGCCGAAGCCCTTGATTTTAGTGGTGTTGTATGGTTTATTAGTGAAATGCTAATTCTTCGTTCGCAAGGAGTTTTAAGTCGGCTCTCCGGTTCTTCTGATGCAAATCCTCCGAGCATATTGCCTGATCCTTGCATTCATTCAGGATCCGCTCTTCACCAAACCACTTGAGCACGATCTGGTCAGGCGCAGCACCGAGATTCACCATGGCTTCGGCTACTGCTTCGGCTCTACGCTGACTCAATGCTTCGTTATAGTCCTTGCTTCCTCTCGCATCTGTATGAGCGCTGATCACCAGAGTTACCCCTTTTTTCTCTTTCAGTTCATCCACAAAAACAACTAACGATTGCAATGCACTGGCTTCGATTTCGGCGCTGTTGTATGCAAAGTAGATGGCTTTCATGTCCAAACCTTGCGTGCTTATATAAGTGCTTCTCGATGATGTTTTTTGTTGAGAATGAATTGTTTGATTTTTTCCTTGCTTGGGTGAATGTGCAGTGGCTTCCTCAATATAGTAATGAGTTTCGCCCACGGCATAGGCATCCTTAAGATGCGGTTCCAACACGATGCGCTCCATGTGATCAGGATCTTTGCCCAAGGCCAAAACATTGTTTGCAGCGATGTCGCTTTTCGGTTCACCTTTCTCTCTTGAGTATCGCTCGTACATTTCGTAATCATTCAGTGCAGTTGCGCAAAGGGCAGTGCCTGATTCACTTACGTGATATGGTTCAAAAGACGAAAGTTCTCCTGCAGCATAGGGCACGGTGATTTGTCGATTGTCATCCACAAGAGCATGGCACAGCACTTCATTGTTTTCACCTTTAACTGCAATAAGGTAGCCTGGGCTGCACTCGTCTGCGCTGAAGGTGATCGTGGTGTGTTTGATTTCATCTTCTTCAGCAAAAAGAAAAGGATCCTCAAAAAGAAAGACATCTGCATATTGATCGGTCTCTTCTCCAAGTAAGATACCCTCTTTCGGTGATGAATAAGCTTTGTAGACCTTGGCGGTGGCTTTCAATAGTTCCAAGCTTAAAAATTGGACTTGCTCTCCATCAGACCAAACGCTGTACTCAAAAGGTGTTCCTGCGATGCTTCCTTGGATGTCCAAAAGCTCGTCTGGACGAAGAAGAAAGCTCATCTTATGCTCTTTGGCAACGCAGTTAATGCTCGTTTTATGCCGTTGATTGTGCACGGTAAAGTGCGGGTCGATGGGCAGCTCAAATGCGATTTCTAAACAATGAACTTCTTCCAAGATCTTCAGTTCATTTGTCTCTTGGGTGCCTTGGAAATGACTCATGATTTCACCCCCCGTTTTGTGCACAGACAAAAGGTAATCGTTTGCCTTACCATTGGAAGATAGCGCTTTGGGGTAGAGTGCGTTTTCTTCCAAACAGAAGAGGTCAAAACCACCATTTCCGGGCCAAGAATTCGAACTAAAAAGGAGGTCACCAAGATGTTCGTGCGCGAAGCACTCATCTCCAGATGTGTTGATGGCGCGAAGGTTTTCAGCTTCATTCTGCGTTTCAACATTGCGGGCAACGCGATAGATATCAAATCCTCCTCTTCCACCCAACTTGTTGCTGGTGAATAGAATTTCTGAGTTGTAAAAACGAGGCAAACCAATACTGTACTCATTGGATTGTTGTGCGCGGATGAAGGGGTGGTCCTGGTATTCTTGCCCGTCCAAATCATAGGCTTTCAGCTCCCACAAAGGATGTCCTAAAGCGTCATATAGGGGTCTTGATCTTTTGGTTTTGATGGAAGTGATGACAAAAACCTCATAAATTGGATCGTAAGCACAATCGATTCCTTTCTCTGTAAAAAGCAGTTTTCCGCCGTCATAAACGTTCATCAATACATTTTCAGAAGCGCGAACACCCTGCTCTTTTACACCAACCCCAAATTCCAGTCTGAAGTTTTCATTCAATTGAATGAGAGGGTCTGTTTCTTCCCTTTTTTCATAGCGAAGGGCAAAGTTTCTACTGGTTCCTTCTTCCGAAAAAGGAAGAATTCTGGGGTCATCGGGGTGGCTTTCCATGAACTTCTGTAAACGACTTTCCCCTTCTTCAAAATCACCAGACCCCATATAGGCCTGAGCGAGAAAGAGCTCGTCATCTCGATAAAACCCTCCATTTTTGATGGTGGCTTCATACCAAACAATGGCCTTTTGAAAGTCGCCTCTGTTCATTGCACAGTCAGCAATGCGTCGCAAAATAAAGGTGTTGCTGCTGTCTTTTTCGAGAGAGCTGTGAAAGTGTTGCTCGGCTTCCAAAAAGCGCATGTTGTTAAAGGCTTCTTTTGCCTTTTCTAAATTTCTATGCTGACCAAAGAGGTGAAATGAAAGCACCAAGAGTGCCAACGAACTAAGAAATGCCTTTTTCATGGGTGAATTTTTACTGGTCAATTCTACGATGGAAGCAGCTATGATGCTTGTCAGTTGCAGTCTGACAAGCTTGTAAGACTTCGATTGAACCCGCTTTCGACGCTCTGCGAAAAGCCTCCTGAATACTCCACTTGAATTGTTTAAATTCGTGGGCTTGAAAAGGAATGAACATGGCCGATAAGTACACAGAATACGATGCATTGAATTTACCCAATGTAGCTGCAGATATACTCAAGAAGTGGGAAGCGAAGAAGGTGTTTCAACAAAGCATCGATTCGAGAGATGAAAAAAACAGTTTTGTGTTTTTCGAAGGCCCACCTTCAGCTAACGGAATGCCAGGGATCCACCACGTAATGGGACGGGCAATCAAAGATATTTTTTGTCGGTACAAAACCTTGAGCGGTAAACGCGTTCTCCGAAAGGCAGGTTGGGATACCCATGGGCTCCCCGTAGAACTTGGAGTTGAGAAGGAATTGGGCATTACCAAAGAAGATATCGGTAAAACAATTTCGGTAGAAGAATACAATCAAGCTTGCCGGAAAGCGGTGATGAAGTACACCGATGTTTGGAACCGACTCACGCATGAAATGGGCTATTGGGTGAACATGGACGACCCATACATCACCTACGATAATAAGTACATTGAAAGCGTTTGGTGGCAATTGGGCCAGATCTACAAAAAAGGCTTGATCTACAAAGGTTATACGATTCAACCTTTCTCACCAAAAGCAGGAACGGGCCTCTCCACCCACGAGCTCAACCAGCCAGGGACCTACCGCGATGTAAAAGACACAACGGTTGTGGCTCAGTTTAAAGTGAAGGAGGGCAGCATTCCGCGCTTGGAAGGATTTCTCGATGAAGGAAAGTCGATGGAAACTCCATACCTCGTGGCCTGGACCACAACTCCTTGGACTTTGCCGTCGAATACTGCTTTGACTGTAGGACCAAAAATCGATTACCTCTTGGTGAATACCGAGAACAAATACACCCACGATAAGATTACTGTTATTCTCGCTGAACCGCTTTTAAGCAAGCACTTTGGTGGAAAGAAAGATCCTAGCTACGAGGTGGTAGGAAAAGTTAGTGGTAAAGACTTGGTGGGCATTGGCTACGAACAATTGCTTCCTTGGGCGAGTCCGATGGAAGATGCAGACAAGGCATTTGTTGTGATTCCAGGAGATTTTGTGACCACCGAAGACGGAACAGGAATCGTACACACTGCTCCTACTTTTGGTGCTGATGATGCCAAGGTGGCCAAAGATGCTGGCGTTCCTCCTATGCTCGTGGCCGATGCCAATGGAAATGGGGTTCCGCTTGTGGATTTTCAAGGAAAGTTCATCGATGGAATGGGCGAGTGGAGCGGAAAGTATGTGAAGAACGAATACTATTCCGAAGAAGAAACCCCCGAGCGTTCCGTGGATGTTGAAATTGCCATTCATCTCAAAGAGCGCGGATTGGCGTTCAACGTGGAGAAGTACGAACACTCCTACCCACATTGCTGGAGAACGGACAAACCGATTCTCTATTACCCACTAGACTCCTGGTTCATCAAGGTTTCGGCCATCAAAGACCGTATGGTGGAGCTCAACAATACCATTCAATGGAAACCGGCCAGTACTGGAACAGGGCGCTTTGGAAATTGGCTGGAGAATGCCAACGATTGGAACCTTTCGCGTTCAAGATATTGGGGAATTCCAATTCCGATTTGGAGAACCGAAGAGGGCGATGAAGCACTTTGTATTTCTTCCGTTGCTGAGTTGAAGCTGGAATGTGAAAAGTCCGTGGAAGCTGGTTTGATGAGCGAAAACCCTTTCGCTAATTTTGATCCTGCCGACATGAGCGCAGAGAACTATGCGAAATTCGACCTCCATAAACCAATGGTGGACGAGATCGTTCTGCTCAGTAAAAATGGAAAAGCCATGCACCGCGAGGCCGACTTGATTGATGTTTGGTTCGATTCAGGTTCCATGCCTTACGCACAATGGCACTACCCATTTGAGAACAAAGACTTGATCGATGAGAACAAGGCATTTCCCGCAGATTTTATTGCTGAGGGAGTGGACCAAACCCGTGGTTGGTTCTATACCCTGCACGCCATCGCTAGTATGAACTTTGACCAGGTGGCTTATAAGACGGTGGTTTCTAACGGACTCGTTTTGGATAAAAACGGGCAGAAGATGTCGAAACGCCTCGGAAACGCGGTGGATCCTTTTGAAACATTGTCGAAATACGGTCCGGATGCCACCCGCTGGTACATGATCACCAATGCTCAGCCTTGGGACAATTTGAAATTTGATGAAGAGGGAATTACTGAAGTTCAACGAAAATTCTTCGGAACCCTCTACAACACCTATAACTTCTTTGCACTTTACGCCAACGTTGATGGCTTCGTAGATCAAGAAGCTCCTGTAGAAAATCGTCCAGAGATCGATCGTTGGATTTTGTCCAAATTGAACTCTTTGATTGCAAATGTGGATGAGGCCTATGGAAATTATGAGCCTACTCGGGCTGGCCGACTCATCCAAGAGTTTGTGAGTGACGAGTTGAGCAACTGGTATGTGCGCTTGTGCAGAAGACGTTTCTGGAAAGGAGAGTATGCAGAAGACAAAATTTCGGCGTATCAAACCCTGCATGAATGCCTGAAAAAAGTGGCCATCATGTCGGCTCCCATCGCCCCGTTCTTCATGGATCAACTCTACACAGATTTGACCCGAGGAACTCATGAGCGTAAGGACAGCGTGCATTTGGCAGACTTCCCTCAAGTGAATCAGTCGCTCATTGATTTGGATCTCGAGCAGCGCATGCACATTGCTCAGAAACTGACTTCAATGGTGCTCGGTATTCGTAAAAAAGAGCGTTTGAAAGTGCGTCAGCCACTGCAGAAGATCATGGTTCCCATTTTGGATGAGACCTTCGAAAGACAATTGCAAGCCGTAGAGACTCTAGTGTTGGCGGAGGTGAACGTGAAAGAGCTGGAGTACTTGAAAGATACCGCAGGGGTTTTGGTGAAGCGCATCAAGCCAAACTTCAAAGCTCTAGGACCGAAATTCGGAAAATCGATGAAGGCTGCCAGCGCGGCAATTAATGCTCTTGATCAAGAGCAAATCAATGCTTTGGAACGCACAGGAGAGCTAACTATAATGGTGGATGGAACCGCATACCGCTTGGAACCGCAAGACGTGGAGATCTTGACGGATGACATCCCCGGTTGGACCGTGAGTGTGGACGGACCCATCACCGTTGCTTTGGACCTCACTTTGAACGAGCAACTTATCGAAGAGGGAATTGCCAGAGAATTGGTGAACCGCATTCAAAATTTGAGAAAAGACAGTGGCTTGGAATTGAGCGATAAGATCGCATTGTACATCAAGAAACAGGATGGAATTAATCAAGCAGTAGAAAACAATTTGAAGTATATTAGCGCAGAGACTTTGGCAGGAAAATTGGAATTGGTCGATACGATTGATAACGGTTTAAACGTTGAAGTAGATGATAACCTAAGCACGGAAATTTCCATCCAGCGCCTCAATTAAATAACTATGGCAGAAGTAAGATTTTCAGACGAGGAATTGAAAGAATTCGAAGTCCTCATTCAAGATAAGTTGACTCAGGCAAGACAAGATTTGGATCAGTTGAAACGATCTTTGTCGCACTCTGATGATAATACCACCGAGGATACCTCTCCTACTTTCAAAATGATGGAAGATGGCTCGGAAACCATGAGTAGAGAAGAAACGGCTCAATTGGCTAGTCGTCAAGAAAAGTTCATCCGTAACTTGGAAAATGCTTTGCTCAGAATCCGAAATAAAACCTACGGTATTTGCAGAGAAACAGGTAAACTCATTGCAAAAGATCGTTTGCGCTTGGTACCACACGCTACCTTGAGCATTGAAGCGAAAAACAAGCAATAAGCCAAGCCCTTGAGGAGATCCATTTTCACCATATTACTCGTTCTGATCCTTGATCAGGTGTCAAAAGTGTATGTGAAACTCAACTTTGAGTTGTACGAACGCATTCCTGTGCTTGACGGGGTCTTTCAACTGCATTTCATTGAAAATCCGGGCATGGCTTGGGGGATGAGCTTGCCGGGGGTTTGGGGCAAAATTAGCCTCACCCTCTTTCGCGTCATAGCGGTGGTGGTGATCAGTATCTACCTAAAAAGAGTGATTAAAGAGGGGCAAGCAAAAGGCTTCATCACTTGCGTATCTCTGGTTTTGGCCGGAGCCATCGGAAACATCATTGATAGCGCCATTTATGGAAGGCTTTTTACGCGGTCTACAGCCAGAAAGGCAGCAGAATTTGCGAGCGAAGAGGCTCCTGGATATGCGCATTTCTTGCAAGGAAAAGTAGTCGATATGCTTCACTTCTGTATGGAGTGGCCAGAATGGGTGCCTTATTTTGGTGAACGTGGGGGAGAAATTTTCCCTCCCATCTTCAATATCGCAGATGCCGCCATTTCAATAGGAATCATTTGGATCATCATTCGCCAAAAAGCCTATTTCAAAAAGGATCAAGAATCAAACAAAACAGAAGAAGAACTTCCTTCAGAAACAGAAGGCGTTCAAGCTTCTACAGAGCTCTGAACCTCGACCCAATCTCCGTGCTCGCGAATCAAATCAATCAAGGCATCTACTGCTTGGGCTTCAGGCACATTTCTTCGAACCACTTCCTTCTCCTTGTATAGGGTGATTTTTCCCGGACCGGTTCCTACGTAGCCGTAATCAGCATCGGCCATTTCTCCCGGACCGTTAACAATGCATCCCATAATCCCAATCTTCACTCCTTTGAGGTGACTTGTTTTCGCTCGAATTTTAGCCGTTGTTTCTTGAAGATCAAATAAGGTTCTTCCGCAAGAAGGACAAGAAATGTACTCGGTTTTGCTAATGCGCGTTCTGCTCGCTTGTAAAATTCCAAAAGCAGTGGAAATGCTGGTTCGCAAAGGAATATTTGTTCCTCCAATCATCAAACCATCTCCCAAACCATCTAGAAACAAGGCGCCACAATCCGTTGCACTGTACATTCTGAAATGATCTTCAGAATCAAGTGTGTAGCTGCGTTCCATTACCACAGGATTTGTGATTTCGGCATGCATCAGTCGGAAAAAAGCAGAACGAAGGTCGGCCATCGCATGTTCTTCGCTCGAAGAAAGCAACACCACTGCCTCCGCATTTGATCGAAGGTAGTTCAGCACAGTCTCATCCAATTGCTTGTTTTCCAAACGAACAAAATGAACGCCATTATTGGGTTGAGAGAGTGCTTCGGTAAAATCAAATAAGGGAATGTGGCGATCTCTGTTCTGACAAGCACCTGCATCTTGCACAATGCTAAGCGTTCCTGGAATCTCAAAATCAATTTGCTGTTTGCCGACGTAAATGAAATCGGCAGCCATGTCGGCAATGTTCCATTTATCGAGCGGCACAGAATAATTGTAGCCCGCGCCAAAAAAGGAGGCCGGACCAATGTTTTCTCTCCCCGAGAGGTCAGCCATCACCACCGGCACATTTCCGCCACCAATGGATCCAATAGCTTGGGTTTTTCTCCTTTCATATTCAAAAGGATTGATGATTGGGGGTGCATCTGAAATGGCCGAACTGCTCGCTCGGTTGGCATATCGGTCCACCAAAATACGTGCAACAGGAATTTCCTCTTCCGGAGCTTCCGTCAAAGAAACGCGAACGGTGTCTCCAAGACCGTCTTCCAAAAGTGTTCCAATACCCACGGCCGATTTGATTCTTCCATCTTCGCCATCGCCAGCCTCTGTTACTCCTAAGTGGAGCGGGTAATTCATGCCCTCTTCCATCATGTGATTCACCAAAAGGCGATAAGCTTGCACCATCACAATGGCGTTGCTGGCCTTCATGGAAATCACAATGTCGTGGTAATCGTGGTCTCGGCAAATGCGCAGAAATTCCATGGCAGACTCTACCATTCCTAGCGGCGTATCTCCGTAGCGCGATAAAATCCGGTCGCTCAAAGAACCGTGGTTGGTTCCAATGCGCATTGCTCTTCCCAATTTCTTGCATTTGAGCACAAGTGGGGTGAAGCGTTCACGAATACGCTCCAGTTCGGTGATGTACGACTCATCAGTATATTCGTGGTGTTCAAATTTCTTTTTGTCGGCATAATTCCCGGGATTCACTCGGATCTTCTCAACATGCTCTGCGGCTTCTTCCGCAGCATTTGGGGTGAAGTGAATATCGGCCACTAAAGGAGTAGAGTAGCCCTTTGCCAGGAGTTCTTTTTTGATTTGGCCGAGGTTGGCGGCATCCTTTTTACTGGGAGCTGTAATCCGCACGAGCTCGCAGCCAGCATCAATCATACGAATGGATTCTGCCACCGTTTTTTCGGTATCCATCGTGTCTGCGGTGGTCATTGACTGCACGCGAATGGGGTTGTCTCCACCCAAGCCCACATTGCCAATCATGACCTCGCGCGTTTGCCAGCGTTGGTATTTGAAGAGGGAAGGGCAGTAGGTGTTGGACTTTTTCATGGTGTGTGCTTGTAGCATTAAAACAGCGAGAGGTTTAAAAAGTTGCCTCTACTGAAGAACGATGATTTCAATCCTTCGGTTGGCTGCGTTTTGCTTTTCGTTTTTTGGCTTCTTGAACACCGGAAACTTCCCTCCTTTGCCCAAACATTCAATGCGGGCGGGATCAATTCCATTTTCAATCAAAAAGCGTTTAACACTATTGGCCCGGGCTAAACTGAGGTCTTCAGAATCTTTGTACTCAATTCTTTCCGGGTTGCTTCGTCCGATTTGCTTGCTGTATCTCTTTCCGAAATCGCCATTCACGTGCCCCTCAATTCGGATGTTGGCCGTGCTGTTCTTCATATAGACCAAAAGTTCGTCCAAAGCATCCTGAGCGCTTCTTTTGTAAACGGCGGAGTTCCCATGAAAATAGATGCTTTCAACAGAAAAACTGGTTCCTTCTTCGGTTTTGGTTTCTTTCAGGTGTTTGCGTTCTAAGGGAGTTTGATCAATCTCCACTACCTCGTCCATCGCCAATAAGTCCTTCGCTTTTTCCACCTCGATGTCTTGCTTCAAAGCAAATTCTTCAGGGAAAAGTACCGCCGCAGGTGTAGCACCGATCAATTGTGGAGGGTTTGGATCAAGAACATAAGCAATCACCTCAACACAGCGATTCATCTCCGGTTGATTGGGATTCACTTGGTGCAATTCTCCAAAAGCCACAAGCTCATACTGACCGTAATCTGGAATTTCAGCAACCAAGGCTTCATAAACCGATTTGGATCTAAGTTCACTCAATTTGAGGTTGAACGCTTCATCGCCGTCAGAAGAACAATGGCCAATAATGTCGATTTTTTCAATCTCCCCTTCTCCAAAAGACATGATCATGGCTTGGATCGAAGCCTTTCCAGCAGAACAAATCTTGTATTCGTTGTGCTCAAAATGAATGGTTGTTTTCAGCTTCGTACTCGCAAGTCCTGCGAAAACGGAAAACAAAAAAAGAAAAGTGGCTAGGTGTTTAATCATGATTTCAAGACAATGAACTTATCCCATTATGCATGGTTAAAAATACTAACTTTTCTCGGTGCTTGTACGTTCATCCGTGCGGCTTTTTACACACCCACAATTGAATAAGATGAAAGGATACTTATTTTCTGAATACCAACCAGATAAAGACAAAAGAACTCCCTTTGAGCGGCTCTTGGATATCTTTCTCGAAATCTTAACCCACACGAGCGGTGATGTAGATGAGGCTTTGGACTGGTTGAAACAGATTGACGAAGAGCATCAATTGACGGATGACGAATATACTTTGGACGATTTTGTGAATGAACTCAAGGAAAAAGGGTTCTTGCGGGACGGAAGTGAATCAGGCAAGGGAAAACCTATACTGACCGGAAAAGGAGAACAAGCTATTCGTCAGCGCGCCCTCGATCAAGTATTTGGGAAGATGAAGCGCGGAGGAATGGGGCAGCATCAGACCAATCAACTCGGCCAAGGAGATGAGCAAACGGAAGATCGCAGGCCCTTTCGATTTGGCGATAAACTCGAGCAAATTGATTTCTCCGAAAGCTTCCGAAATGCACAAATCAACCACGGCATTGGAACGGGTTTTCGAATGGAAGAAAAGGACTTGGAGGTAAGGGAAACCATGCAAGTGACGAGCATGTCCACTGTACTAATGATCGACCTATCGCATTCCATGATCCTCTACGGAGAAGATCGCATCACCCCAGCGAAAAAAGTAGCCATGGCCCTCAGTGAAATGATCATGAGGAAATACCCCAAAGACAATCTCGACATCGTGGCTTTTGGAAACGATGCTTGGGAGGTGAGCGTCAAAGACCTACCCTATTTGAAAGTAGGTCCGTTCCACACCAACACAGTTGCCGGTTTGGAAAGAGCGATGGACATTCTCCGCAGACGAAAAACATCCAACAAGCAGATTTTTATGATCACCGATGGAAAACCATCTTGCTTGAAAGAAAATGGAGAGTACTACATGAATAGTTTTGGTTTGGACCCCTACATCACTGGGAAGTGCTTTAACCTCGCCAGACAGTGCAGGAAACAAAAGGTCCCCATCACCACTTTTATGATTGCCAACGACCCCTACTTGCAAGAATTCATTAACGACTTCACGGAAGCCAACAATGGCAAGGCATTTTACACCGGTTTGGACGGTTTGGGAGATATGATTTTACAAGATTTTGAACGCAATAGAAGAAAACGACTTTGAAAACACAAGACACAAACATCCGCACACTGGGCGAATTGAAAAAAAGCGCCTACCAATCGAAAAGGATTAAGGACGAATTGAGAGATAATCTCATCGAAAAGATGCAAAACGGGGAAACCATGTTTGAAGGCATCTTGGGATATGAAAACACCGTTATTCCTGAGATTCAAAGAGCGATTTTAGCCCGGCACAACATGAATTTCCTTGGCTTGAGAGGACAGGCGAAAACGAGAATGGCGCGCGGACTGGTTTCACTTCTCGATGAATACATTCCCATTGTGGAAGGCTCTGAAATCAACGACGACCCTTTTCAACCCCTGTCGAGATATGCGCTTGACCTGATTGAGGAGAAAGGCGACGATACTCCAATTTCTTGGCTGCATCGCTCGAAGCGCTATGTGGAAAAACTGGCCACACCGGATGTGAGTGTTGCCGATCTTATTGGAGATGTTGACCCAATCAAAGCCGCCAATTTAGGACTCAATTATGCCGATGAACGCGTGATTCATTTCGGACTCATTCCTCGAGCGAACAGAGGTTTGTTCGTGATTAACGAATTGCCTGATTTGCAAGCCCGAATTCAGGTGGCACTCTTTAATATGCTGCAAGAAGGAGACATTCAAATTCGCGGTTTTCAGATTCGTTTGGACCTTGATGTAGAATTTGTGTTCACCGCCAATCCTGAAGATTATACCAATCGGGGTTCCATCATCACTCCGTTGAAAGATCGAATTCAGTCGCAAATACTGACACACTACCCAAAAGACATCAGCATCAGCCAAAAGATTACCCAACAAGAAGCACAAGTTCTTCCTACACAAAGAGAACGGGTTGAGGAGAACTCACTGGTGGCTGAACTCTTGGAATTGCTCGCATTTGAAGCACGTTCCTCGGAGTTTATCGATCAAAAATCAGGGGTGAGTGCTCGTTTAACCATCACCGCTTACGAGCACCTTTTGGCCTCGGCCGAGCGTCGGAGCATCCTAAATGGTGGGGAGTTGACGACAACAAGAATAGGTGACTTGGCAGGAATTGTACCTGCCATCACTGGAAAAGTGGAATTGGTTTATGAAGGCGAGCAGGAAGGCGCTGCTGGAGTGGCTTTTGGCCTGATTGGAAAAGCCATTCGAACGAAGTTTCCCCAGATTTTTCCAAACCCAGAAACCATTAAAAGAAGAAAACTGGACGATCCCTTCAGTGAAACAAAAGATTGGTTCAACGAGAATGAACTCTTTTTGGCTACTGAAATGAGCGAAAAAGAATACCATAAAGCGCTCTCTGAGGTTCCTGGTTTACGCTCATTGGTTCAGAAATACGCACCCAACTTGAATGCCCAGGATGAATTGGTGATGATGGAGTTTGTGCTTCACGGATTGGGAGAATTCAGCTTGATCAATAAAGACATTGCAGAAGACGGACACAGTTTTAGTGATCTGTTCAATCAGTTGTTTTCAGATGAAGATCAAGAAGGATAACGAGCGCTATTAGTCGAAATTAAAAAGCCCCGAAACACTTTTGTTTCAGGGCTTTTATCATTACCTAAAGGTGATTAACGAATTCGCTTAATGAAGGTTCGTTGTCCTGTTTCTTGCGAGTAAATGTCGATCAAAACATAGTTGTTATAAACAGGGACCTGTAGGATGATTTCATTTTGGAATGCAGTACTTGGAATGAGCTTTTGCCCAAGCATGTTGTACACATTAATGGTTCCATTGAAGTTGCCCAGTTGATGTTGAACAAAGATTCCGTCTTGGGTAAATCCAACATTGAATTCATCGGCAAATCCTTCCATATCCAAACCTTGAGCGCTATCTACCACAATGGTTTTACTTGAGCTCGTAGAACAAGCCCCGTTACTTACGGTTAGCGTTACTTCGTAGCTTCCAATCTCGTTGAAAACATGGTTTGGATTCATTTCGGTACTGAAACTTCCTTCGCCGAAAGACCACAGATAAGAACTGGCTTCATTGCTGTTGTTCACAAATGGTACCACAGCCATTCCTGCTACGAGTTCCACCCATTCAGGGGCCTCGAAGTTGGCTTCAAGTGGCATTTCACTGTTCAGAATGAAGGAAGCCGTTGTTTCACAAGCATTAGCGTCAGTAATGTTAAGCTGGTATTCCCCTGGGAGCAAACCGTCAATACTGTTTCCTGTGCTCGCATTGCTCCAAAGCATGTTGAAAGGTGCAGCACCTCCGCTAATGTTGGTGCTGATGAAACCGTCAGCTGAGTTCGGACAGCTCGGCATCACTAAGGTGTTTTCCAAAATAATTGGGTCTGGCGCACTCAATACGAGGTGAGCTACCAATTGTCCGCAAGTTCCTGCTCCATCCAACTCATAACGATAAATACCTTCGGTCAACTGTTGAATCGTGTTTTCATTGGAAATGAGTTCGTTGGCACCGTTGTACCACGCCCCATTTCCTTCCATAGGGTTGAGCGCACTGATGGATCCGTTATTGCTTTCTGGGCAAGTTGGATGAATGACTTCAGAAATGATGGAAGCCGAAACTTCAAGGTAAAAACGTTGGTTGTAGTTTCCAGGTGCTAAGTTCAACACCACTTCGTCACCACTCATGATGGCTTGACTGATTCCTGTTTCACTATCGGTCAAAACAACACAGCGTCCGTTCATCGTATCCTCCATGCCTTCGCTCATGAAAACGATTTCTCCTTCAGCAGGAACAACAACCGAAAGCGGAATTTGTAGGGCTTCATTGTTCGTAGCAAGTGCTTGAATAGAGAGCAGTTGGCCTTCTCCTTGGATGGCTGATACGCTGAGGAGATTCTCGGCAATCATCATTTTTTCTGCTTCCAATTGTGTGTCGAATGCGTTTGTGGCATTTTCATCCCAATAGAAACTCACTTCATCTTGTTGGTTCCCTTGAGAAACAAAGAGGTGAAAGGGTGCGCTGTCATTGTTTTTGAAGTCTCCTGCAAGAGGAGCCTTTACATTTTCCGTTGCTGTAAGCTGCGGAGAAGGTCCGTTAGCATGTACCCAAAAAGCTTGGAAAGGGGCAATCAAATTTGATCCTCCGTTGTTTCCAACACCGTTCACATAACTTGCATAAGCTCCAGTGGCTGCATCATAAACATAGATGGCGTCGTCCAAATTGGTTTTGCCCCAATTGAGATCGTTCCAATCGATGGTGCACGGGTATGGGTTGGCTACAAGGTTCCATCCATCTTCAGCAGGTGTTCCATGGTTGGTGTAATTCACAGGTAAATTGATGTTTCCTTTCTGCACGGCACCTTCTAAGCTGAGGTGTTGACTTCCAGAAGACATGTAGATGAGTCGGCCACTCCCAACGTCAAAAGCATCACCTAAACCAGTAGCGCCTTGGAATCCTTGATTTCGATCTCCAATTTCGCTCTCATCGTAGCTGCGAATGTTGTTGAAGGGGTAGCTTTCGTAGTCTGAACCTGGAAAACCGGTAGTTACCAAATCTGAGTTGAGATCTACATTGCTCATGTTTTTGATGGGTGTTCCAAGCATCACATAACCGTTATTGCTTGCAGGGTGAAAACGCTCTGCGGTAATTTGTCCGATGAGGTCACCATTCAAAGTGGCAATCATTCCCGTGCCAGACGCATCAGATACTAAGCGCAATTTATTGTTGGTTCGGAAGGTTCCATTTTCGACATAAACAATACCGCGCACAGCCAATTCATCGCAACGGACAAATAGATTTTCGCCGTTTAAAAGGGTTAAATCGTCCAACTCAATGGTACTCCCTGTTCCACGAATGTATTGGTCTTGGCTACCGCTGAAAGTAACCATTGCTCCATTGGTAGTGAGGTTACCTTTCACGTCTAGATTTTGCTTCAACTCAAGGTCAACACCATTGAGGTCAAGGTTTCCATCTACGATCATCGATCCAACCGTTGCAGAGGCATGGTCAATCACTACACTTCTTCCAGCGGGAATGATGTATTCCGTGTATTCACAGAAATTAATGCTTCTCAAGCTACTTGTGCTTCCATCAGTCGACCATATGGGATCGGTGCTATTACCATCAATGGCGGCAACAAAGCGCGTTCTACCCAAACCAAGTGTAAAACGATCGCCGTCCTTGAGGTCAACATTTTTGAATCTAAGTTTGCTTCCAGACATTTCTCCGTGTAAAAGCACATCGTCATGAAAACCGTTGTTGTTTCGGTCAACAATAAGTACTGTTTCGTTGGGGTCAATAAAGCCCATTCCTGAGGTCTCAAATTCCAGTCTCACTTCACCAACATCACCAACCTCTTCTACTTTCCAATTTCGTCTTAATACTCTTGCAAGTGCACAATTGAGGTATCCTCCACCAAAAGTAACAGGACCTCCGTTGTGGCCAATGGTGATAACTTCACCGCTACCTAAGTTTTGTGGATGTGAGATGCTCAAAATCGCACCACTACTTTCGCTGGTAGAAGATTCTTGCGTAAGGTTGCTGTTGGCGAGTTTTCCAAGACTAATCGTTGCGTTGTTGTAGATCGAATCGGAAAAATAGAGGTGGTCGTTCACTTCAATGGTTAAACCATACTTGATGGCCAAATAGGTCTTAATTTCTTTAGTTTCAGCTGCACCAAGAGATCGGCGATAAACGATGACTTCAGCAATTGTTCCTCTAAAACCTTGTCCGCTACTACCTCTTCCAATCAGCCCGATACCAACGTCAGCGCCAGTGGTGAATGTGCTGCTTGAATTGTTGTTTGCTCCTTCAATGACTTGCTCGGCAAACATACCTCCAGCACTGGATTTGTTCACGTTAATGATGCTTGGCGCCTCTGTACTTGGTGAGTGAGGTGAGGTGACCAGACTGGTTGTGCTACCAAACTGGCTCACTTCAAGACTGGTTGGTGTGGGGTGCCCCAGGCTGAACCCCGGTGTTGGAGTGCTTTGATCAATGCCCAGCATGTAGCTATTGGCTCCTCCATTAACGCGCTCTGAAACAATAAAAATGGTGTATTCACCACTTTGAATCCCACTCAAATTAGCTTCCATGAACCGGTCATTGAAGTTGAACCTCATTGCAGGGTATCCATTCATTCGTTTGCTTTGATAAATGGGTTGAGCTAGTGTAAAAGCCTGTGTGGCATCATTTCCCAAGGGCCCCTGGTCTTCCCAAAGTGAAACAGGATCACCGTTTCCAGTAGAACCCAAACCTTGGTCTGAGCGAAGCCAAATTTGTAAGTCTGTTGTCCCTATACCTCCCGGAGATTGACCAATAAGGGGGGATACCATGAGTAGATGCGCTACGAGAGTAGCGAAGAGTGCCGATAGTAATTTCATAAGTTGATCAGTTTATGTCAGAAAACGCTCACACGTTTTTCAGACAGATCTGATGCACTCTTACGATCATGAAGTTCGGAATGTTTCAAAAAAAAACAGGACAACCTTAAAGATTGCCCTGCCTAACCTAACTTTAAACTATGTGCAATTACTCACACTAGCGTTTTTAAAGTTTTAAATGTCTTTTTCCGCATTGGGATGAAACAAAATTAGCAACAATTTCAATTTTTGCAAGCATCTTTGGCAAATAAAAAATAAAGATTGAGTAAAAAAACAAATGTCATCGTATTAAAAGTGGTCCCGTATACCTCTGGAAGTGCTATTCTGAAAGGGCTTTCCCCGGATTTAGGACAGGTGTCCTTTTTCCTTAGAGGAATGGGGGGGAAGAAGACAAAAAATCAAATTTTAACGCAAGCAGGAGCCATTTTGTCGGTAGAATACACAGATCGGTCAGATTCAGACCTCCTTTCTCTGCAAAGTTTGGAGCGTCTGGTTTATTATCAAAACGTGCCGGGCGATGTAGTAAAAAGTAGTTTAATGCTTTTTCTGGCAGAGATCATTTTAAAAAGTACCCAGCAAAATGATGGATCAGAGGAGATGTTTGCCTTGGCAAAAAGCACTTTCGAGTGGATTGATTTGAGCGAACATTCCGCCAACATTCACCTTTACTTTTTGGCGCATTGGATCCGACTACTGGGGCTCCAACCTCAAGCTCCCGATGGTGGAAAAGAACTGTTCGATTTGCAAGAGGGTTCGTGGCTGAGCAATGCGAGTGCTGCCGTAGAAGGACGAGTACTGAACAAGGTAGAGGCCGCCCTGTTTTTGGAAACTTTTCAGTGGAAAATGAGTGCAATCACTAAATACAAAATGAGTCCCTCAGCACGAAGGAACTTACTTCACGCTCTGGTCAATTACCTCTGTTTTCAACTTTCCATCGGAAAAGGAATAACTTCGCTTCCAATTATTGAATTGCTTTTTGATGAAATTTAAGTCTCTTCTTTTTTGTTTCTTTTTATTCTCAATTAATGCCTTTTCGCAAGATATCGTTGTGCGAGATTTGGAGTCGAATATGGTGGTTCCAAACGTTACGGTGTTGCAAATCAGCAGCAATATCATCAACTATAGTAATGAAAATGGTGAAGTGTTCTTGAAGGATTACGAAGAGGGAGAAGATTTGCTCCTCTCTTGCCTTGGTTACTATGAACTTGCCTTGCTTTCTAAAGATTTTTCTCTCGGAAACTCCCTCACGGTTTACCTCATAAAACAGGTCATTCCCATGCCTGAGGCTATTGTAGTTACGGCTTTCGCTGCAGAGGAGCAGCGTTCTGAAATCCCCAAACAGGTTGAGCTTATTGATGCGCCACAAATCAAGTTCTTAAATCCTCAAACAAGTGCAGATGTTTTGCAAACAACGGGGATGGTCTTGGTGCAAAAAAGTCAAGCGGGAGGTGGAAGCCCGATTGTGCGTGGTTTTGAAGCCAATAAGTTACTGCTCATGGTGGATGGAGTGCGATTGAACAATGCGATTTATCGTTCCGGACACCTTCAAAATGCCATCACCATCGACCCGCTGATTCTCGAAAAGGCAGAAATGATCTTTGGCCCAGCAAGTGTCATGTTCGGATCTGATGCTCTTGGCGGGGTGATTCACTACCGAACCAAAACGCCCCAGTTTGCCAAAGGAACAGATCAAGAAGTAGGCGGAACTCTTTTTGGGAGAATCGCAAGTGCTGCCCAAGAACGGACAATGCATGTGGACTTGTCTGTGGCCGAAGGAAATTGGGCTTCGTTAACGTCAATCAGCTTCAGTTCTTTCGAGGATTTGAGAATGGGGAGCAATCGTTGGCACGGAGACGAGGAGTGGGGATTGGTCAACAGCTATGTTCTTCGCGAAAACGGGGAGGATGTATTGCTCGAAAATCCAGACCCAGAAGTTCAAAAGGGAACCGGCTACAGTCAGCTTGATTTCCTTCAAAAGTTCCGAGTAAAATTGGGGGAAGACTGGATATTAACCAACAATTTCCAACTGAGTACTTCTTCCTTGATTCCACGGTTCGATAACTTGAACGATACGCGAAATGGAGCTCCACGATGGGCAGAATGGAATTATGGTCCGCAAACAAGAACCCTCTTTTCCATTTCCGCAGAGCAAAAGAAAAAAACGAGGTACTATGATGGTTTGAGCATCCGTCTAGCACACCAATTCATTGAAGAGTCGAGGTACAAACGCTTGCTTTTTAGTGATCTTCGCAATGAGCAAGTGGAAAAAGTCAATGTGTGGAGTGCCCAAGTGGATTTCGTGAAGCGTTTTACTGAAGGACACCGTTTAAATTATGGTTTTGACCTCATTCACAATGGCGTGAAATCAAGCGCAGTAGACAATAATCTCGTGACGCGAGTACAAAGCAATGCTCCCACCCGATACCCGAACGACGGCTCCAATATGAGCACGTTTGGGATGTATTTGGCTTGGAAAAAACCCATCAACGAAAAAATGAAATTGGATT
The DNA here is from genome assembly GCA_938085105.1 of uncultured Flavobacteriales bacterium. Taxonomy (GTDB): domain Bacteria; phylum Bacteroidota; class Bacteroidia; order Flavobacteriales_D; family Sanyastnellaceae; genus CALKGK01. The sequence goes on from CALKGK010000052.1 coordinate 84,980, forward strand.
TCGGAGCCCGATACAGTCATGCGCTCCTCGAGTCGAATTACACTTTAAACGGAGACATCAACCTTCCTTTTGAGCAGATCCAATTCAACAACGGTGCGATCACGGGAAGTGCTGGTCTGATCTACGATCATAGTGATACTTGGAGCTGGAGCGCTGTTCTCGCAACGGCTTACCGCATTCCGAATGTAGACGACTTTGCCAAAGTTCGGGAGAACGGAGGATTTGTTACGGTTCCCAATGATCAGCTTACTCCGGAGTATGTCTATTCGGCAGAGTTGAGCACGAGAAAACAGCTGTTCGATCGGCAAGCGCAGATTGAGGCGGGAGGCTTTTATTCCATCATTACCGACGCAATCGTTCCTCGACCTTTTTCTTTGAACGGACAGGATTCCCTTTTTGTAGATGGCGAAAATGTGCGAATCGAAAGCAATGTGAACGCTGGTGAAGCTTTTATTTACGGTGCATTCCTGAGTTTTCAGGCGCAATTGTTAGATGCATGGAGAGCGAGCGGAAGTTTCAATTACACTTATGGCCAGAGCAAGAGTGATAATACTCCTTTAGGACATATTCCGCCGATTTTTGGAAGGCTGGGATTGACCTATTCTGCGCATAAATTTCGCGGAGAGTTGTTTGCGTTTTACAACGGTAGAAAACCCATCGATCGTTACGCACCTGGTGGAACAGATAAGCCCGATGAAGCATTGGAAAATGGAACCCCTGCTTGGTGGACCCTGAACATCGCGACGAGCTATCACATTTCATCAAGCCTTGAGGCACAAGTTGGACTCGAAAACTTGCTTGATGTGCACTACAAAACCTTCGCTTCAGGACCCTCTGCTCCAGGTAGAAACCTTTATCTGACGCTTCGAGCGAGTTTTTAAAAAGCTTCAATTACCTTTGGGGTGTGTTTTTTAGAGATATCATAGGTCAGGACCAAGTAAAGTCCTTTTTGCTCAAACAGGTGGCAGACGATGAAGTGCCCCATGCACAATTGTTTGCTGGTCCCGAAGGTGGCGGAAAGTTGGCTTTGGCGCTTGCGTTTTCGAGATACCTGCTTTGTGAAAATAAGGGAGAAAATGACGCCTGTGGAACCTGTCCTTCCTGCGTCAAAGTAAACTCGCTTCAGCATCCCGACCTGCACTTTTCTTTCCCCATCATTTCTTCGGGAAAATCCGGACAAAAGAATGTTTCCGATCTCCATCTTCCCGCTTGGAGAACCCGACTACTTAGTAGTCCCTACTTCAGCACCGAAGACTGGAAAGATGATTTGGTGGCCGAAAACAAGCAGCTGAACATTGCTGTGGATGAAGCGGAGAATATTCTCAGAAAACTCACTTTAGCGGCCTATGGTGGTTCTTACAGAATCATCATCATCTGGTTGCCCGAGTACATGAATGTTCAAACGGCAAACAAACTCCTCAAGCAAATTGAAGAACCCGGACCAGGAACGGTGTTTATGATGGTTTGCCATGATACCGAACAACTGCTCGCCACGATTTTGTCTCGCCTGCAACTCCGAAAAGTATCTCTTCCAAGTGAAGAAGAATTGAGCGCATTTTTGATTGAAAAGCACGGAGTAAATGAGGAACGAGCCAAGGAAGTTGCCCATTTTGTGGATGGAAATGTGAACGAAGCCTATCGTTTGCTTTCGAGCAATACCTCCAATAATGAGCATTTTGAGCAATTAATGCAGTGGATGAGGGCCTGTTATTCCAACGATGCCCGCACTTTAGTTCCCATGGCTGAAAAACTTCACAAGAGCGGACGTGAGTCGGTAAAGACCTTTTTGGAGTATGTACTGCACTTTTTCAGACAGTGCATTGTGGCCAATTATGGAAGGGAAGAGATGACTCGTTTAACTGAGGAGGAAGCCAAGTTTGCTTCGAAATTCGCTCCTTTCATTAACCATCTTAACGTAATTGAACTTACGGAAGTAATCGAAGCAGCGCACCACGATGTGTCGAGAAACTGCTATGCACGCTTGGTCTTACTGCACACTTCATTTCAAGTTCACAAACTATTGCGCAGGGCTCAATAATCACCCAAGCTTTTTACTAACTTTGTTTCAAGGGTGTACTATCACCCATATCAACCACTATGGGATGTGAAAGTTGTTCCAACAATGGCAGCGGATTGCCAAAAGGATGCAAAAACAACGGAGCCTGTGGAGTTAGCGGTTGCAATAAACTAGATGTCTTTGATTGGCTCTCAGGAATGGAACTTCCTGCGGGACAAAAGCCATATGATATTGTTGAAGTGCGTTTCAAAAATGGACGAAAGTCTTTCTACAGAAACGTAGATCAACTCGAATTGCAAATAGGAGATGTTATTGCCGTGGAGTCTTCTCCTGGTCATGATGTTGGAATTGTTTCTCTTACCGGAGAATTGGTGAAAACCCAACTTCAATTGAAGGGGGTAAAAGACAATCACGAGGTAAGAAAGGTATACCGCAAAGCAAAAACAGAAGACGTTGAGCGCTGGCAAGAGGCCAGAAAACGAGAAGAGCCAAGCATGCAAGAAGCACGAAAAATTGCTTCTGAACTCGGGCTTGAGATGAAGATCAGTGATATCGAATTTCAAGGCGATGGGGCAAAGGCGACCTTCTTTTATACGGCAGAGGACCGGGTAGATTTCAGAGAATTGATTCGGAAATTTGCCGATGCCTTTGGAGTGAGAATTGAAATGCGACAAATTGGAATGCGACAAGAGGCGGCCCGCTTGGGTGGTATCGGCTCCTGTGGTAGAGAATTGTGCTGTTCCACTTGGTTAACGGATTTCCGTTCGGTATCCACAAGTGCAGCCCGCTATCAACAGCTCTCGCTCAATCCACAGAAGTTGGCCGGACAGTGCGGAAAGTTGAAGTGCTGCCTCAATTTTGAGCTCGATCAGTACCTCGAAGCGGTGAAGAAATTCCCTTCTGGAAACACAAAATTGAAGACGCAAGGTGGAATTGCCTTTCACTTCAAAACCGACATCTTCAAAGGAATCATGTACTTCATTCAACAAGATCAACCCGGAAGCTCTCCAGTGGGTATTCCCGTTGAGCAGGTGAAGGAAATTATTGCAATGAATGAGGCGGGTGAAAAGCCGATGACTTTGATGGACTTCATGGTCGAAGAGATCGTGGAAAAAGAAGAGGTGTATACCAATGTTGTTGGTCAAGATAGCCTTACACGTTTCGACCAAAAGAAAAGCCGCCGTAAAAAGCCAAACAAGGGGAAAGGACCAAAGCGCGGACCAAATCGACCTGAAGCCAAACAGGGAGAACCCGGGGAAAAGTCCAACAAAAATCGACCGAAACGAAGAAAACGTCCAGCAAACAAAGGGAATAAACCGGGTACAGCGAATCCTGAAAACAAAAATCCTCAAGCACAAGGGGCCAAACCAGGAGAGAATAATGCACCGGCTAAAAAGAAGCGAAGACCACAACGCCGCAAGCCTAAAGGTCCGGAAGGAACTGGTGGAGCGGGCAAACCAAGTTCAGAATGAGAAAAAATCTCAAACTAGCTTTGGCATTGAGCGCAGTCACTTTTTTGGTGGCCTGTAGCGATGATCATGTGTTTTTTAAAAATTACACTTTTGAAGATCGCGTGTGGACCAGTGCTGATGAAAAGGAGTTCCGTTTTGAAATTCAAGACACGGTTACGAGAAATGATTTCTACATTCATTTAAGGAACGATGGAGATTATCCTTACCGCAATTTGTTCCTTTTTGTGGAACTCCAATTCCCGAACGGGAAGAAGGCCATAGACACCTTAGAGTGCCCGCTCGCCTCACCTTCTGGTGAATGGTATGGGAAGGGACTTGGAGACGTGGTGGATCATAAAATCGCCTACAAAAGAGAGGTGATCTTCCCCATCGCTGGTGAGTACAGTATTAATGTGCGCCAAGCGATGAGAGACGATACATTGATGGGCTTGTATGATCTAGGGTTTAGTATCGAGTAGCTCTTGAGTAACCATTTTTTACCAAAAGGAGAGCAAAAATAAATGTAGAGCGAATTTATTTGCTGGTTATTTGAGCGATTCAAGGATGGGGTGGTCGATAAACATATCATGTCTTATGCTAGCCCTAAACCTAAACACCCGCGTTCGCTTCTCAAGAAATAGATATGGCCATCCTCTCAAAGTCAGTAGGAGGGTTGAACGATTACGGACAATCATTTAATAATAGATGCAATAAAAAAGCCAGATTCTTTCAGAGGAATCTGGCTTTTTTGATGTGAGTCGTGTTTGGTCCTATTTCAATAAAACCTTCGCACTTTTAATTCCCGTTGAGCTTTCAACACTTAATATGTACATGCCACGTGCAAAAGATGCGGTTTCAATTTGCATGAACGGGCTGTTCATTCTCCACTGACCAAGAACTTTTCCGTTCAAGTCGAGCAAGCGAACAATCATGTTTTCTTGAACGTTGGCGTTCAATTCCAAGTTCAATAGTCCAGCTGCTGGGTTAGGATAGATCTTGAGATCAACACCAGCGGCAATCTCCTCAATGTTTGTAGTTACTTCGTCCAAACGCTCTTTGTACTCTTGGTAGAATAAGTTGGCAAGGCGCGCATCGTGAATGATCAAGGTGTTCTCGTCGTTCACGTTTTCTGCTGTTGAAGACCAGTTGTGAGAACCGGTAATAACAGTTGGGTCAGATGCTACTTCTGAATGATCAATGATGCAATACTTGTGGTGAATGGTGTTTGGAATACCTGCGTGAGAGTAAACAGGGATATTTCCAGCGTTCAACACGCCAAATTCTGAACCTTGGTTTGTTGCTTGCTCCATGATACCATTCATGTTCACAAAAATGCTGTTCACTTCCAACATGGCTTCAGCGATTTCATCGCGTGTGAAAGCAAGAAGAGCGAAGTGCAAATCGTAATCTGTTTCCAAAACCGCGTCGCGAATGGCGTTGGTTGTTCCGTCAGTTGGAGAGAAAACCAATTCAACAGGCGATCCTCCAATGATGAATTTTCGCGGAGTATTCACGCTTTTTGCTGCACCAAATTTACTGTTAGCTGCATCGGGCATCGCGCCTTCAGAACCCCACATTTCGTTGAATTCGATGGTATATGCTTTTGCCAAAGACTCGTCTTGAATTACCACCAAGTTGTTGTAATCGGTGGTTAAGTTTGCTGCAGTCCAGTTGGTAGACCCCGTCAATACTTGCGCGAGGTCAGTATATTCTGCATCAGCAATCAAAAACTTGTTGTGCATTCCTGAACCTTCATCATCTGTTCTAAACAATACTGGAATGTTGTCGTTGAAATCGTCAATCCCAATGTTCGCATTGGTTCCTTGAGCGATGTAGCGAATTTGAACTCCATTGTCGTAAGCAGTATTAATAGCGCTTTCGATGAGGTCGTTATTGATGTTGTAAACAGCGATGTCCAAGGTGTGCTGCGCACGGGTAATGTATGCAGCAATGGTGTCGTTCATGTCAAAACCAAGTGAAATGGCTTCTTCATCTGTGGCTACAGAGGTATCAACACTTCCGGTGAAGTAGGCTAGAATTTCTCCTGACGACAAAGAAACGGTTGCGAAAGGGAGAATGTTTGAAGAAGTTGTTTCCCCATTCAAGTTCGAAGATACCTGAACGTAGTAGATGGTTCCTGGTTCTAGGTTGGTAAGACTCACCGTGTGGTCTGAAGTCAATGTTTCATCGTAGATTTCATCACCTAGGTCTGGAGTTGTTCCAAATTCAACAAAAGAATCTCCAGCGGCATCGGTGGTCCACGAAAGATCAAAACTTGTTGTGGTGATGTTGTCTTGGTCGATGGTTGAAGAGATGCAAATGCTCTGCAAGGCTTCAAAATCGTCTGAATTTCTCAAGAGCAACTGATATCCCCCAAAGCCATCAAAGCTAAATTGTGATGCCACTCCAGTGATGTTCGCGTCGCAAGAAGTAAGGATTTCACCTACCAATGCGTTGCTGGTTCTGAAATAAGCTACTCCTTCTTCTCCATTTGCTGTGAAGTTGTAAGTAGAGTTCCCTTGAATCACTTGTCCGCCAGCAGCAAAAACAGCTGCGTTGATTCGCACCAACTGTCCTTCGTAGCTTTCATTCATTTGCGCTGGTGTGATCACTACAGGCTCTGGCAATGGGTTGTCCGTGCTGTTGATGGTCACCTCTGAGAGGTCAGGACCAACTTCAAGCAAGCCGTTGAACTCAGTGATCAATCCTGTTACCGTGATTTCATCTCCGGGCATAGGCTCGGTGAATCCGTCCCAGTTTTGTCCTGGGTAAATCGCGATTCCGGCAGAGGCATCTTGGATGTATCTTACCGAACCTAAACTACCGTCGTTCGTCACGATTCCAGTTACAGTAACTTCTTGACCGATACTGAAATTGTTTCGAGCATCGAGGATGTCGCTTTGAGCCAAAACACAAAGGTTGGCCATGAAAGCAAGTACAATTAAACTGATTTTTTTCATAATGGTGGTTTTAGAAACGAACCCTAACAGAGAAGTTCATTCGGGCTCCTTGGCCCATGTAGACACTGGCAGAGCTGGCGTCAAAATTGTTTTGTCTAAAGCTATATCGATCGTTCTCATTTCGGTAGAAAGGAAGAGCGTTCGTATCGTTGTTTTGTGCGTTGATGATGTAAACAGTGTTCAGCGCATTGAAGACGCTCAATCGGAAATCAATCTTCGATTTCTTCAAGTCGAACCCGTATCCCGCGTGAATGTCGAGCAAACCATAAGCTGGAATTCTCCACGATTGACGTCCTTCATTTTCATCAAACAATGAGAAGGGGTCAAAATCTGCGTAGAACTTGTCAAAGAAGGTAAATCTCGGTTTGATGTAGAATCCTTTTTTCGCATACTTCACAGCGAGGCTGTACTGAAATTGAGGGGCATCACCTACAAAAACACCCGCTGCGTTATAAGAGATGGTTTCAGGATCGCCTGTATTCGGGTTGAGGTAAGGAAGGTTGGTTTCTTGATCGATGAGAATCAAGCTGTCTTCACTACTTGTCCATCTCCAATCTCCCAAAGAAACATACCCTTCAATGGACCATACGTTAGAAAACTTGTAAGCCGCATCGATTTCCAAACCTTTATGAAGTGCACTCATGGCATTTACGTTGGCGCGAACACGCTCTCCACTAGGAAGCTCGATGCTTAATAGTTCATCCAAAGGTCGGTTGTTCCAAATGGTGTAATATCCATTCACATTTAAAGAGAATGGATAACGAGAGAACTTATAACCCAACTCGAGAGAGGTTACCTCCTCGTTTTCTACGTTTTGAACGAATTTATTATCAAATCCAATCACGTTTCTTGAAACGGGAGTTCTGTTGAGGTGACCAGCGTTCATGAATACGTTCGACCACTCTGAGAGTTTGTAAGCACCTCCCGTTTTGACTGTAAATCCAGGAATCCACTTCCAGCCAGACTCCTTTTCGGCTCCGGTTCTTTCGGTATCTTCCGGCTCAATGAAGTTGTCAATTCGATTGTAACCTTGATAAACGGCACTCACATTCAAGAAGGCATTCCAAAGGGTCGCTTTGTATTCCGCCAATCCAAAAAGACCACCCCAATTCACAAACACCTCATTGTCAAAATCAATGCGGTCGCCCACTCTTTTCATGGGGTCTTCTCCCTCTGGGAAGTTGTTCGGGATGTAGTAATCTCCACCCAAAAGGTCAAACACCTCTGCGTAGTGCTGTGCTTTGTAGGTTCTGAAATCGACCCCACCGCTTACCGTTAGTTTTTCCGATTGCTCCCACTTGAAGGTGGAAAGGAGTCCTAGCCATTGGTGGTTGTTGAATCCTTTACGAAGAATCCAACCCGATTTTCTTTCAGTTTCAGAGTAGAGGGCATCAATGGACGAAACAGAGGTTGTATTTGCGTTGAAGAATCGTTGGAAATCTACTTGGCCGTTTTCATCGTAGTCTCCCAAGCCCAATCCTGGAGCCAGAGCAGTTCCGCCACCACGACCATAAGAAGCGTAAGCCATGTTGGAAACAAAGAACTTATCGCTCACTCTCCAACTGTGACGAAGCGAGAACAAGGGTTTGTGGTAACGATTTTGTCTTTCGTTGAGTTGTTCTCCATTGAGTTCTCCCCAGTGGATGTTGTATCTCAAACCTCTGTCGATCACGTCACTGGTATCGATAAAGCTGGTTTGATTCATTTGGTCCATGAAGTCATCCTCAGAATTGAAACCAAAAACATTGTTCAAGGAATCGATCAAAATGTCTTGAGTAAACCCTACAAGTTGACCATCTACAACTACAGGTGCGTTCGGACCATTAGAAATCGCTCTGTGTTCCTGACTGTAATTCATCAAACGCGCATATTCAGCGTCACTTCCGTCAAAAAGGGAACGTGCAAATTCTTTGTCGTGAGTTACGATGCGTTGCTGATAAGCTCTGGTGTTGTTGAGTGAGGGAGCACCCATGGCGCTGAAACTCAAAACATGATTACCGAGCTCTTTCTGAATTTTCGCATAGTAGAAAAATGCTTCAGAACCGGTGTTGGTGATGAATCCATTGTCTCTTTTGTAAGAACCGGCAAAAGTGAATCCCCATCCGCCTTTGAGTCGGCCAGTGGTATGTCCCAAAGTGGTTCTCAAAAACCCGTTGGAACCCATTTCTTGTTTTACGGAAGTTTGTTTTTTAGCATCGATACCTTGGGTAACGACGTTTACCGTTCCCCCAATTGCGGGAAGGGCTAATTTTGATGCTCCGAGTCCACGCTGAACTTGCATGGTTTGAGTAACGAGGTCGAGCCCGAACCAGTTGTTCCAGAAAACACCTCCAGTTTCCATGTCGTTCACGGGAATGCCATCAATCATGACGGAAACGTTTCGTTGCTTGAAACCTCGGATGGAGATGGATGGACCATTATCATCAGACCCTTCCATGGTGGCATACACTCCTGGAGTGCTGTTCAGGATCATTGGGATGGGTTGTGAACCCAATTCTTCTTGAATTTGAATCGGTTTGATATCGGAAACGGCAATGGGTGTTTCACGGTCGACAATCAAATCGGTCACTACTTCAGCGGCTTGGAGCAAAACACCGGATAGCTCAATATTTAGTTGTTGAGATGAGCTGTTCACCTCAATGGTTTTTTCGATGGGAGTATACCCAACATAGCTGGCTTTAACGGTATATGTTCCGTAAGGCAGGTCGATGCTGTAATTCCCGTCAAAGTCACTCAAAACACCCCGTTCATTAAAAAGAATGGTGGCTTGAATGAGGGTCTCGCTAGTACCGGCATCTTTAATGGTTCCAAATACTTTACCCGTTTTTTGTGCTTGGGCAGAAACCACCAATGCAAGTGTGCAAAGAATAAAGAGAAGTCGTTTCATGATATGGAAAAAAAGGCCGTTCAAAATTGAACGGCCTATTTAAAATTGCTTTAAAGCTTATTGAATCACTACTCGTTGAGAGAAGGTAGCGTTGTTGTCGAGATAAACATTAACAATGTACATTCCTTTTGGAAGTTCTGCTACGTCTACTGCATGACGCTTAATGGTGCTGCTGGTGTTGGACTCAACCACACGTTGACCGTTTTGAGCGTAGATTTCAACACGAGTAATGTTGAAGTTCGCATCAATGTTCAATAGACCATTGTTTACAGGGTTTGGATACATTTCCAATTCAATTGGAGTCTGCTCCACTACGTTGTTAGGATCAACTGCATTTGGATCGCAAGAACAAGCGTGCATTCCCAAACCATCCCAAGTGTTGCTTGGAAGAGAATCCCACTGATCCAAAGCGTAGAACGTTACAGGAACGTTGATGTCTCCAGCTGTGATGTTGAATTTTCTTCTCAAAGTCTTGTTTGCAGTCAAGAAAGTTCCACCATCTTCTGAAGTATATCCTGTTGCTTCGTTGTCTGTCCAAGCAGAACCTGGATCTTCACCTGGCTTTGCAAACATGTCCACTGGCTGACCATCTTTAACAAAAACCAAAGCGTCATCTCCGTTCATGTAAGTTGGTGCTGGATAAGGGTTATCCAATTGGTTAGCATAAATCTGCATCAATGGATCAACCGCTGGAGAAATACTACCTCCACCGAGGTCAACATCTTCCGTTTGACCGTTAACCACTACCCAAGTACCATAAGCAGGGATTGTTCCTACAAGGTTAACTTCATCAGAAACATCGTTTGCTCCATTTGACCAACGTTGAAGAACGTAAGGGCCAAGGTCGATAGGAGCATCGGTTGGGTTGTAAATTTCGAACCCTTTGTTGTTCCCTGAACCTTCGCAGTATTCAGAAATAAAGAGTTCGTTGCAACCTTGAGAGATCACTTGTTGTCCTATAAGAACAAAGGCAATAAGAGGTAAAAGTGTTTTCATCTTTTTGAAATATTTTTACAAAGCTAAGAACCTTCCTCGATTGGGGTGCGATTGAAAGAAGAAATTTAACCTTTCGCTAACAGTAGATGGAGTAATCCTAAGCCGATGCAGACGTGTGCAATGTGTTTTGTATCTTAGCCACAACTGAAATCCTATTTGCCTTGGTAAGGTGTACCTTGCTAAATAAAAAACCTTAATTAAAGAGATTATTTAAATAACCGAACTGAATTTTGAAGAGGATTACAGCCGTAATTTGTTTTCTGCTCTTGTCTTTGTTTGCCTTGGAATCACAAGCAAATCACGTACTGGGCGGGAACATTTCGTATGATTGCTTAGGGGGGGGTAATTATGGAGTGACCATGACAATGTACAAGGATTGTTTTGGAGCTACAGCCGCCCCACCGTCAGAAACACTTTTCTTGTTGCCCAGCAATTGCAGCGGTGTTTTACCGTTTTCTGTGTCTGCTGACCTGATTTCTACTACCGAAATTTCAGATTTGTGTCCCACAGAGCTTGTAAATAGCTCATGTAACGGAGGATTAAACCCGGGTGCCCAAGCGTTAGAATATTACGTTGAAGTCAACCTCGACCCTTCATGCGATTGGATTGCACGTTGGTCTGATGGAGATTGGAATTACTTCATCAACATGGATTTCTCCAATTTGCCAACGGCTTATTTTGAAACCACCATAGCCCCTAACCCCGGATGTGTGCCTGGTATTGGTCTTGACGGCATCAGTGTGGATCCATTAACACAAGTGCCTTACGTTTGCGCAGGAGACCCCGTCTCTCATACCATTTCGGTGAGCAATCCAAACGGATACTTTTTGGTGTATGACTTTGCTTGTCCGCTCATTGCTGCTGGAGTTGCTGCTCCCACATTTTCACCTTGTGATGAACCTGTTCCCGGCGCAGCAATAGATCAAGGCACAGGAACAATCACGTTCACCGCTCCTAATGTTTTAGGTAATTACATATTTGGTATTCAGATTGAGGTGTTGGATATCAATGGTGATTTTATTGGTGTCATTTATGAAAACATGTCATTCACCGTGCGTTTATGTGATAGTACACCTTCCGTATTTGATGCCCCCGAAATACAAAGCACTAGCGGCGAGACGGTAGCAATTGATGCCACAAGCGCAGAAGTATGCGTAGGAGATAGTTTGATTTTCACCGTCCAAGCAAGCAGTACAAACCAATTCCGAAACATTGTACTTTCTTCTGATTTCACGACGGTTTTTCCAGGTGGTATTTTTGAACAAGTTGGTGATAATCCGGCGATTGGTGAGTTTCGTGTGTTGACCGACGAAAGCATGCTCGGAATCAACACGGTGAATGTTGAGCTTGAAGATGACAATTGCCCAACTCCAACGGTAGAGAACATTTTTCTCGATCTCATCGTCAACCCGAGCTTGAGTGTAAACCTCACCGACACCCTGGTTTGTTTGGGAGAGTCGGTAACCTTGGAGGCATTTGGAGATACCCAATATCAGTGGGAAGTGATCGGTGGAACGGCTACCGGACTTTCAGGCAATGGAGGTGTTCAGACCATTACTGCTACCGAGGATTGCCTGATTGAAGTGACGGCCCTCAACGCTCCCAATGCTTGCAACCAAAGCGAGATCATTTCCATTGGGGTCGCACTTTCTTCGTTCACAACGATTGTAACGGATGAATCCTGCGCTGGGAACGATGGCGCCATCACCCTCGACGTGGTGGGAGGCAGCGGAAATTTTGACTACAATTGGCCCGGAATCCCCACCAATGATCAAAATCCAACAGCACTCGTTGGAGGAACTTATGATCTTACTGTTACCGACCTTGATCTGCTTGCTTGTTCTCGAGACACCAGCATCGTTGTCGGATCAACTCCTCCTCCTTCAGGGTCCATTTCGGGCGATGTTGTGATTTGTGAAGGAGAATCAACAGACATCACTTTTGCACTCACAGGAACAGGACCCTTCACCATTGCCCTTCGAAATGAAGAAACCGGCGCGCTTGAAGCAGTTCCCCTCTTGAATGATGGCGATACCTTTTCCGTTTCACCACTTGTCAATACCACATATACCTTGGAATCGGTAACTGACGCCAATGTGCCTTCTTGCACCTATTCCATTGAATCGGAAGTAAGCATTACCGTTCGTCCTCCTGTGACGGCAAGTTTTCTGAACGCAGCCAACATCTGCGTAGGGGATAACCTCGATTTGGAAATGGACATTAACCAAGCTGGGACCTTCGATGTGACATACAATGACGGTGTCAACCCTGATGTTACCACGGCTTTTTCTGACGGCGACTTTCTCAATGTTTCTCCAGCTGTTAGTACGACTTATACCGTCACTTCTGTGGCCTATCAAGACGCTCCAAATTGTGCCAATACAACACCAAACGCAGTAACTGTGAATGTCATTCCACTACCCACTGTCGACCTCAGCGCGCCTGATGGAAGCAATGCGGTATCCATTTGTGAAGGCGAAGTGCTTGAGTTGAACCTCACATTAACAGGAACTGGTCCATGGGAAGTAGCTCATGATTTTGCTGGTCAAGCGAGTCCTTTGATAGTGAATGCCAGTCCGTTCACCTGGGATTTAGGGGCAGTAACAAGTTCTTTTGATGTTAATCTACTATCGGTGTTTGACCAATCGACCGCCTGCACCAATGCGCTCAATGAGGTGGTGAGTGTGACGATGAATCCGCTTCCAACTGCGGGCATTTCAAGCGACCAAACCATTTGTGCAGGAGTTGCAGCGTCGATCATTTTCAACCTGGACCCTGCTGGGGCAGCGCCTTATGATGTGGAGTGGACTGATGGAACAAACATCACTGTTTCCAATGGCATCTCCGACGGTTTTGAAGTGAACCCTGTTTTCAGTGCAGATGGTCAGGTGTGTTTGTTGTCAATAAGCGATAACGCCAACCCAACTTGTAGCAGCACATTAAATGAGTGTGTGGACATCACGGTGAACGACCTTCCGAGTATTGATATTACAGGTCAAGTATCGATTTGTACTGATGATTGTTACGATTTGTTGCTGGACAATTTCATTGGTCAGGCGCCCTTTGTATTGGAATATCAAGTGGTAGCACAGAGCAATGGTGCTGTTCTAGAAACACAAAGTGTTGCGGGGCTTCAGAATGGTGACTTTATTACCATCTGTCCAAGTGAAGCAGCAGTTGTAGAGGTGTTGAGTTTGAGCGACGCGAACACGCCAAGCTGTGAAAGCCTAACGAGCACTAGCTTCATCATCGACTTTATTCCACTACCAACGGCAACGCTCAGTGCACCTGACGGCAGCGGTACGGTATCCATTTGTGAAGGTGATGTGCTTGAGTTGAACCTTACGCTAACGGGAACTGGTCCATGGGAAGTAGCTCATGATTTTGCTGGTCAAGCGAGTCCTTTGATAGTGAATGCCAGTCCGTTCACCTGGGATTTAGGTGCAATAAGCAGTTCTTTCGATGTTAACTTGCTATCGGTGTTCGACCAATCGAGTGCCTGTACCAATGCGCTCAATGAAGTGGTGAGTGTGACGATGAATCCGCTTCCTGATTTTGGTACTTTGAGCGGACCAGCGGAAATATGCGAAGGAGATCTTCCCGAGGTTACTTTTCAAGGAGATCCT
>CALKGK010000053.1 GCA_938085105.1 uncultured Flavobacteriales bacterium
TTCGCCTTGCGCGCCTGAGTTTGGTTGCAATGAAACTCCTGCAAACCCGGTTACTTCCGCAAGGTCTTCCGCCAAGGTTTTGAGCATGGTCTGATATCCTTGTGCTTGCTCAACAGGAATGAAGGGATGCAGTCCTGCCCATTGAGGCCAAGTGATCGGCATCAATTCGCTGGCGGCATTTAGTTTCATGGTACAGCTTCCCAAAGGAATCATCGAATGCACCAAAGAGAGGTCTTTATTTTCCAGGCGCTTGAGGTAGCGCATCATTTCTGTTTCTGAGCGATAAGTATTGAAAACAGCATGCTGAAGGAAGTCTGAACTTCTTGTCATCTTACCAAGACGGTTGTCTTCTGATGTTCCTTTTTCTTCAATTCCGAAAACTTCAAGCACCTGATTCAAATGTGCATCGGTCATTCCTTCAAAAGTCGAAATGCTAATGTCTCCATCCGGATGGTAACAGAAGTTCATTTTCTTTGCTTCAGCTTTCTGCTTCACCGCAGCAACATCGGCCCCTGTAATGGTAATGGTATCGAAAAAGTGCTCATACTTTAAGCTGAAAGAACCACCAACGAGCGCACTCGCCAAGTCTTTAGCTTTTTGATGAATGTTGCTTGAAATGCGCATCAATCCTTCTTTCCCGTGATATACTGCATACATCGACGCCATCACGGCCAAGAGAGCCTGAGCGGTGCAGATGTTCGAAGTGGCTTTATCTCTTCGAATGTGCTGCTCTCTCGTTTGCAAGGCCATTCTGTAACCCGCTTTTCCGAGACGATCTTGACTCACTCCAATGATTCTTCCTGGGATGTGTCTTTTGTAGCTTTCGTGTGTTGCGAAGAATGCTGCGTGCGGACCACCATAGCCCATCGGCACTCCAAAACGCTGTGAGTTTCCATAAACCGCATCTGCCCCCCAAGAACCCGGTTCTGCGAGGTGAGTGAGCGCCATCAAATCTGTAGCAACACCCAATTTAATGTCGTACTTCTTGATTTCCGTTGCAAAACTTGCATAATCTCTTACCTCCCCTTTTCCTGAGGGGTATTGAACCATCGCGCAGAAGAAAGTTTCGTCCAATTGCGCAGTTCTGAAATCACCTTCCACCAATTCTACATCGAGATATTTGGCTCTGGTAGCTAAAATGTCTTTCGTTTGAGGGTACATGTCTTCATCCACAAAGCACTTCTTGACTCCTGCTTTTGCAGCGGCTCTGCTTCTATTGTTGAAGAACATGATCATGGCTTCAGCGGCAGCGGTTCCTTCATCCAGGAGGGATGCATTCGCAATTTCCATTCCTGTAAGGTCTGAAATCACGGTTTGAAAATTCAACAAGGCTTCAAGACGACCCTGTGCAATTTCTGCTTGATAAGGGGTGTATGCAGTATACCAGCCCGGATTTTCAAGCACATTCCTCATGATCACCGGAGGAGTAACGCTTGGGTAATAACCCATGCCGATGTAGGACGTAAAGCGTTGATTTTGCTCTCCAAGTTCTTGGATGTGCTCCAAATATTCTTGTTCGGTCATGGCCGCTTGAACATCGAGGGCTTTCCGACGAATGTTGGCGGGAATGGTTTTCGCAACCAATTCTTCCATTGTGGACACTCCAGATGCGCTTAACATCTCTTGTTCCTGAGCGGCTCTTGGGCCGATGTGCCGTGAGGCAAAAGTTCCATTTTTCATCTCCAAAATCGGATTAATCGGACTATTTCCGATGGCAAATATACATTTGATCAGACCGCTTGTTCACGCAGACTTATTAACAAACAATTCAAAGGGTATAAAGTAGTTCTTTGAAGGTTTTTACCTTTGACAAAACACCCCTCATGAAATCCAGTTTATCCCTAGCAATTTGTGTCCTTCTTTCCTGCACTATTTATGCTCAAGATGTCATCTTGAAGATGTCTGGACACGAAATCGATTGCAAAATTACGGAAGTAAATGATTTTGAGGTACGTTATGAGGTGAAGAATAAGCGAGGAAAAGTTAAAACGCTCTCCAATCCACGTTCCGACATTTTTTCCATCACCCCAAAAGACAGCACAGAACAGGTTTTTTACAGCCAAGACACCTTCATTGGTGATGATTTTACGGTGCAAGAAATGCGCGTTTACATCGCTGGCGAACAAGATGCACTTGCTGGTTACGACCCTCGCCCAACCACCTATGTTGGCTACGGTCTTGGAGCCGCTGGAGGTTATTTAGCAGAAGGCGGACTGATTACCCCGATGATTATCCCCATCACCTATACCCTCTTTCAGCTCGTTCCGAAGGTGAAAATCAGGGAAAAAACCATCAGCAACCCAGCGCACCGATTTGATGAGATCTATGCAATGGGGTATGAAAGTGTGGCACGATCTAGAAAGATACTGGGAGGACTGAAGGGAAGTAGCATTGGCGCTGTGGCTGGAGTTGTTGTTTACTTTATAATTCGGGGGTAGTGAAATCGGGGCGCTTCTTTCTGCAGAAACATTTTCGCAATGCTGTGTATAGCAATGTATGGATCTCAATAGGAGCCGGACTCTTTACCTATCAATCGGGAGCGCTACTTGGGAAAGGAAGTTTCCTCATCGCTGCTTTCGTTGCTTTCAGTACATTTTTCACCTATAACCTTCAACGTAGCGTTAAACTCGAACACTTCAAAGAATACCGCTCAGCGGGAAGAAACAATTGGCTTGTTCGGAATGAAAAAATCATCCGCGTTCTGGGCTTCATCGGTGGATTAGGCACTTTGGTGCTCGCACTATTTCTAAAATGGACCGACTGGCTTATCCTTGTCATTCCCGGTTTGTTTTCACTGTTTTACGCCATGCCTCTCAGCAAGAAAAAGAAAAAGGGTCGCGCCCTTCGGCAAGCTCCTTATTTGAAAATCTACCTCATCTCCTTCACTTGGATGGTGAGTTGCATTGCACTGCCCGCCATTCACACTCACGATTGGAGTATTTTGCATTACGGGGCTTTTTGGTGGCTGATGGCAGAAGGTTTGCTCTTTATCTTCGGCATCACGATACCTTTTGACCTTCGTGACCTTCCCTACGATCATCCCCATCAAAAAACCATCCCCCAGCTTTTTGGTAAACGTGGAGCGCTCTACATTGCTGCTTTTGCCTTGGTTTTTTCCTCATTTTGCTCCAGCATGATTTGGGCAAGTGGAGGAATGAACAGTGCCGTGTTCCTGGCTTACAACTTAGGAAACTTGCTCGCCCTAATGTTTGTGGTGCGCACGAATGCAGAACGCAGCGAAATGTACTTCTCTGCGCTTCTCGACGGCAGCATCCTCATTAAAGCTTGTCTTGTGCTTTTGGCCTTACTCTTCAGCGAAGGCAATGTCTAGAGCATCTTTGAACGCGGCAATGGCTTGATCTAAATCTTCCTTTTGGTGAGCAGCAGAGATGAACCCTACTTCATATCCACTTGGGCCAATATAAACTCCGCGATCCAAAAGCGCAGCGTGGAGCTTCGTGAAGTACTTCATGCTATCTGCGTCAATTTCAGACGACTTTCGAATGGCCACTTTATCAGAAAAAGCCAACCAAAAGATCGACCCTCTGTTGAACATATTGAAGGTGTATCCTTTGGCCTTGCTATGCTCCAAGATGGCATTCTTGAAGTATTCTGTTTTTTCCAACAGACCTTCATAGAATCCCGGTTCCAAACAAACGCTCAATTGTGCTTTACCTGCAGCCATGGCAACTGGGTTTCCGCTTAAGGTACCTGCTTGATAAACCGGACCTTCAGGAGAGACGTGGGACATTACTTCCTTGCTTGATCCATAAGCGCCTACTGGCAACCCACCACCGATGATTTTACCAAAGGCCATCACATCCGGTTGGATGCCATAATATCCCGCAGCTCCTTCAAAGCCCACTCGGAAGCCTGAAATCACTTCGTCAAAAAGTAAAATGATGCCTTCTCTGGTGCAAATCTCTCTCAAAAAACGCAAGAAGTCGATGTCTTGGATGAGCAAACCGTTGTTCGCCGGAATGGGTTCAATGGCGATGCAGGCAATTTGATCTTTGTGCTTGGCAATGGCATTCTCCAAGGCATCGCGATCGTTCAAAGGAAGCACGATGGTTTCTTTCACGTAAGCTTCTGGCACACCTGCTGAAGAAGAAGTCCCGTAGGTCGCTAAACCTGATCCCGCCTGAACAAGCAAAGCATCTACGTGTCCGTGATAACACCCTTCAAACTTGATAATTTTATCTCTCCCCGTTACTCCACGTGCAAGTCGGATGGCCGACATTGCTGCTTCAGTTCCAGAACTTACAAATCGCAGCTTCTCGATGTATTTGTGGTTGTCAAGGATCAAGGTAGCCAACTCATTCTCCAACTTGGTTGGAGCACCAAAAGAGGTTCCTTTGGCCACCGTTTCAAATAGGGCTTCTCTAATTTTTGGGTGATTGTGTCCGAGAATCAAGGGTCCCCATGAGTTACAAAAATCAATAAACTCGTTGCCATCTTCGTCCCAAATTCTGCAACCGTCTCCCTTTGCGATGAAGAGGGGAGTTCCTCCTACCGACTTGAATGCGCGAACCGGTGAATTAACGCCACCAGGGAAAAGTTTTTGTGAGCTTTCGAAGAGTGCTTTTGAATTAGAACGCTTGATCATGGAATTGAGTTTTGAATTTTGAGAAATTTCGGCCTTCTTTGAGCCACAAAAGTAAGGCTCCATGAACCAATTCCAACATGATTTATCTCAGGCACGCGCATTTGATGCCGCAGACCGCCTATTTGAGTACAGAAAGCGCTTTCACATTCCCGTGATTGACGGCAAAGAAGTCATCTATTTTACGGGCAATTCTCTCGGGTTGCAGCCCAAAGGTGTCAAAGCAGCCATCGATCAAGAACTCAAAGATTGGGCTGATTGGGGGGTGGAAGGACATTTTCACGCCAAAAACCCTTGGTTCAGCTACCACGAGCTCTTTACTTCTGCTGCCGCAAAATTGGTAGGAGCTCAAGAAAATGAGGTGGTGATGATGAACGGACTCACTGTAAACCTTCACCTTCTGCTCACCAGCTTCTACCGTCCTGATGGAAAACGGTTCAAAATTCTTACCGAGAAAAAAGCCTTTCCTTCAGATCAGTATGCTGTGGAATCCCAAATCGAACTTCACGGCTTGAAATTATCGGAAGCCCTCGTTGAAGTGGGCCCAAGAGCAGGAAGTGAATTGATTGAAACAGAAGACATCCTAGCGGCCATTGAAGAACACGGCGATGAATTGGCTTGTGTCATGATTGGCGGAGTAAACTATTATACCGGACAAGTGTTCGACATGAAAACCATTGCTGCAGCCGCTCATAAGGTGGGTGCATATTGCGGTTTCGACTTGGCCCATGCAGCGGGAAATGTCCCCATGCAACTTCACGATTGGGGCGTCGATTTTGCCTGTTGGTGCACCTACAAGTACTTGAACTCTGGTCCGGGAAGCATCTCTGGAGCATTCATTCACGAAAAAAACGGAGTAGATCAAAACCTGCCCCGAATGGCCGGATGGTGGGGTCATGACAAAAGTGAGCGTTTCCAGATGGCTCCAGGATTCAAAGCCATTCCCGGTGCTGAAGGATGGCAATTGAGCAACGCTCCCGTGCTAGCTATGACTCCTCATAAAGTGGCTTTGGAGATGTTTGATGAAGTGGGGATGGACACCCTGCGCGAAAAAGCCCTGCGCTTGTCTGACTACCTCATGTTCGAAATCGATCGCATTTCGTCCAAGCTGTCATCGGGTCGTTTAGAAATCATCACCCCAAGAGATCATGCTGCTCGAGGGTCACAAGTATCGGTTGTTGCACACGGTTTTGGCAAGCCTCTTTTCGACATCCTCACCAAAGAAGGAGTGATTGCCGACTGGCGAGAGCCCAATGTTATTCGAATGGCACCCGTTCCTTTCTACAATTCATTTGAAGATATTTACCGCTTTGCAGAGATACTAGAAAAAGCTTGCGAGGCATAAAGATCGTATCTTCGCTTTATTAAATTAAACCTACTATGTCACAGAAGAAAATCGTTGTTATCGGAGTTGGAAAGTATGGCAGTGAGATTGCTCAAAAATTGGCCAGCAAAGGGACTGAGGTTTTTGCGTTTGACGTGAGTGAAGAGCGCATTGAAAACATCAAAGACGATGTTTCATTAGCAGTTACCTTGGATTCAACCGATAAAAAAGCGCTTCTCGCCCAACGAATCCAAGAAATGGATGCAGCAATTGTGGCCATTGGGGAAAACTTTGAAGCTTCTGTTCTCACTGCGCTCAATATGATTGACCTGAAGATTCCACGTGTCATTGTTCGTGCGAGTGGGGACAATCAAATTCGAATTCTGAAAAACCTCGGTGTAGAAGAGATCCTCGAACCCGAAGGAGAGATTGCAAGTATTGTGGCTGAACGACTCATTAACCCGAGCATTACTGCCTTCCTTCAACTTCCTGACGATTACGAAATTGCTGAAATCAAGGCTCCAAAAAAGATCTTAAACAGAACTTTGGAAGACATTCGTCTTTTGGAGAAGTACAACCTCACGCTCATTACCCTAAAGCGTCAATTCGAAGAAGAAAACAACGATGGCGAGGTAGAATTCAAAGAGCATATTCTCGGGGTATTGAAAGAAGAAACGGTGATTTATGACACGGACACCCTCGTGGTATTTGGAACACTCAACAACGTAAAACGCTTCTTGGAGATCAATCAATAAGTCGCTGAAAAACGAGCTATGATTTTGGTGGTCTCGTTTTAGAAAAGCGCTTTCTATCGAATCATCGTGACGAAACCGTCCTTGGTAACAAACTCGGAGACTCCTCCAAATTCATCGGTAAAATACTGGTAATTGATGGTATAGATGTACACCTCATTTTCTGCGTAATGATCACCATTGCGGTGGCTACCATCCCAGAAATCATTGATGTCGTCGGTTTTGAAAACCAATTCTCCCCAGCGGTTCCAAATTTCCAATTCGAAAGAAGCTACTCGTGTTCCTTTTACTTGGAACACGTCGTTGATCCCATCATTATCTGGAGTGAAGGCATTGGGCACGTAGAGGAAGTCTCCAAAACAGCTCTCCAGAACATTGATTTCAAATGTTTGAGCACAACCATTGGCCGAAGTCACTTCCACATTGTATGATCCAGGAGAGAATACTTGGATGTTACTCTGAGTCGCTCCTGTATTCCATGTGTAAGTGGCTCCTGCGTTTAGGGCTTCAAGCAATAAACTGTAAGGCGGACTATCAAAACAAACAATGGTATCTGAACCAAAAGGATCTGCCGGGTTGGGATTGAACACCAAAGAAATTTGATCGGAAATAAAACAAGCTCCGTTGTCCACATCCACAGAATAAACACCTGTATTGCTCACGTCGATTGTAGGTGTGGTATCGCCAGTGCTCCAAAGCACGTTCAAATTAGGGTCTACAACATCAAGAGTCAAGACATCTCCCTCACAGAGCGCTTGGTCTGTGCCTAAGTCAAGTTCAGGATATGTCAAAATGAGAACATCAGTTTGGTCTTGGGTTGAACAGTTGAACGCGTTGCTTACGGTTACCGTGTAAATCCCTGAAGTATTCGGACTAATGGTTTGCGTATTTTCGTTGGTACTCCATTGGTAGAAGTCACCCGGATTTCCTGCATCCAAAATGATCGTCTCGTCTTCACAGAACAATAGCTCGTCGGGCAAATTGGCCTCAGGGACAGGGAAAAACTCAACAAAAACCTCATATTCCCCAACACAATCGAGATCATCTGTCACCTGCACAGAATACAGTCCTGTAGCATTAACAACAATGGATTGCGTATCTTCTGTGGTGCTCCACTCATAGCTCATTCCAGGGTTTCCGGCATCGAGAACAAAGTCTTGTCCTTCACAAGCATTGGGGTCGCTTGGTAAGTTGACTTGCGGAAGATTTTGAATGAACACCTCCAATTCGTCTTCTTCCACACATCCGTCTGGAGTAGTTAGTGTCAAGGCATAAACATCTGCACTATTCACTTCAATTGAGCTTGTATTTTCGTTCGTACTCCAGTTGTAATCAAAGCCAGGATCAAAGCCAGGATCAATCTCAAAACTTGATCCAGCACAAATGGTTTGATCTGGACCCAAATCGAGAACACCAACAAGACGATCTACCGTAATTTCAGCAGAGGCAGAACAGTTGAGTGCGTTGCTTGCAGTTACCGTGAAGGTTTGACTTTCATCTGCCAAGATGGTTGGAGAAGCTAAATTTGCATTCACGAATGAACCAGCAGGACTCCATTCCCAGGTCAATGCCTCATTGGTACTTGCTACGGCTTCTAGTTGTTGTCCTGCCACTACACAGAAAGATAAATCTGGACCTGCGTCTACGGTAAAGCTTTCAAAAACTTCAATATCGATGCTTTCAGAAAGCACGCAGCCGGATTGAGTATCGGTCACCAAAAGTTCATAGCTTACATCACTCGATGGCGTTGCAATTGGATCTGGAATGCTGGCATCGCTGAGACTATTGGCTGGCGACCATTCATAATCCAATCCTTGGCTAATTCCACCAACAAAGGCATTTAACTGTGTTTCTTGACCAACACAAATCGCATCGAGAGTTGCGCTGAGGTCAAGAGAGAGCAATTGATTCACCGTTACCTCAACTTGTCCGGAAGCACTACAGCCTTGGTCGCTTACAACGTCTACCGTATAAAGTGTTGTAGTGATTGGACTAACCGTTGGCGTTGCGGAAAATACATTGTTCACGCTACCGTTGTTAGGGCTCCAGGTGTAGTTGTAATCATCATCACCATCCGGAATAGCTTGAAGTTGAATCCCCTGAGCATCGCAAAGCACCGTATCTGGAGTCATCTCCAAAACAAATCCTTGTCCAACATCAATGAACACGGAGTCGGTGTACACGCAACCCGTCAAATCGTCTTCCACCGAAAGGTAATACATGGTATCTTCCAACGGTTCGATGTTCGGAGTGGGGCTATTTACATCGTCGATTTGATAATTTGGAGTCCATTCATACGCCAAACCAGCATCGGAAAGGGCACCGATAGCAATATCGTCCAAACTCCAATTATCTGTTCCAGCTCCAGAATTGGCCAACTGTCTCCAACGGAAACGGGTTGCATTGGATTCTGCTGCTGCGGGAATAGGCACATTCAAAACCTCGAAATTCGGGTAAGCACTTTCAAAAAGGGTTTGAATCAACTCCCAGTCTCCTCCTCCGTTGGTTGAATATTCCAGAACCACATCATCTCCCACTTCCGTATCGTCACAAGGAGCAATACCGTTTCCAATCTTAATGGCAAATCGCACTGTACCTCCGCTACTCACGTCCATATCAATGGTTTCAGCAACTCGCTGACCAGCATCATTAAAATAAAGTGCATTTCCGTCTACAGCACCGCAATCATCGCTTTGTTCTCCACCGCTGATGTCGGTCCAAATTCCCCAAGAAACTCCGGGGTCAAAATTGTCTTCAAAAACTTGTTGCTCAATTGACACCTCTAAAGAAGTACTTTCACCGGTGCAAATAAGGTCGTCCAAACTGGATGCTTGAAATTCTGTAATGTTTCCGTTGGTTACATCAATACGAACCGTATCAGTTGCAAAGGAACAACCGCTCAAAGTGCTCACAAGCACCTCGTATGTTGTGGATTGTAAAGGCGTTGCAATGGGATTGGATACATTGGGGTTGGACAAGCTCACTTCTGGGGTCCATGAATAGGTAAAGGTTCCTGGAGTTATCAAATCTACACCCAATTGCACCTCTTGGTATTGGCAAATTTCTGTTTCTCCCCCAGGAATAGCATTGAACAAAGGTGGCTCAAGATTCTCAACAGAAAAGTACTCGAACTCTTGGCATCCGCTCACAAACTGTTCTCCAACTGCAACATAGATATCCGTATTATAGGGTGGAGTCAAGGTTAGTGCATTCCCAAAGGCTAAGGTATCTTCAGGGAAAGCTTCTCCGTACCAAAAAATATTGCTCCAAGGTTCGTTCACGCCTAAGTTCACCTCTCCAGAGCTACAAAGCACTGTGTCCACTTGAATGGGTTCGGTGAATTTGAAAGATCCCACAGAATAAGCATAGCTCTCTGCGTTTCCTGTTCCGTAGGCGTAAGCGGTAAACCCAGCGGGGGCGTTCAGTGTATGGCTGCCTTCTGTTAAGGTAAGTTGCGCGTAAGAATGATCCGGGCAGCTTGGGAATTGATTGAAGTTGTTCGGATCTACCTGCACTCCGTCCAGCGTCAAGGTTCCCACTTCAGAACTTTCAATAATGACGTTCAAACCGTGTTCGGTAATCACTGTGGAATTGACCGTACTGAAGGTAATGTTATCAATTTTCTGACTCACATCGTTCAAGATCAGCATGGCAGGATCACCAGAACCAGCGCAAGAAACCCCTTCCATGTACTGCGTTACACTGATGCCCTTGTTCGCGGTCACGCATCGAACATCGCCGACGTCATTGAATTCTTCGAATTCTCCAGCATTCAAGTTAAAAGTAGGCACACCATCAATTTGAATATCCGTATTGTCTTCATGCGCCATCACTCGGTAGGTATAGCTTGAAGCAAAACTAAAAGGCACCACATAAAATTCGCTACCCCAGGTATCTGTGGAGAAATTCTGCTCAAAAATATGGTCACAAGCGGTACAATTCGTCGGAATATTGGTGCAGGAGGTTCCACTAAACACCGCGAAGGGCCTACACTCACCACTTTGGGGAGTTGCCACAATGGTGGTTCCCATGAGGTCTCCTCCAGCTGCTGCTACTTTCACTTGGTAGCTCTCGCCTCGATCCAATTGAACCAAAAACGGCACTCCAGCGGGATTCCCTCCCAAGGTTTCCTCAGCGGGTGTAATTTCTACTTCTGTGCCATCTTCCGTAGCCACCACCAAAAATTCAGAGCCGTATGAGCCCAAGCCCTGATAAGAGCTGATTCGGTAATCGATTCCTAGAGATGGGGTAGGTAAAATCTTGGTTCCGTCGGCGGTAAATCCATTAAAATTGATGGCGAATACCGCAACGGTGTCTTCTGTGGTTACAAGAATTCCACGATTGTCAACGATCTCATTTGAGAAGTGTTCGGCAATGTCATTGGGAATGGTAACGGTGGTGGTTTGATTGGGATTAACCGTGAAAGCAGATGACCATCCTTGTCCGGGAATTTCTACTAAACCTGTGGTCGCTTGATCAGAGACCACAAAAAGGTTCAACTCCTCTTGAAAGGTCTCAACTTCGTAATTCTGCATGAAACCTACCCAAAACTCTTTTCCTTTAGTAGGAATGATGTCTTGAGCAAATGCTTCTGCACTAACGAGAAGTGCTAGAGAAAAGACAAGACAGGCAAATCCTTTTACGCTTTTAGATGATTTCACTATTGTGGTTTTATCGAAGTTCATGCTTTCCAATTGGATAGACTGCTTTTTATTGTGAATAGTTGCTTCATTTCAACAAATTCCAAACAATTTCCATTTCCCAATTAGCTCGAAGCTGAATATCTTCCTGATAATTGTACACCATTTCGGGTTGAATACCTTTAAAATACTCGGCTGCATCCCATTTACCATTCCTGTTTTTATCTTCAAATAAACGGAAACGATACACTCCGGGTTTCAATCGCGAATATTGAATACGATTTCGTCCGTTCACATATTCAGAAACCACCACGCCACCTTCTTTTCTCAGCAACTCTATGATGTCGTTTTCGCTGGTTTCGAAAGGTAAAACCAAGTTCAAATCTCCCAATTCTTCCGCAGTCATGAACTGCACTTTCGACGAGATGGAGTCTTTTAATAGCATCCCCTCTCTCGATTCAATGGCTCCAGGTAAAAAGAGCAGGTCATAAGACTCTCCATCTTGAAAGGGTCCTTTCACCATTACTTCAAAGCCAGTTACACTCAGCTCTGCACTCACTTCCAACGAATCTTTAACGAGCAAAAACAATGAGGTGTCCACGCTAGAAATGGGTCGGTTGAAACCAAAGCTCAAGGTATCTTCGACTCTCAAGCTCTTTTGACCTTCTTTTATAAGCAGCAATTGGTAGCGTTCTTTTGATTGCTCACCCGAAACTTCATAGTGCTTCACGCTTAGGGTGTCCAAAATTTTTCCTTGATCAAAAAACACCACTTCACGATCTTGATTGGTCGGGGGCTCTGCGATCCAGAAATAGGTGGTGTCTTGATTCCTACGAAGGTCAAAACGAAACTCCCCTTCAGCATCAATGAACTTGGCTGTGGGAGAAAGTGGTTTTTGGAAATAGACCAGTTGGGCAAAGCCGGTGCTGTCCGTATAATAATCCTGAAAATACTGCAGTGTATCCCGCTCCTGTGAAAGTCGGAAGCGGTAAGTACTCAAACTATCGCTCGGCGCGTTGGAAGCAATGGGCTCCTGCAAATAGGCATACGACTCACTGCTCGGGTCATCATAAATATAATTCGAGTTGCTTTCCTGCAATACAAACACCTTGTATTCGCCTTCCGACATGTTGCTCACTTTGAACTTTCCTTCAGCGTTGCTTCGTCCGAAATAATACGGCTTTTCCTTAAGGGGAATAGAGTCTTGAAGTTCGCGATAGAACATGACTTTTGCTCCTTCTGAAGGCAAACCGGTGTAGGCATCAATTACCTCGCCCTGAATTTGAAGCGAATCCAAAACGTTTCCTGTTGAGATGACATAGATCAGATCTTTGGCAGAATTGTTTTCTGTAAAATCACCCACTCCAGCACCAAAATTAAAGGTGTAGGTGGTGGAAGGCTTTAATTTTTCCTTCAGTTCAATGAGCACGCCTCTTTTTTTGATGCGAATGTTAGGCCTTTCCTCCAAGGGCGGAGAAACAATCAACTGATTTTGAATGTCATTCAGCTGAACAAATTCGTCAAACTCAAGGTAAATGCTCTCCGATTGAAAATTGAGCGATTCGTTCGGTGGAATGGCTCCAATCCATTGTGGCGGAGTAGTGTCCTTTTCTCCACCAGAAGGAGGAACCACTTTCGCGCAAGAAGCCAGCAAGATTAAAAACAAAAATGCATTCAGAAACTTCACGGAGCAGGAATTAGTTCAACCAAGGCTTCGAGTTCACGGCGGTCCAAATCATCAAAACCAGCCAGTTCGCTACTGTCCAAATCCAACACGGCCCAAACTTCTCCTTTGCTATTCTTCAATGGAATCACAAGCTCACTTTGGGTAGCACTGCTGCAGGCAATGTGTCCTGGAAATTGTTCCACATCGTCGACCAACACACTTCGCGCCCCTTCCCAAGCTGCAGCACAAACGCCTTTTCCTCGGTACAAACGGGTGCAGGCAATCGGACCTTGAAACGGACCCAAAACGAGCTCGTCACCCTCTACGGTGTAGAATCCTACCCAATGCCAATCAAAAACCGACTTCAAAACGGCGCAAAAGTTAGCCATGTTAGCCACTGCGTGGGTTTCTCCCGTCAAAAGCCCTTCGACTTGTGGGTAGAGGTCTTTGTAAATGGACTCTTTGTCCTTGCTCAAATCGATGTAAAGCGTTTCTGCCATGTTGCAAAGATACGGTCTTAAACTTGTCTTTCAATCATCCGTGAATGCCGCTGTGGCGATGATGAGTTCATCCACATTGGCCTCGCGAAGTAAACGCGCACAAGAACACAATGTTGCACCGGTGGTGAGCACGTCATCAATCAAAATTACCGACTGACCCTCCAAGGAAAAATCGGGGTGAAGTTCGAACATTTGATCGGTGTAAATCGCTCGTTCTGAACGGTTCATTGTGGTGAGGGATTTCCCTTTTTCTTTCCGCATCAGTGCTTTTTCATCAATACGGGCATTGAGGTGTTTGAGCATTCCACGAGCCAGCACTTCGGATTGGTTGTAGCCCCTCATTCTCTTTTTTCGCGGGTGAATGGGCACGGGAACAAGCACCCAATGACCTTGTGGTATGACGGAGGACAGACGGCGACCCAACATTTCTCCCAAAAGCAAACCGACATCTGCCTCCCCATCATACTTCAACAAGTGAATCAGCCTTTGCGTCATGGACCTGTTCGCGAATCGAAGCAGACTGTAAGCTTCGTCCACTCGAACTCTTCCCCAAAAGCGTTGCTCGATCGTTTGGAAACCCCGGCCACCAAAAACCAGATCCAGTCCCGACCTGCAGCGCAAGCAAAGCACACGCTCGGCATGGATGAGCGGTGCCTCACAAGACTTGCAACGAAGTGGGTAAAGCACATGCCATGTTTCTTGCAAAAGATTCATGGAGCAAATAAAAGAGCAAACAAAACACGGCGCTGAAGAACTTTGCGCCTGTACCTATATTCTTTGTGGATGCTTAAAACCAGCGCTTGGCACTGATCACACCAAAGAGAAAAGTGCTCGCCGAAGCCACAAAAAAGACCTTCGCCCAAAGATGCGTTCCGCCCATAGGAACAGTGAGCACAGCAGCCAGTAAGAGGATTCTTCCCAAGCTATAACTGACCTCAGAAAAAATGCCTTCGGGGCCAAAAAAGCCCTTCAGCAAGAGAAAAACATAGACCCCATTCCAAGCAAACCAAACGACGCTGGCTAAACCCCAAATCTCGTTTGCATATGGGTAGTGCTGCACGTAAATTACCAAAGCAATGAGCACCAACAATACACTCAGACGACGCATAAAAAGAACAAAGCGCTTCCAAAACGGGTTGTGATTTGGGGACGGCGGAAGGTCGAGAATATCTTCGGTTTCGTTCAAGGGCTTAGCTTATCTTCATCGCAAAATACAAACTATCGACCATGAAGTTCGGGAAATTAGATCAAATTACGGATGTCAACTTTGAATTGCCTCCAGACCATACCATCACCGCAAAATTCCTTCAGGGCGAAAAAACACCT
The DNA here is from genome assembly GCA_938085105.1 of uncultured Flavobacteriales bacterium. Lineage (GTDB taxonomy): Bacteria > Bacteroidota > Bacteroidia > Flavobacteriales_D > Sanyastnellaceae > CALKGK01. The sequence goes on from CALKGK010000053.1 coordinate 14,812, forward strand.
TTGAGAGCATTCTCTGGAGGAACGATGTGGGGCGTGAAGGAGTGGAAAGGCAAGGTATATCCTGAAAAAACGGCGGTCAAAGATTTTGGCGCAGCTTACTGTCAGCAATTTGGCTGCATCGAACTGAACGCAACGCACTATAAAATCCACCCGCCCAGTACCATACAAAAATGGAAAGACCTGGCGCCTGAAGGTTTCGAATTTTGTCCAAAATGGCCCCAACTGATCACCCACTACCGCAGGTTCACCAATTCGGAAGGGCTGACCGATGAATTCTTGGAGGCGATTAGCACATTTGAAGACCGCTTGGGACCTGCATTCCTTCAACTTCCCCCGAATTACACCCCAAAGTATGCTGAACGACTGATGGGCTACCTCGCCGGCTTGCCAAAAGACATTCGAATTGCCATTGAGTTTCGCCATCCCGACTGGTTTTTGGAAGAGCACAATTACATCTGGGAGTTTTTGTGGAAGGAAGGAATTGGTGCGGTTATTTCTGATACAGCGGGACGAAGAGACGCCGTGCACATGGCCGTGACCGCTCCCTTTCTGGTGCTTCGTATGGGAGCCTATGACCAACACCCTAGTGATTTCCGAAGAATGGACGATTGGGTGAACCGCATCGAAGCATGGAACAACAAAGGATTGGCCTCCGTGCATTTACTTATGCATCAGCCCAACTCTTTTACGACGCCCGAATCTTGCCATTATTTCAACCAACGGTTGGAGGGACGCTTGGACATCAAAATGAAAACGCCTCAACTCATTTCGAGTCAAGGCGCTTTGTTTTAGATCTTATCAAAAAAGCTTACTGGGCTTTTCCGTGACACTGCTTGTATTTCTTCCCTGATCCACAAGGACAAGGTTCATTTCTACCCACGGTCTTTTCAGCTTTGATTGGCGCTACTTTCTGTGGAGCTTGCCTTTGAGGAGCATTTGCGGCACGTTGCTGTGCTTGCATGCTTTCATTGAGGTTGCTCACTCCGGCTTTGCTTGTGGTGAGGTTCTTGGGGGCTTGACGAACCTGCGTTGGAGCTTTCGCTTCAGGATTTGCTGGTAAATCGCTTTGCATCAAGAATGAAGCTACACGCTCATTCACTTGATATACCATCCCTTTGAACAATTCATAGGACTCGAATTTGTAGATCAAAAGCGGATCTTTTTGTTCAAACTGAGCGTGCTGAACATTCGAACGAAGGTCGTCCATGTTTCTCAAATGTTCTTTCCACTGATCGTCAATCAAGGCCAAAGAAACACTGCGCTCCAAAGCATCCATCACTTCCGTTCCTTTCGTATCGAAGGCCTTTTCAATGTTGCACGTAATGTTCAAGAGCTTCTTCCCGTCGGTAAACGGAATGGCCATATTGCGGTAGGTATTGTTTTCGTCGTTGTGCACACGATCGATCACCGGATATACGCGCTCTACCAACTGAGCCATCTTTCCTTGATAATGCTTTTCTGCTTTTTGGTAGAGTTCCAAAGTGAGTGCATCTGGAGCTGTTTTCGCAAACTTCTCTTCGCTGAAGGCCGGATCAATTCCAAACACCCTCAAGCATTCCAACTGGAAACCTTGAACATCTCTGTCTGCTTGATATTCCATCACCACCTTCTCTGCCAAATCGTAGAACATGTTGGCGATGTCCAACTTCATTCTTTCTCCAAACAAGGCATGCTTGCGTCGCTTGTAAATCACCTCACGCTGAGAATTCATCACATCGTCATACTCCAAGAGACGTTTCCGAATTCCAAAGTTGTTTTCCTCTACTTTCTTCTGCGCTCGTTCAATGGACTTGGTAATCATGGAGTGCTGAATTACTTCTCCTTCTTCAATACCCAATCGGTCCATCATTTTGGCCATACGGTCAGACCCAAACAAACGCATCAAGTCATCTTCCATCGACACATAAAACTGCGAACTTCCCGGATCTCCTTGTCGACCAGCACGTCCTCTCAACTGTCGGTCAACTCGTCGAGAGTCGTGACGTTCCGTACCTACAATGGCCAAACCACCGGCCGCTTTAACCTCTTCGCTGATTTTGATATCGGTTCCACGCCCCGCCATGTTGGTTGCAATGGTCACGTTTCCGCCCAAACCAGCGTTGGCTACAATTTCTGCCTCGCGCTGGTGCATTTTGGCATTCAAAACTTCGTGCTTGATTTTTCGAATGTTGAGCATTTTGGAAAGCAACTCCGACACTTCAACGGTGGTGGTACCCACGAGAACTGGCCTGCCCGCTTCGGTCAAGCGCACAATTTCATCAATAACAGCATTGTACTTCTCGCGCTTCGAACGGTAGATCAAATCTTCTTTGTCTTGACGCTGAATTGGTCGGTTGGTTGGAATCACCATCACGTCCAATTTATAGATGTCCCAAAGCTCTTGTGCTTCCGTTTCGGCAGTACCCGTCATCCCCGAAAGTTTGTGGTACATTCTGAAGTAGTTCTGCAATGTAACGGTGGCGTAGGTTTGCGTTGCGGCTTCGATCTTTACGCTCTCTTTGGCCTCAATCGCTTGGTGGAGTCCGTCAGAATAGCGACGTCCATCCATGATTCGACCTGTTTGCTCATCCACAATCATCACCTTGTTGTTCATCACAACGTAGTCCACATCCTTTTCAAAAAGAGCGAAGGCTTTGAGGAGTTGGTTAATGGTGTGCACGCGTGCGCTTTTCTCAGAGTGATTTCTTACAAGCGCTTCTTTCTTTGCTGCTTTTTCTTCTGGCGAAGCTTCGGCGTTCTCAATGTCGGCCATTTCCGCCCCAATATCTGGAAGGGCAAAGAAATCTGAATCGTCCATGTTTTGAGAAATCAAGTCCAAACCTTTTTCAGTAAGTTCTACTTGGTTTCCTTTCTCATCAATCACAAAAAACAATTCAGCATCGGCTTTCCACATTTCGCGCTTGTTGTCTTGAAGGTAATAGCCTTCCGTTTTCAACAAGATTTGGCGCATCCCTTCTTCTGAAAGGAATTTGATGAGGGCTTTGTTTTTAGGCAAACCTCTAAATGCTCTGAAAAGGGCCAATCCACCAGCAGAAAGTTCATCCTTGCTTGGGTTTTCCTTGCTCAAGAGTTGTTTTGCCTCCGCGAGAAACTTCGTAGCTACTTGCTTTTGTGCGCTCACCAACATTTGAACTTTCGGCTTGAGTTCATCAAACTCGTGCTCGTCGCCTTTTGGTGTTGGTCCGGAAATGATCAAAGGCGTTCTCGCTTCATCAATCAAAACAGAATCGACCTCATCAATGATGGCGTAGTGGTGTTTTTGCTGAACAAGATTGTCTGGCGTGGTGGCCATGTTATCTCTTAGGTAGTCGAAACCAAACTCATTGTTGGTTCCATAAACAATGTCCTTTTTATAAGCCGCTCTTCTCGACTCCGAGTTGGGCTGGTGCTTGTCGATGCAGTCCACCGATAGTCCATGAAATTCGAAAATCGGACCCATCCATTCAGAATCTCGTCGGGCCAAATAATCATTCACCGTTACCAAGTGAACTCCCATACCCGTGAGGGCGTTGAGGAACACTGGCAGGGTTGCCACCAAGGTTTTACCCTCACCCGTTTGCATCTCTGCTACTTTTCCTTGGTGAAGTGCAATACCTCCGATGAGCTGCACATCGTAATGGATCATTCCCCAAGTGATGTCGGCTCCTGCTGCTTGCCAAGTGTTGGACCAAATGGCATCTTTTCCTTCAATCTTAATGGATCCGCGCTCGCTGGAGAGTTCTGCATCGAAGGGAGTCGCAGTAACCCGCAGTGGAGCCTCTGTAGAAAATCTTCTGGCCGTTTCTTTCATGATAGCGAAAGCATCGGGCAAGATCTCCATGAGTACCTCTTCAATTCGGGTATCGATTTCCTTTTTCAGCTGGTCGATGCGCTCATAAATGGCCTCTTTCGCGTCAATGTCCAATTGAACACTGCCTTCCGTTTGGAGTTCGAGTTCTTTGATCTCCTTGCGCTGCTCGCTGATGTATTCCTGGATTTGGGCTTTCAACGACGTGGTTTTCGCTCTAAGCTCGTCGTTGGAAAGGGAGGCAAGACCTGCAAAAATCTCGTTGGTTTTGTCGACCAATGGTTGGGCCGATTTGATATCTTTTTCGGCCTTATCACCGAGAAATTTTTTCAGAATCTTTGTTACTGTTCCTAGCATAATAAAATGTGTTTGCCTGAGCGTGTTTTATCCTTCGGACCATCTCAGGCCCGACAAAAATACAAAGCCCAACGGCTTTAGAGCGATTCCTTTGACGAAAATAATGCCACGGCCGTTTTTATGCCAAGGTGGCGCACCTTGATCGGGTGAACTGACAAGCCGTCTTGCGGGAGTCGGCAAAGCAGCCTGAAGAAATAAAATTATGCCAAAAAAACAAGTCCAATTTAAAAACAAACAAGCTATTAACGATGTTAAAATGAACCTAATCCGCGTCGTTGCTGCGAAAGAGAAATTCATCAACGGGCGTTGTTCAAAACTCCACCCGAATGTGAATTGTTTTGGATTGACTTCGGACTAGAAAATGACAATTTTTGTTGTGTCAATCATCGCTACGAAAATCGTTTTTCACACCCTTTGGTTGACGACTTGAGATTCTTGTCTCAGCCCTAATTTAATTTACTGAACATCAGGAAACTGATAGAAAGCCACATCACAGACTATGGACAACGCAACTCAGAAAGAACAAAAAGATCAGCAAGTAAGCATCGAGCAAGTTTTACCAGAAAACACGCAAGTTGCTGAACCGATTTTGGACGATAACCCAGGACGATTTGTATTGTTCCCAATACAGCATGATGACATCTGGGCTTTCTACAAAAAGTCGGAAGCGAGCTTTTGGACTGCTGAGGAAATTGATTTGGATGCTGACCTCGTGGATTGGAATACCAAGCTCAACGATGATGAGCGTTACTTCATCAAGCACGTTCTTGCATTTTTCGCAGCCAGTGATGGTATCGTAAATGAAAACTTGGCTGAGAACTTCCTCGCAGAGGTGCAATATACTGAGGCGAAATTCTTCTACGGATTCCAAATCATGATGGAGAACATTCACTCAGAGACCTACTCTTTGTTGATTGATACTTACATAAAGGAGAATGCAGAAAAAGACCGCTTGTTCAACGCTATTGACACCATGGACTGTGTGAAAAAGAAAGCGGATTGGGCTTTGAACTGGATTGAAAATGGATCGTATGCTGAGCGCTTGATTGCCTTTGCTGCTGTTGAAGGAATTTTCTTCTCCGGTTCGTTCTGTTCTATTTTCTGGTTGAAGAAAAGAGGATTGATGCCTGGATTGAGCTTCTCGAATGAGTTGATCTCTCGTGATGAAGGCTTGCACTGCGATTTCGCTTGCTTGCTTTACACGAAGCACTTGGTGAACAAATTGCCAAAAGCTACCGTGGAGAAAATCATTGTTGATGCAGTGGCCATTGAAAAAGAGTTTGTTACCGAATCGCTTCCAGTGAAATTGATTGGTATGAACGCCGATTTGATGTCGCAATACATCGAATTTGTTGCAGACCGCCTTCTGGTAGAACTCGGAAACGATAAAGTTTACAACGCAAGCAACCCGTTTGACTTCATGGACATGATCTCACTTCAAGGAAAAACGAACTTCTTTGAAAAACGAGTGGCAGAATACCAAAAAGCTGGTGTGATGGGTGGAAATGATAACAGAAGCTTTTCTGTGGACGAAGACTTCTAAACCACTTTCAAGTACACTGACTTAATTAACCAAAAGCAGTTTTACTACTACCAATTACTGCATGCTGAAAAGCATGAGAAGGGGGCCTTTTCCCCCAAATAAATTGAACCTTTATTTCGAAACAACTATATAATTTAAGGAGGACTTAATATGTATGTAATTAAAAGAGACGGCAGAAAGGAGCAAGTGAAATTCGACAAAATCACCGCTCGTATTAAAAAACTCTGCTACGGTTTGCACGCCAGTGTAGATCCATTAAAAATCGCCATGAAGGTGATTGAAGGCGTATTTGATGGAGTAACGACTTCACAACTTGACAACCTCGCTGCTGAAGTAGCCGCAACCAATGCAGTAACTCACCCAGATTACGCTTTGCTCGCATCGAGAATTGCCGTTTCTAACTTGCACAAAGGAACCAAGAAGTCCTTCTCAGAAACCATGAAGGAACTCCACGCTTATGTGGACCCTAAAAATGGCGACCGTGCAGCTTTGATTGCTGATGACGTACACGAAATCATTCAAGAGAACGCCGATTTCCTTGATTCAAACATCATCTACGATCGCGACTTCAACTACGATTACTTCGGTTTCAAAACCCTAGAAAGATCTTACCTCCTTAAAACCAACGGTGTTGTTGCAGAACGTCCGCAACACATGTTGATGCGTGTTTCTGTAGGGATTCATAAAAACGACCTCGAATCGGCTGTAGCTACTTACAACTTGATGAGCGAAGGTTGGTTCACCCATGCAACCCCTACCCTCTTCAATTCTGGAACTCCAAAACCGCAAATGTCTTCTTGTTTCCTCCTCACCATGAAGGAAGACAGCATCGGTGGAATTTATGATACTTTGAAGCAAACCGCTAAAATTTCACAGAATGCCGGTGGAATTGGTTTGGCCATACACGATATCCGCGCCAAAGGTTCTTACATTAAAGGAACCAACGGTACGTCGAACGGAATCGTACCGATGTTGAAGGTGTTTAACGATACCGCTCGTTACGTTGATCAAGGTGGTGGTAAGCGTAAAGGTTCTTTTGCGATTTATGTTGAACCTTGGCATGCCGACATTTTCGACTTCCTCGATTTGAAGAAAAACCACGGTAAAGAAGAACAACGTGCCCGCGATTTGTTCTACGCACTCTGGATTCCAGACCTCTTCATGAAGCGTGTGGAACAAGATGGTGAGTGGACCTTAATGTGCCCTAACGAGTGCCCTGGTTTGACCGATACGCACAACGAAGAATTCGAGGCACTTTACTTGAAGTACGAGAAAGAAGGAAAAGGAAGACAAACCATCAAAGCACAAGAGTTGTGGTTCAAAATCATCGAATCGCAAATTGAAACAGGTACGCCTTACATGTTGTACAAAGATGCCGCCAACGGAAAATCCAACCAACAAAACTTGGGTACCATCCGTTCTTCGAACCTTTGTACAGAGATTATCGAGTACACTGCTCCAGATGAAGTGGCTGTATGTAACCTCGCGTCGATTGCGCTTCCTAAGTTTGTGAAAGACGGCAGTTTCGATCACCAACGTTTGTTCGATGTGACTTATCAAGTCACCAAAAACTTGAACCGCATCATTGATGAGAACTACTACCCTATTGTAGAAGCGAGAAACTCCAACATGCGTCACCGTCCAATTGGAATTGGTGTACAAGGTTTGGCCGATGCCTTCATCCTTTTGCGTCACCCATTTGACTCAGAAGAAGCACGTGCTTTGAACAAAGACATTTTCGAAACCATCTACTACGCAGCAGCCACAGCTTCAAAAGATTTGGCGAAAGCGGAAGGTGCTTACGAGACCTTTAAAGGATCGCCTGCATCTGAAGGAAAATTGCAATTCGATATGTGGGGAGTAACTCCATCGAAGCGTTGGGAATGGGACGTGTTGAAAGAAGAAATAAAAGAGCACGGTTTGAGAAACTCTTTGTTGATGGCACCTATGCCAACAGCTTCTACAGCACAAATCCTAGGAAACAACGAGTGCTTCGAGCCTTACACCTCGAACATCTACACCCGTAGAGTACTTTCTGGTGAGTTCATCATTGTGAACAAGCACTTGCTTCGCGATTTGACCAAACTTGGTCTTTGGGATGAGAACATGAAGAACAAATTGATTGCTGCGAACGGATCTGTTCAAAACATCAAGGAGATTCCAGACAACTTGAAAGTGTTGTACAGAACAGCTTGGGAAATTTCTCAGAAAGCCATTCTCGACATGTCTGCAGACCGTGGGGCATTCATTTGCCAATCACAGTCATTGAACATCTTCATGGAGAACGCCAACTTTGGTAAGCTCACCTCTATGCACTTCTACGGATGGAAAAAAGGATTGAAAACAGGAATGTACTACCTCAGAACCAAAGCGGCCACCGATGCCATCAAGTTCACGGTTGAGAAGAAGTACAAAGAAGAACCAACAGCGATGACGCAAGCGCAAATTGATGAGCAAAACGCCATTGCCGCCTGCTCTATCGAAAACGGCCCAGACTGCGAAATGTGCAGCGGATAAGCCGATCATACCTCATTCAAAACGCCCCATCATTGATTTGATTGGGCGTTTTTTTTTGAACTTGGAAAAGATCATGTTTATTGATTACTAGAAGCTAAAGGGAACCAAAGTTGCCCGATGCACTGAGCCGAAGTTGCCCAATGTACTGAGCCGAATTGGGCTTTGATTGGCGTGCTGCCTTCGACTACGCCCAGGCAGCGGGTGTTAAGAGAAAGAAAGCGAAATTAATAGCTATAAATAACTCCCAGTTAACTGACCCCAGCGATATTCAGAGAGGGAATCAGAATGAAAGTGAAGGCGACTTTGATCAGAACCTAAAACACCTATCAAGCTGACCACAGCGGGGTCACATATTTCTAGCCCCGAATATCAGCCATCACCATTACGACCCCAGCGAGGACGAATATCAGAGTGAGAAAGAAAATGAAAATGAGGGCACGTTTGATCAAAACCGAAAACACCCTCAAACTGACCCCAGCGGAGCCGAATATCAGAGCAAAAATCAGAATAAGGGCGCACTAAATCGCTATCAACGCCTCCCATCACAATGACCCCAGCGGGTTCACATATTTATAACAACCAAAATCAACCACCACCAGCCCGACCCCAGAGGGGTCACATATTTATAACACAACCAAGTCACCCCTCACCATCCCGACCCCAGCGGGGTCGCATATTTATATCCAATCCCTGAAAATTACTTAGATCTAGATTGACCACAGCCGAAAAAGCGGCTATTTTTTGAAGAAAAAAGCCCGTTCTAATCAAAGAACGGACCTTGGCTAATTGCCTCCATCAATCAAGCCTAAATTGAGACCCTATAGATTAAAGTTTCACTGCCTTTTTTACCAACTCCACACCATTTACCTTCAAGCTGTAGTAATAAACACCTTGTGAAATGTTGTTCGCGCTCCAAAGCACGGAATAACTACCGCTAGCTTTCAGGCCTTGATCAAGCTGCGCTACCAGTTGTCCTTTGTCGTTATACACAGCAAGAACAACCTCTCCTCCTTCTGCAAGGGAGTAATCAATGGTAGTATTGATTTCGAACGGATTAGGTCTGTTTTGCTTGAGTTCTGTTTTTTCTTGGTTCAAACGAATGTCGTTTCCTGGTGTATTGGTTTTCGCATCATCCATTTGAGCACAGCAACTTTCCACCAGTGCCATCAGCTCATTCACCGTTGATTGAAGCTCATTGATCTGGTTTTGTTGATTTTGGATGATGCCCTGCTGTTCTTGGATGGCAGCAGTGTTGATGGGGATGATTCCGTTGTAATTTATTGCTTTCAAAGATTGTGATTCTTGAATAATAACACCAACAGAGTCATATCTTGAAGGTGTACTAACATTTCGCACAAGATGAGGAAACACTTCTTCCAATTCAGATGCTAGAAATCCATGTTGCAATTCGCCTGGAAGGGATAAGGCTGGGTTTTCTTCTACCAAGAAGTTATATTGCAGCGGATTGAGCTCCAACACTTTTTCTAGGGGTGATTCAAATTCATTGATGTTCTCTTTAAGGTTCTCATCACTCGGATAGAAATTCACAGAACTAAATACGGCTCCTTCAAAAAAGCCGGCCCAGTGATTAGAATTCTGCCAACCTCCGCAAGCGTTTTGACTTGTACCCACAACACCATGTATGGCGTAAACTTTAGTGGTACAAGGGATATTTTGTGAATTGAAATATCCACCTAAACCAATATTTTGACCACCAACAGAAGGAGCAGCGTTAACCCTAACACCAATGGTATTCAAACCTGTGTACAAACGAACACCCAAGCCTTGCATCAGTTGTGGGGAGTTTATTCCTCCTTGAGCATTTGAGTTTACAATGCAGTTTATTCCAGTAACCGTTGTGGTCGAGCCTCCCGTATTGCTCACTCTAAAAAGCCCTCCGGTGATGTTTTCAAGTTGACCAACCGAACTCACTTGAAGACCAGTGTTTGGATCACCGTTGAAAGTTGAGTTATCTACATATAATTTTGCAGTTGTGGGTGAAATAATCCCTATACCAACATTACCAGGCACTGGGCAATTATCATCTGATGTTCCTGTCCAAACATTCGTACCGTCATTCTCCCAATCACAATCTACCCCCGCATTATAATGGTTTGCCACGTCCCATCTCCTGCAAGAAATTGGTCGTTTTGACCGTTAAAGGCTAAGTAGTTCAGCTCATAATCGCCAACAGCATCCTGCTCAACACCAGTGAAGAGGACATCCGGAGTATTGTTCTGAAGTTGTCTAAACCTTCCAGACCCATCTACATCTAAACGGTGTGTAGGTTGCTGCCCCAAACCAAAACCGTTTTGAGAAAAGTCGCCAACACCCATGTTCCCAAGTGGTGTTACCCTAAGTACTTCCCTCCCTTGCTCCGTGTCTGAAGCTGCATTTGGATTGCCCGTTTGAATTTGCAAAAACAACATTCTAAAGTTGTCCACTTCTCCACTTCCGGTAGTTCCATCTTGACAACCCCAAGCGATGACAGCATCGGTTTCATTATCTGGATTATTAGCAATGGGACGCTCCAACAAACCAACATACATCAAGTCAGCAGCTGTATCATATGTTATCCCAACATTGAACCAATCTCTGCGCATAAATTGGGATACACCTCCATCTCGTAAATGCAACATGGACCATGCTGGTACTACATTGTCGTTTTCGAGTTCAATCATTATCCTATTGGCGTCGGGGACGTTCAAACCATTCAAACCCGTCCAATTCTCCGTTTGAAACTGCATGCGGTTGAGGCCGTTGCGGAGGATGTTGATGTTTTGGTTGCCATTGTGCCGAATATTTAAAGGAAATGGTGTTGCCGCATCCCAGCCGAGGTAACTCGTAGGATTACCACCTGCATTACCAAGAGTGGAAGTTTGGGCACTAAGTGAGAAATATAGTCCCGCTAAAAGCCATACAAAGAGTAAAGTCTTTTTCATATCTATTGTTTTATTAGTTTAAGATGATCAATCGTTTTATCCGTCATTACGGTTACAATGTAGTTCCCAGATGAAAGCTCGGAACATTCATACTCCGTGAGCTCGTTTTCAATTTCGAAGCGCTTAATGACTTCTCCTGTGATTTTTTTAATAATGATACTGCCTGTGTTCAATTTTTGTGAAAGCCTGAAAAAACCTTCATTTGGATTGGGGAAAATGTTTATACCTAAGGGCAACCTCTCGTGTTGCTCTAGTACCTCTGTAAACACAAAATTTGAGTCTGTGCTCAAACGAACATCGTCGATAAAGTAGTAGGCCTGTCCATATGGCAGTGGGACTCCTACACTAGCTGTATCTAACATGGCCGTCTCAAGAAATGCACCCAACACAAGCTGAGAGAATGCCTCTTCGGCCACAAAACTGGTACTAATGCTAATCCAGTTCGTACTATCAGTGAGAATTTCTTGATTAACATAGGTGTATTCTTCAAAAGCTGGACTTGGATTATCAATGGCATTGTACTGTTCATTGGTGAGTAAAAAACCTTGCCCATTGGATGCATTAATGTTGAAAACCGAATTCCCCCGATTAATTCGCATTGAAAAAAAATAGGTCTCACCAATAACTAAAGGCTCAATTAAAGAGCATGTCATTTGCTCCCTTAATGTTTCTGGGTCTGGCACACGATACTGAATAAAGCCTACATATCCTTGGCCATCATATGCCATTTGATAGCCGAAAACATTACAAGGCACACCAACACCACAATCCAAAATATCGTTGTTGCACGAATTGTAATAATCGCAAGAGCCTCTCGAACTTGACCACCCTACCGCTTGCATGTCATCCAAGCCAAAAGGACAATCGATGTAGTCTTCAAAAGAACCATTCGGCACCAAATTCTGCCCACCAACAGGCAAAACCAAACAAAAGAAAAGCAGTAAAATAAGAAATGATTGTTTCATTGGGTTTGTTTTAAAACTTCGCCTCAAAGCAGAAGCTCAGTAAAGTAAAAGCCAAGAGTAAGAGAAGGTTCGACCCTCTTGGGGAGTCAGTAAATAGCTAAAGGAACGGGGTTTTTCATAGGCTTTTCAGATGAAGCGTTAAACAAAGTACTGGCTGTTAGATCGTTAATAAGGTAGGGTTTATTTTAATGGCTTCGACATGGGGCTTGTGTTTTAACATTGGACACACTTCGTTGAATAAACTCAGAAAACCCGCGCGCCAGTGAACTAAACAGAAGCAAAGCGCCCTCAACCCGAGCAACGCGACTTCAACCGGAGCAAAGCGACCCTCAACCAATTCTTCCACAAAGCCCCCCCCTCTACCAGCTACCCTAAATCAATTCTAAATAAGCCCTTCTGACAATTGCATGACAAACAAAAAAGCTTCTCTTACGTACTTTGTATTGTAAACGAATTTCACCTTGGAGCAATTACAAGTCATCGCCATCACCCACCGCAACACGCCGCTTGAGCTTGTTGGTAAACTTCATTTAGAAGAAACTCGGAAGGAATCGGTTCTCGGCAAAATCAAATCTGCATTGAACTTGCACGAGATTGCCTATGTAAGCACGTGCAACCGCGTGGAATTCATCGTTCATGCGCCGGCTTATTTTTGTCAAGGTCAGCGCGCTGCTTTGCTTTCCTTTTTTGGGCTCGACCAAGAGGAAACCAATCAACTCCAAGATCAACTCGAACATTACCAAGGCGAAGAAGCCGTATTGCACTTGATTAAAGTGGCCTCCTCTCTGGAGTCCATGGTGCTTGGCGAACGTGAGATCATCACCCAAGTAAGAAAGGCTTTTGACGAAGCGCTGGCTTTTGGAAACAGTGGCGACTTCCTTAAGATTTTGTCGAAAAAAGTCATCGAAACCGCCAAACGCGTGTTCACCGAGACCAAAATCTCCACCAAACCCGTTTCCGTTGTTTCTTTGGCATGGCAAGAATTCAAGCAGCGCAGTGTTCCTCAAGATCGGGCCGTGCTTTTGATTGGTGCCGGTCAAACCATCGGTAATGTGGCTCGTTTTCTTCACAAAGGCGGATACAAAAACGTGGTGATTGCCAACAGAACTCTTCAAAAAGCCGCAGATCTTTGCGAAGGAAGAACAGGATGGAAAGCCATGCCACTCGAAGAACTTGGAACAAACGAACAACGTTTTAGTGCCATTTTCACCTGTACGGGTTCGGAAGCCGCGTTGATTGAGCCCGCTCTTTTTGAACAACTCGCAGCACCTCACTTTGAATTGCTGACCGACATTGCCCTTCCTGCCGACACGCATCAGGACTTGATCGATCTTCTCGGCAAGAAGTTCATTGGAATGCAGGAA
>CALKGK010000054.1 GCA_938085105.1 uncultured Flavobacteriales bacterium
TCCTGCAGCACTCGGTAATTATTTGGCTGAACAGATGATTGCTTTCGGACTTCAAGATGGTTCGAACGAACAAGGAGAATATGTCAACCAATACTACGAATCCATTAATCCAGAATTGGAAATGGATTTCCCAGGGAACCCCGAAATCATTGATCCCAATCGTTGGCAACCACTTGGAATTACCGACTTTATCGATCAATCTGGAGAACCCGTAACAGGGACACTGCCATTCTTGAGTCCAGAATGGGGAAATGTTCACGGTTTTGCTGTGAGTGACGACGACCTTACTACCTATAATCGTGATGGAGACGACTACAACGTTTATCATGATCCTCTCGACCCTCCTTACCTTGACCCAACGGTGCAAAGCGGTTTGGAAGATGATTGGAAATGGGGCTTTTGCTTGGTTGCTATTTGGTCTTCTCATTGCGGACCTGAAGACGATGTCATTTGGGACATCTCTCCTGCCAGCATCGGCAACATTCCAGATCTACCACAGGACTTCACGGAAATGCGCGATTTCTACGACCTATTGGAAGGTGGAGATACGAGTGTAGGTCACGAAATCAACCCTGTTACCGGACAACCTTACACGGCACAATATGTTCCCCGTGGTGATTATGCACGTATTCTGGCTGAATTCTGGGCAGACGGTCCTGAATCTGAAACTCCTCCCGGACACTGGTTTACCATTTTGAACTATGTGAACGAACACCCCATGCTTGAGAAAAGATGGGCTGGCGAAGGTCCGATTCTCAGCGACCTCGAGTGGGACGTAAAAACTTATTTCACGCTTGGCGGAGCAATGCACGACGCGGCCATTTCTGCCTGGAGTGTAAAAGGTTGGTACGATTACATTCGTCCGGTCTCAGCAATTCGATACATGGCAGAGCGCGGACAATCATCTGATCCGATGCTTCCGAATTATCACCCTGCAGGTTTCCCATTGGTGCCTGGTTACATTGAACAAATTGAAGTAGGTGACCCGCTCGCAGGTCCAGGGAATGAAAACGTAGGCGAAATCAAATTATATGCTTGGAAAGGACCTGATTACATCGAAATTCCAGAGCTCGACCAAGCAGGTGTCGATTGGATCTTGGCAAAAGAATGGTGGCCTTATCAACGTCCATCATTCGTAACACCTCCTTTTGCAGGATATGTTTCCGGACACTCAACTTACTCTCGAGCAGCCGCAGACATCATGACTTACATGACTGGCGACCCGTACTTCCCAGGAGGAATGGGAGAATTTGAAGCACCACAGAACAGCTTTTTGGTGTTTGAAGAAGGTCCGAGCATCGACGTTACCCTTCAGTGGGCGACCTACCGCGATGCTTCTGACCAATGCAGTTTATCGCGAATTTGGGGAGGAATCCATCCACCGGCCGATGATATTCCCGGACGAAGAATGGGAATCGACATCGCCCTTGATGCCTTCGCTTTAGCCAATGAATTTATTTCGCCAGATGTGCCACGTGTAGACGAAATCATCCCAAGCGACGATTTACTCACGGACATTGACAACGGTGAAACCTTCACCCTAACGGCCAATTTCACAGAGGCGATGAACACATCCGTGATTCCATCTTTGAGTTTTCTCAATGAAAATCCGGTAGGGACTAGCCTTAGCATCACTGGTTTGGAATGGTTGGATGACCAAAACTTCACGTGGACCTTTTTGGTGAACGATGCCGAAGAGCGTATGGACAACTTGGTCTTGCAAGTGTCAGGTGGTGAAAGTTTGGACGGAGATGATCAAGCCCTTTATACCACAGGGGAAGTATTCATCATCGATACCGAAAACCCAAGCATCCTTTCCATCACCCCATCTGCAGAAAACATCAACGATCTGACTGTTGGCGGTGTTTTCAGTTTGGCTGTGAACTACAGCGAACCCATGCTTACATTGAGTAATCCTGATGTGAGTTCAAGCCTTGGAGTGCTTTCCAACAGCCTCAACTTGGACCTGATCGCCAGTGGCTGGATTGACGAAACAACCTACAATGCCGTGTACACCATCTTGGACGGAAACGAGAGTATTCTCAACATTCCTCTCCAAACCGCTTCTGCTCGTGATGCCAGCGGAAATGTGCAGTTGAGCAATGAAGTAGTGGACGTTTTCTCCATCGATACCGAAAACCCAACGGTAAGCGCACTCACTCCTGAAGTTTTGGTGGTGAATGATGACAGCGAAGGCACCTCTTCCTTCACCCTAACGATTGATTTTTCTGAAAACATGAACATCAATCAGGACCCAAGTGTGGAATTCAGCCAAGACCTTAGTGGTCATCTCGAATTGAATGTCTTGGCAAGTTTTTGGGCCGAAGAAGATCAGTTTATCGCGGTTTACAATGTGATTGACAACGACGGTGATTTCGGAAACGTGGAAGTAAATGTTTCTGGTGCGCTTGATGGAGCTTTCCTCAATACCATGGTGAGCGCAAGCATTGCTGAAGCATTTGTGTTTGATACTGAAAACCCATTCATTGCTGAGCTGGATCCTTCAGACATTTCCCTCAACGATGATGATGAAGGAATTGCTGCCTTATCCATTCCACTTGCATTCAATGAAGATATGGACACCTCGACGGACCCTGTTTTGACCTTCGACGGAGAAGGTGATCTTGCATCCGCACTTACACTCAACACAAATTTGAGTGCTTGGCAAAATGAAAATACCTACCTCGCCATTTATGATTTGAACGATACCGGCATTGAATCGAGCAACATTTCCTTGAACATTGACAACGTGAGCGATCTCAACGGAAACAACAATAGCTTGGTGTTTGATGATGTATTGAATGTGGACACCAAAAATCCGAATTTGCTCTTCTTGAATGCGAACACCTATTTGGTTGGAAACAATGATTTGGGAACAGGAGCCTTCAACTTGCTCATGATTTTCGATGAGCCAATGGACGAAGCCTCTGAGCCCTTCATTCAATTCCCAGAAGAGAATCCTTTGGCCGCAACACTCAGCCCGAACACGGATCTTAGCGGATGGATCAACCCGAGCACTTACAATGCAGTGTTCGACGTGAACGCGGTGATTACGGACATGCTGGACATCGATCTTCAGGTGATTCTGGCCAAAGACTTGGCTGGAAACGATCAAGAATTTGCTTCCTATGCCGATTATTTCAGCATTCAAATCGACAGCAGTGTATCGGTGGAGAGCAATCCAGAAATTGAACAAGCCTACCTCTTCCCAAATCCAGTAGCAAAAGGTGGACAGCTCACGCTTCAAAGCGGGAAATGGGAAGGAAATGTTGGTTTCCAAATCGTGAACATGAACGGACAATTGATTCGAAATGATCAGATGCAGGTAGCACAAAACAGCATTGTGAACATCGACATCAATGAGCTCGCCTCAGGAATCTACCTCTTGGTGCTTCGCCAAGGACAAGATCAAAGCAGCCTGAGATTTCAAGTGAACTAAAGACTGTAAATACAGATTCAAGAAACCCCTCTTGCCCAAAACTTGAGGGGTTTTTTCTGCTCTGAAATTTAGGTTTTGTAGAGTTGTTGGTATTTTTCATTCCGTCTTGACAACCTTTTATACCCTGCAGTGGTTTGTTTTGATAGTTAGTCCACCAACATGAAGCATCTCTTCTTTTTCTCTTTCTTGCTGATGAACCTTGTATTCCAAGCCCAGGATTATGTGGGTACCGACTTCAGGTTTGCCTTCATGAAGAACTTGAATCCAACATTCAACCTACCTCCTACTTTTGATATTTCCATTGAAGCCCTCGAAGACGCTGATGTGGTGGTACGTTTTGGAGTGCCTGAAAATATTGGATTGGGTCTTCCCTTCGAAGAGCAGAGCATCAGTTTAAATGCAGGAGAAACGGGTGTTTTGGTTTTTGGTCCGAACACCTTCTACCAAGAAATCACCGGAAATGCAGACCAACTTTCCTTCCACGCAAGTTCAAATGGGAACATCCGAATCCACACATTCCACAACCGGATCTACTTCAGTGAAGCCAGTGCCATCCTTCCCACTTCCAGCTTGGGAACCGAATACACAGTAATGAGCTTCATGGAAAATGATTTTAGTGAAAACTCCGAAGTAGTGATGGTGGGGACCCAAAATAACACCAGTGTTCAGGTCACTTGCACACAAAACACCGCCGAAGCTCCAGCCGGCACCCCGTTCACCATTGATCTCGACCAAGGGGAAGTATATACCGTTTTGAGTGATGGAGACATCTCTGGAAGCACAATTGCTTCGAACCTACCTCTGGCCGTTTTTTCTGGAACTGCTGTGAGTACAGTGAACAATTGTGGTGCCAACAGCCACCTCTATGAGCAATTGCTGCCCGATGTGCATTGGGGCAATCGTTATGCTTTCCTTCCTTATGAAAACAAAGGAGGAGATCTGGTGCGATTTCTAGCCAAAGAAGACAACACCGAAATTTTCACGAATTGTGAAGACCTTTTTGTGACTTTGGATGCCGGCGAGTTTGCCGATTTTATCCTCACAGACCCTGCGCTTTTTTCAAGTGATCAAGACTTTCTTGTAGGGCAATTCATGACAGGTGCAGAGTGCAGTACGCCCAATACCGCAGACCCAAACATGCTCCTCCTCACCCCCCTCGATCGAGGAAACAGCTCTGTTCAATTTCAAATGGACTTGGCGTTTGACGAACAAATGCCCTTTGACCCCTTCAACCCGAGTCCGCCAGCTTATTTCATGAACATCACCATGCCTACCGCTAATACGGCCAGTCTAAGCCACAACGGAAACAACCCTAACCTCACTTGGCAAAGTTTCCCTTCCGCTCCAGAACTTTCCTATGCCGTTCTGGAAACCAGCAGTTTCTCAGAGCTTCAAAACCTCAATGGAAACGGAGCCGTTTTCAATGCTGTGGCTTACGCAATGGCAGATTATGATGCCTACACCTGGTCTTTGGGCTCGAATGCGGACATGATCGTAAGTAGTGATAATAACAACTTCACTTTAGGGGAAGACCTCACTATTTGTGAAGGGAATTCGGTACAAATCACGTCAGACAACCCCAGTCTTATTTTGGAATGGTCGACCGGTGAAACCTCCAGCAGCATTGAAGTAAATGAAGCTGGCATTTACACTGCTACGCTCAGTGAAAACTGCAGCAGTTCAAGCGATGAAATTGAAGTATTTTTCGCTCCAAATCCCATTTCCATTTTACCTGAAGAACTGGGGATTTGCGAAGGAGACACCGTGAACCTTTCCGTACAAAACCTCAATGAGAACTGGACCTATTTTTGGTCCAATGGCGATGAAGGACCAAACACCCAAGAAAGCAATACGGGAACCATCAGTTTGACCACCATCAGCGAACTGGGATGTTCATCTGAAACAAGCTTGAACATCGAAGAAGGTAGTTTGCCATTAGTGAATGTAGCTGATCTTCTATCGTCTTGCCAAGGAGAAGTTCTTGAACTGTCCATCTCCTCTAACAATGCAGAGGCCTTTTGGCTTGATACACAAACAGCTGAACTTAGTGCAAATGAAAGCGGCGAATACGCTTGGTTTGCAGAAAACGCATGCGGATCGGCGGAAGGAAACACCACCATTGTGTTGGAAGATTGTGATTGCAACATCTACATTCCCAATGCTTTCACTCCAGATAATAATGGCATCAATGAGCGTTTTCAACCCAGCGTAGATTGTGAGCTTTCCTTTTATCAATTCAAGGTTTACAACCGTTGGGGAGAGATCGTTTTTACCAGCGAGAACCCCTCAGAAGCTTGGAATGGTGATAGCGGATCGGGCTATTACTCCATGGATGAAATCTACATCTACCACCTTGTTTATCAAAGCGTGAACGACATCGAACTAAAGGAAATCCAAGGAAGCCTTACCCTTCTGCGATAAGCATGAAGCTCTTCAGTACCTTTGCAGCAAGAATTTCAAGCTCAGCTTTGTATGGTATATGACTATCTCGTGATCGGTGGCGGCGCTGCAGGTTATTTTTCCGCCCTTCGCTTTGCAACATTGAACCCCAGTGCTCGTGTGCTCATTTTGGAAAAAGGTAAGCAAGTTTTGAGCAAAGTGCGGATTTCTGGTGGCGGAAGATGCAACGTTACCCACGCTTGTTTTGAACCGAGAGAACTGTGCAAATACTACCCCAGAGGAGAGCAAGAGCTGTTGGGACCCTTTCACCGATTTATGACAGGAGACATGATGGAGTGGCTGAGTGAGCGCGGGGTTGAAACCAAGATTGAAGACGATCTCCGCGTTTTTCCCGTTTCAGACCAGTCCCAAAGCATCATCGATTGTTTTGAAAGTGAACGCGAACGATTGGGCATTGAATTGGCTTTTGACGGAATGGAAGAATTGATCGAAAGTGAGGACCACATTGACGTGCTTGGTCAAAAATCCAACTACCGAACGAAAGCCTTATTGATTGCGACGGGAAGCAGTCCGAAAGCTTGGAAAAGCCTAAAGGAGTTTGGGGTTCATTGCATTCCTCCTGTACCTTCACTGTTCACCTTCAACATCAACCAC
>CALKGK010000055.1 GCA_938085105.1 uncultured Flavobacteriales bacterium
GACATCACGGGAAATTCATTGGGGTCGTAGGGAATACCCAGTTCCGATTGGATACCAAGTCCGGGAATCGCGCAGGCCATTCCATTGCGTTCAAGGGTGTATTTTCCTGACCGCATCATCTGTGCTACGGAAGTAATGGAAGCGAAGTTGCTGTCAACCCCCATGATGGTGGCCACGCTGGGCTGACCACCATAGCGAACAATGACATCATCTTCAAGAATGAGCGAACTGAGACGAGCCTCGGGAAGAGCATTGATAGAAGCCAGCAAGTCATCCGTCACCTCAAAAACCTTCCCTTCTTCAGGAGAAATACTGATCTCAGCGTCAAATGTAGTGAAGAGGGTTCCTACCAAACTTTCAATGCCGTTGAAGGCCGAAAGAATACAAATCATGGCTGCAGTAACACAGGCCACAACAAAGATGGAAATCCCGGAAATGAGGTTGATGATGTTCCTCGATTTTTTCGAGAAGAGGTATCGTTTGGATATGAAAAAAGGGACCTTCATTCAGCTCAAAAGTACGCTTATTTATGCAGAGGAAGTGCCTTTTTGTGTTCAGGAAGTCTTGCAGGCGGTGAGAACAATCCCTTCTCCGCTATCGTGCGCCGTATGACTGTCGATCCAGTTGAAAACCATGCTCAAGGGCAAAGCCAAAACAAAGTAGAAAGGGAGGATGATGAAAAACACCTTGGATACTCCAAGCATTTTCACCGGAATTACGAAGCCAATCTGTTCTGCAAGTTTTCCAAATTTGCCCCCTGTGTAATGAGCTTTCACTTTTTTAAAGCCTGCCTTTTTGAACATGCTCTTGAGCTCTTTCATGATATAGCCGCAGCGCTCAATGCCAAGCTCTTGGTCGGCCTTACACAATTCATCTGCGTAGCGAGTTCGTGTTGTAAGCAAGACTTTCCCGCCATCTCTCAAAGCCTTATGGAACTGCTGAATTGCCGTCTCGTCGTCTTTGACATATTCCAGAACTTGAATGCACATCACCAGTTCAAAAGCATTTTCTTGGTCCATGTTGCTCACATTCCCCGATTGAAAGTGAAGATTGGTTCTTTTCAATTCTCGCGCCATACGATTTCCCGCACAAACTTGTTCTTGAGATTCATCAACGGCGAGTACTGACATGGATGGACGAGAGCAACTGAGCCAGTAGGAGAACTGCCCAACGCCAGCTCCAGCGTCAAGAATGTGCGCGTTTTTGGGAGCGCCCTTGAGCCAATTTCGAAGCTCCCTTTTTACATGCCAAGTACGCACAGTAACGGCGTCCATGATTTTGAAAAGCAAGGTTCTGAGTAAGGCGGAATGCTTACAAACTTCGGTTACCGTGGATTTAAGTTTCTTGCGGTGCATGTTATTTTAAGAGGCGATCGATTTCGTCATAGTAATCAAGAGAATCGTCTACGTAAAATTTAAGCTCAGGGATACGGCGCAACTGTTTTCCCACTTTAGTTCCAAGCAATTTGCGTACTTTCCAATTGACTTCCTCCACATCGCGGAGAGCGGCTTCTTTGTCTTTCGTGGCCATGAAGCTCAAATAAACTTTGGCCATACCGAGGTCTGGACTAATTCTGCACTGCGTAACAGTGATGAATTTTCCACCAAAAAGGGTATTGCTTTCTCGTTGAAAAATAATGGCCAATTCGCGTTTCAATAACTGACCTACTTTTTCTTGTCTGATGCTGCTCATATTGCAAAATTAAGGAATATAAGCACAGGGTTCACTTATTCGCAGAGGAGGATGCGTTTGCTCTTTTTTGAACGTTGATTCCATGCCGTGATGATGTAGCTTCCTCGCGCGAAAGCACTTAAATTAAGTACTTTCCTGGGGTACATTGTACCTGCTTGGATGCATCGACCGGAAAGATCTAGTATGCGATATGAAAGCGTTTCGTTTCCAGCAAGGCTCAAGGTGTTGCCAGAATGAAGGAAATCCCAAGTTGAGTTACTTTCCTCATTAACGTTGGTTTCAGCACAGTTTTCTTGAACATTTGGGTTGGTGTACACCAAGTCTCCATCTTTGAAGAAACACTGAAGGGATGGATCCCAATCAGCAAGACAGTAATAGGCTCCAGGTGCAATCGGGCCGTGCGTGCAGCCAATTCCTTCGATCCAAGTTTCTTGGTACCAGCCCTCATTCTCAAGCACCGTTAAGTGTTTTCGGGTGATTCCATCCGCCATTAGAACGTCTTCAACAGAAGTGCACGTCGCCTGGATATTACAATCCCCATAAACCACTGATTCTCCTACGGTCAAAGAAAAGTCGTAATACAAGATTTCTTCCGTATTCTCATTCCAACGCAGCCATACTTGCTCTGTTGTTTCGTCTTCTCGAAGGTAAAATGCGGAGCCTTGATTTTCGCCAATTTCACCGTAATAGTTCCGAATAATTTGATACTCCTCTCCGTCAAGCACAGCCGAGCCTTCGGTTTGATAGCTTACCAAAGAGGGGAACCAGCCTCCTTCAATGCTCCGCCAGTGATGGCCTTGTTCGAGCATAGGAACATAAGCGAATAGGGGGAATGTGCTGATGATCAGCAAGAGAGTTGTAAGTGTTTTCATGAGGACGCTTTTAAAAGAGATGCCTCAATACAGAAAATGGTTGTATGGGTAGCGTTCTTGATGCACCTTCTTGGTGAGTTCGTACAAGGTTGATCGGAACTCATCGAAGTTGGTTTTTTCTTGGGCTGAAATGAAGATGACTTCCCCTTCTTTCATTTTGCTCATCCACGTTTTTTTCAACTCCTCGAGAGAAATGTTTTCTCTGCTTGGCGGACTAAGGTCGTCTTCGTCCTGAGGGGTATATTGATAAGCATCAATCTTGTTGAAGACCATCAGGGTAGGCTTGTCAATGGCGTCAATATCTGCCAGCGTCTCTTCCACAACACGAATGTGGTCTTCAAACTGCGGGTGAGAAATGTCGACCACGTGAACAAGGATGTCCGACTCCTTGGTTTCGTCCAAAGTAGATTTGAAGCTTTCCACTAATTGGTGAGGAAGTTTTCGAATGAATCCTACGGTATCCGATAGAAGGAAGGGCAAGTTTTGAAGGACTACTTTTCGCACTGTGGTGTCGAGGGTAGCAAACAGTTTGTTTTCTGCAAAGACCTCCGATTTTGCCAAAGTATTCATGATGGTTGACTTCCCAACATTGGTATATCCCACCAATGCTACACGAACCATGGCCCCACGGTTTCCTCTTTGGGTCATCTTTTGTCGGTCAATGGCCTGCAGTTGCTTCTTCAGGGCAGAGATTTTGTCTCGAATGATCCGACGATCCGTTTCAATTTCTTTCTCACCCGGTCCACGCATCCCGATACCTCCTTTTTGTTTCTGGAGGTGGGTCCACATGTTGGTGAGTCGTGGTAAAAGGTATTGGTATTGAGCAAGTTCAACCTGTGTTTTTGCGTGGGCTGTTCTTGCTCGAGCTGCGAAAATATCGAGGATGAGGTTAGATCGATCCAGAATTTTCACTTCGGGAATGAGGTTCTCCAGGTTTCGCAATTGAGAAGGAGAGAGTTCATCGTCGAAAATGATCATGTCAATTTCGTGCTCTTCCACATATTCTTTCACTTCTTCAATCTTCCCCGATCCAAGGAAGGTTCTTTTATCGGGTTTACTCAAGCTTTGGGTGAAAACGCGCATGCATTGGGTGTCAGCGGTTTCGGCAAGGAAAGCCAGCTCGTCCAAATACTCGGCGAGTTGTTCTTTGTTCTGTTCTTGGGTGATGAGACCCACGAGAACGCAGGTTTCTTGAGGTTTACTTGTTTCGTAAGAAGTGGTGTTCAATTCGTCCTGAATTTTTCAACGTAAGTAGCCAAATCTTTGATCTGCTCTGGTGTGAGAAGGTCTTTTTGAGGTGGCATGGTGCTTTTTCCGTAGGTGATGAGTTGGATTCTTCCGGCCAAATCCAAAACAGATTTGGTCAAGTCTGGAGCCCCCCCAACCATCAGGTTTCCTTCTCGGCCATGACAAATCCCGCATTTCATATCATACAAAGCAGCGATGTCTGGTTGCGGTAATCCATTTTCTGTCGTATTCCCTCGTTGAGGAGCCTCATCTCCGCATGCGGAAAGAAGGATGATCAGAAGGAGGGATGAGCTTAACGCAAGTTTTTTCATCGACAATAGCTTAGAACCAAGATGCTCCGAGTGCTTCACGGAAAGGCCATGGAATAGCAGCCATAATGAGAATAAAGCCAATGAGGTAAGTATAGCTCAAACGGCTGAATTTTTTGGTATCCATGCTCATTCGTTTGGCAGAGCTGTAACCAAAGGTAATGAGTGCAATCGCAATCACCATCATTAAGATGTGCTCCATTCCGTAGAAACGAGCATAAGTATCACCCATGCCTCTTTCCTTCATCAATCCCGGGAAGTTACCCATAAAATAAAGGGCCAGACCAATCACCAATTGCAGGTGCAAAACGATCATCGAGAAGAGGGCTGTTTTTTTGTCTCTTGGAGAGAATGTTTTGTTTCCAGCTTTTCCACTAAAAAATTTGATGATAGCAAAAATGAGGAGGAAAATAGCAATCCAGCGAAGTCCGCTGTGAGCGTGAACGAGTCCGTTATACATAGAGCTTGATTTTAAACAAAGGTAAGGTATTATCGCACTTTGCTCAATTAAGGAGAGTTAAAAATCATGAGCACTTGATTGTTGATGGAAGTAGAGCCTTTTGGAGTGCTTTGCATCGGTATTCTTCGCTTTTGAAAAGGAGTGTTGTTTTGGTTTAGGGTGATGAAGAAAGTTGAAATGTACCTTGTAAAAGGGAGATTGGTTTTAGATTCAAATCAGTTTGGCTTGAGCTAAAAAAAATGCCGCCATCCGATAAAAGCCCAGCCCCTGCGGGGCCCTCCGCCCTCCCCGCCGCCACCAGCCATGATTCAAATTTGAAAAGGAATTTTTCATCACGCAAACAAACCCAACCCAACTTTGTGGATGCATACGCTAAGTTTGTCAAGGCAAAAAAATCAGCACAAAAAAAGCCGCTCCCATCGGAAGCGGCTTGAATTTCAATATTGGAGTGACTTATACTACACCCTGATCGAGCATTGCATCAGCAACTTTTACAAAACCAGCAATGTTGGCTCCTTTTACATAGTCAACATGTTCTCCAGTTTTACCATACTTAACGCATGCTTCGTGGATGTTCACCATGATTCCGTGCAACTTGCTGTCCACTTCCTCACGATCCCAGGATAGACGCAAAGAGTTTTGCGACATCTCCAAACCAGAGGTAGCTACACCACCAGCATTGGATGCTTTTCCTGGTGCAAACAAAATGTGTTTCTCGTGGAATTCTGCAATGGCTTCTGGTGTAGATGGCATGTTGGCTCCTTCAGCCACACACATACAACCGTTGGCAACCAATGCTTTGGCTTCATCACCGTTCAATTCGTTTTGAGTAGCGCATGGAAGAGCGATGTCACACTTCACTTCCCAAGGGCGTTTCCCTTCGTGGAAGGTTGCACTTGGATACTGATCAGCATACTCAGAAATACGTCCTCTACGGTTGTTCTTGAGGTCCATAATCCAAGCCAATTTATCGGCATCTATTCCGTCGGTGTCGTGAATGTATCCTTTCGAATCACTCATGGTCAACACTTTTCCTCCGAGTTGAATCACTTTTTCAGCGGCGTATTGGGCAACGTTTCCTGATCCAGAGATCACTACGTGCTTCCCGTTGAAGTTGTCCTTCTTGGTAGCAAGCATTTCCTGAGCAAAGTAAACGGTTCCGTACCCAGTGGCTTCTGGACGAATCAAAGATCCACCCCAGTTTCTTCCTTTTCCAGTAAGAACACCAGTGAATTCGTTACGCAAACGCTTGTACTGACCAAACATGTAGCCGATTTCACGACCACCAACACCGATATCACCAGCAGGTACGTCGGTGTTCGGACCAATGTGACGGGCCAATTCGCTCATAAAGCTTTGGCAAAAACGCATGACTTCATTGTCCGATTTTCCTTTCGGGTCAAAATCAGAACCACCTTTTCCTCCGCCCATTGGGAGTGTGGTGAGTGAGTTTTTGAAAATTTGCTCGAAGCCCAAGAATTTAAGAATGCTCAGGTTAACGGAAGGGTGAAAGCGTAAACCACCTTTGTAAGGTCCGATGGCTGAGTTGAACTCAACACGGTACCCTCTATTCACTTGCACATCACCTTGATCATCGATCCAAGGCACGCGGAAAAGGATGGTGCGTTCTGGTTCTACTAAGCGCTCCAGTACTTTCGCTTTTTTGTATTTCGGGTTTTCCTCAATATAGGGAATAACCGCTTCGGCAACTTCTTCTACTGCTTGCAGAAATTCTGCTTCATGTCCGTGATGCATTTTCACGGATTCCATAAAGGCATCTATTTGGGCCTGATAACGGTGCGCCATGTTTGGTACATTTGAGATTTATGCGGCCAAATTTAGACCAAAAATTTCGATGAATCGTGGCGGAAACATCACAATTAACAGCACTTGTGAGTCCTTTCATGAAATCATCAATAAACACAGTAAAAGTGTATCAAGTACACTTTTCCCGTTTAGAGGCTTTTTGTTCTTCCGCCGTCAACAGGTAAATTGATTCCGTTGATGTAGGCTGCTGATGGTGAGCACAAGAAAGCAATGGCGGCTCCTACTTCTTCCGGCTTCCCGACGCGTTTTGCAGGTACTGCATCGGCCATGCTTTGTTTTACATTTTCAGCAGAATCCCCCGTTTTGGCAGCTTTTCCATCTACAATTTGTTGTAAGCGAGAGGTATCAGTGGCTCCAGGTAAAACATTGTTTACTGTTATTCCAAAAGATCCAAGCTCGTTCGCCAAGGTTTTACTCCAATTGGCTACGGCTCCTCGAATGGTATTGGATACTCCTAAATTTGGCAAGGGCTGCTTCACCGAGGTGGAGATCACATTCACAATTCGACCATAAGCATCGGCTTTCATTCCTGGGATGAGCGTTGATGCAAGGATTTGATTGCAGATCAAATGTTGGTTGAAGGCCATTCTGTAGTCCTGAATGTCCGCACTATGAGCTGGACCAGCTGCTGGACCTCCCGTATTGTTGATCAAGATGTGAATGTTTTGATCTTTAACGAGACCTTCAGCTGCGCTTTTCACTTGTTCTGGGTGAGCAAAATCGGCGCAAATGTAGCTGTGTGTCTGGCTGCTTGAGCTGGGAAGCTCTTCCAAACGCGCTTTGAGTTTTTCTTCGTTTCTAGCGAGGAGAATGATGCTCGCTCCGAGTGCTGCTAATTCCTGAGCTGTTGCCCAGCCAATTCCTTGAGAGCTTCCGCAAACCAAGGCTTTCTTTCCGTGGAGGTCTAAATTCATGAAGCAAAGATAAGCGACCAGAACTTTTTTCGAACTATTACGTAAGTGTGTAAGAAATAACTGATAAATTATGAAGTCTTCCTACGCCCTGCTCGCTTTACTGTTTTCGATTTGCATGTTCTCTTGTCAAACGGAAGATGAATTGGTGCCTGAATCAAAACTGGATGAGTGGATTTCTTTTGAAGAAAAAGGACTGCCCCTCGCTATGAAAAAGCAGGTACTGGATAATATGGAGATTCTTCCAGATGTCCACTTCAACGATCAGTTTGGTTATTATGAGGTCAGCATTAACGGCGATCTCAGTTTTGTTTTGTCTGAAGATGCTTTAAGTATTGACGACGTGAAAGAAGAGTTGAGTAATGATCAATTGTTTACCTATAAGTATTACGACCAAGGAGAGCATTCTCTTTTATACCAAGCGGTGCTTCCCGATGGTACAGAATACATGTATCACTTTGTAAAAACGATACAAGTTGACAATCGCTCGTTCGTAATGCGTTCAGCACATGACTCCGAACATACGTTGAGAAGTATTAAATTGTTGAAAAGCGTCATCAATACCATTGTTCCATCACATCAAATGAAATAGAACCTCAACAAGCCATCACCCCTATCACATCCAAAGTTCACCCATCCCAAAAGCTATGAAAAACCTTTTTTCTTGCGCGCTCACCGTTGCCATGTTCACCCTTCCCTTGTTCTCTTTTGCAGAGGCACTTGTGGTTAAAGGGGTTTACCAAGGCAAGGACCTGTATATCAAAAATGCATTCGCTCCCGATGGAGTTGGTTTCTGCATTTATGAGGTGCTGGTTAATGGAGAAGTAACGACCGATGAAATTAATTCCTCGGCTTTTGCTATCGACCTTTCCCTTTTCGGCTTTGAACAAGGAACAGCCCTGGAAGTTGTTCTGCGCTCAAAAGAAAACTGCGACATTAAAGTCATCAACCCAGAAGCGATTGCACCACAAAGTACCTTCGAAGTGGTGTCTAGCAGATTGGAACAAAATGTTTTGATGTGGACTACGGAAAACGAGGTAGGCCCCATTCCTTTTGTGATCGAACAGTACAAATGGAACAAATGGGTGGAGATTGGAACAGTTCGAGGAATCGGCGAGAAAACGACACAAGAATACCGCATTGAAGTCCCTCTTCACAACGGAAAAAACATCTTCCGTGTAAGACAAAATGATCAAATGGGTGTGCGCTATTCGGCGAAGATGGAATTTGATTCTGATCTGCCCGAGGTGACCATCCTCACTTCGAAGGTATCAGATATGATGCGTTTTAGTGGAGTAACTCAATTTGAAATTTTTGATGCTTACGGCGTTCTTGTGGGCAAAGGAAATGGCGATTACTTTAATATGAATGATCTTCCCGCTGGGAGGTATTACGTGAATTTCGACCGCCATTTCGGACAAACCATTGTTAAAAAGTAGCGTACTTTGTGCGCATGAATAAGATTGAACATTTAGGTATTGCAGTAAAAGACTTGAAAGCCTCTGAACAGATCTTTCAAGACCTCCTCGGCACTGCACCATATAAAAGAGAAGAAGTCGCCTCAGAAGGGGTTATGACTTCTTTTTTTATGATTGGTGAGAGTAAAATTGAACTGCTTCAAGCCACCTCAGAGGATAGTCCAATTGCACAATTCATCGATAAAAAAGGCGAAGGAATCCACCACATTGCTTTTGATGTAAGCGATATTTACGGAGAGATTTCAAGGCTACAGAAGCTGGGCTACACGATGATTCACAAAGTCCCTAAAGAAGGAGCTGACGGTAAAATCATTGCTTTCCTTCATCCCAAATCAAGCAACCGAGTTTTGGTTGAACTTTGTCAAGATGCCCCAGAATAAATCGGGCTTTTTGTTGGTTTGAAAACGGGGTTCTAGCGTCTTTTCTTCCGCTTTTTCTTTCCACCACCACGCTTCATATCTCGTCCCCAAAGGTCTGCTTCCCGGGGATTATCATTGCTTCCAACACAGTCTGCGGGTTTTGTTCTGCTGAAAAACATCATGCGCACAGAAAAGATGATGGGTCGGTATCGTGAATTGAACATCGGTAAGGTAGATTTCCCGTCATAAAAGGGAACAAAGTTCAAAATAGGGGTTTCTACACTGGCCACTAAAAGTACACCCCGCTCCGCCTTATATCCAAAGCCCAAACTGGCGTTGGCCTGAAATTGAAAGGGGTCTGCTCGTTGGTCGAAATGGTAAGTTCGGAGTCCGTCAACTTCATATTTTTCAAATACTGCATAGTCCGCATTCAATCCAAGCCCGGCTTGTAAAAAGGTGTAATCACTGAGTTGGGTGATGTTGTATGCATTGAAAAAGAGGCTGGCATTGTGTCGGTTAAAATAGCCCTCATTCACGGTTTCAAGCATAAGACTGTCTTCTCGCATTCGTCCATCAAAACTTTCCCCTCCACGAATCATCTTGTAGGCCAAACCATAATCGATGTAGTCCACAAAAGTGTTTCGCTTGAAAAAGTGAAAACGACCAATTCCAAAGTATGCTCCAATCTTCCCCTGAGCATCAAAGCTTCCCGAATACAAGGTGTCCAATACCCCTTCGTTATTGTCCACGCGATAAGAAAAATCTTCGTGAGCTTTAGGAATGGTGTAGGTCAATCCTGGTGCAAAGAGCCAGCCCTTGTTTTGATAGTTTCCACTGTTCAAATTCAACAAAGGACTCAATTGCTTCCCACGCTGAGCTTGCATGCTCAATGCGCTTAAACCGGCAATGAATAACAGAAAGATGTTCTTTTTCATGTTTAGAAGATACGTGAAAATCAGGCCATTGTTGTGCTTTTCTCCAATTCTTCCTTGATGTTTTCCATGATTTCAGCCGAATCCCACACTTCAAAGATGTCGGGTCGGTCCATGACTCTTTTCATGATGGCGTCTTGGAAGTCTCCTTTTTGAAGGGCTTCGTTGTAAGGTACATGACTAAAGGTTACCAAGGAGTAAAGAGGAGTCCACTGCTCTGGGTAAAGCGATGAGAACTTGCCTTCAATTTTCTTTTGGAGCAAAAACATGGGGTCAGCGGTTTTATCACGCATTTCAATGTAATTTCTCAAAGCGAGCTCCTTGATGCCCTCTGCTTCGGGCTGTCTTTTCTTGGTGAAGGCTTCAAAAACACCTTCCCAATCCCCATCCATGGCTTCGAAAAGGTCATTAAACACGGTACAGTCTTCAAAACCACTGTTCATTCCTTGTCCATAAAAGGGCACGATGGCGTGCGAGGCATCTCCCAAAAGACAAACCTTATCTTCATAATGCCAAGGATAACAACTTACGGTTACGAGGGAAGAACTGGGGTTGGTTTTATAGTCGTCCATCCAATTAGGCATGTAAGGCAAGGCATCGCCAAACTGAGCTTTGAAGAAGGCTTCAATTTTTTCATCCGTATCTAGCGCTTTGAATGAAGTGGGCCCTTCAAATGGGAAGAAGAGGGTAAGGGTGAAGCTCTTGTCCGGATTGGGAAGGGCAATCATCATGTACTCACCGCGCGGCCAAATGTGCAATCCGTTGGGGTCCATTTGAAAATCGCCGTCCTTGCCTGCCGGAATTTCCAATTCCTTGTAACCATGAGAGAGGTAGGTTTGCTGATAGTTGAAGCGGTCTTTTTTCATCAAGCGCATGCGAACACTACTAAAGGCTCCATCGGTTCCAAAAATACGGTCGTATTTCTCTGTATGAATTTCTTTGTTCGGCCCGCGTTCAAAGGTGATGACGTTGTTCTCCAAATCGATGTCTTTGCAACGCTCTTCAAAAAAGAGGCTCACATTGGGATGCTCGTCTGCCCGCTCCAGCAAGATGAGGTTGAGTCCGCCACGAGGAACGCTGTAAATCGCTTGTCCGTCTTTCCCGTATGCCTGATGTGTAATGTTGCCTTCCACGTCGTGCATAATTCGCTTTTGCATGGGGATGGCCATTTTTCTCACGTCATCTCCCATACCAACGCCTTCCAAGGCTTTCCATCCTCGGTCAGATAAGGCAAGATTGATGGATCGACCTCCGCCATAACTCGATTTTCTCTCGTCTTTGCGTCGTTCATAAACGTCAACGTCAAATCCTTTTTTAGCGAAATACAGCGAGAGCAAACTCCCTACAAGTCCTCCACCAATAATGGCGATTTTTTCTTCTTTTTTCATCCTCTTTGTGTTCTTCCTTATGCCAAGGCTTGTTCTAAATCTTTTATAATGTCTTCGGGGTCTTCTACTCCAACACTGAGTCGAAGAAGGCCATCTGTAATTCCTGCTTTTGCTCTATCTTCCTTGCTGAGCGAGGCGTGGGTCATGGTGGCTGGATGACCAATCAAGGATTCCACTCCACCCAAAGATTCTGCTAAGGTAAAAACCTTGAGCTTTGAAATGAGCATTTCTGCGGCGCTTTGATTTTCATCTTTTAGGACGAAGGAGAGCATTCCTCCAAAGTCGCGCATTTGTTTTTTTGCGATGTGGTGATTGGGGTGGTGCTCCAAACCTGGATAATTTACCCGATCCACTTTTGGATGCTGTTCCAAATAGTGAGCAAGCAACATGGCGTTCTTGCAGTGCTGCTTCATCCGTAAATGCAGTGTTTTGATTCCGCGCAACACCAAAAAGCAATCAAACGGACCAGATATCGCTCCACAGTTGTTCTGAAGGGCGTAGAGTTTTTTGGCCAATGCGTCATCTCGCACCACAAGGGCTCCCATAAGGGTGTCGCTATGTCCACCGAGGTATTTTGTTGCTGAATGCATCACAATGTCTGCCCCAAGATCAAGTGGGTTTTGAAGGTAAGGCGTAGCGAAAGTGTTGTCTACAACCAGCAGTATTCCCTTCCCTTTCACGATGGCAGCAATGGCTTCGATGTCCACAATGCTCAAACTCGGATTGGTGGGCGTCTCAATCCAGATCATTTTGGTGTGAGGGCCGATGTGTGCTTCAACCCCATGGGCATCCTCCATGTCGATAAACTCGAAGTCAATACCGAAAGGGGCGTAGACTTGAGTAAAGAGTCGGTGAGTTCCCCCATACAATGCGTTAATGCTGAGAATCTGGTCTCCTGGTTTAAAGAGTTTGACAACGGCATCAATGGCCGCCATTCCGGAGCCAAAAACCAGACCGTGTTTCCCGTTTTCCAAAGCGGCAATGCTGTCCTGAACTTGGGTGCGGGTGGGGTTCTTCGATCGGGCGTAAACGTATTCTTGTTCAGCTCCCAGACCGCCTTGAGCAAAACTCGAACTTTGAAAAATAGGGGTCATGATGGCCCCATTACTCGGGTCGGGTTTCACACCGGCGTGAACGGCTTTGCTGCCAAATTTCATCGTTTCATCCATAGTTCGATTGGTGCTTCGTTGTGCACCGCAATTTAGCAAAGGAGGAGGTCAACTCACCTTTGCTTTTCGTTTAGCTGTCCTTCTTAACCAGCCCGGTAGCACAATTGTTCCTACAAGAAGATAAGGGAAATAGGTAAGGAGTCGCCACAAAACAGTTGCAATAGCGAGGAGTCCTCCGGGGATCAAATAATCGAAAAACACACTAAATGCTAGTTCAGCCACACCAGAAGAGCCGGGCGTAGGACTGATGAGCATGATCACCCACATCACGAGTTGCCGACCATAGACTTGAAGGTGATCAAAACCACCCACGAAGGCCATAAAAATGAAGTTGAGGGTGAAGTAGCGCGCGGTCCAACTCACGATGGTAGCTCCAAATGCTTTGCCCCAATAGGAGAAGGGTTTGCCTTTCAATTCAACAGATGAGACGATCATTTCATCGCCCCATTGGACCATCTTCTTTTGCCATCTGCGTAGCAAACGGAAGCGAAAGATGCCCACCAACAATCGTTTGGTTTGGTGCGGATAGGAAATGATGGAAAGCAGGATCAGGCTGGTGAGTAAAACAATAAGACCGTATCCAGCCCAAAAAACACCCTTGATGGATTTGGCACCAAATGCACTAAATACTTCTGTTTCTGGGAAAAGCGTTTCAGTACCCACGACAAGAAAAAGTATGGGAACCATGATGATGAAAAAGAGCTCATCCATGAGCGCGGTGACCATCACAGTAGCAGTGCTTTTTCCAACGTTAATGCCTTCCTTGTTGAGGATGAAAACAGCCACCCCACTTCCCCCAACAACACTAGGGGTGAGGGCAGATGCAAACTCCCAAAGCATAATTACGTCAAAACTGCTGCGCCAGGAAAGGTGTCCGCCAGAAAGCACCCGAATGCGATACATGTAAAAGAAGTCGCGCAAAACGAGCATGAGAAATGCGGCCAAAAGCGCAAAAACAGCACTCCAGGTCCAGGCGTGTTCACGCAGTACTTTACTGGCTTTTTTGGCTTCGTACCTTCCGTTTTCACTGGGGATGAATTCCGAGGGATCGGACAAGTCAACCTTAGCATTCCCATTGGTGTCAACCCAAGAATAACTCCCCGTTTCTCCCAGAGGCAACTCCTGGTAAGTCACTTTTCCCAGATCGTGAATGAGCAAATAAACGCTCACGCTCAGACCAATGAGCACGGGCAGAATGATCTTCTTCCAACTGAACTGTTGTTTTATTTTTTCTTCATTTTCCAGCACGCGACACAAAGTTAACAATCCAAAGGAGGCTTTCTATTTCGCATTTGGATTTCAGGTGCCTCAGGCGTCCATCCACACCTTTGTGCCTTCTGTGCAGTTTCTGCAGATGTCAATTTGGTCCCGACCACTCAAGATTTGCTTGCGAAATTTTTGGTATTCCTGCCCTTTCCAAATGCTCTTAAATCCGTCGGTGCTTTTCCCCATGGGATGTTGTGCATCTTTATCAAAACAGCAGGGTACTACTTTTCCATCCCAAGTAATGACGCACGAATGCCACATTTTCCAGCATTGATTCAGGAGCTTATTTTTGATTTTCCACTTGCCGTCTTTCCCTTGCCGGTATCTTCGATAGTCTTCGTTTTCGGGCATCAAGGGGTTTCCGTTTTCGAAATCGTAAAGTTGAGCCGATTTGAAACGGATTTCGTCCACATCCATTTCTTTGGCCAAGTCTTTCGCATCTTCAATTTGGTGCTCGTTTGGAGCAACCACAAGAAATTGAAAAATGAGCTTTGGACTTGAGCTGTTCAACTTTTTCTTGGCCGCAACCATTTTCTTCGTCCCCTCCAGTACTTTCTGCAAAGAGCCTCCTTTGCGGTATTGTTCGTAAATTTCTTGTGTGGTCCCATCGATCGAGATAATCATCTGATCCAATCCCGAATGCACGGTTTCTTCAGCAACACTTTCTGAGATGAAGTGAGCATTGGTGGAGGTGGAAGTGTAGACTTTCTGCTCGTGTGCCATCCGAACAAGGTCCAAAAAATGAGGGTTGATGTAAGGCTCCCCTTGGAAGTAGAAAGTGACGTTTAAGAGGTTGTCAGCCAATTCATCGAGCAGACCTTGGAACATTTTCTTCTTTAAATTCCCTGTTGGTCGAGTGAATTTTTTGAGTCCGGACGGACACTCGGGGCAGCCCAAATTACATGCGGTAGTTGGCTCAATGGCGATGCTCATGGGCATTCCCCAATGGATGGGCTTTTTTAAAACTTTGGAAAGGTGGTAACTTGTCAGAAGTTGAGTGGCATTCCATAACTTGCCCATCTGAAGAACACGAACGATATTTTTTACTCCATGAGCCACATTTCAAAGTTACATCAGGGAATTGACAAAAAGAGTGCTTTTGTGGCTTCTTTGTTTACGCTAATAATTATGCTCTTCTCAGGAACATTACTCGCACAAAACCGAGTTGACGGGAGGGTGTACGACGCTTCCAACAAGCAAGTTCTGGCCTTTGTGAGCGTGGTGAATATGAGTAATGGAAGAGGTGTTTCTAGTGATATCGATGGTGTTTTTTCACTTTTTGCCTCTCCTGGAGATGAGTTGCGTTTATCTTTTGTCGGATATGAAGCGAAAGTGATTCGGGTAGAATCTGCCGTTTTGCCTGATGTATTCCTAGTGCCGAGCACGATTCAAGTGGCCACCGCTTTGGTCGAAAATGATGATAATCCTGCCCTGCGGATCATGGAGAAGGTGATTGAACGAAGGAACATCAACAATCCAGAGAAAGGAACAGCCTTCACGTATACCACCTACAATAAACTGGTGCTTACGGCTGCCATTGATTCCACCCTTTTGGCTCAACCAGAGAAGATTCAAGATTTGGACTCTTCCAGCCAAGAGTTGATTGCCTTTTTCGAAGACAAATACCTCTTTCTAACGGAGTCAGTAACCGAACGGAGTTTTGTACCGCCAGATCGAAGCAACGAGCGTGTGCTCGCCAGCAGAGTATCGGGATTGCAAGAGTCGGATTTTACCTTGCTGGCTTCCCAATTGCAGTCCTTCAGTTTCTATAAAAAAGAAGTAAGCATTTTGGGTAACGTGTATTTGAGTCCGATTGCCCCCGTCGCCCCCAAGGAATACGTTTATACTTTGGCCGATACCCTTTTTACCGGACAAGATTCGGTATTCTTGATCTCATTTCAGCCGAGTGTGAATTCGGGTGCGGGTGGATTGAAAGGACTGCTTCACGTCAATTCGGGAGATTATGCCTTGCGCAATGTCATTGCTGAACCTACCAAAGAAGTTGGGGGAATGGAAATTGAAATTCGCCAACGCTATGAACAAATTGAAGAAGGGAAATGGTTCCCTGTTCAATTGAATTCCCTCATTCTTTTCAAGAACATCATTGTAGAAAACGCGAAAGTTCTTGGTATTGGAAGGTCATACATCACAGATATTTCACTTCAGCCAGAGCTGAAAAAACGCGATTTGTCTTATGCCACAGTGGAGGTAGACTTACAGCAGAACCAAGACTCCATCCTTCAGGAATTTCGCCAAGGTTATCCCGACCCGAAGGACGCAAGAACCTATGCTTTTATCGACAGTGTTGGGAAAGCCGAGAACTTCGACCGTTGGCCGAAAGTGCTGAACGCGCTGGCTACAGGACGGTTGCCAATGGGCAAGTTCAATCTTCAATTGATGCGCATTTTGGCCGCTAATGATTTTGAGGGAATTCGTTTGGGAGCGGGAATTGAAACCAACGATAAAGTGAGCAAATGGTGGCAGATGGACGCTTATGGAGCTTATGGTTTTAAAGACTGTTTGTTCAAGGGAGGTGTAGGGATGAATTTTCGGGGGGATCGTACCAAAGAGCGGGTATTTCGAATTGAAGCCAATTCCGATGTGATGGAAAGGGGAGGATATGGTTTTTTCAATGCACAAGTATTTGATGCTACTTCAACGTATAAGTTTTTCACGAGGTACATGGATCGAAGAGATCAAATTCAAGCTTCTTTCACCACTCGTTTGCCTTTTTGGTTGAAGATGAGAAGTTATGTTGCCAAAGAAATGGTGCAAACCACGGGTGATTATGCCTTCAATCAATTCATCAATGAAAATTTCGTTTTGCGCTGGGAAGAGTTTGACTACTGGAGAGCGGGAATAAGCCTTCGTTTTGCTTTTCGAGAACAAATAGCAGTGAGCAAGAATCGTGTGATTTCCTACGCTCAACCATACCCAACACTGCTGGTGAATGTTGAAAGAGCATGGTCTGACGGGGTGATTGATGACTGGAGAGTGAACGCTCAAGCCGAATATAGCCACACTTTCGCTCGACGAGGAAAAACAAGTTTACGCTTGACAGGAGCATACGTCTTTGATGCGGTTCCAGATTTCCGTGCGTTCAATTTGAGAGGAACAGGCGTAAACTGGGGATTAGGTGTTCCTTTCAGCATGGAAACTTTAGCTCCACAAAGTGTCTTGGCTTCGCAGCTGCTCTTGACACAGTTTCGTCATCGATTTAAAAATAATCGACCGGCAGACAAGACCTTCCGACCAGAACTCGCCTTCATTTTAAATGCTGCTTGGTATCAGTTTCCGAGGCCAATTATTGAAACAGACTTAAGATACGACCAATCAACATACAACTACCAAGAAGCAGGAATAGAAGTTCACCGACTCCTATCCTTGAATTTCACCTCTCTGGGGATAGGCTTTTATTCCCGATTACTGGAACCCGAATTTTGGGATGTAGAAACAGACTTGTTCATCAAAATCAGTTCTGTCTTTGAGTTGTAAAACTTTAAAAACGGAAGTGCAATTGCTTCGTAAATCACTTTCATGATCGAAAAATAGCATCAAACCACCACCAATTTGTGTGTGGTGCATAAAAGTGCAAAATGCTTCGTGGCCTTTCTCTTAACTTGGTCGCACCTAATTTCTATTGCACTAGTATTATGCCTGAATCAATTAAAGTGATGGTGGTGGACGATGAGCCACCAGCAATTGATGCACTTTGTTTTTTACTGAAGAAGTATTGTCGTGAAATGGAAGTGGTGGCTACTGCGAGCAACCCCGAAGATGCATTAGTTGCCATTGAAGAACACCGTCCGCAAGTACTCTTTCTCGATATTCATCTTGGGAACACAAAGGACATCAGTTGGTTGGATAAAGTAGGAAAGGTCGATTTTGATGTTGTCATTGTTTCTGCCTTTAACGACAGCATGCTTGAATCCCTCAAACTTTGGAAATCATATTACTTGCTGAAGCCCATCGATATCAATGAGTTCTTAGATGTGTATGAGCGTATAGTTTCTGATCGAAACGGCATCAAAAGAAGAGGAGGAAAGGAAAAATACTTAGTGAAATCTCGTAGTGGAAACTTTGAACTTCAATTGAGCGAGATCGTTCGTATGGAGGCAGAAGGGAGTTATGCCAATGTCTTTCTTTTGAACGGACGAAATCATTGCATCAGTAAAAACCTGAGACTTCTCCTTAGCGAGATCAATGACGAACGCTTCTTTCGAGTGAGTAGATCAACCATAGTGAATCTAAACCATATCCAATCCGTAGATAACAACAAGCATATGCTTACCTTAGCAGACGGAACAAGTGTGGAACTCGCGCAGCGCAGAAAAACCAACTTTATCAAGGTTTATAGAACGTTTATTGAATAGCAATGATTGCAATTGACAATACCCTCATCTCAGAAAATCTTCTTGAAAAACAATTTGTTTGTGACCTTGCGGCATGCAAAGGTGCTTGCTGCGTGGAGGGTGATGCTGGAGCCCCTCTTAGTGAAGAAGAAACTCAAATTTTAGAGGAAATTTTTGATCAAGTAAAACCTTACATGCGTCCTGAAGGCATCAAAGCTGTTGAGGAACAAGGTCATTGGGAAATGGACAGCGACGGCGATTTTGTTACTCCACTAGTCGAAGGAAAAGAGTGCGCGTATGTTCAGTTTTCAGAAAATGGAACAGCCCTTTGTACCATCGAACAAGCCCATCGCGACGGTAAAGTGGATTGGAAAAAGCCCATTTCGTGCCATCTCTATCCGGTTAGAATCACCAAGCTCAAAGATTACGATGCCTTGAACTACCATAAATGGCACATCTGCTCGCCCGCCTGCGCTTGTGGAGAGAAAATGGAGGTTGCGGTATACAAGTTTGCCAAATCAGCACTGGTACGTGCTTATGGGGAAGATTGGTTTGAAAAGCTCGAGGCGGCTGCCCAATTATGGAAAGACCGACCTTCGGAGGCCTGATTTCCCATGGTTTATGTTGATATCTTCATGTTGAGCTTGCGTTGTTTTGAGTGTTAGGGCGTAATTTAACCACACCAACGAAAGCAACTATGCCACGTGTAATTTTAACAATTACCTCTCTTCTCTATTTCGCCCTTATTTCTTTTAATATTTCTGGGCAAAACGTTCCCCAAGCAATGAGCTATCAGGCGCTTGCTCGAGGAAACGATGGTGTCCCCATCAGCAACGATGAGGTCGCTATTCGCTTGGGAATTCGGCAAGATGCAGTCAATGGAAACCTCATTTGGCAAGAAGAACACCTGAGCTTAACGGATGATTTTGGCCTGTTTTCTTTGATTTTAGGTGAAGGTCTCAGCACCGGTGCAGGAAGTGCGTCGACTTTTGAAGACATTAATTGGTCGGCCGGAACCCACTTTCTCGAGGTGGAATTAGAAGATGATGGAGGCAGCTTTCTGCTCATGGGAATCACCCAATTCCTGAGTGTTCCTTATGCTTTTCACGCAAATACCGCCGATGTAGCCACTACTGCTTTGAACGTGAGCAATGCTGATGACGCAGATGCAGACCCAGCAAATGAATTGATCACCGACTTCTCTTTTGAAAATGACTCTCTGAGCATTTCGGAAGGCGGAAATACGCTGGTGGCAGATCTTGGCCCGAGACTGGAAGAACTCGCTGTTGGACAATCCATCAACTTACTCCAATTGGTAGGGGATAGCCTGAACATTGTAGAAGGAGCAAACAGCTTTGTCCTCGATCTCAGCCCATTAGTGGATGATGGAGATTGGATTCAAACACCTTCTTCTCTCAGCCACACAACAAGCGATGTTGCAGTAGGCACCAACGCTCCAACGAGTACTTTTCATGTGGAAGGTTCCATCAGCAATAGCATTCAGCAAGTTGTGGGTCCTGCGGTATATGATCTATCCCCATCAGACCACATCATCTTAGCCAATGTTGGCACAGACAACGTCAATATCAATTTGCCCAGTGCTGCGGTTTGTGAAGGTCGCTCTTATCGTATCAAAACCATTGGTGAAGCAGGACAGCCGCTCAATGCGACGTGCACCATCACCCCTTTTTCGGGAGAAAGCATCGAAAATATGGACACCCTCCAGTTGAACTTGTTCGTTTCTGAAAACATCATGATTGTCTCTGATGGAACAGCTTGGTGGGTAATTTCGCAATAGTGAAGAGGATGAAAAACACATTTTTTATAAGCCTTGCTTGCGTGTTCATCAGCGCTGTTTGTTCTGCCCAAACGATTGGAAGACAAAGTATCAACTCCTTAGGCTTCTCTTCTCAAAATGGGGAGCATTACCTCAGTCAAACACTCGGACAAGTAGAATACACTTCCCAAGAAAATAGTGCTATCCTCACTCAAGGCTTCCAACAGCCGTCCGATCTTTCAGCCGCTTTTGAGATTGAAATTAACTACCCCCAATGCCTGAGTGATACCAGTACTTTTGAGGTTTCTGTTATTCCTTTAGGAGAATGCTTCCTCGGTGATGTGACTTTCACTTGGAACGGAGAAGAAGGATCAAATACCTACCTCGCTCTGCCCAACGAGATTTTGGAACTCAGTGTGAGCAGTGAACTGGGATGTGTTCTGAGTGAATTGGTGAATACAAGTATTCCTAGCCAAGTGCTTCCTTGCGAAGAAAAACCCTATAACCTGATTACTCCAAATGGTGATGGAGAAAACGATCGCTGGACCGCCGAGCATTTGCCAGAAGATAATTATAGCTTTCGCCTCTGGAATCGCTGGGGAGACCTGCTTTATGAAGCGGCGAATTTTGATGTTGTTTTGGGCTGGGATGGACGAAGAGATAATGGAGATGAATTGCCGGTGGGGGCCTATTTTTATGAGTTGGAAGGATTGGAACATCGCTTTTCAGGCAGCATAAACTTATTGCGATGAGAAAGAAGAGCATTTTCATTGGAATCATGTTATTGCTTTTTCCTTTTCTAGGTGATGCGCAACAGGTGAACAGCAACAGCTTGCTCGGTCAGAACCTTTTTGACCTGAACCCTGCCGCTGCTGGCATGTATGGAAGAAAGGCGCTCGCTCTCCGACATCGTGCTCAATGGACAGGCTTTGAAGGCGCTCCGAGTTGGTCGTACCTTTCATTTCATAGCCCCATCAATGATCGAATGGCCTTTGGTGTGAGGCTCCATCAAGAAGAAATTGCCGCTTTTAAATCCATCGCCGCGAGTGGAGGGTTTTCGTGGAGAACTCCCCTGGGAAGAGGACAGCTTTCCTTTGCGCTAGAGGCCGGTATTCAACGATTGGAGATCAATCAGAACATCTTAGTTGCCCGAGATGAAAACGATTCCTGGCTATTCTTGGATAAAGACCTTCAGCATTTATTCAACATGCAATTTGGGGTGCTTTACCGAAGCAAAATGTCTTTCCTCGGTATTAGTGTCCAACAGTTGCTGCCAAGTGCTTGGGACTTTACAGAAGGAGCTAGTGGAACCCAAGTGATGCATTTGCATCTTCACGCAGGAACCAAAGTTCCACTCAATGCCCGATTTGAGTTAAGACCCAACCTTAACCTCCGCTACCTCTCCAATTGTTTGATCCACCCAGAGGCCCAGGTGGGACTTAATTTTGATCAGCGTTTTACCGTCGGTGGCGGATACCGATGGTCTGGTGATGCCTATGCCATGGCAGAAATTCAAGTGAAAAAGACCTTTCGTTTGGCTTATTTGTACGAAATGAACACCCAGGAATTGGCCTCCATTAGCAGCGGCAGCCACGAAATATTCTTAAGCATCGTTTTCGGCAAGCTGAAGTCAAGCAAACAAAAAACCTTTCTTCCATGAGGCAAGGAGCTTTTACAATCTTTCTTTTAACCGTAGTTGGATTTTGCTCCGCTCAAGTGGTCGATTCCCTTTCATTGGAAGGATTGAACACTCCCTTTGATCAAATCCCATGTACCGTGCTGGGCGATGAGCTCTGGTGCGCACAGATCATTGAACAAGCATACTACAGCGATTTTTCAAGCACGCCTGCATTTGAACAAAGGGTGCTTCCCTTCAAAAGAACCTTTTCGTGGAGCAACTTTAAGCCGCTTTCCACCAAAGAGTATCGAAACTTCAAGCAGCAAGAACTCAATGGGATGAGTTTCTGCTCGCAAGATAGTACGATCATGC
>CALKGK010000056.1 GCA_938085105.1 uncultured Flavobacteriales bacterium
ATTGCCATTTACATCAGAAATTGAAGTAGCCGGATTTGCCCCAGGTCAAACACTGGATAACATCAACGATCTTCTTTATTTGAATGTCTTGATGAATCACAGTTTCCTTTTTGACTTGGTAATCATCGTATCTTGTCCAAATGGTCAGAGCACCATTCTTCACCAACAAATGCAGCAACCCGATGGGGCTGATGTTGGCGCTAATGGAACAAATTTGGGTGTTCCGGGAGGAGAATTTTACAGCTACAATTGGACGGCAGATGCAACGCAAGGAACTTGGTCGCAAGTAGCGACAGACCTTGGCGATGAATTGCCTGCGGGTGACTACAATTCATTAGAACCCCTTGATCAATTGATTGGGTGCGAACTGAACGGAACTTGGACCATTGAGATTACTGACCTTTGGGGGGGGGACTCGGGAGAGCTGAGTGAGTGGGGATTGGGCTTCAACCCAGCAATCATTCCAGATGTAACAGAATTTACTCCACAAATTGGAGGTGATGCAGATAGTTCATTTTGGTCTTATGATACGACCAATTTGGACATTACTACCAACGACGCAGATGGAAACTCCATTACGGTATTTCCACTTGAACCTGGAGATTATCCATTTACCTATTCTTTGACCAATAACCACGGGTGTACCTCCGATTCAACGATTACCATTTCAGTAGAACTTGCAGGCCAAGCAGATGCTGGTCCGGATGTGACCTTCTGTGGCGCAGACACGCAGTTATTAGGAGGACTTGATGGTCAGCCGGCACCTACCTGTTCAAATGATGCAGGAAATTATACTTACTGTTACGATAACAGCGCCAACGTTGCTTTCACTTATTGTCCTGACAACCCTGGTGATGGTGTGACCTTTATGGACATCACTTTCAATTCCGGAAGTGTTGAGAATGGCTTTGATGAATTCTGGGTATATGACGGAGATAATACCGGTGCCCCTTTGTTGGCAGGTCCTTTGTACGGAGATCTTTCAGGTCTTTCATGGGTAGCTACCAATCCTTCAGGATGCATCACCATTGAAGTGACTCCAGATGGATCTGTATCTTGTGGTTCAGGTTCTCAAACAGAATGGAACTACAATGTTGGCTGTACGCAAGGTGGTGATAACTATGTGTATTCATGGGAGCCAGCTGCAGGTTTGTCTGATCCAAACACGGCAACCCCATTTGTGACTTCTTTGAACGGAGCAACGACTTACACTTTGACAACTTATCCATTTGGTAGACCAGATTGCTGGAGTACCGATGAAGTTGAAGTTCTGCCCGCCTTTGCATTCGAAATTGAAGCAAATGATCCAAGCTGTCTTGGAAATGACGGACTTATCTCTGTGTTCATCGATGGAACTACCGGTGTTGCACCTTGGACCGTTGAGCTTTATGAGAACAATGTTTTGGTCTTGAGCGAGCAAAACAATGGTGGAACAACGGACTTTGATAATTTATTACCAGGAGATTACAGCGTTATCGTTAGCGATCTCGGTGGATGTAGCTATGAGAACG
The DNA here is from genome assembly GCA_938085105.1 of uncultured Flavobacteriales bacterium. GTDB lineage: Bacteria > Bacteroidota > Bacteroidia > Flavobacteriales_D > Sanyastnellaceae > CALKGK01. Next base: position 1,512 of record CALKGK010000056.1, read on the forward strand.
ACTTTGTGATTAATGGTCCGCAACCCACCTTGTTCGTAGTTTCGGATGATCAAACCATCTGTTTGACGGGAACTGCGGTTTTAGAAGCATGGTCTGATGATGATGTGAACGGAACTTGGACCTATACATGGGATAATGGTGTCGGAACCGGCGCGAGCATTAATGTATCGCCTTTGGTAAATACGACCTATACCGTTTTTGCAACGGACGATAATGGATGTGATTCTGACCCGCTCACAGTAGAAGTAGAGGTGCGTGAAGCCCTTGAAGTAAGCATTGATGGTCCTACCATGTTGTGCGCTGGAGTGAGTGATCAGTTTGAAGTAACCAACTCAAGCGGAGGTTTGCCTCCCTACAACTTCGATTGGACCTACAATGGTCAGCCCATTGGAAGTGGAGAACTCATCGATTACCAGGCTGCGGTTACAGGAGATTATTGTGTGACCATAACCGATGCTTGCGAAACACCAGCAGTCACGGAGTGTGCACTTTTGGAAATTGAACAAGCCATTCCAGTAGTATTTGAGGCAGACACCAATGTTGCTTGTAATCCTGCCACCATTGCTTTTGAAAGTTTGGTTGATGAAACCTTGTATAGCAGCAGTTTGTGGAATTTCGGTGATGGAACCGGGTCGAGCGAATTAAACCCCTCTCACGGTTATGGAAATCCGGGATTGTATGATGTTTCTCTCCAAATCGTATCCAACTTCGGTTGTACTTACAACGGTGAGATTCAAAACATGATCAGCATCTTGCCAGCACCACAAGTAGGTTTCGATGCTACACCTCAGCCAGCAACTGTTCCTGACACTGAGATCTCCTTCTTTGATGCCTCTGCCAACGACGTAGTGGGATACTATTGGGTGTTTGACACCTTGAACGTTTTGGGAACCAGCGGAATGCAAGACCCAACTTTTGCTTTCCCTTATGATGTTGGAGGCTATTATCCAGTTTCTCTTACTGTGATTGACGCGAACAATTGCACGAATACTGTGGTAAGAACCATCATTGTGAACGACCTCTTCAACCTATTCGTTCCAAATGCCTTCTCTCCAAACAACGATGGAATTAACGACCTCTTCAAAATTGAAGGAACAGACATCGATGAGAGTCGATTCAGCTTCCAAATTTTTGATCGTTGGGGAGGATTGGTTTTTGAAACGGAAGATCCTAATGTTGGATGGAACGGTTCATACCAAACCATTAATGAAGAATACTATGCACAAGACGGTATCTACGCTTGGAAGATCGTTGTGCATTCATTAAGTACAACTGAACGTCGAGAACTCTCTGGTTCTGTGAACCTGATGAGATGATTTTTGTGAAATGACTTTTTAAAAGCCGCTAACTGATGTTAGCGGCTTTTTTGTTGGGTCGTGTGGCGCGGCTACTTGGTTTTGTAGCTTTGAATAGAAGGACTTCTTAAAAACCTGTACACTTCGTATTACATGAGCTTGTGTTAACTGAAAGTATGATTTGATCGAGCATGTAAATACATGGAAATACATGGAAACATTAAGCCCACAAGCTGTCAACTTATTTTAGTACGGGGCAGTTTGAGCAATGCCCGTGGGAAAGACTGCGTGTTTGAAGGTATTTTGTTTATAGCTCGGGTTAATCGAGATCAATAAAGCAGACTAAGGCCTCTTTTTTGTTCTCATTCTCGCTCTGTAAATCCCCCCGGGGACAGCACCCCTGTCCCCATACTTCAATTTACGGGTTTGAGCGATGCACGTGTGAAGAACTTTGTGCTTGATTACCTTTCCTTTGCCTTCGCCCTCGAATTGGACAATTTCACCTTTCAAACAGCCATCAAAAAGAAAGTCAACATCAATCACATCCATTTCCCCCCTTGAACTAGAGTTTTTAATCTTCAAACACCAGATCAATTTGGAACTTAGTTGGAGTTCACCTTACCCAATATCTCATCTCTCGAAAAAAACCACGAACTTTCGACAAAACCAGTTTTCATGAAAAAATTAAGCCTGCTGATCGTTCTCGCCCTCGTTGCTCTCACTTCTTGCAATGATGGCCCTAAGAACGAAAAACCATCAACAGAACGAAGCGAGGAAAGTAAATCTAAAATCGCAGCAATGAAATTAGCTCAAGACAATCACTCTTTTAGCCGACCAAATGACGCGGTCGTTACTCATCTTGCGTGGGACGCCAAAGTTGATTTCGAAACAAAAGTGATTAGCGGTACAGCGCATTTTGACATCGACAACAAAAGCAAAGGAAATAAAATCATCTTCGATACCAGAGACCTCGATATTCAAGCTGTAATGCTCGATGATCAAACTCCAAGCTCTTGGGAACTCGGACCTGAAAAAGAATTTATGGGCCAAGCTTTGGTGGTGGAAATCACTCCGGAAACCAAGAAAGTGAGCATTACTTATGCTTCAAGCCCTGATGCGGGAGCTTTGCTTTGGGTGGAAGGAGAGAAACCTTTCTTGTTCACACAGTCTCAAGCCATTTTAGCTAGAACATGGATCCCTTGTCAAGACAGTCCAGGAGTGCGGTATACTTATGAAGCAGATGTACAGGTGCGTGAAGACCTCATGGCTCTGATGAGTGCGAGCAACCCAACGGAAAAGTCGGCAGATGGAAAGTACCATTTTGAAATGAAGCAAGCCATTCCAAGTTACTTGATGGCACTGGCGGTTGGCGATATTGAATACCGATCAATGGGACCCAATACCGCAGTTTACGCTACGCCAGACCTCATTGAAGCTGCTGCTTGGGAATTTGCAGAAACGGAAGACATGCTGGTTGCTGCTGAGGCTTTGTATGGAGATTATGTTTGGGATCGGTATGACTTGCTTATTCTTCCTGCAGCCTTCCCTTTTGGAGGGATGGAAAATCCTCGCTTGACTTTTGCTACACCAACCATCATTGCGGGAGACCGCAGCCTGACTTCACTCGTAGCACACGAGCTCGCACATAGCTGGAGTGGGAATCTTGTCACGAATTCTACTTGGGATGATTTCTGGTTGAATGAAGGCTTTACGGTGTATTTTGAACAACGCATCATGGAGGCCGTGTACGGAAGAGATATTTCTGAAATGCTCGCACAATTGAGCTATCAAGGCTTGGTGAAAGAGGTGGACGAAATCATGGACAAAAACCCGAACGATACCCACCTTAAATTGCACCTCAAAGACCGCGATCCAGACGATGGAATGAGTGCCATTGCATACGATAAAGGCTACTTCTTCTTGAGAATGTTGGAAGAGAATGTCGGACGAAGCACTTTTGATGCCTTCTTGAAAGACTATTTCACAAGCAATGCCTTCTCTGTGATGGATACAGAGCAGTTTGTTGCGCATTTGAAAGCTAAGCTCTTGGATGAAACGGCTTACACCGCACTTCGGATTGATGACTGGATTTATGGTGCTGGACTACCGGAAAACTGTCCAACAGTGGGCTCAGATCGCTTGGTAAAGGTGGATGAAGCGATTCAAAAGTGGACTTCAGGAGAACAATCAAGCAAAGATCTGCCTTGGAACGATTGGATGTATCAAGAACGCTACCGTTTCCTCACGAATTTACCTTCTGAAGGTGTTGATGAGAAGATGTTGAAAGAACTTGATGAGGAATATGGAATCACAGAGACCGGAAACAACGAGGTGCTTTTCGCTTGGCTTGAACAAAGCATCTTGCACCAATATCAACCAGCATACCCTCAATTGAGAAGCTTCCTAACAAGCGTTGGACGTAGGAAGTTCTTGACGCCATTGTATCGTGCAATGCTCGAAACCGAACAGAGAGACATGGCGATGAGCATTTATGAAGAAGCCCGACCTGCATACCACAGCGTTGCTACGGGTACGATGGACGAATTGCTGTCATGGTCTGAAAGTGAATAAGCATCAATAACAATCATTTTTAAAACCCTCAGCAACATCGATTACTGAGGGTTTTTTTTGCCATCTTACTTTTGAGTGCTCGAGAATAAATAATGGGGACACTCGCCAAAAGGTATTGACTTTCGGAGGAGTGATGTTCGCTTTCCTTAACGCTTATTGGGGAGCAGAAGTGGCATTTGGTTTTTGAAGATGTTAATTTTGTAGTGAATAAGTGGAAGAGGGATAGTCTTGATCAAACCCCGTCTTTTCTAAACAGCGATAAATAGATTTGAGATGAAAGGTAATTTTGATAAAATAGTTTCTGGAGATACTCCTGTGTTGGTTGACTTTTTCGCCGACTGGTGCGGACCGTGTAAAACACAGTCGAGCATTCTAAAAGATTTATCTGGAGAGCTTGATGGTAGCGCTAAGATCATCAAAATTGATGTCGACAAAAATCAAAACATCGCATCGCGTTTCAAAGTGAGAAATATCCCAACCCTGATTCTCTTCAAAAATGGACAAGAGGTGTGGAAAAAAGCTGGAGTGAGTTCAACAGATGAATTGAAGCAAGTCATCTCGCAACATCAATAATTTCATTCACATTTTGTAAAATCATGTGATCGAAGTAAAATTATTCAAGGAAAGAACCTCCTCGAGGGCCAATTCTTTGAGTTTTGATTACTTTCCCCTCAAGATGAAACTCCAAACACCCCAGGCATCAGCTAGACTGACCTATCGACCAATTTTGAAAAGCGATTTTGAATCCTGGCTACCCCTTTTCGACAAAGAAGAGGTAGCCATATTTATCGGCCTCGATCAGGATTTAAGCAAACGAGCGCTTTGTGAGAAGTGGTTTGAAAAGGTGTTTGAACGTTACGACAAAGAATTGGGCGGAATGAACGCTTTGATCGAAAAGGAAACCGGAACCCTGGTTGGACAATGTGGACTCCTCATTCAAGACATCGAAGGACAGCAAATGCTGGAAGTAGGCTACTCCATTTTACCCAAGTATTGGGGGAAAGGCTATGCTACCGAAGCAGCCCAAGCTCATCGAAACCATGCTTTCGATCACCACCTCGCAGAAGAATTGGTTTCTGTAGTGCATGTTGATAATGTGAAGTCGGCCAAAGTAGCAAAGAACAACGGCATGAGTATCGCTAAATCCATGACCTACTCTGACGGGATGCCGATCAATCTTTTTCGAATTACCAAAGAGGCGTATTTGAACTTGTGATCGAGACCTATGAAAGAATAGGGTGCTGAACGATGGCTTTTCTTATGATCTTCGGATCAGCCATCAAAGCGAGATCTTTCAACTACCTTTGCCGAACATCAAATCCCCCAGTGTGAAAAATTTTAAAGATTTAGGAATAGCAGAAGGTTATGTGCAAGGACTCGAAGAGCTCAACATCATCAATCCTACCGCCATCCAAGAGAAAACCATCCCGCTATTGCTTGAAGGAGAAATTGACTTGGTTGCCCAAGCGCAAACGGGAACAGGGAAAACAGCGGCTTACGGACTTCCATTGCTTGCTAAGGTAGATCCTGAGCGAAAAGAAGTTCAAGGTTTAATTCTTTGCCCAACAAGAGAATTGGCGCAACAGGTAGCCAAACAGCTGTTCCGTTTCACCAAATATACCCACAAGATTTTCACTGAGGCGGTGTACGGTGGTGAATACATCGATAAGCAAATCACCAAGCTTCAAAGGCCGACACATATCATTGTTGCAACGCCCGGAAGATTAATTGATTTGGTAAATCGAAAAGCGGTAGACCTGTCAAAGGTAAATACCGTAGTTCTGGATGAAGCCGACGAAATGTTGAGCATGGGCTTCCAGGATGAACTAGAAGAAATATTGAATTTTTTGCCTGAAGTGAAGAGCAAATGGCTTTTTTCTGCAACCATCCCAAATGGCATTCAAGACATCATCTCCAAGCACTTGTCGGACGAATCAGCCCGAATTTCTGTGAACAAAGATGAGGTAGTTAACACACGAATTACCCATAAATACGAAGTTTGCGAAGAATTGGATAAGTTTCGCGCATTGATGCGATTCTTGGAAGAACAAGGAGAAAATAGGGGAGTGGTGTTCTGCAAAACCAAAGTGGCAACAGAGGAGTTGGCCATTTTTCTGAGCGATGAAGACATTGCGGCAGGAGCCATTCACGGAGACCTCTACCAAAAGGAACGAGAAAAAGTGATGAGAGCATTCAAGAAAAAGAACGTTCGTGTTCTTGTTGCTACTGACATCGCTGCACGGGGAATGGATATTTCCAACCTCGCTTTTGTCGTCCATTATCAGCTCGCGGAAAATCACGAGGCCTATACCCATCGAAGCGGACGAACAGCTCGTGCAGGGAACGAAGGATTATCCATGTCTTACGTGTTGCCCAACGAAGTTCGTATCCTGAAGAATTTCGAACGAAAATTGGGGATTTCGATAGATAAAGTGTCCTGACAAATAGAAAATACTCAAGATCAAAAAAGCCGCTTTCAAGCAGAAAAATTCTGAATGAAAGCGGCTTTGCTTTTTCCGCTAGTGCACTCAATGTGAGCTTAGAGGAATTTAGTATCTGGAAGTGCTGCTTTTAGCTTGGCCAACTCTTCAGCGGAGATTTTATTCCCTGACACGTTGATTTTCTTCAGTTGTGTTAATGTGAAAATAGATGGAGGCAAGGTGGTCAATCCGCAATCCGAAAGGTCCAAGACTTCAAGTTTGTTCAATTTGCTAAATACGTCAGGCAAGGTGCCAAAATCGTTATCATTCAAGTACACTTTTTCCAAGTTAATGAGTGATCCAAAACACATGGGCAAACCGGTCAAGCCAATGTTTCTAGCCCGAATGGTTTCAATGTCGACATAGTTGCAAATAGACTCATGCAAATCGTGTCCGCGCATGTTTCCGTCGATGAGTCCGCTAAGCACCAACATATTATTCTCTACTCGACCTTCCAAGGTAATTTCGGCATTATTATCTTGGGCATTCCCTAACATCCCCATGAGCGTTTCTTCTTGTGTAGGGGCGCTGGTTTCTTGTCCTAGACTTTTCTTCAACTCCGCATATTGATTTTCAGCCACCAGGAAATCAAAGTTCTCATTGAGTTTTTTCTTACCCATCATGGCTTTCAAGTCTGGAGCGCTGACCAACAAAGTGGTATTCAGAGAACCGTTGTATTTCTGCGCCATTTCTTGTTTGTCGATGAAACCATGAAATTCTTCTAATCGTGCAACTTCATTGGTGTTCACCATGCCCGTATTGGCGAATTTAAGGGCCTTATCGAGTTGTTCTCGTGCAGCATCGTACTTTTGAGTGAAGGTATAAGCGATGGCCAAATTCTCATGGAGTCCTTGAGCTACCTTGTTGTTCACAGCTGCCTTTTTATCGGAAGCATCGTATTTCGTCAACCACGTTTCCCAAACCTTAATGGGACCTTGAAGTGCTTCGTATTTTTTGTTTTCTAGTGCTTCAACGGCCTTATCGGCAGCAGTTTCTGTTTCGGTGTAGTCGGTGGCTTTTCCGTTTCCGTAGGCAATGTCCAATTTCAAGGTCGTCGGTTCATAAAAGGCTTGATCATAAATCAACTCCGCCATTTTCCCGAGCTGACTCACGATTCCCTTACGAGCCATGTTCGCATCTCCAGAGCTGGCGAAGGCCAGAGCCAAATCACTTTCGCTGGTGTAAGAAACAACTTGTACTGAGGTGCTCGATCCTTTGTCTGTTTTTTTGTGTTTTTCAACCTGTTCATTACCAAACTGAATGTCCATGGTCGATTCCAATTCCCACGTTCCAACGATATCCTCGCCTTTTCGAGCGCGAACCACAGTAGGAAGGACATACTTCACTAGATAGTAATATTGCTTGCAGCCATCTTTGGCCACCACACAAGGAGCGGTTTTGAGTTCTTTATTGACCACCATGGCTTCTCCAAATGCCATCTCAAAAGTAAGGTCTCCTTCACCACCTAAAACAGTGATGTCCTCAAGCGCTTGGAAGCTGATTTTTGAAAAACGCTCCGCATTGGACTTCATGATGTCCATGTTTCCAAGGTAAAGTCTGAGAGTGTCTTTACTGAAGGGAAGGTCCGCGGTGTAAACCTGAATACCCAAAGACTTCATCCCAGCAACGGGCACGGAAGGAACTTGAGTAAAATCGATTTTTGCGGTGTTTGTTTTTGTTCTTTGTGCGAAAAGCTGTCCGGCAGAGAACAGAACAGCAAGGAGTAGTATTTTTTTCATTGATAGTAAGTTATGGTTTGTTCAGCAAATGCAAGGACTTTGCCAAAACGAATCTGCTCGACAATTTAAGGCTTTGAGCAGAAAGTGGAGGCATTCCTCAAGTTTTATTTCTCGCCTTTTAATTCATAAGTTGCAAACAGAAAGTGGTATTATTCTTGATCTTATGGGTTCCCGATACGAAATGAATTTAAGTCGTTTTTGATGCACATGACTCTTCACCGTTTTCAGTCCTTTATTTTTTTGTTGATGCTCATTTTTGTTCTTGGAAATTCATTGAGAGCTCAAAAGACTGATAAGCTGTTTGGCAATCAAGACTTCAGCTCTCATGTCAACTACTTTCCTTTTTACAATGGGGTGCAAATGATTGAGATTGACCGCATATCCTCTTTTTATCAGGAAGTGGCGTATCTTGAAATGACCCAACCTAGAGCCTTGAGTTGGGCAATGGTATTGGGTCCTGCTCCGACAAACACCTATCTTTTTCGAAATGAGCAAGGACAGATAGTCAAGTCTTTTGGAGAACACGATGACATTCAGTTGAAGAAAGTAGAAGCGAGTAGGGCGCTGATTGTTCCTCACAACAATTGGAAAGTCATGCTCGGTAGAATGTCGCCTTACGGTGGATCCCAACTCAATTTCTTCCCTCATTACGCCATTGGAAACAAAGAAGAAGCCAGTGTCGGACTAATTGATTCTCTTGGCAATATCATTTTGCCTCAAAAATTCCATGCCGTCTACAGCGAAAAGGAGTACTTCATCACGATGAAAAATTTCGAGTACAGTTTACTCGACAAAAACATGAACTCCCGCTATTCATGTGAAGATTGCCAGCTGGCGTTTTATGACGATTATCAAGAGGGGGTGATGCTGCTCAAAGGAAATTTACGCGGTTTGATTAGCTTTTCAGGGCAAGAAGTGGTTCCCTGCAAATACGATATGATCCTTCCTCGCTTTCATGATCAAGGTTTGTTAGAAGTTCGTTTGGGCGGACGAGTAGGAATGGTGAACTGGGACGGTGAAGAAGTATTGGCCTTGTCGTATCAAAGCCTGGGCGATTTTTCGTTGGGACTCCTCAATTGCCGAAAAAATAATCTTTGGGGCTATGTAAATTCCAAGGGCGAGACCATCATCCCACATCAATTTTCCATTGGATTGAATTTTAAAGAAGGTTTCGCCAAAGTGGCCAAAAAGGTGGATGGTACCTACTATTTTGGCTTGATCAACGTGAAAGGTGAGATAGTGCTTCCCTTGGAATATGAGAAAGTGGAGGAAGTGGAAGATGATAAAGTGAGGGTGAAACGATTTGGAGAAAAGGGGTGGATGGATGTCTATTTGAGATAGTTTTGTTTCCATTAGATAAGAAACCATCTCATTCTTATAGTCAAGGGGTGATTGCTGTCGTGTTTGTTTTTCTCTGTCTAATTTCACGGTCATTCATCTCGCATCATGGCAGCACTTTAAATGTGTGGATCGATTTTTTTGGGGGCATTTTGAGGTTCCCGCGCTTGAAACCTTGGGCTGGGTGGCTATCAATCGATGAGACGCCTAAACGTCGATTATCCTTTTCTCTCTTTGATCCTCAATAAAACTCGTTCGAATAAAACCACAAACAAAACTCCCAAGGCTACTTTTAACAACAAACCAGGGGCGAGGCGTTCGAAGAGGGCACTGAGGCTTCCTTCGATGGGAGCAATGCCGTTCTGCCAGAGGAGTCCGAG
>CALKGK010000057.1 GCA_938085105.1 uncultured Flavobacteriales bacterium
TGTACCAACAAGCGTAGCTTGTTCGCCCGAAATCCGCTTTTAGTGAAAAGCACGCGAGTTTTACCCCCGGCCGGGGGTGAACGTTTGTACAGTGGTTACGAACTAGCAAATATCGTGCCAAACTCTTTTCGTGTTTTTTTGAGATTTTACTTCCTTGTCAGACTTGTTGCGTCTAAATATATAATAGCCTATCCACCCTATTATTGTGACTCCAAGTCCACTGAAAAGCCACTGATAATTATTTGAAAATAATTCACTCATTTTGTTTCTTTTTAATTAGCCCAAACAAGCGGCTACAAGCAATTACCCATACCCCCAATTATAACTTATCCATTTCACGAGCCTCCAAGCCGCAACATTAAACGATTAATCTACGGCTAGCTCACTGCGGCCACTACCTGCGCTTTCACTAAAAGGCACAAAAGCAGGGATGCAGCCTACGCCATCACCCAAAAAAACAAAACCCAATAAAGCTCTTCTAAAAACCGCACCTTCCAGAACGGAAAAGGGGTGCATCATTGCTCGAGTCTCAGAAGATCTTGCGCTTGCCGATAGCGTGGGAGGAATTTAGGAAGATTTTGTGAAAGTGCTTATGTGATGGGTGAAGTTTTTTTTGCCTTTCAAGAAATGCTTGGACATTCGATTGCATGAAGGCTAAGCCCTTTTTTTAAAACCCGGTCTTTTCTTGCATGGCCAAACAACAAGATAAAAACATAACAATGAAATGGTCCATCACCCGCAATCAAGCGATTAAATATTCAAGCATTCCCACATTCACGAATTCACGCGTTCTTCAACTCAATCAAAGTAATCTCGGGCCACATCCCTACTCTACCGGGAAAACCTAAAAAGCCAAAGCCGCGGTTGACGTGCAAGTACTGCTCAGCTTCTTTGTACATGCCTCCCCAACGTTTGTATTGAAAGGCTGCCGGACTCCATTTGATGCCCAAGGCGGGAACTTCTACGCCCATTTGCATGCCGTGGGTGTGTCCGCTGAGGGTGAGGTCGATTTTGGTTTTTTCGTGCACTTGCTGTTCCCAGTGGGTGGGATCGTGGGAAAGGAGGATTTGGAAACGGTTTTCGTCGGTACCTTCCAGGGCCTTTGCTAAATCACCGCTCTTGCGAAAATGGTTCCCCCAATTTTCAACACCAATGAGGTCGATCACTTCACCGTTTCTTTCGAGCTGTACGGAACGGTTCATCAACATCTCAAAGCCCATTTCTTCTTGAATAGCGACGAGTCGGTCTTGGGTGGCCTTTTTCTGCTCGTCGGTAAGCGGACCATAATCGCCGTAATCGTGGTTGCCGAAGATGCTGTACTTGCCCTTTTTCGCTTTGATCTCTTTGAAATAAGGAATCCACGGTTCGGCTTCTTCGGCGAGGTTGTTCACCATATCGCCCGTAAAGAACACGTAATCTGCATCGAGGGAGTTGATCATGTCAATGCCCTTCTTCACATCGTCAAACTGCTCGGCAAAACTCCCGAGGTGGGCATCGGAAATTTGAACAATCTTCAGTCCGTCAAAAGATTTGGGAAGGACGGCACTCTTCAATTCGTGGGCAATCACCCGGTAATTAAACCGACCTTTCGTCACCCCATAAAGAAAACCACCAAAGGCCGCCAAGCCGAGAAATTGACCTGTTCTCGTTATGAATGTAGCTCTTGAAATCACCTCGCCTGCACCTTCTCCGCTGGGCTTGAATTTGAAATAGCCTTTTGTAATCAACAATCGAACATCATCCACCAAATGGAAAATGCTCATTACCAATTTCGGTGCGGCAATCACGATAAAAGCGGCAAAAAGCCCCATCAGGAGTTGCGGATTGTCTTCGCGAAGTGTTCGAAATTGGAACATCATCAGCACCAACATTCCCCATTGAATTCCCGTGATGCTCCAGTAGATCCATTTCACGTTTCGGGCGCTCGTTCGGCCGTTCCCGAGGGTGACATACACTCCTTTAAAAGCGTAATATTCTAAAAGTCCGATGACGAAAAGCACCAGTACCAAACTAAAAATGACCCGAAAGGCCGAAACTTGTTCCATAATTACAAAGTTAGAAGGGAAACAAAGGTTTGGCCTGAAAGTTTTGTTATTTTAAGCCAATGAATCGTATTCTTTGATGAGCGGTTCAAAAGCCGCAATGAATGGAAAACCGACCAGAAGAAAGCTATCTCAGAAAACGAAAACGCGCTTTTCGGCATGCTTGGGATGGCATCTTGATGTTTCCAAAAGAACCCCACGCTAAAATCCACCTCGTTTCCGCAGCCCTCGTATTGATTCTTGCTCTTGTTTTGAAGGTGTCGCGCACGGAGTGGGTCGTACTTCTCTTGTGCATCGCTTTGGTGCTTTTAGCCGAGATCTTGAACAGTGCTTTTGAACGACTTTGCGATGCCCTTCATCCAGAGCAACACCCGCTCATTAAAGAAGGAAAAGACCTAGCAGCAGGTGCAGTGTTGATCTGCAGTTTCATTGCTGCCGCCATTGGTCTTTTTATCTTTGGTGCAAAATTGCTGAGCATCTTGGAGCTGTGAGCATTGGATCGTTCCAACAACTAGGAACGAAACGAATTCTCCTCGAGAATTTTCATCAATTCAATGTTCAGGTACAAGCGCTCCCGCCCCATTTTTTCGGAACGGAGGTAGCCACTTTCTTCCAACTGCTTTAAGTATCCCCCCACCGTTTTTGGCGTACCGAGTTGGAGATCAATCAAGTCTTGGCGCTTGGTGTAGGGCAGGCGAAACAAGACTTCAATCAATTCTTTGGAGTACACCTTGGGCAACTGCTGCTTGATGCTTTCCCCCGTGCGCTCCATCAAACGTACGATCTTATCCAAACGATCAAAAGCGGCCTTGGACGTTTGTTCAACCATATCCAACATGTAAAGTACAAACGGCTCCCAAGCTCCTTTTTGGGTAACTCCTTGAAGCAAGCGGTAGTATTCTTTGCGGTGCTTCATGATGTATTCACTCAAAAACAAAACGGGCACATCAAGCAGTTGTTCCATTTTCAAATGCAGCAATAAGAGTACTCTTCCTGTTCTTCCGTTCCCATCTGAAAAAGGGTGAATGGCTTCAAATTGATAATGAGCCAGCGCCATCTTGATCAAGGGATCGAGCGCATCATCGCCGTTGATGAACTGCTCCAACTCCGCCATTTTTTCACGAATCACTTCCTCGCCTTCCGGTGGAGTATAAATCACTTGACCGTAGTTGTTGCTCAGTTGCGTACCCGCATTCACACGAATTCCCGAGCTGTTTTGCTTGATGCACTGAACAATCTCAACACATAAATTGGTGGTGATGAACGGATGCTCCTTCAAGCGCTCAAAGCCCAGCCAAAGTGCTTCTTTGTAGTGAATTACTTCTTTCTGTGCTCCGTAACGGAACTTGTTTTCACCCACATAGCTTTGGTACAATTTCTCATTGGTGGTAACGATGTTCTCAATTTCAGAACTTGCCTTTGCCTCCTGTAAATGAATACTATCAATAAAAAGGTTGGAATTGGGCAAGTTGCGGAAGGCCCCATTCAATAGCGCCAAAGACCTGCTCGCCGCAATCACTTTGCGCAAGACGGTTTTGCTTTCCAGATCCACGTTTGGAGGAAGTGGAGGAAGCGAATTAAAGGCTTTGTTGTTTTCAGGCGCAAGCATGATTTCAGTTTTTCAGTTCCCCAAAAATACAAAACCCTTTCGAATACGGGTAATTATTTCAATTTTTTACCCCCATTCAACCAACAAGGGTAAATCTTACCCCTATTTCTAGGCAAAAAACTACCCATTCGTCAAAGTCAAAACCAAAATCAAAGCCCATCCCGGTAGCTGAGTGCTGGTTGAGCGCTGGTTGAGCGAAGTCGAAACCGAAGTCGAAACCGAAGCCCAATCCGGTAGCTGAGCGGAGCCGAAGCTAGCCTCTCTTCCCCTCCAACAACATCTCCTCCAATTCCAAAAGCGTACTCCTTCCAGGCAATTCCTTCATTCCACCTTTACTGAGAAGTAAAATTTGATCCAAATCGTTCCCCAAATAATGCAGGTCGTGGGTAGAGAACAAGATGGTTTTGCCGAGGTTTTTAAGCTTGGAGAGCAATTGCAGGATTTCCGACTTGCTGAGGTGATCGAGGTGGGAAAGCGGTTCGTCCATGAGGATCATCGGGGTTTCCTGAGCGAGCGCTCTGGCAATGAGCACTTTTTTCAGTTCTCCGTCGCTAAGCGTGTCGAGTTTTCGGGTAAACTCAATGATTTTTCCGCCGCTATGAAGCGAAACAAGGTCCAAGAGCTCCATGATTTTGCTTTCGGTCCGCTGCTTTTCTTCTGTGCTTTTCTTTGAACTGGTGAAAAAGGGAAGACGGCTACTCATAGCGGTTTCCAGGCATTCTTGAATGGTCAAATCGGGAATGAAGGCGAGCTTGCTGAACACCACACTGATTTCTTTGCTCAGTCTTCGCGCTTCTTTTTTACTCGGGGTGATGGGTCCGTGAGTGCCCTGCACGATCAGTTCCCCGCTCCACTCCTGGTGCAAACCAATGAGCGAACGAAGCAGGGTACTTTTTCCACTTCCATTATTGCCTAGCAAGGCAACAAGACTCCCTTTTGCGATGGAGGTGTTGACTTCCTTCAAGACCAGATTGCCTTGATGTGCACAAGCAAAATCTTTCAGTTCCAGCATCAAAACACCCTCCTTCCTTTTAATATGATCCAAATCACCACAGGAGCACCAATGGCACTGGTGACTGCGTTGAGCGGTAAGCTGAGGTCCAGACCTGGGAGTCGGGACACCAAATCGCACAACAAGGCCAATGCGGCTCCAAAAAGCAGTGTTTTTAGAATGAGGTCTTCATGCTTTCCTCCTTGAAAAACACCCCGCACGAGGTGTGGTACACTGAGTCCGATAAAGGCAATGGGTCCGCAAAAAGCCGTTACACTTCCGGCCATCAAGCCCACCACCACAATCAACAACCACCGCAATTGGTTCACCTTCACCCCCATACTTTGAGCATCATCAGCCCCAAAAAGCCAAGCGTCCAGGTCCCTTCTTTTCCAAAAAATGAGTAGGGTTCCGACGGCGAGAATGCTTGCCAAAACGATGCATTGCAGTTGTGTGGTATCCGAAAAATCGCCCATTCCCCAAAGCACAAAACTTCTCAAACTTTCTTTGCTGCTTTGTTCTTGCAGCACGCTCACGATGGCGCTGGTGATGTAGCCCATCATCAAACCAAAAATCAAAATGGAGGTATTGGATCGCAAGTGTGCCGTGCTCAAAAGGAGGATCGCTAGAATGAGCAAAGCCCCTAAAAATGCCGCAAGGGCTATGGCGAAGGGTCCGGCCAAACCCCATTGCTGCCACACAAATCCCAATCCACCGCTGATCAGTACCAAAAGCGATACGCCCAAGCTGGCTCCTGAGCTGATTCCAAGGACACTCGGACCGGCGAGGGGGTTTCGGAAAAAGGTTTGCATCACCAGTCCGCACAAGCCCAAAGAAGCTCCTGCTAATCCGGCAGCTGAGGCGCGCAGTATTCTAGAATCCATCAAGGGGCGTAAAGCGTGTTCTTGGTCTCCCAGAATGCGCATCACCTCTGAAGCAGAAAGATGAACGCTTCCGAAAAAGACCTCCAAAACAAACAGAAGGAAGAGGATTCCTAGTCCCAAGATCACTTTCCAGCTCATCGAACTACCGGTTTGAAATAGTAAAATTGAGCCGTGTCGGTTTTACGAAAGATGGCTTTCAAATCGGCCAAAATCAAATGAGGCTCCATCACCCCCAAACCGAAATAATCGACCTCCGCTGCGTTGCAATAGAAGACCTGATTTTCTTTGAACGACTTCAATTTGGTGAAACGTTCGTCGCTCGAACGAATTTCATCCATGCTAAAATCGCCTGGTTCATAGAGAACTTTCCCCCAAAAATCAGCGTCCAGAGCTTTCATGAACAAGGTTTCAAAGGGAAGTTGAATGTTGTCCTTGCCAGGGTAGTCTTCAAACAAGTACACACCACCAGCGTCTCGAATAAACTGCGCCATGAAGGTGTCGTTGCCCGGGGCATACCACGTTCCGCTGCTGTAACTCCCGGTAAACACGCTCGGACTCAGGCTTGGTGATTTTTCCACCATCGCGAGGTATTGGCTTTCCACTTCGAGAAAATAGGCATTCGCCCTGCTTTCTTCATCGCACAAAAAACCAAAAACCTTGATCCACTCCAATCGTCCGAGCGGGTGTGACTCCAAATATTCACTGATGGGAATCGTGGGAATGCCCGCCGCTTCGAATTGGGCTTCATTGTCGTAGCCAAAAGGATAAACCAAAACGGCATCCGGATTACAGAGCACCAATTTCTCAAAATCAATTTCCTTCGATCCGCTCAAATCCATCACCTCACCTGCCGCTACCGCCGCGTGGATGGCATCGCTTTTCACATAATCCAAATAAGCCACTCCCTTCAAATGGTCCAAGGCTTCGACGGTTTCAAACATGGCCATTTGCGTGGTGCTTTGAGCCGCAAAACTGTTATGTCCATTGAGGTAAAGCACCTTTTCCGCCTTCGTTCCACCTTCCTTCAATCGGGCAATGGTTTTTAAAGGGAAAACCGAAGCTCCTTCTTGGGCGAAGAGCCTGATTCCTCGTTCATTCTCATTCTCGTAAAAGGCAAAACCTTCCGCCCAAATCACCTCCACCCCTTGCTTCTGCTCTGAAGAATTGGAAGAAGGTACTTGAAGCGACCCCATTTCTTCTTGACGTTCAACGCCAAAGCAAGAACAAAGGACGGATGCAAGGAAAAGTGAGCGCAGGATTGCTTTCATCTTACAAAAATAGGGCTTTGAAAAGGAATGATTCAACGGAAAGGCGTGGAAGCTGTTCTCTTTGTGAAATGATGCAAGAAATTCGCCTCATTTTGGCTAATTTCAAGGCCTGAAACAAAGACAGTATGGCAAAGCAAGACATGGAATTCAACAAGAATGAAGACAAGATGAAGCTTCTCTTGGGCGATTTGGGAAAGAATTTGGAACGCGTTTACAAAGGCGGTGGTGAGAAGAAAATTGCGAAAGAGCATGCCAAAGGGAAAATGACGGCCCGTGAGCGGATTGATTATTTGTTGGACGAGGGAAGAGATGCCATTGAAATCGGTGCTTTTGCCGGTGAAGGGATGTATCAAGAATATGGCGGTTGTCCGTCTGGAGGTGTGGTTGTGAAGATGGGATATGTAAGCGGAAAACAGTGCATTGTTGTGGCCAACGACGCTACAGTGAAAGCAGGTGCTTGGTTCCCGATTACCGGAAAGAAGAACCTCCGCGCCCAAGAGATTGCCATGGAGAACGCCATTCCAATCATTTATCTTGTGGACAGTGCGGGAGTATTTTTGCCAATGCAGGATGAAATTTTTCCAGATAAAGAGCATTTCGGACGAATTTTCAGGAACAACGCCGTGATGTCGGCCAAAGGCATTCCGCAAATTTCAGCCATCATGGGATCTTGCGTTGCTGGCGGAGCTTACCTGCCCATCATGTCTGACGAAGCACTGATCGTTGATAAAACCGGCACCATTTTCCTCGCTGGATCCTACCTCGTGAAAGCCGCGATTGGTGAAGACATCGACAACGAAACCTTGGGTGGAGCGAGCACGCATTGCGAAATTAGTGGAGTTACCGATTACAAAGCCAAGGACGATGCAGATGCTTTGGACACCATTAAAGACTTGATGGATAAAATGGGAACCCACCATTTGCCGGAAGGATTTAATCGCAGTGAAGGACAAGCGCCCGCCAAAGCCATTAAAGATGTTTACGGAGTGTTGCCGTCGGATCGCTCAAAACCCTACAACATGAAGGAGCTCATTTCTCATGTGGTGGATGCAGACAGTTTTACAGAATACAAATCAGGGATCGGGAAAACCATTGTTTGCGGCTACGCGCGAATTGATGGATGGAGTGTAGGAATTGTGGCCAATCAAAGAGAATTGGTGAAATCGAAAAAAGACGGGATGCAGTTTGGTGGGGTGATTTATTCCGATAGTGCAGACAAAGCCGCCCGTTTCATCATGAACTGCAATCAAAAGAATACACCACTGGTTTTCTTGCAAGATGTGACCGGATTCATGGTTGGATCGCGATCAGAGCATGGTGGGATCATCAAAGACGGAGCAAAAATGGTCAGCGCCATGGCCAATTGTGTCGTACCGAAGTTCACCATCATCGTTGGGAACAGCTACGGAGCGGGGAACTATGCGATGTGCGGTAAGGCCTATGATCCACGACTCATTGCGGCGTGGCCCAGTGCAGAATTAGCAGTGATGGGTGGATCTCAAGCAGCCAAAGTTCTTGCTCAAATTGAAGTGGCGCGTTTGAAGGCCAAAGGGGAAGAAATTACCGATGAAGACAAACAAGCCCTGCTCGATAAAATCAAGGCGCGTTACGATGAACAAGTGAGTCCATACTACGCAGCAGCCCGATTGTGGGTGGACGCCATCATCGACCCAAAAGACACTCGAACGTGGATCAGCATGGGAATTGAAGCTGCCAACACGAGAAAACAAAACCATCAATACAACGTTGGGGTGATTCAAACTTGATGATTACCAAAGCCTTGAACAAAGGCAAGAATGACCCAAACACTTTTCGGGTCATCGGGCGGATTTAACATTGGAAAATGGGGTCGCTTCGGTATCTTTGCAGGCATGAAAGCGCGTGCAAAAAGGCGAGATGAGAAGAGCTTCAGTATAACACAAGTTACCAGCGGAAGAATTGTACTCACCATTGACGGTCCAATGCGATTTGGCTTGAGAGAAGCCGTGAAACTCCATCGTTGGCTCGACAACGCGAAGGCCCCACAAGGTTTTTTTCTCGAAGTAAGAAACGCCCACAACCTCATGTTTGAAAGTAGGGCAAGAAAACTCATGCTCCAGCACCCTTTGATCAATAAGTGCGCAATGAT
Source organism: uncultured Flavobacteriales bacterium (assembly GCA_938085105.1). GTDB lineage: Bacteria > Bacteroidota > Bacteroidia > Flavobacteriales_D > Sanyastnellaceae > CALKGK01. The sequence continues at coordinate 8,923 of CALKGK010000057.1, forward strand.
TACGGACAATTCACTGGAACTCCTCAGTGGAAACGTTCGGCATTACCTCAACTCCCCCTCCTACCCTGTGCGCTACTTCGCTTCAAGTTCTAAAGCCAAGGCTTGGTTGGATTACTGTTGAGCTTCTATATCGGTAAGGATTTGTAGCATGCTCACGGCAATGGGTTGTCTGGGATCTTCCTTGTCCATTTCCGAAATTCCTGAGCGGAGTTCAATCAAGGCCTCCAACAAGTGAGCTTCTTGAATTTCTTCAGTCATTTGCTCCACTACGGTCAATGCTTCAAAAGCCTCCATGTATGAACCGTTCACCGCAATTTTTGCCAAGCTGGCAATGGCTTCTACGGCTTGGAAACCGGAATTCCACAAATAGCTGATGATGCGTTCACGAATTTCAAGGAAACGTTCGTCGTCCAATGCTTCAATCAGACTGGTTTCAGCGTCGGAAATCTTCAACTCGTTGAGTACGGCGTCCACTCCCAGTTTAACTTCTTCGCTTCCGGACATGTGGGCAAGTAAAAGGGGCTCCACAAAACTCGCATCGGCGTAGTTTCTGGTTTTCTCAATTGCGTCCAACACGAGCTCTTCTTGGGTCGAAAACAATTGCTTTCGAAGCTCTTCCTTGATTTTCTTTTCGTTCTCTTTGCTCATAATTGCGGCAAATTTACAACTCCCAAGTCACTCTCTCATCGCTTTTCGAAATTCATTCAAAATCATGGCCGTTGCTCCCCACACAAAATGCTCACCAATTCGAAAACCGTTCACTTTGAGTTGGTAAGGAGGCAGTTGAATTTGAACTTCTTCTTTGATAACGCTCTGTTTGTTCACAAACTCCATCAAGGGCACTTCAATGATTTGGGCTACTTCGCGTTCTTCCTTCACAAAATGGGCTTCCTTGCTTGTGATTCCTACGAACGGACTCACCAAAAAATTGCTGGGCGGAATGTAAACGGGCGATAAATCGCTCAACAGTTCAAGTGCGCTTTGGGGAATCCCGATTTCTTCCTCCGTTTCTCGAAAGGCCGTATGCACGAGGTCGCGGTCATCAAAATCTTGTTTTCCCCCAGGAAGGGCGATTTGTTTGCTGTGAACACCATCGTATTCTGGTCGTTCAATGAGCGCAAAGTGCCATTCCTCATCCCGTAAAAACATCAAAATCAACACTGCGCCATAACGCATGCCCGCTGGAGGATGCTCCATGATCTCCGCCGCCTTTTTTCTGTCGTAAGACATGAGCTCAAAATGGGCCTCGTCAGAAGCGCGGTAATTATCCCAGTATTGGATGATTTTTTCTTTGTTCATGATCGATTTTCGAAAGTTAAGTTTAATTTCAAGCCCGATATGCCCTTACACCTTTTAAGTGATGAACTTTATTTTCCACCAGCAGATCAGGCCCTGCCCGAAGGTCTCTTGGCGATTGGTGGTGATTTGAGTGTGCCCCGACTTTTACTGGCTTACGAACAAGGCATTTTCCCCTGGTATTCTCATGACGATCCCATCATGTGGTGGTGTCCGGATCCCCGATGTGTTCTCTTTCACCGCAAACTCAAGGTGAGCAAAAGCATGCGCAACGTTCTCAACCGTTCGAACTATGAGGTTTCTTTTGACCAGCATTTTGATGAAGTCATTGCCGCTTGTGCTGAAATTGAACGCAAGGGAGAAGACGGAACTTGGATCACGGAAGAAATCAAGAAGTCATACATCTCTTTGCACGAATTGGGCTTAGCACATTCTGTGGAAGTGATGATGGATGGAGAACTGGTGGGCGGACTCTATGGGGTTTCGATTGGAGGGATGTTTTTTGGTGAAAGCATGTTTTCGAAAAGAAGCAACACAAGTAAAATTGCCTTTATTCACTTGAGCAGGATACTGGAAGAACGTGGTTTCCTGGCCATTGACTGTCAGGTAATGAATGCGCATCTAGCGAGTTTAGGTGCCATCAATGTACCGCGGAAAGACTTCCTATCTTTGCTGAGCGAAGCCCAAGAAAAGCCAACGCTCAAAGGCAATTGGCAAGAGCTCTTGAACTGATTAAGAATGAAGAAACTAATTGTGTTGTGGTTCAAAAAACGGGCATGGCATTTCACAGGCATGCTGCCGAAAAAACTGGCGAAAGTGCTGTTCGTTGCGGCTCCTTGTGAGCATTCGTTTTTAGAATTCTTGGTGAGCATGGCGGTACTAAAAATCACCAACGTTCCAGCAAAAATCATTCTCGATAAGCAAGCCGTTCGGCCTTGGAAAAGATGGTTTCTAGTTCAGTTCAAAGAAATTCAGTTCATGGATTATAATGCAACGAATACCTGGACGAAGATTGCTCAGCAATACAAAAACCATGAGCGCTTGGCTTTGATCATTTGTCCGCTCAAGGCAAATCACGGTCAATCTCAATTTGTAAGTGATCAGTGGTACTACCTGTGCAAAGAACAAAGGCTTCCCATCGCCATGATTGCGATTGATGAACAAAAGCGCGTGCTTCGTTTTCACGGACATTTTTTAGCTGGAAAGAGTGCCGAACGGGATTTGAACTTCATTCAAGCCTATTTCAAACCCTTTTTTGATTCGCCCATTTTTCGTTGATAAAATGTGAATTAATAAGGTCATTTTCTCAGACCAATAGCAAGAGGAATATCGTACTTTCGGAAAGCCCTTGGGGGAATACTACTGAACCTTAATTATACACAAAAGCCCGTCTCATGGATAAGTTCGACCATATGATCCTTGACATTATTCAGTCATACAAAAAGCAATTCCAAAGCCACATCAAGCTCAGTCTTTTGGAGGAACAATTTTGGAAAAGAATCGAACAAGAAGAAACCTTAAGCATTGGAAAAGCGCGCATCGGCGAACGCATCACGAAATTGTATCTGGAAGCATACATTCAGAACAAAGAAGGATACATGCTCACAAAAAAGGGAAGAGAACAACTTCGCCATTCAAAACAACACGCTGTTCACATCGCTTAATCGAATAAAACACTGAACACCACTAGCATGCTTCGGCATGCTTTTTTTTGTACCCCACCATTCACATCACATGAAAACAAAACAACATTTCTTTTCAGCCCTTCTCCTCGCCATCCTTCTTACTACCGTAGGATGCGGTTCTTCTAATGAAAGTAGCGAGGCGCCAAAGCAGTCGGCAGCATCATGGACCTCTTCCTTGGATGAAGCCCGATTGGACATCTACACTCCTGTAGCCCTCACCACCGATTTGTCGAAATTGAGCGAGGAAGACAAGCAGATCTTGCCCCTTTTGATTGAAGCGGGTAAAATCATGAATGAGCTCTTTTGGATGGAGTCTTGGGGAAATAAAAAAGCCTTGATGGACAGCATTGCCGACCCAAAGATCAAAGCGTTTGCTGAAGTGAATTACGGTCCTTGGGATCGTTTGAACAACAATGCCCCCTTCATTGATCAAGTAGAAGAAAAGCCTGCTGGGGCGCAATTCTATCCTGCAGACATGACCAAGGAAGAATTTGAAAACTGGAACAACGCACATAAAAAGAGTCAATACACCTTGGTAAAGCGTGATTCTTCGGGCCAACTCCGTCATGAATACTACCACAGAGCATTTCGTCCGCAACTCGAAGCTGCGGCCAACCTCCTCTACGAAGCAGCGGCCATCAGCACCAACAAGAATTTCAAGTACTACTTGGAATTGCGTGCTAAAGCCTTGTTGAAAGATGCCTATCGTGCGAGCGACATCGCTTGGTTGGCATTGGAAGACAATACCTTGGACATCATCATTGGTCCGATTGAAACCTACGAAGACCAATTGTTTGGCTACAAAGCTGCACACGAATGCTATGTTTTGGTGAAGGATCTTGAATGGAGTGAACGATTGAAGCGTTACAAAGACCTTCTACCGGAACTGCAAGAAAACCTTCCTTGCGACCCTCAATTCAAACAAGACCCCATCGGATCGAAAGCCCAATTGAACGCTTACGACGTGGTGTTCTATGCGGGAGATTGCAATGCGGGAAGCAAGACCATTGCCGTGAACCTTCCCAACGACGAAGAAATTCAACAAGAGTATGGAACCCGTCGCTCACAGTTGAAAAATGCCATGCGCGCCAAGTTTGACAAAATCTTAATGCCCATTTCGAAGGTGCTTATCGCTGAAAACCAACAGCAGCACATCACCTTTGACGCCTTCTTTGCCAACACCATGTTTCATGAAGTAGCGCACGGACTAGGAATCAAAAACACGGTGAATGGAAAAGGAACCGTTCGCGAAGCATTGCAAGAACAGGCCAGCGCTTTGGAAGAAGGAAAAGCTGATATTTTGGGCTTGTGGATGGTGACTGAACTCTTCGAAAAAGGGGAAATTCAAGAAGGAACCGTGATGGACAACTACGTTACCTTCCTGGCAGGAATTTTCAGATCAGTGAGATTTGGTGCATCATCAGCACACGGAAAAGCCAACATGCTCCGTTTTAACTACTTTAAAGAAGCTGGCGCGTTCAGCTACGATGAAGCAAACGGAAAATACAGCGTTGATTTTGATAAAATGCAAGCTGCGGTTGAAAGCCTTTCTGCACTCATTCTTCAACTTCAAGGAGAAGGAGACTATGATGCTGTGGTACAATTGATGGAAGAAAAAGGACAGATTGACGAGGCACTACAATCCAATCTCGATCAGTTGTCTGAAGCAGGAATCCCCGTAGACATCGTATTTGAACAAGGCAGTAAAACACTTGGACTATGATCAAATTACTTTCAAGCTTCTTCTTTCTGAGTCTCTTTTTATGTGCTGGTCCGGAAGGCAAGTTATTCCCTGAACTTCAAGGAGAAAAACTCACTGGAGAGCAGCTCACGATTCCTGCCGACCTCAACGATAAAGTATCGATTGTTGGAATGGCATACAGCAAGAAGTCTGAAGCAAGTTTGAAATCTTGGTATCAACCGATGTTTGACAAGTTTGTGCTGAAGCGTGGGATTTTTGACGACCAATACGATGTCAACCTTCTTTTCGTGCCCATGTTTACTGGTGGAAAGAAAGCCGCCTACAACGCGAGCATGAACAAAATGAAGGAGTCGAACAGAGAAGATCTCTACCCTTACCTCCTCTTCTACAAAGGAGGACTAGAGCCCTATGTTTCGACCTTGGAGATGGAAAACAAGGATCAAGCCTACCTCTTTCTTATCAACCAAGAAGGAAAAATCTTGTACAGCACCAAAGGCTTGTTTCAAGAAAGAAAGATGGAAGAAATTGAGGCCATCTTGGATGAAGAGAACGAAAAATGATCCGTTCATCTTTGGTACTTGATTTTCATTTGAAGCGGTCTTAAGTGGCCGACTTCATTGCTTTTCTTCCAAACAAAACAATTACGAAGTAGAACACGCTTAGTGCTCCAAAGGCCAGAGGAAATCCTTTAAAGTCGATGAGCAAGCCCGTCATTCCAGGAATAACCGCCCCACCTACGATGGCAGTGCATAGCAGTCCGGAACCTTCTGCCTTGTGCTCACCCAAAGGAGCGATGGAAAGGGTGAAGATGGTTGGGAACATGATGGAGTTGAACAATCCAACGGCCAAGATGCTGAACATGGCTAGTAGTCCGGAAGAACTGATTGAAATCAAAATCAGCAAAATCGCGCCGAAGCCAAAAACGCTGAGCACTTTGGAGGGTTTGAATACTTTGGTAAGGTAGGCTCCGATGAAACGACCGATCATTGCCGAGAACCAATAAAAGAAAACAAAGCTCCCTACAATTCCTTTTTGATCCAATTCATTGAAGGATTTCCCCGTGAATGTTTCTGAAATGAAAGTGACGATCTGTCTTAGCGGACCAACTTCTTTGATGGTTTCCACCAGTCCGAGGTTCACGAAATAGCTTGTGAGAAAAGATCCGATGGCGACTTCAGCACCAACATAAACAAAGATCCCAGCAATTCCCCAACGAAGAATGGGATGTTTTAAAGAAGCAGCATAGCCAGAAAAAGCGCTTCCTCCCTCCTTGCTTTCGATGATCTTTGGCAACTTCACCAAGGCAAAAACACCGGCTAGAAGAAAAACAAATACTGCCAAACTCAAGAACAATGTTTGCACTGTTCCCGCTTCAGCTAAGAAATAAGCCGCTTTGGTTTTTTCGTCGAGCGCTTCAATTTCTTCTCCGCTCAGGATTTGATCACTCAAAAGAAAAACAACGGCTAGAATGGGCGCAATGGTGGTTCCAAGACTGTTGAAAGCCTGGGCGAGATTGAGTCGGCTCGAAGCCCCTTCTTTCGGACCAAGAACAGCGATGTAGGGATTGGCGGCCACTTGAAGCATGGTGATTCCCGAAGCCACAACGAACAAAGCCATCAGAAACAAACCGTACACCCTCAAACCAGCGGCTGGGTAGAAAAGCAAAGCACCAATACCAATGAGTCCGAGACCAAAAATGATCCCTTTTTTATATCCCAATTTAGAAATGATCCAACCTCCGGGAATGGAAAAGAGAAAATAGGCAATGAACCACGCAAATTGGATGACACCTGCTTTGGCGTAGCTCAAATCAAATACCTCTTTCAGGCGAGGAACCAAGGCATCCACCAGTACGGTGATGAATCCCCAAAGAAAGAAAAGGATGGTAACTGCGATAAAGGGCAGTACAAGACGTCGTTGACTCACGATAGTTGATTTAGGTGCAGCAAGATAATAACATCTTGTCGCTTTGCACCAAATCAACAAAAAAGGGCCTTAGATCATCGAATAACGGTAATGGTACCGCTTCTTTCAAATGCGCGGGTATCCATTCCTTTTACCTTAATCACATAGTTGTATACTTCGTCTTCTGCGAAATACTCTCCTCCATTGGCACTACCGTTCCAGATTTCATCCATGTCTTTGGACTCAAAAACGAGCTCTCCCCAACGGTTAAAAATCTGGATTGCGTACTCGGAAATTTGTCCACCTTTTACCTGAAAAAAGTCGTTCAAACCATCTCCGTTCGGTGTAAAGGCATTCGGCACGTAAAGAATGATGGGTGCGTCAATTACAGTAAAACTACTGTCTCGACAACCCAAAGGATTCACAACAGTGAACATCGTAACATAGGCCTCCAGTCCGTCAAACTCATGGAAAGGATCTTCTTCGGTACTTGAGTCACCATCGCCAAAATCCCAGAAGAAATTACAATCATCGCATTCTGGATCTTCAGCCGCGAAAAATTGAACATCGGTTTCATTGAGGTAATCGTATGTGAAAGTTGCTCCCACGTGCTGCACTTCTACAAAAACCTCTTCCGAAGCTTCGTTTCCACAAGCATCGCTCACTTGGATTTGATAGTTGATGGAATTCAGTGGTGAGAAATACTGCTCTTCACCAAAAACACCAGCATTCACCCATTCGATGGTCAATGCACCTTCACCTCCGCTTGCATCAGCGAAGAGGTTCACGCTATTGCCAGCACAAATCACGGTATCGTTTGAAGCCGTGAGCTCAATTGGGATTTCCAACAAATCAAATTGAATCACATCTTCAGCCACAGAACCACACTCATCCGTGATGGTGAGTACAATTGGAACACTGCTGTAAGACTGGAAGGTGATGTTGTCTTCGTCGCTCAACACTTCTCCATTGGAGGTCCATTCGTAGTTCAAGTCACCAAGTCCAACAGCATTCACTGGAGCAATGGGTACTTGATCCGTACACAAGGCCAAGATGTCTTCTCCAAGATCGAGTTCTGCTGGAGGATTGATGATGGTAATTTCTGTTGTAGCGATGGCTACACCGTCACAAGCATCAGTAAATTCAACTTCAATCAAACTTGTGGTATCGAAACTCTCCGAAATGGAAGCGTTCCCACCCAAGGCGTCTCCGTTTGTGAGGTTGGTCCAAGTATATTGAAACGCTGGAACTCCTTGAATTACTTCAACTTCTACATCAAACACATCCAAACATGTTCCCGAAAGATTTTGTGGAAGAGCGATTTCTACTTCTGGTTCGAGTACCGTGATGTCCAAGAAACCCGTACCTACTTGTCCGCAAGCGTCTTGCACTTGAAACTCCACCGTTTGGGATCCGACAGGAACATAATCCAAAGTTTGGTTAAAGCTGATAAAGCTATTGTCTTCATCAAACCAAGAAAACTGGACATAAGGTTGTTCACCACCAGATACTACAGGAGTAGCTGAAATTGGCTGTTCGCAACCCGTAAAGATTTCTTCGGGCATTTCAATCACCAGCTCTGGCACATTCAATTCTACATCGATGGAAGCCGACTCTTCAAAACCACATCCATCGGTAACAACTAGATGAATCTCAGAAGCTCCTTGCCAAGTTCCGTAGAACAAAGAACCTTCGAACCCAAAGAGGTTGTTTCCGTTTTGATCCTGCCATTCATAGGTGAAGTTTCCATCTCCGCCTGATGCAGAACCAGTGACTTCAACAAAATCGTTGCAATTCAATAAAAGGTCGCCATTATCAATGGTTACGCCTATTTCAGGGAATTCCAATATCGTTACTTCAATCAATCCGTCATCGGAAGGCATCCCGCAGGTATCGCTTACAATCACGTTGTACCCTGTACTGGTATCGGGAGCAACTGTAATTTCTGCAGTATCCTCACCGGTATCCCACTCGTAGCTAAAGTTCCCGTAGCCACCAGTAATAATTGGGGTGATGACAGCTTCATCTCCAAGACACATGTTAAATTCATAACCATCCACCACAAGCGGTTCTGGTATATCAAAAATTTCAAATTCAAAATAAGAGACCAAGCCTCCTCCGTTACATGCGGCAAGGTTGAGGATCTCCATTTGAACGGTTTCTCCACCTTCAATGATTCCATCCTCAAAAGCATCTACCTCGAATTGCACGGACTCAACGCCTGGAGGGAACACAATGGTATCTGGCAGTAGGGTGTAATCTGTTCCATTGATCGCTGTACCAGTGTATTCAACAATGATCATTTCCTCAATTTCGAGCACTGTTTCAATTGGACGAGTGAAAGTCAGCGTTGCGATACCGCAATCTTCGTACATAATATCACTCTCACCTCCACCTACATCTATGGAAAGATCCACATCTACAACGGAATTCGATGTAAACGAACCTGCCTCAAGAACTACTACCGATTCGAGCGCAGTATCTGACCCATCGGCAATGGCCAATTTAATATGATAGGTCTCACCACAACTTACTGGGTATATGGCCTGTAACTTCACTGTAAACCCATTGACACAAACGTCTTCATTGTTTGGATTATCATTATAAAATTCTGAGTTTAAATCAGGATTAACCGAAGAAATGGTAATGGGGAGTTGTGGAGTTTGGTTGGGAACCTCTGCAATGTTTACAGCTCCATCTGCATAAGGACCATTAATTCCTGGTCCAGACAAAAAGAAAGCGAAAATATCATTGTATTGCGAGTTGATCCATGTCAGCCATTCATCTGATGCGAAGGAGTAATTGAATTTTACGGTATCACCCGTTGCAATGAAATCGAACTCGAGGGCGCAAACATCATTGACCGAATTTACAACGATGGGCTGCCCAATTAAATCACCTACAGAATTCGCAATGTCTAAAAGATCTTGATCTCCCGAGACAGGATCCGTGAGTGGGTCAAAGGTTTCAATACAATCTTCTGCCACAAAGTCGGTTGCATATTGAGTGGATAAAACAAGTCCTTCAGTAAGTGGAAACCAACCTCCCTGACCTTCAGTGTAATGTCCTATTTGTTCTTCCGCCCCAGTGTATTCAATGTTGAACGCTGTAACACCTGAACCAAGAAGGACATCGTTCACATATTCCTCCATGGTAAGGTTTGAGTTCACTTGTTGTGCAGAAGCACCAAGGGTAGTCAACAGGCAAAAGCTGAGTAGAACTAAAAAGTTTTTCATCGATAAGTAATTTCGCGAAGGTTTGATAGTAAGACTACATTGAATGTCAAACGGTTGCTTACCACTATGGAAATATCCGAAGCAATACTCAATCTCACAAGTCTAAGCCCCTATCTTTGCCAAAAAATTCTCGAACATGGCAACATCGGATGTATTTGGCTTGGCCTTCGAAGCTTATTTAAACGGCGAAGAAACTGCCGAAATTGAGGTAAAAATTAATGGTGAGTTGGACGACCCTATTGATGTTGCCCACTTTTTTCGCGGCTATGAAGAAATGCCCTTTTTAGAGCAATATGCCATGAACATGGTCGAGGGCAAAGTGGTTGACCTCGGTGCGGCAGCCGGTTGCCATGCACTCCACCTCCAATCCATGAATGTTGATGTTACTGCTCTGGAACAAGACAAAACAGCGTGCGAACTCATGCGAAGAAGAGGAGTGATGAAGGTGATGCACCGCGATGCTTTGGAATTGGATGGAAAATACGACACCATCCTCTTGATGATGAATGGATGGGGAATGGGGAAAGACATTCAAGGTACTTTGAACTTAGTCAAGCACCTCAAAACATGTTTGAATCCTGGAGGAATGATTCTGGGCGACACCTCCGATCTTGTCTATATGCAAGAAAACGAAAAGGGACAGCCGAAGCCATCCCTTAACATGAAAAACTATTATGGCGAGCTTCACTTTGAAGTTGAATATGCTCGCCACGTGAACACTTTTAACTGGATCTATCCTGATCCGACGCTCCTTGAGCTCATTGCCGAGGAAGCCGGCTTAGAATTCACACTTCACGCAGAAGGTGAACACTACGACTACCTCGTTTCAATGCGCCTTATCTGAAGTCGGTCAACTTCCCAGCCAATTTCTTTCTAGCGTGGAAAATTCTACTTTTCACTGTTCCCATTGGGATCTCCAAGTTCGCAGCAATTTCATCGTAGTGGTAACCCTCAATGAACATTGAAAAAGGAACTCTAAATTCTTTGTTCAAAGAGCTGATGGCTCCACGAATGTCTTTTTCACTGATCTGTGTTGTCACAGAATCCACAGAGTAATCTTGACTACTGTTCAAAAAGTAGTTGTTATCTGTGCTATCAGTAATGGTATTTTGAAATTTCTTTCTCTTGTAGTTGTTGATGAAAATGTTTCTCATGATGGTAAACAACCAACCTTTAATATTCGTTCCCTCTTTAAAGTTGTTCTTATATCTAAGCGCTTTTAGGAAGGTATCCTGAATAAGGTCGTCTGCATCTTGAGAGTCTCTCGTAAAACTGTAGGCAAAGCCACGGAGGAATTCTGTGTGGCTGGTAAGAAGCTGATTAAATTCGATACTTGACATGATCTTTTTGTTTAAGTGAACGAGACAAAGATTAAACAAAAGTGGCCTCAAAGCAAATTTTTGTTGAACTATTTGCTGATTTGATTAAACAAAAAATGTGAAAAAATGATAAATACCTATCTAGCCTCCTAGAGGAATAAGCTGTTCAATAATTAGAATAAAGTGAAATAAAATGGTTTAGCCCAAAAGTTCGTCCATCATGACGTTGGCGTTCATATAAAACACCATCCGTTGATCATCTGGGGAGGAAACATCCGTAAACACAGGGCCTGTAAAGTGAAATTGGCAATCCGACTTCGCAAATGTGAGTTTGATCCTTTGGAGGTACTGCTCTACTTCGTTTGTCGAAGGATGAGTTGTACAAGTTGAAACAAAGTTGACTTTCTTGAACTTTTTCTCCACTTGCATTAAGTCTTCGAAAGGCACGCTTTGGCCAAGGAAGATGGTTTTCTTACCTGCTTCTCTGAGCAAAAGGTGGATCAGCAACAGACTGATGTCGTGAATTTCCTGCTCGGGAAGAAACATTACGAACAAGCGTTCATCTGTGTTCGCTTCAGAAGCATCCGTATTTTTAAAATTATCGGTAAGCGAGAAGAGCTTCTGACGAATGAGGTTCGAGATAAAGTGCTCCTGCGCTGGGCAAATCGCGCTTGTGAGCCACAGCACGCCCACGTGTTGCATGAAAGGCAAAAACAATCGACCAAAGGTTTCACGGATGGAGTACTGCGCCAAAAAGTGATCTGCAATCTGATGGAATAGCGCCTCATCATAATTCAACATGGCCAATTTGAGCATGTTCAAATAATGTGCTTCTTGTCCTTCAGGATTATTCGCCTCCGCTATGGCGGCTTGCATCTCTTTATCCGACATCTCGGAAATCTTAGAAATCTTATAACCGAGCTTATTCAGCAAACCAATATTCAGAAGCAGTTTCAAGTCAGCATCCGTGTAAAAACGAATGTTGGTGTCCGTACGTTTCGGCGTAAGAAGATCGTAACGTTGCTCCCAAGCACGGATAGTGTGTGCTTTGATGCCCGTAAAATTCTCAAGATCCTTGATTGAAAACTGTTGCATGAATAATGGTATTCTTCTACTCAAACACTACTGGTTTTAAAAAGTTCATTCACGAAAATAATTCTAAAGTATCTGTTCTCTTACCTTTGCCCCGATTCTTATCCATAGTTCAACCTTAATATCATGCACTATCTGCTTTTCGACGATTCGCTTAGAACGGCCTTCCTCCCACTCGCTTTCACTCGTCCCATCTGTGATCTTCGTTTTGGAATCTCCACAATAAGAGAAAAATGGATGCATGTATTGACCTCTCCCGTGGGAGCATTAACGGAAAACTACCTTCAAGAAGCGCTACCCACAACTCAGGGCCCTATAATTTACATCAATGCGCGATTTTCTCCAAGTCAAGCACTGATAAATGCAATTCACGCACTGGAAGACGAACAGGGTTTACGTAAGGGAGGCCAGTTGGTCGCTTTTAGAAGCACGCGAAAACGCTCTAGAGAAGAACTCACCTCCAGCATAGGAGCGAATGAATTGGATGAATGGAGCGATGACATTTTAGAGATCAGTCATCTTCCAGACCTTTTCCAACTCAACCATCTTGCCCTAGCTCAAGACTTTCAACTCTTGACACAAGGCAAGCAGAGTGCGCCACTTCCGCACCATTGCACCCTGATTGGTGACCCCGAAAAATTGTTCATCCACCCTTCTGCCAAGCTATACGCCAGCACGTTCAACGTGAATGAGGGTCCGATTTATATTGATGAAAACAGCGAGGTGATGGAAGGATGCCACGTTCGTGGACCGTTTTCGCTCTCCAGCCACGCTACCTTAAAGATGGGCGCTAAAATTTACGGAGCTACGAGCATCGGTCCGCATTGCAAAGTTGGCGGTGAGGTGGGAAACTCCATTCTTCTGGGATACAGCAACAAAGGTCATGACGGCTACATGGGGAACAGCATCATCGGTGAGTGGTGCAACTTGGGGGCCGACACCAATACCTCCAACCTCAAGAACAACTACAGCGAAATTAAAACTTGGTCTTACGCCAAAGACGAGTACACCAATAGTGGTCTTACATTTTGCGGTTTGATGATGGGAGATTACAGCAAGTGCGGGATCAATACCATGTTCAATACAGGCACTACTGTTGGGGTGAACGCAAACATCTATGGAGGAGACTTCCCTTCCAAATTCATTCCTTCTTTCTCTTGGGGCAGCCCAGATGGTTTTGTCGAATACCAAATTGAAGCTGCATTCGATACCGCAGAAAAAGTTTGCGCAAGAAGAAAGGTGAGCTTTGACGAAAAGAAACGCTCGATTTTGGGACACATTTTCAGCATCACTCAAAAATATCGAGGCAAAAAGTAGAGCTACCCGACAATATTTCCGTTTTACCCCAATGGCACAATCATTGGCATAGGGGGTGCGTGATCGTTTCAATGAAGGAACGTGACAAATTGACGTGAATATGTCGTTTGACGAGAAACTTTGGTTGGCCGCTGACGAAGCTGTTGACAATGACTATATCCCTCTCATCTCTACCGAAGATGAAGAGGCCATGAATAAAGAAAAAGCACCGGAGAACCTCCCTATTCTTCCTTTGAGAAATACTGTTCTCTTTCCTGGTGTAGTAATTCCCATTACCGTTGGTAGAGACAAGTCCATTCGCCTCATCAACGAAGCACAAAAAACAGATAAGATTATTGGTGTGGTTTCGCAAATCGATGGCGACATCGAAGAACCCAACGCCGAAGACCTCAATCCTGTTGGTACTGTTGCTTCCATTATCAAAATGCTGAAGATGCCCGATGGAAATACGACGGTGATCATTCAGGGGAAAAAACGATTTGAGTGGACCGAAATCACCCAAACAGAGCCCTTCATGCGCGCTCAGATTCTTGAATTTGACGAAGCAAAATCAGGTGCAACGAAAGAAGAAAACACTGCACTGCAGGAGTCATTAAAGGAACTGGCTCTGAAGATCATCAACCAGAGTCCGAACATCCCGAGTGAAGCAGGTTTCGCCATCAAAAACATTGACAGTCTTTCTTTCTTGGTGAACTTCATCTCCTCCAACATGAACGCGGAGGTGGATGAAAAGCAGAAACTTCTGGAGTTGAAAGACCTCAAGGAACGCGCTGAAAAAGTACTGCAATTGCTCACCAAAGAACTCCAAATGCTCCGTTTGAAAAACGACATTCAGAGCAAAGTGAAGGTGGATATTGACAAGCAACAGAGAGAATTCTTCCTGCATCAGCAAATGAAGCAGATTCAGGAAGAGCTGGGCAGCAATCCCACTCAAAGCGAAATCCTCAGCAAAAAAGAGCGGGCTAAGACCAAAAAATGGGGGGAACACGTTCAAAAAACCTTCGACAAGGAGATCAAGAAACTGGAAAGAATCAATGCTCAAAGCGCAGAATACAGCGTTCAAGCCAACTACATCGATTTGTTGTTGGACTTGCCTTGGGACGAGTACAGCGAAGATAATTTTGATCTAAAACACGCTCAAGAAGTGTTGGATCGGGACCATTATGGTTTGGAAAAAGTGAAGGAGCGCATCATTGAGTACTTGGCTGTTTTGAAGCTGAAGGGAAACATGAAAGCACCGATTCTCTGCTTGTACGGACCTCCAGGTGTAGGTAAAACATCTCTGGGGAAATCGGTAGCAGAAGCGTTGGGAAGAAAGTATGTGAGAATGAGTTTGGGCGGACTAAGAGACGAGGCAGAAATCCGTGGTCACCGAAAAACCTACATCGGCGCAATGCCAGGAAGAGTTATTCAAAATGTCAAAAAAGCAGAAACATCCAACCCGCTTTTTGTTTTGGACGAAATCGACAAATTGGGTCGAGACCACCACGGCGATCCATCTTCAGCAATGCTCGAAGTGCTAGACCCCGAGCAGAACAGTAAGTTTTACGACAACTACCTGGAGTTGGACTACGATTTGAGCAAAGTCATGTTCATCGCCACCTGCAACTCACTCCAAAGCATTCAACCCGCACTTCGCGATCGAATGGAAATCATTGAAGTGAGTGGATACACCGTTGAAGAAAAGGTTGAAATTGCTAAAAGACACCTTGTTCCAAAGCACATTAAAGACACCGGTTTAACAGAAGAGCAAATCATCATTCCCGATGAGCTCATCGAAAAGGTGGTGGAAGCCTACACCAATGAATCGGGTGTTCGGGGATTGGACAAGCGCATTTCAAAACTCGTTCGTTTTAGAGCGAAAGAGATAGCCTTGGAAGAAAACTTTGAGACCAGCATGCAAGTGGATCAACTTCAAAAAATTCTAGGCCCATCAAGAGAAAAAGACAAATACCTTGGAAATGACACCGCTGGTGTGGTGACCGGTTTGGCATGGACTCCTGTGGGTGGAGACATCCTCTTCATCGAAACCTCATTGACCAAAGGAAAAGGAAAACTCACGCTTACTGGAAACCTCGGTGATGTCATGAAGGAATCGGCCATCCTCGCCATGGAATACCTCAAAGCACACAGCGATTTACTGGGCTTGGAGCAGGAAATCTTTGACAAGTGGAACGTTCACATCCACGTACCTCAAGGAGCGATACCGAAAGATGGTCCGAGCGCGGGAATTACGATGCTCAGCGCCCTAGCGTCTGCCTTCACCCAGAAAAAAGTGAGAAAATACCTTGCCATGACTGGAGAAATCACCCTACGAGGAGAAGTATTGCCCGTTGGTGGAATTAAGGAAAAAATCCTCGCTGCGAAACGTGCTGGAATTCGAGAAATTGTCCTCTGCAAGAAGAACAAAATGGACATTGAGGAAATCAATCCACGATATTTGAAAGGGCTGAAGTTTCATTATGTGAGTGAAATGTCGGAAGTCATTCAGCTTGCCCTTTTGGATGAACAAGTGAACTCTCCTTTGAGCATTGCATAAGCACTTGGAATTCAGAGAGGCCTGGAATCAAGAGAAAGCGATTGTTAAGTTTGTGCCTTTGTAAAATCGGCAAGGGACAATAAGACTTTGTACCTTGCGTTTGAAAATGGAATTAAGACCGTATTGAAAACAACGCTTTCCCTTTTACTCTTGTTGATTGCTGGAGGAGCCATTGCTCAATCCATTGGTGGACAAAACACCTATGCCTTTTTGGACATCCCTACGTCTGCCAGAGCCAGTGCTTTGGGCGGTTTTGCCAATGCGGTAAACGATGGGGATATTCAACTCAGCATGGCGAATCCAAGTCTTTTGGACTCCACTCAGCACCTCCAACTGAACCTTTCTTACTTGAATTATTTTGAAGGGAGCAACATGGGAACCGCGTCCATGGCTTACAAGGCGGACAGTTCCGACCTCATCTTCATGGCTGGAATTCAATATTTGAGTTACGGAAGCATGACGCGTTATGATGCTGCCGGAGTTGAATTGGGCACCTTCAACGCGGGAGACTACCTTTTTCAAGGAGGAGTAGGTATTCCCGTTGACAGCTCCTGGACCCTTGGAGCGAATGTGAAAGCCATATACAGCACCTTGGCTCAGTACTCCTCTTTTGCACTCGCGCTTGATGCAAGTGCGCTTTATGTGAATCCCAAACGAAAGTTCTCTGCCAATTTGATGTTGCGGAACCTCGGAACCCAAGTCAATTCTTTCACAGATGTAAGGGACACCTTGCCTTTGGACATCCAAGTTTCTTTTGTGAAGCAATTGAAACATGCACCATTTCGTTTCATGCTCACTTTCGATCAGCTCCAGCAATGGGATTTGACTTATGACGACCCCAACTCGCAAGAAGTGACTGATCCCATCACAGGGGAAACCAGTGGAGGAGCGAATTTCCAATTTGGCGACCAACTTATGCGTCACGTCACCATTGGGGCGGAGTTATTGCTTTCAGACCAATTTCATTTGAGGTTCGGATATAATTATCGAAGAAGGCAAGAGTTGAAAGTTGGTTCCAAGCCGGGTACTGCTGGCTTCTCATTTGGAGCAGGCATTCAGATCAAACGATTTCACATCTCCTATGGACGGAGCACCTTTCATTTGGCCGGAGCATCCAACCAGTTCTCCATCAGCACCAACCTACAGTCTTGGAAAAGGTAATTTTACGTCATTGACAAGTAAAATCACTTCTCGTTCATCACTTTTTTGTCCTCAATGCGAATTGCGGTATATTCGCATCAAACCGAAACTGTTTTGAAGAAAAAAATCAACGTAGCCATTGATGGGCACTCATCGTGTGGAAAGAGTACGCTTGCCAAAGCCTTGGCCAAAGAGCTCAATTACATTTATGTTGACACAGGAGCCATGTACCGCGCGATGGCCTTGTATGCACTTCAGAACAAATTGATTGATTCAGAAGGTGTTAAAGAAGAGCGCTTATTGGAGTACTTGGATAAAGTATACATCACCTTCAAGTACAATCCAAAAACCTTGAATGTAGAGACCTACCTCAACGGAAGCAATGTAGAGAAGGAAATTCGCTCGATGCAGGTTTCGAAGTACGTTAGTCCGATCAGCACCATTCGTCAAGTTCGATTAAAGTTGGTTCGATTACAGCAAAGAATGGCTGAAAATCGAGGAGTGATTATGGACGGACGAGACATTGGAAGTGTTGTTTTGCCTGATGCTGAGTTGAAGTTTTTTATGACGGCTGAAGCGCATATTCGGGCCGAAAGACGTTTTAAAGAATTGAAAGACAAAGGAATTGATATCTCTTTCCAAGAAGTATTGGAAAATGTGAATACTCGAGATCGCATTGATTCCAGCCGGGAGCATGATCCTTTGAAGCAAGCTGAGGGAGCCATTGTGATTGATAATTCGAATCTGACCTTGGAGGAGCAGTTTCAGTTCATGTTGGGACATGCAAAGCGAGTCCTTTTGGAGACGGAAGCAGCGGCTGACAGTGTAAAAAATTAAAAAAAATCGATTTTTTTTCGGGATAAACCTGGCCCTCGTGGGCCCCACCCCACCCCCACCGCCACCGGCCGTATTAAAGGTCGGGACTCCCTTTCAATGCTCAAAACTTTCCAACTGTAACTTCACCGCTGCACACCTTTCTTTTGTGGATGAAGCAAAAAATCTTCTCCATCCGCATGAACCACTACCTCAAGCACCCTTCCATCGACTTGGTCTTGTTGAAAAGTACCTCACCTTCACACCATTCCCTTCAATAACTCGTTTTACTTTTATAGCTTAGAAGGAAGGACGAAAACATGAGCAAAAACACCCTATTATCGGCATTGTGTATTTTTTTAGGATGGGCATCCATGGCACAAGATTATCGCTGTTTGCCTCCTCCATTCCTCATCCAAAATTCTCACAATACCGATAGCCTCCTTTCTTCCATGTCCTTGGATGAAAAAATCGGTCAATTATTCATGGTTGCAGCCTATTCCAATCGTGGAGCAAAACACCAAGAGGAGATTACAAGCCTGATTAAAAACCAACACATTGGCGGACTCATTTTCATGCAGGGTGGTCCTTTGCGTCAAGCCAATCTTACCAACCAATACCAATCCATCAGTAAAACGCCTTTGCTCATCGCTATGGATGCGGAGTGGGGACTTTCGATGCGATTGGATAGCACCATCCGCTACCACCGTGAAATGTCCTTGGGAGCGAGTAGAGACGAAGAATTGGTGTATGAATATGGGGAAGAGATGGCACGCCAACTCAAACGAATGGGAGTTCACGTTAGTTTTTCTCCTGTGGTGGATGTCAATAACAACGCTAAAAACCCCGTGATTGGTTCACGCTCCTTTGGTGAAAACCGACAGCTGGTTGCGCGTTTAGGAGCAGCATACATGAGAGGATTGCAAAACCAACACGTCTTGGCCAATGCAAAACATTTTCCCGGACACGGAGATACCGATGTGGATAGTCATAAAGGTCTGCCCATCATTCCTCACCCTCGAAACCGCATTGACAGCATTGAACTCTATCCTTTCCGCCAATTAATTGCCCAAGGTTTGGGAAGCATGATGATTGCTCACCTTAAAGTCCCATCGCTTGATAGCAATACTACTACCCTATCGCACGAGGTAGTTACGCGTTTGCTTCGCGAAGAATTGGCTTTTGACGGACTCATCTTCACCGACGCCCTGAACATGAACGGAGTAGCTTCGTTTTATGAGCCAGGGGAAGTGGACCTCAAAGCACTTTTAGCAGGTAACGACATCCTCCTTTTTCCAGGTGATGTTCCTAAAGCAAGCGCGCTCATCAAAGCTGCTATTGAAAAGGGTGAACTTACAGAAACCGAGCTTGATCAGCATGTTTCACGGATCTTAAAAGCAAAGGCATGGACGGGAGCTCTTGGCTTTGAAGGAGTGGTGACCAAAGGACTTTATGAAGACCTGAACAATGAACTTGCCCAGGGGGTGCATCAGAAAGTCATTGAACAATCGATGACTGTTTTGAAGAACGAGGACCTCATTCCCATTCAACAACTCGAGGGAAAAAAAATTGCCGTGCTGAATGTCTGCGATCAGAAAGAGAAAGCACTCGCCTTTGAATCGTCTGCCAAAGTTCATGCGCAAATGGATTATTTCACGGTAGTTCGAAAAGCGGATTTTGAAACCACCAAAAACCTCAGTGCGCAGTTGGGGAAATATGACTTGGTGGTGATCAATTTCATGAATACGAGCAACAGTGCTTACCGCAACTACGGAGTGAGCGAACAGTCCATGCGACTCGCGAATGAAATCAACGAACAAACGGACGTTATCCTCAACATCTTTGCCAATCCATACGTGCTTAAAACCCTCGAAGGGGTGGAAAACATGGATGCTTTAGTGATTGGATATCACGACGATGAAGCGACAATCAAGACCTGCGCACAAATGCTTTTCGGAGCGGCCGGTGCGAACGGACGATTACCAGTATCCGTAAATAAACACTTCAGATATGGAGCTGGAAGCCCTCCAGAACGTTTGACCAGGCTTCGGTCTGTTAGTCCGGAAATGATTGGTTGGAAAACAGAAGACCTTTTAAAAATTGACAGCATTGCTGAGGCGGGAATTGAAGCTCAAGCTTACCCCGGTTGTCGCGTGCTTGTGATCAAAGATCGCAACATTCTTTGGGATAAAAGCTACGGTTATTTGACCTACGAGAACAAAGAGGCCGTGAATTCAGAAACCGTTTACGACATTGCTTCGATCACCAAAATTGTTGCTTCAACCGCTGCAATGATGCGACTTCAAGACGAAGGGAAAGTGGATGTGGACTACTGGCTTTGTGACTACTTGGACCTGCCGGACACCACAGAACATTTTCACATCAAAATCAAAGACATGCTCTCCCATGTGGCCGGATTGAAGTCTTGGATTCCTTTTTACATGGAGACTTTAGACAAGGGCAGACTTAAACCTGAACTCTATCGAAAAAAAGCGGAACCCGGCTTTCAAACCCAAGTAGCCGAGAACCTTTTCATCCAAGATGCTTACGCTCAGAACATGTACGGGGAGATTTTGGCGAGTGGATTGAGGAGTCGAGAGGGGTATAAGTACAGCGATTTAGGATATTACTACATCAAGTCCATCGTAGAAAAAGTGAGTGGATGCAGTTTGGATCATTATGTAGATAGTGTTTTCTACACGCCAATGGGTTTAAGCAGCATGGGCTACCACCCGCTTGAGCGCATGGACAAATCCATCATTGCCCCTACTGAGTTTGACATGCTGTTTCGCGGACAATTGATTCAAGGTCATGTACATGATCCGGGAGCAGCAATGATGGGCGGAGTAGGTGGTCATGCCGGTGTTTTTTCAACTGCATTTGATCTCGCTGCCATGATGCAAATGTTTTTGGATGGTGGAATGTATGGCGGACAGCGCTACCTCAGCGAAAGCGTGTTGGAACTCTTCACCACCTGCCACTACTGCGACGACGATGTGCGCAGAGGAATTGGCTTTGATAAACCCGCATTGGAAAAAGGAACAGGACCTACTTCTCCGGAAGCCAGTGAACTTAGCTTCGGTCATACTGGTTTTACCGGTACAATGGCTTGGGCCGACCCAAAAGAAGGTTTGGTTTATGTATTTTTGTCCAACAGGGTTTACCCCAACGCAGAGAACCGAAAGTTGTTGAATATGGATATTCGAACCAACATTCAAGCAGTGATCTACGAAGCCTTGAAGAAAGCCAAAGTGCGAAAACAAGAACAAAATTTCTTTCCCGACTGGAAAGCCGAAGGATAAATGAAAAGAATGAAGATCGGAATCGTATGCTACCCCACTTTTGGAGGTTCAGGAGTTGTAGCTACAGAACTAGGAAAAGCATTGGCCCAGAAAGGACATGAAATTCACTTCATCACCTACAATCAACCCGTGAGATTAGGGAGTTTTAGAAAGAATATCTATTACCACGAGGTGAACGTTTCTGATTACCCACTTTTCGACTATCCTCCTTACGAGCTTGTCCTTGCAAGTAAAATGGTGGATGTTGCGCGTTATGAAAAGCTCGACCTCCTTCACGTGCATTATGCCATTCCTCACGCTTCAGCCGCCTACACTGCGAAAAAAATTCTTGAAGCTGAAGGAATCGACCTTCCCGTTGTGACCACCTTGCACGGAACAGACATCAGCCTTTTGGGTAAGGATCCCTCTTTTGAGCCGGTCATCACCTTTGCCATCAACAAAAGCGATGCTGTAACCGCCGTTTCGAGCAGTTTGAAGAACGACACCTACAAGTTGTTTGGAGTGAACAAAGACATTTCTGTTGTTCCCAACTTTGTCTGCATGGACTCCTTCAACTTCGAGGCAAATACCGATTTGAAAGAGGCTCATGCTCCAAATGGAGAAAAGATTCTATCACACATCTCGAACTTCCGAGCGGTAAAGAGAGTGGATGATATTGTCCGGGTTTTCGCCCAAGTAAGAAAAGTGATTCCTTCGAAATTGGTCTTGGTTGGTGATGGTCCGGAACGAAACAGAATTGAAATGCTCTGCCGAGAATTGCAAACGTGTGAAGACGTTATTTTCCTTGGCAAATTGAAAAACCCTACCGAAGTCCTGGCCATTTCAGACCTCTTTCTCCTTCCATCTGAAAGTGAAAGCTTCGGTTTGGCTGCCCTTGAAGCAATGGCCGCCGGTATTCCCGTCATTTCAACCAATACGGGTGGAATTCCAGAAGTGAACCGACACGGTGTTTCTGGGATGATGTCCGACGTGGGTGACGTAGATGATATGGCTAAAAACGCCATTTACGTGCTGAGCGATGAAAAGCGATTGAAGAAATTTGCCAAGAATGCAAAAGAGCGCGCTTTCGACTTCGATATCAGCAAAGTTTTGCCGCAGTACGAAGTGATTTATGAAGAAGTGACGAAGAAAAATTTAGTATCATGAGCGGAAGTAAAGACACACCCATTGCCATAGGAGATCGAGTTACATTTCAAAAGAAGAAAATTGGTGTGAGTGTCATCATCACCCAAGAAGTTTCTAAAATCAATCTTGCACTCATGGCCCTTTGGTGGATTGGAATGGCGGGATGTGGAGGTGTATTCTTCTATTACTGGCAAAACACCACTGCCCAAAGCGATGCCATTTTCTTTGGAATCGCCACTGCCTTTGCATTGTATTTCATCCTCCGCCTAGGAAAAACACTGCTTTGGAGACTCATCGGAAAAGAGATGATCCTCATCAACGAAGAGGGAATGAACATTAAAAATGCCTACGGAAATTACGGTAGAGCGCGAACTTTCCTCCCCGAGAACGTCAAGAAACTTTACCTCATCCCCTACAACGTCAGTAAATTTATGGAGTTTATGGACCGTTCTTCTTACGTGATCGGCGGAGATACCATCGGTTTTTCTTACCAAGGAAAAGAGCACCGATTTGGAAAGCAACTGGAGGAAAAAGACGCGAAGGTGCTCTTCCGGTTGATCGATAAGTCGCTTAGAGAAAGTGTGAAAGCTCGAAGCTAAAACTCTCGTACGCTTTCATTTCATAAGCAATTGAAATTTTAGTACAAACGAAAGATCCTCCAATACCACTCCTTGTCCATGTCTACCCAATGAATGGCTCCAGAGATGTATTGTTGGGTTTGGACCAAGTTCAGTTGAATGCACAACAGGGTCAGTACCACCAATCCAACTTGCAGATAGACTGGCTTTTTTGCATTGATGACGCCAGCGAAGGCGAAAAAGAAAAAGGGATAAAACTCCACCATCACCCTTGAGCCAAAACTCCCTCCATAGAACCACATCCACCAACTGCTCAAAACATAGACGATAAGAGCAAAAAAGGCGAGAAAACTGATGCCTTGAAAACGAACACTGCTCAGCTTTTGTCTAGAAAAGATGACGGCTAGCAAGGTGCTCAGGACAATGACAAAAGAGATGGGGGAATACACAAAGAGTCCTTTTTTATAACTCAACAGAAAGTTAAAGATCTCCGGAGAAGAGAAGTTGAAGCCTTCATTGGCATAAGAATACACCCACCATTGTCCGGTTTGAATCTTGTAAATCACCAGTTGAATTGAAGCAATAAGCACCGGAAGTAAGAGGGTTCCCAACACCAAGGGTAACTTTTTGATGTATGCATTGAAGCCTGTTTTTAAGACCAAGAACGATCCTGCGATGAGTGGGATGGCAAAGACCACCAAGCCATTGACCGGTCGGATAAGAATGATCATCCCCAAGGCAAATGCAGCAAGCAAGAGGTGTTTCCAATGCTGCTTCACGAAAAAGGACTTCACCCCGAAAACAAAAATGCTCACCCAGCCAAAAGAGTACACATGCGACATGCTGAACTCTCTGACGGTGTAATAATAGACGTTACTCGATAGTCCTAAACCGAGCATACAAAGGACAATCACCCAGGGTCGGACAGCAGCCAATTCCATTGTTTTCCGCAATAAGTGAATGCCCAAAAGGAAATAAAACAAAGCCGCCATTCCCAGCATGAACATGTATGGGAAGGAGAATCCAGACATCTCCTCTCCGCTCAAATAGCAGTACCCGTGTGCCATCAAGAAAAAAGGAGAAATGGCCAAAGCAGTTCCAGCGAAGTACTTGTTGGTTCTGTTTCCCTCATAATTATAGATGTACCAGTAAATCTGATTTGGATCGGCAGCGCCCTCTACCTCCACTTTTTCAAAAAATCCAAAATTCAAATCTTGATACACGAAAACGGCAGGCAAGTAGGCGTAATAACCTTTTCCATCGACCTTCACTACTTTGGACCATTCATCGTTATTGAACGACACCCGGTATTGCTGGTAGAACGCAAGGGTACCAATGGCAATCAGCACAAGATGAAAGTGAATCTTTTTGAACAAGGATAAGAAGGTCTTCATAGCTTCTAGCAAGGACTTATAGCGCAATGATAACGAAAAGGAACTTGGAATGGTATTCCGAGGGGCCGAACTTGTGTTTGTTTTGTGATGCTCTAAGCTCTTTTCATTACCTTCCTATTGCTAAAACAACTAAAAACGAAAGCTAATGCGCTTTTCAATTTACTCCATTCTCTTTTTCAGCCTGCTCTTCATTGCTTCGCTCATTCATGCTCAGGATAATTACTTTCCACCGGTAGTTGGAGACGATTGGGAAACCCTCTCTCCTGATTCTCTGGGCTGGTGTGAAGAGAACATCAATGAACTGTATGATTTTCTTGAAACCGAAAACAGCAAGGCTTTCATCGTTCTGAAAGGTGGCAAAATTGTGCTTGAAAAGTACTATGGCACTTTTACTCAAGATAGTTTGTGGTATTGGGCATCTGCAGGAAAAACAATTACCGCCTTTATGTGTGGTATGGCTCAAGAAGAAGGTTTGATTGATATCGAAGCGCCAAGCAGCAACTACTTGTCTGAAGCTTGGACGAGTTGTTCGCCAGAAGACGAAATTCAAATTACCGTTCGAAATCAACTGAGCATGACGAGCGGTTTGAACGATGTGGATATTGATGTGGATTGCACCGATCCTGAGTGTTTGACCTGCCTTGCTCCTCCGAATGAACGCTGGGCTTATCACAATGCTCCCTATACCCTACTCGACCAAGTAATTCAAAGCGGCACAGGGATGAACCTCAACTTCTATACCTATACCCGCCTGGGAATCCCCATCGGTTTGCAAGGTGCCTTCGTGAGTTTGGGGTTCAACAATGTCTTTTTCTCTACACCAAGAGATATGGCGAGGTTTGGGGTGCTGATGTCCAACAGTGGAACATGGGATGGACTAAATATCATGAGTGATATGGAATATTTCAACGCCATGATTACCCCTTCACAAGACCTTAACCCCTCTTACGGATATTTGTGGTGGTTGAACGGACAAAATGCTCATATGCTCCCCGGGTTCCAGTTTCAAATTCCTGGTCCAATCAGTCCAAATGCACCGGACGATGTTTTCGCAGCATTGGGTAAAAACGGACAAATTCTCAGCATTTCACCAAGCCAAGACTTGATCATTGTGAGGATGGGAAATTCCAATGACGACAGTTTCGTTTCTACCAATTTGCACGATGATATTTGGCAACGGGTACTGGAATTGGAATGTGAAACTCAGGTATGGGAATCACCGCAAGAAGAAGTTCGCGCCTACCCTAACCCTTCCAACGCTTGGGTTCAGCTGACGAGTCGCCCCAAACCAAACCAAGAGCTCATTCTTTTCGACTCCATCGGACGCGAGTGCTGGAGAGGGTATTACGGCGATAAAGGAATCAATGTCAGCCACTTGAAACCGGGGAGTTATTACTTAATATTGCCGAGCCCAATTGAAAAAGGAAAAACTCTGAGGATACAACTCCAGCTCTAAATAAGCACTTTTCGCAAGTTTTCCCATCTCCATTAAATTCTCATTCATCGAAATTCAATAACTCAGGTTTTGAATGATCTCTTCAAGGAGAAAGTTTTGATGTATTCTTTTGACATCCAAACCTCTTTGAACTTGATAATCGCCTTCATTGATGATCAAGAGTTGAACGTCTTTTTGTGCTGAAATAATTCTTCTCAGGAGTGCTTTGATGTCATTTGAGAAACGTTCGTGAACATACACGTAGAAAAGGGAACCTCGAAAATCTTCTAGGTAGGCTAAAAATGATTCTTCTAATTCAAAAGCGCTAACTTTTAAGTTGGAATTGACATGTCGAATCAAATTAAGGTTAATCAGATTCGCCGTTTCGTTGGGATGCAGGATGATAATCTCTCTCGTTTTGTTATTCATGTTATTCCGTCTAAGTTGAGTACAAAGATGGAATGAGAACTTACGTTAAGAAATAGGTAGCAGTCTGAATTTACATAAGTGAAACCCTTATGACATACATTTACCTTTGATTGAGTTTTTGAATGAGACCAATGGCACTGCGCACCTCGTATTTTGCGAAGATGTTTCTTTTGTGCGACTCTACCGTTTTGATACTGATGAACAGCTCCTCTGCGATCTCTTGATTCTTTTTATCCTGAAGCACTAGGTCAAGCACTTCTTTTTCTCTTGTGCTAAGGATGACCTCCAAGTCCCTTTCTTCCTTGGCTTTCATCACCCCACTCAGTAACTGATCTTTGATACTATGGCTTAAGAAGGTCGTCCCATTTTCACTGGAAAATGCAGCCAAAAGATCGGACAAGGAATCTGATTTTGAAATTACTCCTGTGGCGCCTGCGTTGATCCAATTTCTCACATCGTCATTTGCCACCTCTGCTGAATAAATAAATAAGCGTGGGGCTTTTGAGAGTAAAGGCTTTACATAAGGACGTGTATCACCATCTGACAAGTTCAAATCCAATAAAATAAAATCAACTTCATCCTTCTTCTTCAACCACTGCTCAAGGCGCTGGCAAGAAGTAATCACAATTTGATTGTATTCTCCAACATTCTTCTTCACAAAGTAGTCGATAGCTTCAGCAATCAAAGGGTGATCATCAACAACAAGGTATGAGGGCATAAGTAAGTTTCAGTATTTTTAAATCACAAAAATATCAAGCCGAAACGATGCATGTTAAAAACGAATCATGTGAACTGTCGGACAAATGTAATTTACGAAATCCAATAATCTTAACCAAAGTTCACCAATTTTCTAGCAATCAGTCATTAATAGAAATCATCAAGGAAAATACTTTTCTTAATGATTGATGAATCTCTCGTTTTTTCAGCCCCAAACGAAGAGATGCGCTTTCCATGCTTTTTCCTTTTACGATCATTTGAATCAACGCTCGCTCCTGATCGTTCCTTACTTGAGCGTATGAAGCAGACCCGGCGAATGCCTTGAGTTCCGTTCTCATTGTATAAGAGAGTTCTATCCCTCCCTCTAAAGACTGAAAGATACTGCGATGAAGAACTTCAGGCCGGAAAGACTTGGAAACCAACCCTCTTGCTCCGAGTAGGTAGGCCTGTATCTGGCTCTCTAAATCAACAAAAGAACTGGTCAACAATAGTGGAATTGAATGGCTAAGACTCAAAGAATCTTCTAAAACCAAAATCGTCGACAAATCGGCCAATATCACATCGTATTTGCTTTCTTCACGATAGAGGACTGGTGAAAAATCTTGGATCAGCTCGGCAGTGAAATCGGGAGACAGTTCAACTTTCTCTTTCATCACTTCAGCCAGTATGGCTTTGGGGTCGATAATTCCTACTTGGATCATGTTCAGGGCTTTGAACAAAAATCGCACAAAACACTGATTTCGAGCTACGAAGAATGCCGTATTCCTATCGAAGACCTCTCACGTTCCAAGTTACATGGTCTTTGGAATGTCGAAGGAAATTTGGGTTCCGCCATTGTTCTCCAGTTTAAATTGTCCGCCCAAAGCGAGCACTCTTGCCTTCATATTGTTGAGTCCGTTGCCCATGTTTTCCCCTTCGCTTTCAAAGCCTTTTCCATCATCAATGATCTGAAAAGAGAAGACCTCTTGTTCTGAGCGAATCTTGATGGTGATGTTGCTGCAATTGGCATGTTTGATGGCGTTGTTCACTGCTTCCTGACAAATTCGGTAAATTCCCAAAGCCTTGCTGGCCGGAATTTCTTCGGCAATTCTCGGAAAATCAACGTTGGATTCCACTTCAAAACGCTCGAGAAAACGATTCAATTCCTCACCGAAGTCGCTTAAGCTGATGGCATTTTCCTTGGCCGCCCAAATGGTTTTGCGCAATTCCTGCATCGCTCCTCTGCTAAAATCAGAAATGGCGTCCAATTGTCCTTTCAACTCTTCATCTTCACTTCGGTAGGAAAGCACATCCAACTTGCTCGTTATTAAGGTGAGCTCAGCGCCAATATGATCGTGCAAATCTCTTGAAATACGCACTTTTTCTTCTTGCGCCTCCAGGGCGATGGCTTTTCGCTTTGCTTCTTTTTGAGCAATTCTTTTACGAGCGAAGAGGAAGAGTGCAATCAAAAGAAGTACTGCAAAAACAATGATTCCTTTAATCCACAGGTCTTTTACCTCGTTGGCAGCCCTCTCCTTTTCCGCTTCAAGCTGATTGGCGAGCGCTTTTGCCTTGCTTTCCTTCAGTTCCAGTTGCTTTTCCAGAGAAATCACCGTTATCTGTGCTTCCTCTTGCAACATGGAATCTTGGTATGCATTTACCAGATCAACATACTCAATGGCATTTTTGAAGGTTCTTTTGGCTGAATAATAATCAACAAAACTCTGATAAAGATGCTCCTTCTCTTTCCATGAACCAATATTGCCATACAGCGCTTCTGCTTCAAATAGATGATTTTTAGCGCTGCGAAGAAGGTTCAATTTGATATCGGTTCGAGCCAAACGAGCGTGCGCAAAGGCCATTCCCGACTTACTCCCAACTTCTTCATACCATCCTAAAATGTTCTCGAAATTGCTCTTGGCTGATAAATAATCTCCTTGGAGCTCATTGATGACACCCAAATTTCGAAAGTATTCAGTAGTTCTGATGGATTCTAATTTTTGAGCAAGGGCGAGATCTTCCTTCAAGATTTGCTCGGCAGCAGTTCGTTCGTTCAAAGAAATGAGCTGTGAAGCGGCGTTGGTTCTGGCCAAGAGGTAGCTCAAAGAATCTCCAACTTCAAGAAATAGCTTGGCTGCTTCCAACTGAGTGTCATGAGCCTCTCGATAGCTTTTAGCAACACCAAGAAGGTTTCCAACGTTATTTTTTATTTGTGCCGAACGGTAGGCATCGCCCAATTCTAAATAGATCTCTGCGGCTTTGGAATACTCTTCCATGGCGAGCTTAAGATTGCCCATTTCTTGGTGAGCAAGGGCAATTTTCGATCTACTCGCTGCAATGCCCGCTCGGTCTCCCGATGCTTCCCTCAAGGCCAAACTCATTTCTCCCAATTCCTTTAATCGGGTGTAATTTCCTTCGCTATGGTATGCAAAAGTGGCGTCGTTGTAAGCCAATGCCAAAAGAGAATCCGATTCCATTTCTTTCGCAAGAGCGATGGCCTTTTCACCGTACTCTTTAGAAATACTGATGTTCTCGTAAGCCGCAAAGTATGCGATGTCGCGATAAGTTTGAAGCTCATGAGTGGGTGAATCAAAACTTTTTAACGAGAGTAGGGAGTCCAGTTGTGCATTCAAACACAATCCGCTGAGGAGAAGACTAAGGGTGCAAATCAACTTCATGAAGTAAATGTACATTTTCTCGTTTTCTTCTTGCTTGCTTATCCAAATCATGCTCTTACTTACGAAAATGAAGCAATAAAGTTGGGCGAAGATGCTTTGCTAACTTTGTGCCATGGATGGAAAGCACGATCCCAAATTATCGCTTCGTATTCGCGGTGCACGAGAGAACAATTTAAAGAACATCTCCCTGGACCTCCCACACCATCAATTGATTGGTGTTATTGGTCCCTCGGGCTCGGGGAAATCTTCCCTGGTGCATGAGGTGATCGCACAGGAGGCTCAAAGTGCTTTTTTGGAGTTCGTTCCTCGTAGTCAGCATAAATTCCTACCCAAACTTACTCCTGTAGATGTGGACGAAATTGAGGGTTTACGACCTGTAGTGGCTCTGAAACAATCTGCTGTTCTGGGCACAAAGTCAAGCACTTCGTTGGGCACAAGCACCGGACTCTACGATCATTTCAGACTCCTCTTCGCTCGTTTTGCAGAATCTGAAACTGAGCAAAAAGCCAAAAGAAGTTTCTTTTCGCATCATCACCCAGAAGGCGCCTGCCAAGAATGCAGAGGAATTGGAAGGGTGGAATTCATCGATGAAGGCAAGTTAATCCAAGATCCCACAAGGAGCCTCCGTGATGGCTGCCTTTCTCCCACTCTGCCGAACGGATACATCATGTATTCCCAAGTAACGCTGGAATCCTTGAACATGGTTTGTGAAGCGCACGACTTCAACATTGATATTCCATGGCAAGATTTGAGTGCGTCTCAAAAAGAGGTCATTTTCAACGGGTCCACACGAATCAAAGTTCCCCTTGGAAAACATAGCGAAGAGAGTCGTTTAAAATGGACGGGCTTAAAAGCAAAAGCGCGGGAAGCCGATTTCTATCAAGGTATTCTGAAAAGCATGAACGGTATTCTTGCCCGAGATCGAAACCCGAACATTCTTAAATATACCAGTTCAAAAACTTGTCCTTCATGCAATGGAAAACGCTTGAATGATTTGGCATTGTCGTTCACCATTCTCAACCAGAACATCGCCCATTACAAGGAACTTCCTCTCCGTGAACTTCATGATTCTATACTTGATATCGAGCAAGGTATTCCCGCTGCTGCATCGGTTTGCGGACTGATGAAAAAACAAATCAAACAGTACCTGGATTTTGGTTTTGAGCTGCTTTCCATGGATTCAAACTTGAGCGAGATGTCTTCTGGACAGTCCCAGGTACTCCACATTCTTTCTCAGGTGGATTCTGGTTTGACGGATTTGATTTATGTTTTTGATGAACCGAGCTCCGGTTTGCACCCCAGCATGCGCCAAAAACTGATCACCATTTTCAAAAGTCTTGTGGAGATTGGGAACACTGTTTTCATTGTAGAACATGATTTTCAGATGATTGCGCAATGCGACCACCTCGTTGAACTTGGTCCAGGAGCCGGCAGCGAAGGTGGTGAACTGCTGTTCCAAGGGACTTTAGATTCCTATTTGAAACAGGCCCCTTCGATTACAGCCAAATTCCTTCAGCAAGAAATAAATCGAATTTCTTCAGCCAGAAAACTCCCCGGCTCCATTTCATTTTCGAAAGCTAAGAACTTCACGGGGCGCGATTACAAAGGGAAATTTTCTGTTCTCCCCGCTAGCCCTTCGACCCAAAGTCAGGAAGACTTCCTATGGATTGAAAACCAATTTCCTGAGGCCATCCACATTACACAACAAGCGATTGGAAAAAATGCTCGGAGCAACCCAGCAACCTACATCGGTTTGGCTGAATTACTTCGAGATGCCTTCGCTAAGGTGGCGAAAACGGAAGGCTTGGATTTGAAGAAAAGTCACTTCAGTTTCAACACAAAAGGTGGTCGTTGCGAGACGTGCTTGGGTGCGGGAAAAATTGAAGTGGGAATGCACTTTTTGGGGAAGGTTGAAACGGTGTGCGAAACCTGCTCTGGCAAGCGGTTCAAAAAGGAGGTTTTGGCTTGCACACTCGACGGAATGAACATTTCAGATGTTTTCGACATGAGCGTATCGAAGGCAATGGAACACTTCACAAAGGGTAAGGGAAAGCATGAACTGATTCTTCGATGTCTATCGCTTCTCAATGCTTTGGGCTTGGGTTATTTGATTTTGGGACAATCTTCGGGAAGTCTTTCAGGTGGTGAAGCGAAAAGAATAAAACTGGCCAAACATCTTTTAAGCAATCGAAATGATGGTCAGCTGTATCTCATCAACGAACCTGGGGCGGGCTTGCATGAGAAGGACCTCAGTAAGCTCATTGCTCTTCTCAAAAACTTGTGCGAATCTGGACATGGCGTCATCGTTCATGCCTTTCGAAAAGCCCTTCTTTTGGAGGCGGATGTTTTGCTCAACTCTGAAGATCTTCAGCCCTATTTTGATCCCATCATTCAAAATTTAGATCAAAAACACGATAAAAAGGCGGTAAATGAAATCGTGCTAAAAGGTGTCAACACCAATAATCTGAAGCACATCGATCTCGTCATTCCAAAGCAAAAAATCACCGCAATCATTGGTCGATCAGGGTCTGGAAAGTCTTCTCTCGCCTTTGGCACGATCGCTGCCGAATGCGAATCACGCTACCTAAAAAATTGGAGTCCGCACATCCAAGATTTGCTCAGACAGAACAACACTGCCGACCTCGAACAAGCCAAGGGACTGAGTGCATGCGTTGCTCTTCGCCAGTTCGAACACCAAAAGAACAATAAATCCACGGTAGAAACGGTGACGGGAATGGGGCTTCCTTTGCGCTTGCTCTTCTCTCGTTTGTATCAACTGGAGCACCACGATACCGAAATAGAGGCCAGCGAATTTTCGTATCACCGAGCCTCTTCGGCTTGCCCCACCTGCAAAGGAAAAGGTGAGGTACAAGTCATTCGAGAAGAAGAGCTCGTTGCCGATTGGAACGTGGATTTGGCCGAGGCCTTCATTCAAAACAATGCGCTCAATTATTTCACGAACCCTCATGGACAATTCATGGCGGTTTGGAATCAACTCTCCCAAGAATTCGGTTTTCAGAATGGTCCGCTCAATTCCTGGAATGAAGAGCAGCTGAATTTGTTCTGGCACGGGAGCGGTGATCGCATCTACGAATGTACTTGGCAATTCAAGAACAAAAGCCGAAGCGGAGAGCAAAAACTTGCGGCTCCTTGGCGTGGAATTGTGACGGAACTCTATCAAGAATTCTCCTTGAAAAAAGACAATAAAAACGCCGATGCACTGCGGAACTTGTTCACTACTGATGCGTGTCCGAAATGCAATGGGAAACGGCTGAATGATCGGGTTTTATCTTTCAAGCATCGAGGACACTCTTATTACGATTGGAGTGCAATGAGCATTGATTCCTTGAATCACTTTCTTCAAACTGGAGCACAGAATGCAGCAGAGCAACAACTTTACGCCCGCTGTTTCCGCTACCTCAAACCACTCCTAAATGCTTTGATTGAGCTTGGTTTGGGAGAGGTAAATTTGAAGGAAGGAAAGAATAATTTGAGTTCTGGAAATCAACGAGCATTGCAATTGGCTGGTGCAAGTCATTCCTCTTTGAGCGGTATGATTTTCATTCTTGATGAACCGAGTTGGGGGATGAACAAAAAGCAGATCCAAGCCCTTCAGCACATGCTTCAAACTTTGAAGGAAAAGGGAAATACTGTTCTTCTGGTTGAACATCGGAGAGAACTGATTGAAAGTGCAGACCACCTCATCGAATTGGGCCCGAAAGGCGGAGAAGAAGGAGGCCGCTTGGTGTATCAAGGGGAGCTTAAAAACGATCTTGCCCAAAGCTCAAAATCCGAACAAAACAGAGACGAAGGTTTCACGACTGTTCAGCATGGAACGGATCATGTTTTAGCTTCCTTCGAAGACATTCAGCTCGAAGCCCCCTTCCCCCATTCGTTGAAGATTCGGGAGTCTCAACTTGATTTCCTCTATTTGGAAGATGAAAAGCAACGTAAAGAATTCTTGAGTAAGGTGATGATGGATGGCCTTACTCTTGGACGTTCTCCCTTCGCGAGCGTTGAAGGAAAAGCTGAATCGTTCAAAGTGACCTTTTTGGAGCAAAACCGACCTCGACCAAACACCGATCTCCTGCATTTCCTGGACTTGTCTGCAACACTCCAAAAAAGCTTTAAGGACTTGGATTCATCGAAAGCGGAAGGTTTGAAAACTGGGCATTTTTCGAGAACACATTCGCTGGGACGTTGCTCCTTTTGTAAAGGTTCAGGAAAGGAAGTGATTGCTATGGATTTTATGGATGATCTCAGCAACTCGTGTGAAGCCTGTGATGGAACCGGTTTCAAGCCAGAGGTACTGATGCATCAATTTGAAGGACACTCCATTCAGGATGTGCTTCACAAAAGCATTGCTCAGCTGGAAGACCTGTGGCCTATCCTTTTTTCCAGTTCAAAGAAGCAGCTTCACTCGGCTTCACTCCTATTTCAACAGCTCCAACAAGCCCAATTGGGTCATTTGACCTTGGACCGGAGAATCAAGACTTTATCTGGAGGCGAATGGCAGCGTGTGCAACTCATCAAGGGACTCTTGGCTAATGAAGCAAAAACAGATGGCCTCATTGTTGACGAAGCTTTCCTTGGTTTGAACCAGCGAGATCAACAGGCCATGATGGAACTTTACCTGAACCTTGCGAAGATGGGGACCTATGTCCTGCTTTCATCAAACCAAGCATTCTCCTTGCTATAGCACTTTTACAGCTAGAGGCTTGATGGTGAAAAGTTGATGGCTTGAAACGGAGAAGATGACCAACTCCTTCCCTGAGCTTTATGGGATGATTTTCTTCACTGCTTTAAAACAACTACCTTTTACCAAAGTAAAAACTATGAAACACTGTACTATTCTTCTTTTCTGTTTTCTTTCGATCTCTGGTCTTGCACAAGAAACTTGGCTTCAGTTGAATTCTCCGAGTGAACGCGATTTGGAATGTGTCCATTTCATTGATCCCACGACCTGTTACATCGGCGGGGATAGTGTCCTTTTGAAAACAGTAGACAGTGGTCTCAACTTTGAGATTTTGGATCTTTCTGGTATTGCCCCCCTGAATAATCAAAGCTATGTGATTAGCGACATGCATTGGGACAATGAAGATGAAGGATGGATTGTTCTTACCAACTGGGGAGGCCTTTACAAAACAACGGATGGCGGAGAAACGTGGAGCTTGGATTCGCCGGCAAATGCTGGATTTTGTCAATTCAAATCCATCGAGAAGTCGCCCAATGGAAAGCTCTTTCTTGGCGGGGCAGGTTGTTTCACTGGATCCTTGATCGATTACTTTGAAAACGGCCTTTGGCAAAGCGCAACACTTCCTGAAAACTGGGACACTTCAGACATTGTAAATACCATCAACTTCTACACGGAAGACCTTGGTTTAGCAGGGACCAGTACTGGGAAAATCCTCCGAAGCACCGATGGTGGATTGAATTGGTATTACATCGAGCAAGATGTTGTGGAAAACATCAACATCACTGATTTTGCCTTCGCCAATCAAGCTAAATTTGTGCTCTGTTATGCTTCCGAAAACATTTCCTTTGGCTTTCTAGAAAGTACAGATCAAGGTGAAACATGGGCATCTGATCTTGACCTCAGTACCTTCTTCTACCCCAACATTCACGGTGCTTATCTTTCGGATGTTGGAACCTCCTATTTTGTGGGATCTTTTGGAAACTTAGAAGAAGAACAAGGCTATATCACCTCCTACCCAGCTCCACAGAACTTGACAGTAAATGAAGTCTTGAAAGACGTCCATGGAATGGGAAATACCGTTTTTGCTGTGGGACACAATGCGAGTATTTATTCAAGACCACCGATTGTGAATCTCGAAGAAAATTACCTTGAAGCCGATGTGTTGAACAGCTATCCCAATCCGAATGAGGGTGTTCTCCACTTGTCGTTCATCCGATCAAATTGGAAGGAGTACACCATTGTCAATACCTTAGGAGAAGTCTGCCTCAAAGGAACATTCAAAGAGGATTTCAGTTCCAATGGAACCTTGGATCTTCGTTTTCTCCCGGCTGGCGCCTATTTCTTAAACTTGATGGGGAATGACTCTCAGGAAAGCACTCGTTTTATTGTGAAATAATTGAGCAAAAAACCTGTCCGAAAAACTTAATATCACAGCTTTTATCACCTCATTAATATCACAGCTTTTAGCATCTCAATTAAAGCTTGCAAAACTCACAGAAATCTTTGGCTCATTATTTGCGTTTCGGTAACTTGACAACTTATTTTTAATTAATCGCAATACAATGAAAAAAGTCAACTTACTGACAGTCGCTATCGCCTTAGTAGCTGTTTCTGTTTCTTTTTTGGCATTTAAGCCTAGTCCAGCTGGAGCTTATGAGTTCAAATCTTTTACAGTGATTGAATCAATCATTCCGAATGGATTGGGACGTTCAAGAATTATCAATGCTCTTGAGACAAGAGACTACAAAGAATTTACCTCTGTACGTTCTGCGGAAGACAATTCAAGAAACAAGTCAAAAAGAGATGAAATCCGTGTGGATAATTTCGAAGAGACAAAAATCTTGAACTTTTACAACATCGGTGGTATTCGTTTTCAAAACATTGCCGCTAATGACGCAATGATTGACAGCAAAGTGCAATCCATGATGGACCAAGGTTGGGAAATCGTGAGCATCAACTCAGGTGTAGAAAGTGAAGCCGGTAAAGATGACGGTGAAGGGATTTACATCACCCGTTTCTATTTCAAAAGAGCGCTCTAAGCGAATTCCTTTGAAAACAAATAAAAGCGACTTTCAGGTCGCTTTTTTTGTTTCTTCATTTTTCAATACATCTATTCGTATTTCACGATTCAGTAAGAAAACGGAGCGCCATTTCATAGCCCTTCAAGCCAAAGCCTCCAAGAACTGCTTCGCAAGCGCTTCCTGTTATGGTTTGTCGTCTGAATGACTCCCTCGCGTGAATATTACTAATGTGCACCTCAATTTTCCGACACGGCACAGAATTTAAAGCATCGGCCAAAGAAACGGAAGTATGAGACAAACCTCCGGGATTAATTAGAATAGCGTCCATCTCAAAACCCGCCTTTTGGATATAATCGATCAGCTGTCCTTCGTGATTGCTTTGAAAAAAACGAAGGTCCAACTCCTGAAATTTCGACCTCAATCTTTCCAAATAGGAATCAAAAGACTCCGCACCATATACGCTCGGCTCTCTCAACCCCAGCAGGTTCAAATTAGGGCCGTTGATTATCGCAATGTTTTCCATTTTTCATTCAATGTTAAGTTGGCGTTGAGCATTCACAAATAGTGCATTTCCAATTTGTTCGTACGCCTCGAAAAAGGTACTCGACTTATCTTGAATATCGCGATCGTTAAAGCCCAAAACAGTGAGGTCTGCATCCTTACTTCGTTCATTGATAACATCTTTGAAATTGTTACTCTCAGCTTGTCGAATAAACTTCACGTTGTTTGGACTAATGGGAACTCTTCCACTCTCGATGAGTTCCATTAAACGCGCTTCCTTGGACTCACGATCATCATCATTAAATATAGTAAAAACAGAAAGCTCTGCCTTACGCCACTCTGGGTGTCCGAGTAACATATAGCCCATTAAAATGATCAAATTGGCATTTTCAAAATCGGTGCTTGTAATCCACAGGTGAATGTTCTTCTTCATCCCGAAACCACGCATAGAACTTCTTAAAACGCAAATATCCAGCGCAGAAGCTTTCAAAATCCCAAAATTGCCAATCATGTGTTGAAGATTGGTTTCATCTGTTTCAGGATATTCGAAAAGAATCATGTTATTTCCTTTACCCGAAACACCAGGAAGTTGCACCCCTTGAGCGATAGCACTCGTATAGGACGGTGAAATGATGGTATCCAAATACACTCTGGAGTTCACTCCTTCGGCCAACTGAATGAGTCGCTTTCTCACTTTCCCTGCTTCCGCCTTCGTTTGGTTATTCAAGAATCCTTCGATGAAATGAATGTAGGTTCCGAATCCATAACGATAAGCGATCCAGCGCACCATATCAAAGCCTGCTCTTCGTTCAAAACCATCACTGCTAATGCTCAAGATAAACGGTCTCCAACGCTCTTCATCGGGGTTTTGTTGATCTCTTTTTTGAAGGGTGATTTGCAAAGTTCTGGTGACTTGAAAAATGATCCCTTTGAAGAGTTCTGCAATTCCTCGGGCTTCTTTTTTCCTTCTACTAATCCAGATGTACATCAGAACCATCAAAACAATACTGGCAACAGCATAAGTAAAGTTCATTTTGAACATGAGGTAAAAACAGAGCAGCCCGCCAAATAAACTCACATACCACTTCGATTTAAAGTTCGGTCGATAACTCGGGTCTGCAGCCATGTGCTCGAAGAAGCTAACCATACAGATGGCACCATAGGTGAGCATGAAAAACATGGAAATAATCTCCGCCACGGCGTTAATATCGTCCATCGAAACAACCACAAAGCCAATAATAACAGTAATGATGCTGGCATTGATCGGTTCGTTGTCTTTGTTTCTTCCCTTCCCCAGCCAATGACTCACTTTTCCTGGAATGATGGAATCTCCACCCAGGGCTTGTAGGGTTCGTGGTGCAATCATGATGCTACCAAGGGCTGAACTTACAGCGGCACAAGCCAAACCAATGGGGATAATCGGACCCCAAATGGCAATTTTCTCCATGTACAACTCATCCTTTGCGAGCTCTTCCAAAGGGGCTGAATAATAGAGTTTGAGCGCTACGCAGATGTAAACAACAATTCCACACACCGTAGCCCACAAAGTGCCTTTGGGTATGCTGACTTTCGGGTTTTTCAAATCTCCACTTAAACCTAGTCCGGCAGCAATTCCAGTAAACGCAGGAAAAATGAAGGTGAACACCTCAAAAAAGGTGAATCTTCGAATGCTTGTGCTCACTCCATTATCTTCAAACACGAGCGTCTCTGGAATTCGGCTGAAGAAATCGGATTCACCACCATTTCCGGGACCACTTCCTAAAAAGAACATGCAAAGGGAACCCAGTAGAATGACCACCACTCCATACAATGCCTTCACCCCTACATTGGCGCCTTTGCTGAGCATCAATAAAGTGAGCAAAGCCATGAAACCGTAGTTCACCATCCAAGCTTCGATGTGTATCCCAAAGCGCTGATCAATAAAGGCAAGCAGGTCTCCACATGAACGTGTAAAAGCGATGATGTAAAAGGCAACAGAAATTGCCTGACTCAGAAACAAAGCAATGCCAATGGCCCCTCCAACATTGAGTCCGAACGACCTTGAAATCATGTAATAAGCTCCACCACCTTCGACCTTTTGGTTGGTTGCAATCTCAGCAACTGCCATTGCCGTAGGAATTGTAACAAGGTGACCAACAAGGATGATCAGAAGTGTAAAAGCCAGGCCAACATGAGCCACGGCGTATCCGAATCGGAGGAAAAGAATGGCTCCAAGAATGGTAGAAATGGCCGTCATAAAGACCGGGAGGGTCCCCATGGTTCGCTTTTGACTATCTAAACTCAAATTGAATCAGGTTCTGGGTTTGGGGAGGGAAGATAATAAACTAATCCGCAATGAATGCTCATTAATCTTTTACATCGAGGGTCTCTCTCACCCACGTGGTTTCCGTAATGGCTCGTTCGTTCTTGAAATAGTAGATGCCCGTTTTCGAAATCACTTTACGGTAAAGGTCAACCTTGTTACCGCGTTTTACGGTACGTTCGATCACCATCTTATTCCCTTGCTCGTAGGAACGCTCTTGAACACCTTCTTCGAGGTCTTCCGCACCTTCAGGCAAAATGTATTCCTCTGGCGTTTTGTTACTCCCAGCGTCTTTATCGAAGAGTGCTTTGCGAGCATCATAGTTTCTCAAGCGCGATTCTTCGGCATTTTCAGCCAAAAAGAACTCTTGATTCTCCTTCTCTTGCTCGATTTCATAATTCTTCTCTTCGCGCAAAGTTTCTTTGCCTACAGGAATGGATTCCAAGGTGTTTTTCTCCTTTTCGCTCGCGTCGATGGAAGAAGCTCTTCGCTCATCAGCCGCCGATTTGGTATCTGACTCAAAACTCGCGCGCTGTTCAACAAGTTCCGCAGTCGCATCCACCTTCGTTTTTTGCAAATCGTTCCCTTCTACAGCTACCGCGCTTTGACTTTCCTTTTGCTCAATGGCATTTCGCTCTCCGTCTGAACGCAAAACATTCCCTCTTTTGATGTAGGAGCTTTGGGTTGACTCGTTTTCTTCTTTCAAATCCTGAACATCGCGCACGTGCTCTTTGCGGTAACGATCCTTTTCGCTCAATTCCTCGGTTCTGATTTCGAGGTCTTCCAATTCCTGATCGGCATCTTGTCTTCTACTTTCAGCGTTTTTAGCCATCGCAGCACCTTCGCTTTGGTTCTTCTCTTTGACACGTTCTGTATCTCGGAGTTTACCTTCGCGATTCATTTCACCATCTCGGAAAATGCGAATCAATTCGTCCTCTTTCGCCTTTCCGTCCTCTAGGCTTTGTTTGCGCGTATAACTTGCATCTGCGGCTCTATCGGCGAGGTATTCTTGCACGTTCTCTTTTTCTTGCTCCTTCGCTTTGGCTTTGGCTCGTGCTTCACTTGCTCGTGCCTCCCGATAGTATTTCTCGGCTTCATCTTCAGTGCTGGTATTCGCATTGTTCATGAACTCCTCTTGCCTTCTTCGCTCTGCCTCTTCTTCCGCCAAACGTTCTGCTTCTCTGCGGTCGGCCTCTGCTTGTGCTTCTAGTTCACGTCTCAAACGCTCCTCTTCCAATTGGCGTTCTTTTTCCTCGCGATCGGCAGCTGCCGCCGCTTCTGCTGCTCTTCGTTCTTCTTCTTTTCTCAGGCGCTCGGCTTCTGCTGCATCATTTTGTGCCAGAGCTTCACGTTCAGCCAATATTTCGTCAATTCGAGCTATTCTCGATTTTGGATATTTCTCGTTGGCTTTGATCTCGAGTGCCGCCGTATAGTCTGCTCTTGCTAAACTTAGATCATCCTGATCGAATGCAACATTGGCTTTATCAATCAATGCTTGATACTCGTTATCGATCTTCTCGCGCTCGGCATTGGCCACAGCCGCTTCTTCGTTGGATTG
Organism: uncultured Flavobacteriales bacterium; assembly: GCA_938085105.1. Taxonomy (GTDB): domain Bacteria; phylum Bacteroidota; class Bacteroidia; order Flavobacteriales_D; family Sanyastnellaceae; genus CALKGK01. The sequence goes on from CALKGK010000057.1 coordinate 49,682, forward strand.
ACGCTCGCGAATGATTTCGTCGATTTTATCAATGCGCGTTTGCGGGAACTTCTCGTTGGGTTTTAGTCCGAGTGCTTCCTGGTATTTTGATTTTGCTTCGGTCAGTTTATCCTTATCAAAATCTTCATTGGCTTTATCCAAAAGCGCTTGGAACTCTGCATCGATTCGCTCTTGTTCTGCATTGGCAGCTGCAGCTTCTTCTGCGGCCATGGCCTCTGCTTCTTGATCTTTTATGAGTTGATTGATCTCATCAATTTTATCTTTCGGAAGGGCTTCTTCCGGCTTCAATGTTCTCGCCTCTTCAAAATTTCGCAAGGCAGCTTTCAGCTCGTTCGAATCGATGTTTTTCTGGCCTAGAGCAATGGCTTCTTGGTACTTTCTTTCCCTTTCTGCAGCTGCTTCCGCCTCTGCTTCCGCATTTTCAATTCGCTTTCTAGCTTCTGCAATTTGGTCTCTTGGATAGCTTTCCTTCGGCATGAAATCAAGTGCAGTTTCATACTTGCCGATGGCTTTTTCGTAGTCGCTTGACTTGAATAATCCGTCTGCCTCGGCAACCAAACTGTCATATTGTTCTTGCATTTCCAAGGCCTCCAAGAGCTTCTCAATCTCTGCAAGTTTGTCTTTGGGCTCTCGTTCCTCGGGTTTCAAGTCACGTGCAGCTTCAAAATCGCTTTTTGCCGATTCGTAATCCTTGGTTTTGATTCTATTGTTCCCAGACTCAATCAAGCGTTTGTACTCCGCCTCACGATTGGCCAAAGCGTTTTGCTCGTCCAACTTTTTCTTGGCTTCTGCTAGTTTTTCTGGTGCCGGGGCTTTGTCTGGAAAAATCTCAAGGGCTTCTTCGTATTGACTGATCGCGTCTTCGTACTTCTCGTCTACCATTTTCTGATCTCCCTTCGCAATCAAATCATCGAACTGCTTGAGCATCTTGTCCATATTGGCGGCAAGGTCTTCCAAACGCTCAAACTCTGCCTCAATTTCGTCCATCACACTCTCGGTGTAAGGGAAATCGAATTCAATGGAGTTTCTCTGGGGGTCAAAACTGGCAATCCCGATGGGTTTATCCAGAATAGAGGTGTTAAATCCTTCTTGATTTTCGAAAATCGATACGTCCATAGACATCTGAAAACCACCTCTCATGTCTTCTTCGGGAATGTCCTTGGTGCGGATTTCGATGGTTTTGGCGACAAAGTCGAGCTTGGAAAACTGAATTTTATAGTCGTATCCCAAGGGCAATTCCAAGTTGTATTTCCCGCTTCCGGTGGTCGTGAAACTGTCAAACTGTTTGCCATTCTGAATCACGGTAATCTGCACAGACTCTAGCTTCTTCATGGAAAAGCTGTCCTTGATATTACCTTGGATGTCGAGAATTTCACTCTGAGCCAAAACCAAGTTGGCGATGAGCACAAAACACATCATCAACAAAAGCCTCGCAGCTCCGCTTATTTTAAAACCTTGTTTACCTTGCATGCAATCGGGTTCGATTCGAATCTCTTTAATGTAACGTAAAACTATGGAATTTAGTTATTGGGAGCGCAGGTCTTTCTTGGGAAATGCCAAATATTGTATCATCGGCGGTGGAATTGTTGGACTTTCAACTGCGCTAAACCTCGCCCAAGGACTCCCTGCATCGGAGATTGTTATCTTCGAAAAATCACCTTTTTCTGGAGGAGGAAGCACCAAAAATGCCGGCTTTGCGTGTTTCGGGAGTCCGACAGAAGTGCTCTCCGATCTTCAAAGCATGAGTAAAAAGGAGTGCACTGATTTGATCCGGCTCCGTTTTGAAGGTTTGAAATTGCTGAGATCGACCTTGGGCGACCATAACATCGATTACCAGCATTGCGGTGGTTTGGAGCTCTTCTCCGAAAATGAAAAAATGGAAGGAAAGGATTTCGAAGAGGTGCTTGAATCTCTCCCCATGCTCAATACCTTCATGGAAGAAGCCATTGGGGAAAAGGCCGTGTACCACGAAGTAAGTCATTTGCAAGAGTCCCACGCTTTAAAGGGAATGCAAGGTGGGATCAACAATCGCTTGGAAGGTGCCATCGATACTGGAAAAATGATGAAATCCCTCACCGCTAAAGTGAATGACCTTGGTATTCGTATCGTTCGAGGAATGGAACTTTTAAGCTTTGATGAGCAAGACGGAAGTGTAGACCTTCATTTTGATTATGGAAAGATCTCCTGCGAACAGCTCTTCATCTGCACCAACAGCATGAGTCAAGTCTTGTTGCCAAACTTGGACGTTCACCCAGGAAGGAACACCGTTCTCCTCACCTCTCCCATTCCACGTTTAAAGTTGAAAGGCACCTTTCATATGTTTGAAGGCTACGTCTATTTTCGAAACATCGGCGATCGATTGCTTTTAGGAGGCGGAAGGCATTGGGCAGGCGCGGAAGAAAACACTTTGGAACACGGAAGTAATCCCATCATTGAAAAAAAGCTCCTGAGCCTCCTACGAGAAGATCTCTTGCCAAAGAACGACTTTAAGATTGATTATCAATGGTCTGGTTTCTTGGGTTTGGGAAATAAGAAGTCGCCCATCATTCAAAAAGTTGGCAACCACAGTTTTTGCGCCGTTCGAATGGGCGGAATGGGCGTTGCGATAGGAAGTGAAATTGGCCGACAACTCGCTCAACTCTTTTTTGAAGAACATTCATTTTAGTGCAGGGATAACCTTTTTGATTCACTTGCGTAGAAAGGAGAAACAATTCTTTTATCCATGCGTGAGTTAATGACAATATTGTTTGCCTGCTTGATGATATCAGCAGCAACAGCTCAAGAGCTTGACAACACAGTTGCAGATACCACTCCAGAAACGGAAACGGTAACAAGCACGGCACTTCCAGCATTAAAACTGAAGCCACGTGTTGGTCTCAGTGTAGGTCCAATGATGTTTATTGGCGATGTTGGCAGCGGCAGTCGAGCCAACCATCTCGGTTCAGGTCAAATGGCCCTTACCCTCGATGTGAGCAACCGAATCAACAGCTTTTTTGACGTTCGCCTGTACAGCACTTTTGGACAAATTAAGCTCACCGACTATCAAGGTGATGCTCCCTTTCATTTCAAAACACAAGTGCGCAATGGCGGAGTCTCTCTCAGCTACAACTTCAATCATTTCTTAAAGCCCCACCGCGTTATTGAACCTTGGGTATCTGTAGGTTTTGAAAGCATCGAGTTTTTATCCAAAGCAGATCTTTACGACGCCAATGGCTATGAATACCACTATTGGAGTGACGGTTCTATCATGAGCACGGCAGAAAATGCATCTGACGCTGATGATGCCGTTCGTATTTACAGAGATGGAGTTTACGAAACCGATTTGAGAGAGTTGAATTTGGACGGACAAGGAAGATATACTGAACGCACTTGGGGAATTCCCGTAGGTGCCGGTTTTCAATTTTTGCTGACCGATCGTTTTCACGTGCGTTGCGGAGCTCAAATGACCTTTACGATGAGCGACCTTATCGACAACAGAACAGCAAACAGTGAAGGTGATCGAAAAGGAAATGCAGCCAATGATCGTTTCTTGTACAGCTCAGTGGGACTCAACTACGATTTGAACATTGGTCCGAAAGTTAGAGAACTACCACCACTTGAATTCATGGACGAAAACGGCGAAATGATGTTGGTTACTTTGAGCAACGACGGTGATGGCGATGGAGTGAATGACATGGAAGACGAGTGTGCAGGAACTCCAGATGGGGCACCTGTGGACAAAAGAGGTTGTCCGACCGACACCGATGGAGACGGTTATGCCGATTACATGGACGACGAGCCCAATTCGGCTCACATGAACGTGGATGCCTTTGGGGTAGCCATGAGCGACGAAGACACCTACCAACGTTATTTGATGTGGAACGACTCCATTCCTTGGAAAACAAGTGCTTGGGCTGAAGACTACGCCAAGTTGGATTCTGACCCAGGACACTGGAGTAACCGTTACAGCGTACAAGTTGGAGCGCAGAGCGAAGGACTATCTCAAGCTCAGATCAACGCCATTTTGTCTTTGAAAGACATCACAAGCATCAATGAAAGTAACGACCAAGTGTATCTTGTTGGAAGCTATGATAACTTGCCAGATGCCGTGAAACGAAAAATTGAATTGGACGAAGAAGGCATTGAAGGATCTGTCGTTTCAAAAGACGGTGACGAGCCGCTTATCAATGTTGGTGAAGAAGCTACCGCCATGGAAGAGAACATCCGTGAAGAAATGGAGGAAATCGAAACATTGGCTGCTTTACCGGTAGGGAATGAAATGGAGACCTTGAACACCATTGACCCAGACAGTGCTATGCTTGCAGCAGAAGGAGGATTCCCACTTGAAGCCATCAACAACGAAGGCGTGATCTTCAGAGTTCAAGTAGGTGCTTTCCGTGGAAAGTTGAACGAAAACATTTTTGCAGGGGTTGATGACATCATCTCGCTTACGGGCAAAGATCAATTGACGCGCTACATGACATCAGACTACGCTACTTTGGGTGAAGCTGCTGAACGACGCGTTGACCTTTTGACCCAAGGATTTGAAGGAGCATTTATCGCCGCATTTAAAAATGGTGAGCGAATCACGCTTGCATCGACGGGTGCGAAAGTCCTTCAGCCAGAGAACGACATCACTTATGACCTCGAAAACAATTCCATCGATCCGGCATTCGTGAACTTCAAAGTACAACTGGGCGCCTTTGACTTGGAAATTCCAACCGCCACCTTGGACAGCTTTTTGAGCTTGGGTGGAATCGGATCAGACAAAAACAAAGACGGTCTTACCCGCTACTTTACGCTGAATGTGAACTCATATGAGGAAGCAGAACGCATGTTGAATCAAGCGCTGGACCTCGGTATTGAAGAGGCCTTTATTGTGGGTGATTTTAATGGAACCACGATTCCCGTTGGAGAAGCATTGACCATGCGAGGAGAAGTAGCACCAATTACTGCTGCTCAAGATTAAGCTCTTCAGCGATTTTTCGGATCACATTTTGTCCGTCCATCGCTGCAGAGACAATACCTCCGGCATAACCAGCACCTTCACCACAAGGGTACAAACCTTGAACTTGGGAATGGGCTAAAGATTGTCGATCACGGGGAATACGAATTGGGGAGGATGTCCGACTTTCGGGAGCTGTAAGCACGGCCTCGTTGGTGAGATATCCTCTCATTTTTTTACCGAAACTCACAAAGGCTTTGGCCAAGCGCTCAGCAATAAAGGCAGGAAGAACTTCCCTCAAATTCACACTTTCTAAACCGGGTTGATAGGAGCAATTGGGCAAATCTCGCGATACTCTATTCTCAACAAAATCCACCATTCTTTGGGCGGGAACAGCTTGTTTTTCACCGGCGGCTTTCCAACATGCTTTTTCCACTTCTTGTTGGAGTTGGAGCGCCCCAAAAGTTCCACCATATCCTTCTTTATCCAACAATTCATCCGTCAATTCCACAACGATTCCCGAATTGGAATAAGGATTGTTCCGCTTGGAAGGGCTCCAGCCGTTGGTCACCACTTCCCCTTCATCCGTGGCGCAAGGGGCGATGATTCCACCCGGACACATGCAAAAGGAATACACTCCCACTCCGTCCACTTGCTCCACCAAAGCATAGGAAGCAGGTGGCAAATGTTCGCCGCTCAATTCTCCTTTATACTGAATGCGATCGATCAGCCCTTGTTGATGTTCTATCCGAACCCCTAAAGCAAAAGGTTTTCTTTCGATGGCAATGTTACTCTCGTCCAAAAGGTAAAAAACATCCCGAGCGGAGTGCCCGGTAGCCAGCACCAAAGCAACACCCTGATATTCCTTCTCCCCCACTTTTGCTCCAACACATTTTCCGTTCTCCATCAGCAAACCATCTACCCGTGTATTGAAGTGAATTTCCCCTCCAAACCGTTCAATGGTTTCTCTCATGTCCACAATAATCTGGGGCAGCTTGTTTGTTCCGATGTGAGGATGAGCGTCTTTCAGAATGTCTTCCGTAGCACCATGATGCACCAATCGGCGCAAAATATCTTCGATTTTTCCCCGCTTGTGTGACCGGGTATAAAGCTTTCCATCGGAATAGGTTCCCGCACCACCTTCTCCAAAACAATAATTGGAATCGGAATTTACAATGTGCTCTTTATTGATGGCGGCAAGATCTCTTCGTCGGTCTCGAACATTTTTTCCCCGCTCTAACACCACAGGCTTCAACCCCAACTTCAAACATTCCAAAGCAGCGAAGAGGCCGGCCGGACCAAAGCCCACAATGATCACCTCCTCTTTATCTGCAACATTTTGATATTCGGGATTGAATTCAGAGGAAGGGATTTCTTCGCCATTTTCAAAAACCTCTAAACGGAGGCGATATACCACCGGCTTTTTTCGAGCATCGATTGAGCGTTTCAGAACCCGGACTTCTTGAATATCGTTGATCGATAATCTAAGGATAGAAGCAGCACTTTCTTTCCAATAAATGGGATCATTGTGCTGTTCGGGCAGGGCGGTGAGGTCAATAACTTTAGACATGAATGCAAAAATACACTTCTCTTCGATGCCAAAATGGAGAAAAACGTTTCAAAGGTAAAAAGGAGGTGTTCTAATCATCGGAACTTGTACATTTGTGGCTTAGAAAACACAGTCTATGTCAAGCGAAATGGCCACCAGCATCAAATATACCAACCCAGGATTGGACAATCAAGAACTGATTGAGCTCTACAAAGCGCTCATGCTTCCTCGAATGATTGAGGAAAAAATGCTCAGTCAACTCCGACTTGGAAAAATCTCCAAATGGTTCAGTGGTATTGGTCAGGAAGCCATTTCTGTGGGAGTTACCCAAGCCTTAAACAAAGACGAATTCATCCTCCCCATGCACCGAAATCTTGGTGTTTTTGTGGGTAGAGGTATTCCTTTGAACCGACTCTTTTCACAGTTCCAAGGTAAAGAAAGTGGTTTCACCAAAGGCCGTGATCGCTCATTTCACTTCGGCAGCATTGAGCACAAAGTTGTGGGAATGATCTCGCATTTGGGTCCGCAACTCGGCATTGCAGATGGTATCGCCTTGGCCAACAAACTCGGTAGTAAAGAAAAAGCCACCTTTGTTTTCACTGGAGACGGAGGAGCGAGTCAGGGCGATTTCCACGAAGCCGTAAACGTAGCAGCCGTTTGGCAACTGCCCGTCATCATTGGAATTGAGAACAACTCTTGGGGACTCTCTACTCCGAGTTCAGAGCAGTTTCGCTGCGAGCAATTCATCGACAAAGCAAAAGGCTACGGAATTCCACCAGAAGATGCCATTCTTGTTGACGGAAACAACATCTTGGAAGTGTACCAAGCCGTAAAAGATGCCGCTGCATCCATTCGCAAGAATCCGCGTCCAATCATCATGGAGTTCATGACCTTTAGGATTCGCGGACACGAAGAAGCATCAGGAACAAAATACTATCCTGAAGGACTCATTGAAGAATGGGAAAAGTTGGACCCTGTGGTGAACTTTGAGCAGTTCTTGCATGAAGGAGGAGTAATTGACGCTGATTTTATCGCAGCCACAAAAAAGGAAATCAAAGACGAAATCGCCGCGGGCTTGAAAACCGCTTATGCTGAAGCCTTGATTCCTGTGGATCCCAAAAACGAATTGGGCGATGTGTTTCGCAGCTTTGAGCTTCAAGAAACGGCGCCATCTCAGCAAAGCAAAGAAATGCGCTTCATTGACGCCATCTCTGACGGATTAAAAGGCGCCATGGAGCGTCATGACAACCTGGTTTTGATGGGACAAGACATCGCCGATTATGGTGGAGTTTTTAAAGTGACGGAAGGTTTTGTAGACGCATTTGGTAAGGAACGCGTGCGAAACACCCCTCTTTGTGAATCGGCCATTGTTGGTAGTGCCTTGGGATTGAGCATCTCGGGGTACAAAGCCATGATGGAAATGCAGTTTGCTGATTTTGTGACCTGTGGGTTCAATCAAATCATCAACAACCTCGCAAAGTTGAATTACCGTTGGGACGAAAATGCAGATGTTGTGGTGCGAATGCCTACCGGAGCGGGCGTTGGAGCAGGTCCTTTCCACAGTCAAAGCAACGAAGCTTGGTTCTTCCACACCCCCGGATTAAAAATTGCTTACCCCGCCTTCCCTGCCGATGCCAAAGGATTGTTGTTGAGCGCATTTGAAGATCCCAATCCCGTTTTATTCTTCGAGCACAAAGCCTTGTACCGAAGTGTAAGCGCAGAAGTGCCAGAGGGATACTACACCATTCCTTTTGGGAAAGCAGCACAATTGAGAACTGGAAACGAAGTGAGCATCATCACTTACGGAATGGGGGTTCATTGGGCTTTGGAAGTTTTGGACAAACATCCAGAAATCGAAGCCGATTTGATTGATTTACGCACCTTGGCCCCATTGGATACCGAAAGCATTTATGCCAGTGTTCGGAAAACGGGAAAAGCCATCGTACTTCATGAAGACTGTTTGACCGGTGGAATTGGTGGTGAAATCTCAGCCTTGATTCACGAACATTGCTGGGAAGCCTTGGATGCGGCGGTTGTAAGAAGTGCTAGTATGGATACTCCAGTACCCTTTGCCATTCCTTTGGAGAACAAGTTTTTGGCGAGTGATCGCTTTGAAGCTCAACTTTTGGAATTGGTAAAGTCGTAAAGCAAGCGATTTCTGGTCTGGCTTTTTTCGATTAACGCGCCTTGATGGGCGACCGATTGGGAGAAAATTTCTGCAAAACGAGGCATTTGTTTTTGCAGAAAATTTGACGTAATTTATTATCAATTAAGACCTTAGCCCCATGTCCGCAAATCGCTCTCAACTCAAACAAGCTGTACACTCCATGCTCAATGATGTCGTGGAGCAATGCTTTCATCACCTGATCCATCATCCGCATCAGACCTCAAAAATCAATTCGATCATCCGAGATGCTACCGATGAAATCAACTATCAATTGGTACGCATAGACGCTCATGAATTTCAGGACGAATCAATAGAATTGAAGGAGCACTATCAGAGCATCTCCAAAGACGTTCACAAGAAAAGCATCCGCTTATTGAGTGAATTACAGAATGTGCAGCGGCACACTTCGATATGATGGGGAATTATCTTCTTCCTCCTCCTTGTTGACGAACAACTCTTGGGTTTTTGATTGCTTGTTCGATGGTCTTGATGTCTTTCTTCATCATTCCACGCTTATCCAAACGCTTCGCCTCGTTGATCAATTGAATGGCCTCATTTCTTTTGTTTCTTGAAGCGGCCACCATTGCCATGTTCAATTTGGCCATGGCTTTATCGTGATCCATGTTCAAGCCCAATTGAAGGGCCTTGCGGAAGTTTTTATCTGCACTGTTGAGGTTCGTACTTACTTCTGTTAGTCCGATCAAATAGTACCAATACCCTTGTTGTTTCTTCCAAAGTTTATTAGGGTTCACACGATCGAGCCAAGTTCTGGCCTTGCCAAAGTCTTGCTTTCTCAATTGAAAGAGGGCAATGATCATTCTCAAACTTCTTAGGTTGATGAGAACGAAGATTGCACTCACGAAGATCATCCCGATGCCCGAGCCCCAGTTTCCGGTAACAAATAAGTAAACCGTGTAGGCCAATGAAAGGGCTGCTATTAAAATCTTTATTATTCTTGTATCCATGCTTGCAGTTAATCGCCTGCAAAGCTAAAACTTATAATGCACATGGCACACATCACTTGGAAAAGCATACGAACAGAAGCCGACT
>CALKGK010000058.1 GCA_938085105.1 uncultured Flavobacteriales bacterium
CAACATAAGTGCTCGCGAGGATCTCATTCTCACTTGCTGCAGTCAAAGCCAAGTCATTGTTCCCGTTTCCACGTCCTTCCAAACGAGTCAGTTGAACACCGTCACCGTAATCAGAACTTGCAACGGTACCTCCATTCTCAACAGTTGGTTTGTGAGGAATCACAGCAACTGCACGAATGGCACCACCCGTACCTGATCTACGAGAAACTTTGTATTGTTCTGCTTGACCTGATCGAGCCACCGGGTTGTATTCTTGGTAGTTGTTATAACCGTAAGCAACCACGATGTAGTAATAGGTCTTGTGATTCACCAATCGAGAATCTCCTTGAGCAAAAGCATCATTGGTAATTCTGAATGAATGTTGAATACCTTCGTTAGGACCATCAGCAACCAATACTGGTACTGGCAAGTCCATGGTTTGATCCAAGACATAATTCACAACTACATCAACGCTGTCTTTAACATCAACGGTAGCAACTAAACGGCTTACTTCGATATCGTTCAACTGTGAAGGAGAAACGGTCGCATTTGCTGTTTGATAGATTTGATACCCTTGGAAAGTGTAAGAACGTTGCAAAGAATCCAGTTCAGTTCCGTCATCCAAAAGACGGGTGATGTTTGGATCAAAGGCTACGTAGTTTTCAAGGTAGTTGTTTGAAAGCGGGTTATCGTTGCTCAAGTACAAGATAACTTCTTGATCCAACTCCTGGTAAGTTACTTCTGGAGCATCAGGTCCTGACACAATCTGGAAGCAATTATCAAATAGCGCTTGTGCTTTATCATCTGCAATACGAAGTGGACCTAGTGCCGCATCGGGTCCACCACCTGGGTTCTCTGCGTAAACTACACCAACGGTAATGTTGTTGTAATCACCAGGCTGCAAGGTAAATGGTCCTGCCGCTTGAATGAAACGACGGTCACCAGGAGGGTTTTCAGCTGTAACCTCTGTCCAAGGATCAACAGATTCACCACCGGTACCCCAGTTAAATGGATCGGTAAGTCCTGGGAACATGTAATCTGCTTCAATGTCCAAGTTAGCTCCTGTGGCTGGGTTTACCCCATCACCACCGTAGGCCATTTTCTGGTTGTTTTTCCAGATCCCGTTCATATAGTTGTAGAAGTGAACAGGAGTAGTAGGCTCTCCGTTAATTGGGTTAGAACCATTGTTGTAGTATACAAAACGACGCATACCGAAACGCTCATTATCTGCAACGTCATCACCGTATCCGATACCGATACCTTCGTAAGGAATTCCAAGACCACTTACTGCTTCAGAAAAGTCAGTTGTCAATGGGTTGTCGATGTTATCTGCATCTTGATACGGCCCTTCAAAAAAGTCAACACCTACCGCTGGAGGGTTGTCGCCATATCCATTAGAAGAACTTGATGGCTCATCGATCGCATCACCGTTGTAAGCATATCCAAGTCCACGTTGTACGTCACATCCAACATAATCATCCACTGATGTACCTACATCGGCATCCACCCATGTTCCAAAGTACGTCTGCCCCAAGGTTTGTGTTCCTTGGTTAATCATTACGTAGTTATAGAAAGTCATGTTGTCAATCTCATCGGTAGAAGAGAAGGCAAATGCTTGAGCACGAATCTCCATACCAATCGGCTCACCTTGTGATTCAGAGTGAACATTTCCCTTATCGTTGAAAATCCAGTAGTACGTTTGGTCACCAAACAATGGAATTGGATCCTCTCTACGACGCTCATCACAATTGACTTCATTGTCAGACAAGAAGTACCATGGATAATCTCCTGCGTTTGGATCGTAGTTACCATCCAAATCATAATCGAAGAAAGGAGATAGGTAGTAATCCTGATTCAAGGCAGTGTTACCGTGTGCAGGATAGTTGTAGAAGTAGGAAGGGATAGAGTATCCATCAGGGAACTCAACCTCAACGTCACACAAAGGGTCATTCAAACAATCGAAGTAACGACGGTGTTGAGCAGCATCTTGACGCTCAACAACAGTGAATCGATCCCAAAGCTCACAAGTAGCTTCATCGATTTCCGCAGCTCCATCATTGGTCAAAGGTCCTGTCCAGAAGTCATTTCCGTCTGCACGGAAAGTAACTGCTGCCAACTTCAACTGTTGGTCAGGAGAAATTCCACCCATCCAGAGGGCGCCTGCATAAAGCGCAGATACTCCACCATCGATTGGCACTTCATAGGCTGCTTGACTCGTTGCACGGTTCTGCCACATTGAACCACCGGTTTCAATACGAGCTCGAACGTTGTTCCATGCAAGGTCAGTCAACGCACTCGACGGAGCACATGCCGCGGCACGTACTTGTTGGTCGGACTGATTGTTGTTTGCTCCTCCAACCGCACCTACATACTTGTATGCCCAAGAGGCATCAGCAGAGAGCAGAATAGCAAGGAGCGCTATGGTATATTTTATTGACTTCATCTGTAAAAGATTTGACGTATTTCTTTTCTATTAAAAATCGAGCTTCACACCCAAACGAATGGTTCTAGGCAATCCAAGGTTGAATGGATTGTCTGTATACATGCTGTAGTAGTTGCGGAAAGAAGCAGGATTTACTTGGTTGTTGATCAACTGCTGGTATTGCGCAGCCGCCAAGTAACCATCATCATCAGCTACACCAGTGAATCGGTAAACACCGTTGATGTTCTGAGTATTCAAAAGGTTTGAAATCCAGAAATAAACATTCAAGTTCGCTGTTTTCGCCTTTTCGCCTTCTCCACCAAACTTCAATGTGAAGTTACGGTCGATGTTCACGTCAAGGTTAAACTGCCAAGGCAAGCGAGATCCGTTGATCGATCCTTCTGTGTTAGGAGAGATCTCACCAGTAATTGGGTATGCAATACGGCTTGCGGTGTAAGGTGTGCCTGAACCAAGGTTCGCGATAAAGTTAACACCAGTGTTCGCAAATACTTGCTTGTCAAACCAAACTGGACCGTTGTAGTCTGTTCCACTTCCATAACGGTAATCCAAGTTCATTACGATACGGTGACGTTGATCGAAATCCAATGGGTTGATGTTTCTCAAGTTAGGAAGACCTGCGTTGATCAAGGCCAAAGCAGTTTGAGTAGTAGAACCAGTACCATCAGCAAACTGAAGGTTGTATGATGCGTTGATACGAACGTTACCTGTTCTTCTCAAGTCATAAGTCAAAGACAATCCTTTTACGGTACCAAAGTCAAGGTTACCGAAGGCACGGTACTGACGTGGGTAAGCTCCTGGGAAGGCACGTACCTGGATCATGTCTCTCATTTCCTTGTAGTAACCAGAGATTTTGATCGAAGAGGTCTTGCTCAATACTTGTTGGAAACCAAGCTCGTAATCGATCGTTTTCTCTGGACGAAGATCTGGGTTGTTGATCAATACGTTTCTCGCTTCAATGAACAAGTAATCTACCGGATTGAATCGGTTGCTTCCTGTTGGACGCTGCGTCAAGATGTCATAGTGAGCAAAGAACAAAGCTTCATCAGAAATCGGGAAAGAGAATGCGATACGTGGCATTACGTTCACTTGTGGATCGTAATCACGGAAAGCAGAGCTGGTCAATGGAGCATCTGGACCGTTCACCAACCATGGAGTAGGATCTCCAGAGTTAGAGGCGATCAACTGTGGATCGGCGATCTCAGTACCAACAGCGTTGAACCAAGTGTCTCCATCACGGTAACCAGTGATTGCAGTTGGGTTTGCTACATCGTTCACATAAACTACGTAATCGTCACCAATGTTAGAAGGGATGTTTGGAGAGTTGTCCAAATCATCAGCCAATCCACCAGAGATGTCACCAACAGTATAAGCTTCACCAATTACGTAAGGATCTTTCAATACGGGTTGGTTAGCGTCAAAACGGTCAACACGTACACCAACGTTGAAGATGATGTCATCGAAGGCAAACTTATCCATTACATATCCTGAGATGTAAATTGGTTCGTAGGCTCCAATTGGACGAGTTCTATTTCCGTTGGCATCCGTTTCGTTGAAGAAGTCTTCAATGGTTGGACGCGCTCCGCTTTCTTTCTCACCAAATGCATTGAAACCACTGTAGCTCACCAGGTTGTTACCTTGGTTAAGAAGCTCATCAGCGCTAAACATGTCAAGAGTAAAAGTTTCTGGATCAAGTGCATCAACGTTGATGTTATCGTTTCCATTCGGGTTAAGTCCAAGTGCAATACGAAGATTACGGTCGAATTCGAATTGACCATTACCGATCAAGCGATCGTAAGTCACATAGAAGTCTGTACCTTGGTTGGTAATGGTACTGTCTGAAAAATCAAGCTCCTGAATGTGAGCGTTGGTGTTCAAACGAGCCAAAAGCCAAAGACTACTTGGGTTCAAGGTGAAGAAGTTATCTCTACGTTGCTCGTACTCAAATCCAACTTGTACCGCGTGGTCACCAATATCAGCAGAACCGGCTGCAGTAATACGGAACTGGCTGTTATCTACAATAGAGAAGTCAGCACCACCATCATCCGATGTTGGGTTACCAGGGTATGTCCACAAGTTGTAAGTTCTAGCAGGAGACTGTCCATTCAAAAGGGCGTTACCGTTCTGAACATCCAACAGGCTGGTGTAAGGTCCTTCTGGATCGACATCATATGGATCTGGATCAAACAATGAGAAGTACTGGTTGTTGATCGCAGCCAACTCTGGGTTAGACGCACCTGGTGTGAATGTTACCAAGGTATCTTCCCATCCATTGTGAACGAATCTAAATCCACCACCATCGGTAAACTGACGCTCATAAGAGAGTTGATCAAACACTTCGAAACGACCAATGTGTCCGTACTTAAAGAAGGAATCCTTGTGATCTTCATCCTCTCTTCTCTGGAATGACTTCGAGTAATCGACCATCACAGAGTAGAATACGTTTTTAAGGGTAGAGGCAGCGTTCTCGTCTTCATCATCACTGATGAAACGTTGAGAGAACTTACCATATACACGCCAGTCATAAGAAGTGATCAAACTGTTGTTGTCCCAGTTCATCAACATGTTTCTGTATGACGCGTTGTGTTGACGAGTGAAAGCTCCTGTTCCACCAAAAGTCAAACTCATGGTTTCAGAGGTGTTTACATCAATTTTAGCAACGAGGTTAGCGCTTCTAGATGCTGCGTTCAAACGGGTAGGAACCGTTTCGAAATCGTTGGCATTGAGGAAGTCGGCATTGTACAAAGCACCGTTGATACTTCCATCAGAAGCAACGTTCTGACGAAGTGGATCAGCAATGATTCGGGCGCGAGCTTCATCGGTAATTCGATAAACACCACCGAATGTTGGTCTTGGATCTACTTGACTCGTGTAGTTACCAGAAAGGAACAAACCGAGGAGTGGACGAACGCGATTTCCTTCGCTGTCTTTCTTGAATAAAATAGGGCCAGAGAGCGAGCCTTCGAGAAGGTTGTAACCAAATCGGTCAAGACCAACAGCTGTTTCTCCGCTACGGAAACCTGAAGTGATCACCTCAAAACCACCAAACCACTTGCTCGAAGAGTTACGGAGTGAGATGTTGATGACACCTCCTGTGGCATCACCGATGTTCGCAGGAATACCCCCAGTCAATACGGCAACCTCTTCAATCGCAGATTTTGGAAGGGCTGAAGAACCACGCACCTTAATACCATCGATGTAAACCCAAGTAGAAGCGGTACGTGCTCCACGAATGGAGATTCCACCACCAGTACCAGATGTACCCACACCGGCTACGGTTTGTGCAATGGCACCAGCAGAACGACCAGGCATCTTATCGATGTCCTCTCGTGTTACTGTTCCACCCGATGCCCCACCATCTTTGTCAATCAAAGGAACGGTGTATTCAACAACTTCTACCTCTTCCAGTTGAATACCAGAGGATAGTTTAGCGTCGGCAAATTGAATTTTATTCGAAGCTACAGAGATGCCTGTAACTTTTTTGGGTTGATAACCGACAAATGAAAAGAGAACGTCGTACGTTCCTGGATTAATCGGTTTGATGGTGTAGTTACCATCGAAATCGGTGTTGGTACCGGATACCTGATTACCGTTAAGGAAAACCACCACGTTTACAAACGGGAGGCCTTCACCTGTTTCGGCATCGCTTACCTTACCTTTTAATGTTCCAGACTGCGCAAGGGCACCTGTACTGAAAAGGAAGGCCAACAAAAGAACTGAATAGATCTTGCGTGACATAGAGTTTGGCTTTGGATTACGTACTATTTCTCAACAAACGGGCGTAAATATAGAAATTAAATATCCAGTATTCAAAACCCATGTGGCCGCGAAAAGTAGCAATTAATAACATCTTTAAACAATGCGCTCTTTTTGCTTCATTGTTCTCGAAGCTCACACAATCAAAAGTAAGTCAAGGGAATGCGATAAAGAAATTTAAAGGCATCTTTCCTGAGGATTTCTATACAAGTCTAGAAAACGACGAAAAAACTGTTTGGCCAGTATCTTGGAAGTCTGAGCCTTGTTTTGAGGTAGGAATGTTCTGAGAAGCTCAGCGTCTTTTTCTAAACCAGCGTTTCCAAAATGGCAGCGTACGCCCTTTGTTTGCTCGTCTTCTATTCCTTTCATTGCGCTTCATGCGTTTGCGCGTGGCTTTGTCTTGGATCTCCAGATGGTGGTTTCTGTGCTTGGCTAGCTTGGATTCCGATTCGGCTTTATTGTTCGCAGGTGCTTGTACATTTTCCTGTTTCGCTTTGCGAGGCTTTCTGTTTTTCTTTTTCTGTCCCATTGCCACAGCAGGAACCAAAAGGAGCATAAAGAAGAGGTATTTCAAGAATCGCTGCATGATTTAAGGGTAAAATTCATAGTCATATTGCACAATTTCAATGCGCTGACTAGCTTCAAACATAGTGATAAATGCTTCCACAAGTCCTCGTTCGTCATAGAGAACTTCGAGGTGACGGTACTTCTTTCCATTCTTAAAGACATCCCAGGAGGTCATCAAGCCTGAGGCGTCATATTCAAAAACATGTTCCTCCGTTTCACCATTGCTTTTTTCAACGGTCCTGCTGAGGAGCCGACCAGCTTCGTCATAACGATACAACGTTCGATCGCTACGACCGCTCATGTGGTAAGTTTCCTTGCGTTCAACGAGATAACCGAGGTCGTTGTAAGTGGAGATTTCAACTTTGTACGGTAAATGAAGCTCATTGAAGTATTCTATTCGCTGCGCACCCTTTCGAGCTTCCTTTACCTGAAACGCGGTGCTTTGCCACCACCGATCTACGGGTAACTGGTCTTCAGCTGCGTGCTCTTGACTTACTCGGAAACTGTGCGTGTACGTGGTGTCACCTTTTTGTAAACTGAGTTTTCTAATCAGGCTTCGACCGTTTTTAATGCTTTCAGCCAGCAAATCATTTCCTTCATATTCCCAAAGGTGAAGCGATGTGTCTCGCAGACTCCCCACCGTTCGAACACGAAAATGCCGAACAATCCTTCCCGAGCGATCGAAATTGATCTCAATGGTTCCGGGTTTCTTTTCGATGGGCATGTTGTCCCGCTTGTCGGAAAACCGACCAGTCATGCTTTTGATCTTATTTCTGGATTGAAAAACAGCGTTGAAGACCATGGACTCATAAGGCCCTTCCTGTTGTTCGGGAAGAATCGTTTGTGCCCAAACTTCTCCAGCGAAAAGACAAAACAGGAGCGCAAGAGCGATATTAAGGCAGGTGTTCAAGTGCTTCATCTACATTATTAACTGGGAACTGACAGACTTTATTTTGGCAAACAAAAATGTTATCGCCGCCCAAGAACTTACCCTCCAGAAGTGGGAGGGTGCCTGAAGTTCCACCGAGAAAGAGGCTTTGCGGTAGATAGTGGGTATCCATTTCTTGACGATGTGCCTTTGCATTTGGACCGGTAATCGCGACTTCGTAAAACGGACCCTTTTGCCACAGACCGAGCATTCCCCAATTGCTGAAGTTTTGTCCGTAATCGATCATTGGTACTACTCCTCGCAACATTTCGGCACTGGCTTCTTGGAAGTCCTGTCGGTCATACAAACTCCCCAAAAGAAAAAGGTTTTTTGCCATGGTGCTGTTGCCTGAAGGAATCACATTGTCCTGAATTTCCTGCTTGCGAAGAAGCAAGCTGCTGTCTTGTTTGGATGTGAAATAGAAATAAGGGGAGTCCGGCTCACGAAACAGTTCCATGGCCTTTTCGGTGAGCATTACCGCTTTTACTAGATGTTCTTCGTTGAACGTAAGCTGGTATAAATCAATGTAAGCTGCAGCGAGGTAGGCGTAGTCGTCAAGATGTCCGTCAACTTTGGAAATCCCGTTTTTAAAGCTGTGCTTCAACAAGGCATCGTTCTGAAGTTCCCTCCAAAGAAAATTTGCACAAGAAGTGGCCAGTGATGCATATTCATCATTGGCAAAACTTCGAGATGCTTCACAGAGCCCGCTGATGAGAAGCGCATTCCAAGAACACAGCACTTTGTCGTCCAATCCCGGTTTCGGGCGTTCGTTTCGAATCTTCAACAATGCTTGATTCAATGCGCTCAATTCTTTTTGATACTCTTCCAGACTTAATTTCAGATTGTTGGCGGCGCTTCGATCGTTGTCTGAACGCAAGAGAATGTGGGTGTGTTCCCAGGCTCCTTTTGCATTGATTTCATAAAAACGTTTGAGTTTTACTTGAAGCTCAGGTGAAAGCTGTTCTATTTCGTCGTTAGACCAAGTGTAGTGTTTTCCTTCTTCCCCTTCACTATCTGCATCCAAAGCAGCATAAAATGCTCCTTCACCGTTGTTCATCTCCCGCTGCAGGAAATCAATACTTTCTTTGACGATTCTCTGATATTCTGGGTTTTTACTTTCGCGATACGCCAGAGAATATAGCCCGATCAGTTGTGCGTTGTCATAAAGCATTTTTTCAAAATGAGGAGCTTTCCATTGCTTGTCGGTTGAATACCGAGCAAAACCTCCGCCAACATGATCGTAAATTCCTCCTTTAGCCATGTTGTCCAAAGTCAGATGAACATGTTCAACGGCTGAAGGGTCGTTTTCTGAGACACCAAATTGAAGCAAAAAGGCAAGGCTGTTGGGGATGGGGAATTTGGGAGATCGATTGGGGCCACCATACAAAGGGTCCCAATCACTTTTCCAATTTTGCACTGTGCTTCTCCAAACTTCATGGTCTATGAGCGAGGCCTTCTCGGGCAAAGGAATTAGTGCATTGTTCTGAAGTCCTTTCATGAGCTGATCGGCAAAGACTTCCAGTTTCTCTGGGGATTCCTTTTCCATGTTGATCAATGATTCCATGATCGTCAACCATTCTTCTTTTTGAAAGTAGGTGCCACCATGGATGGGTCGGCCGTCGCTCAAAGCAAAACAGTTCAATGGCCAACCACCCCTGCCGGTCATCGCCTGCACAGCATCCATGTAAATTTGATCTACATCGGGTCGCTCTTCCCGGTCTACTTTGATGGAGATGAAATGCTCATTCATGAAAGCAGCGGTTAAACTGTCTTCAAACGTTTCTCTTTCCATTACATGACACCAATGACAAGCAGAGTAACCTATGGAAATGAGCAATAATTTGTTCTCTTCCTTGGCTTTATTCAATGCTTCCTCGCCCCAAGGCATCCAATTAACGGGGTTGTGGGCATGTTGTAAAAGGTAAGGACTGCTTTCAGACACCAGTGCATTACTATGCTTGGGCGCATCTTGGTGTTTCTGTTGGGTGGTCTGACAAGAAACGAGCAGGATTAGGGAAAGGATGAGCGAAAATGAGATGTTTTTCATTGATGTAAAAATAGAAGGAATATTGTAGAACCTGAAGTGAACAAAGACAAGTTCTTTTCTGAACGAATTCCTTACTTTTGTGCTTCGTTTTTATAGTAACTAAAATCCTAACAAGGCATGTGGCAAGATGAGCACATTTTTAAGCTGATTTCTGAAGAAAAAGAACGCCAGCAAACCGGTATCGAGTTGATTGCTTCAGAAAACTTCGTGAGCGAACAAGTGATGGCAGCGGCGGGGTCGGTACTCACCAATAAATATGCTGAAGGGTTGCCTTTCAAACGCTACTATGGTGGTTGTGAGGTGGTAGATCAAGTAGAGCAATTGGCCATTGATCGTGTCAAAGAATTGTTCGGTGCAACTTGGGCGAATGTTCAGCCCCACAGTGGTGCTTCAGCGAACGCTGCGGTAATGCTAGCTTTACTCAAACCAGGAGATGCAATCTTAGGTTTTGATCTCAGCCATGGCGGACATCTCACACATGGTTCCCCAGTGAATTACTCTGGGAAATTGTACGAAGCGAATTTTTACGGTGTAGAGCGAGAAAGTGGAGTTGTGGATATGGATAAGGTGGCCGAAAAGGCACGTGCTGTAAAACCGAAACTCATCATTGTAGGTGCTTCTGCTTATTCGAGAGATTGGGAGTATGAGCGCTTCAGAGCGATTGCAGACGAAGTAGGTGCTTTGCTCTTGGGCGATGTTTCTCACCCTTCCGGACTCATTGCCGCGAAATTGTTGAGAGACCCACTCAAGCATTGCCATGTGGTGACAACGACGACTCACAAGACCTTGCGTGGACCCCGTGGTGGACTCATTATGATTGGTGAAGATTTTGACAATCCTTTTGGTCTGAAAACGCCCAAAGGGCAGCTTCGTCGTTTTTCGTCGATTCTGGACAGTGCTGTTTTCCCGGGTTCACAAGGAGGTCCTTTGGAGCACATCATTGCCGCGAAAGCAGTTGCTTTTGGAGAGGCTCTGAAGCCCAGCTTTAAAGTCTATGGAGAGCAAGTAATGAAGAACGCAAGCGCGATGGCTCAGGCTTTGGTTGATAGAGGATATGAGGTGATTTCTGGCGGAACGGATAACCACTGCATGTTGATTGATCTTTCTTCTAAAAACATTACTGGGAAGGATGCTGAATTGGCTCTGGTGAAAGCTCACATTACTGCCAATAAAAACATGGTTCCTTTTGATGAGCGCTCGCCTTTCGTAACAAGTGGTTTGCGATTGGGAACTCCGGCAATAACTACACGTGGTTTGAAGGAAGGCGATATGAATCAAATCGTTTCTTGGATCGATGAAGTGATTCTGCATTCAGAAGATGAAGCTGTTCTGAAACGGGTGAAAGGTGAGGTGCATGACTTCATGAGCCCTCGTCCTTTGTTCGCTGAATAAACCGGCAAACTCGTCTACATTCTCATTGAGGTAACCAAAGGAAGATGTCTTCCCTGCTCATTGGTCGCTGAAGGGTGTTCCAAAAGAACCCTTCGAGGGTGAATTCACTCTCCTGGGCTTTCTGCAGGGGATGCAAGGCACCACTGGGTTTGGTGAGTAGTGCAACTTTGACAATTTCGTTTTCCTTCACTTCCAAACTCACGTCACTGCAATCCACTCGATTGAGGCCGGAAATGCTGGTGCGACCGTCCTTTTCCTCCGAAGGAAAATACACGATTTGTCCGTTCCCAAAAACATCGATCCGTCGTAAGGAATTGTCGGTGAAGTAGCCGATGGTCTTCTTGCCTTTGATTTGATTGTACTTACCAGGAATGGCTTCAGAAATGATAAAAGAATTCTTGTCGATATGCATTTCCCGAATTTTCCCTCCATTCAATGTGAGGTCAATTTGATCACCACTGATTTGGTTTTCTTTCGACCAAATGATGGGCTTCCCAAAGAGGCTGAGCAAAGAATCGCTTTCGGCATAGGTCAAGGAGTCGGCCTTCCCCTGAAGATCACTTTTGAAGAATTTCACGCGTTCAGATGCATGAATGACTTGCTTGCCGATGCTGTCCGGTAAAGCCAGTAAGGTGTCGGCATGAAGAAAAAGGGAGTCTCCATCAAAGAATTGGATCATTTCTGCTTTACCAGTTACCAAGCTTCTCCTTTCCCGTTCGTTGTGCCTGCCGTATTCCCCTTGAATGAGGTAGTTGGAGGTGGTGTCCTGAATCTCCACGTTTCGAAACACTTCTCCATCTCCGGTTTTTCCGTTGTAAAAGATACTGTCGCCTTTCATGATGGTGCTCCCCGATGTGATGAGCGCATTTTCATTGAACTGGCAGAGGTCACTAACGGTATTGTACCACCCGTTCTCACAATAGATTTCAGTGTCCTCACTGTTGATGGTGGTCGGACCATAGAAAAATGCTTGTTCAGCGTTGGACGAGTAACGAAGGGTGTCGGAAGATATGGTGTACTCCGGATTCACCAATTCAACGTCCTTACGAAACTGAAAAAACTTACTCTCGGTGTCGTAAAACCCTTGTTCACTGGTGAGGATGTTACTGTTGGTTTTCGAGGTGATTTTCCCCCCACCATAATAGCTGGCAATGTCGGTGTCAAAATCATAGTCGAGTAAATCCGTAGTCAAGGTCATGTCCTTTTCCCGAAGCCGAATGTTGTCGCTCAGGTGAGCCACTTTCGTCGTGTTGTCGATACTCAATCGATCTGAGAACAACTGAAGTGAGTCGCCTTGGACGATCCGCACTTTCGAATAGGCGATGAAGTTTCCGTCATTGAAACGATACGCACTATCACAGAACATGAGGGCATCTTTGTATTTGAAGCGCACGTTTCCAAGCAGACGCTGAGCTTCGGAGATGGAGGGGTCCATCACTACTTCATCGGCGTGCAGGATTTCTACCTTCAGTTTTTCCTGGGCAGAAGCCAAGATGCTCAAGACAGAAAATAGGAGGCAGAAAAGTAGGCGATTCATCATGCTGCTTTAACGCATGAAAGGATCATGCCATTGCGTGTTTGCGCGGAATGGTTTGGGTTCTGTCCGGACCAACACTCACGATGGAGATGGGGGTTTCTAATTGCTTCTCCAAATAAAGGATGTAGTCCACGAGCGATTTTGGGAGTTCTTCCATGCTCTTCAACCCTGTGAGGTCTTCACTCCATCCTGGCAGTGCTTCGTAAACAGGTTCTACCAAAGATTCGTCAATATCGTACGGCAAATAGTCAATCAACTCGCCTTTATATTTATAGTGGGTACAAACATGAATGGTGTCAAAGTCTGAAAGAACATCGGCTTTGGTCATGGTCAATTGAGTTACCCCATTAATCATGATGGCGTATTTCAAAGCGGGAAGGTCAACCCAACCACAACGACGTGGACGGCCGGTAGTGGCGCCAAACTCATGTCCGGCAACGCGAATGGCTTCACCGGTTTCATCCTCCAACTCTGTAGGGAAAGGACCTGATCCAACACGCGTGCAGTAAGCTTTGAAAATACCGATCACCTCTCCAATTTTATTCGGAGCAACGCCAAGTCCTGTGCATGCACCGGCGGTGATAGTGTTCGAAGAGGTCACAAAAGGATAAGAACCGAAATCGATGTCCAATAGCGATCCTTGTGCTCCTTCAGCCAGAACTCGTTTCCCCGCCTTCATTTCTTGATTAACGTAGTGCTCACTATCGATCACTGTAAGTTGGCGCATGTATTCGATGCTTTCCAACCACTCTTTCTCCATTAGAGCTAAGTCGTACTCAAAGTCATAAAAGCTCAACATTCGTTCGTGCTTGGCTTTGAGTTTATTGTATTTGGATGAAAAGGCTTCTTCGAAAATGTCTCCAATACGGAGTCCGTTTCTTCCTGTTTTATCCATGTAAGTTGGACCGATTCCTTTGAGGGTTGATCCAATTTTATTTTTTCCTTTTTCCTGTTCACTCGCTGCGTCGAGCAATTTGTGTGTAGGAAGAATGAGGTGTGCTTTTCTAGAAAAGAGAAGCTTGCTATGAACGTCCACACCCATTTCAATCAACTGGTCGATTTCTCTTTTGAGAATGATGGGGTCGATAACCACACCGTTGCCCACCACGTTGATTTTTGCTTCGTGAAATATGCCGGATGGAATGGTGTGCAAAACGTGTTTGATTCCATTGAATTCAAGGGTGTGTCCTGCATTCGGACCACCTTGGAAACGCGCAATAACGTCGTAATCGGGGGTAATTACATCTACAATTTTACCTTTTCCTTCATCGCCCCATTGGAGGCCCAGTAGTACGTCTACTTTCATCTGCATTAGTTAAGTGCATGCACTCCTTCATCCAAAGTATTCAGGATGTCGAGTTCAGCATTGATTTTAATCAAGTGGAGCAGTTCCATTGTTTTCGGACTTGCACTCACTACGGCAATTTTGCCTTTATTGTCATTCACACACTTCACCACCCGTATCAAGGCTTGAATGTCTGCTACATGAATATTGTCTTTGTTTTGTAGGTCCAACACCACCTTGATGGGCTGCTGTTGAATCTGTTCTTCAAGCATGCGGAGCGTGTCACTGTCCATTGCCTTACCGGTGTATTTATCGTTCAAGCGACAAACGGTGCAATTCCCTTGCTGGAAGATGTCGAATTGGCCAAGCATCAGTCTTTCTTTTTAGCGTAAAAATTTAAACTATGGTGGAGAATTTCAATGTTGAAGATGTCTTCAAGTGTGGCCTTTATTTGCTGGATTCTAGGGTCGCAAAATTCGAGCACTTCCGATCCGTCCGTGAGGATAATATGGTCGTGCTGTTGATTTTGATGTGCCTTTTCAAATTGGGCAAGGTTCTTCCCAAATTGATGTTTGCGGACAAGGTTGCATGCCAATAACAATTCGGTGGTGTTGTACAAGGTAGCGCGAGAAACCCGGTAGTTTTTGTTCTTCATCTTTACGTACAACGATTCGATGTCAAAATGACCTTCGTAGTCGTAGATTTCGCGCAAGATGGCAAATCGTTCCGGTGTTTTTCGGTGCTTATTCTGTTCCAAATAGGCAGCGAATATATCTCTTACTTTCTCTTGAATATCAACCATCTTCATCCTGAATCAAGCAAGCACCAAATGTAGTGATTCTTAATGGATCAACGTGTCCCTTCGATATCTTCTTTACGAACACGTTCCACCATGGTAACTCCGTTGATGTTCTCCAATTTTTCTGTGAGGGAAGACAGGTGTTCTGTATCGTGCACCAACACTTTCACCATGCCCAAAAAGATACCATCATTACTCTCAAAACTGATGGCTTTCATGTTCACATGCATGTCGGCTGAGATGATGTTCGTTACACTGTTTACCAAGCCGATGTCATCAATCCCTGTAAAGCGCAACTGAACTTCAAACTGTGTCAATTCCTTGCTGGCCCATCTCGCTCGAATCACCCGGTAGGCATAGTTGCTCATCAGTTGGGTGGCGTTCGGACAGTTGTCTCGGTGAATTTTAATACCACCACTTACGGTCACAAAACCAAAAACGTCATCTCCCGGAATGGGATTGCAGCATTGAGCCAAACTA
Source organism: uncultured Flavobacteriales bacterium (assembly GCA_938085105.1). Taxonomy (GTDB): domain Bacteria; phylum Bacteroidota; class Bacteroidia; order Flavobacteriales_D; family Sanyastnellaceae; genus CALKGK01. Next base: position 15,211 of record CALKGK010000058.1, read on the forward strand.
TAATCCAGCTGTTGCTCTTCATCACCAATGAGAAGAGCGTCTTTTTTCCCTGGAACAGGACTAATGAACTCTTGGGTTTCTTTGGTCTTACTTTCTGCTTGACGTTCGAAGAGCAAACGTCCATTTTCAATGGTGTAGCCCTTGAGTTTCTTTAGGTCGATTTTCCCCACTGCAATTCGGTAGTAGAGTTCTAGTGCAGAGTCTACCTTGAAATGTTTACTTAAAGTGGTGATGTTCACACTCAAGAAGTCGATGCCCAAGCTGTTGAACTTCCTTCTGAGAATGTCCTTGCCTTCAGCAGCTACTTTCTTCTTTTCTTCTTTGAGGGAAGTTTTGATTTTGGTTCTGGCTCTGGCGGTTGCGACGTATCCAAGCCAGTCTTCTTTCGGACTCTGTTTCTTGGAGGTGAGGATTTCTACTTGATCACCACTGCGAAGAACATGACTCAAGGGCACCAGTTTGTGGTTCACTTTAGCACCGATGCACTTCGACCCAATGGCAGTGTGAATGCTGAAGGCAAAATCCAAGGTTGTGGCTCCTTTGGGAAGGGTTTTGAGGTCTCCATTGGGCGTGAAGACGTAAATTTCTTCCGAAAAGAGGTTCAGCTTGAAGTCGTCAATGAAGGTAAGTGCGTCGTCATCCGAACTCTCCAAAACTTCACGAATCTGAGCGAGCCAATTGTCGAGAATACTTTCGGCAGTTTCTCCTCCAGATTTGTACTTCCAGTGAGCGGCATATCCCTTTTCCGCAATTTCATCCATGCGTCGGCTCCGGATTTGAACTTCCACCCATTTTCCGGTCGGACTCATCACTGTGGTGTGCAGCGACTCATATCCATTGGCTTTGGGCATGGAGATCCAGTCTCGTAGTCGGTCAGGGTTGGGTTGGTAGAAATCAGTGACGATGGAATAGACTTTCCAAGCTTCACTTTTTTCTTGCTCCAAGGGAACATCGATGATGATTCGAATGGCGAAAACGTCGTAAATATCCTCGAAGGGTACATACTTGTTCACCATCTTGTTCCATATCGAGAAGATGGATTTGGTTCTTCCCTTAATTTCAAATTGAATACCCTGAGCTTCCAAGGCCTGCTTGATGGGTAAACTGAATTTATTGATGAAACGGGTTCGAACGGCTTGTGTTTTCTGAAGCTTGGAGGTGATTTCTTGATAGGTCTCCGCTTCTTTGTACTTCAGAGAAAGATCTTCGAGTTCGGTTTTCATGTTGTACAAGCCCAAGCGGTGTGCAAGGGGTGCATACATGAATAGGGTTTCGCTCGCAATTTTGAGCTGCTTGTCCGGACGCATGTGGTCCAAAGTTCGCATGTTGTGAAGACGATCTGCAATTTTGATCAGAATCACCCTCACGTCATCACTCAAAGTGAGGAGCATTTTTCGGAAATTCTCGGCTTGTGCCGAGGTGGCATGGTCAAAAACCCCAGAGATTTTTGTGAGCCCATCAATGATCGAGGCTTCTTTCTCTCCAAAGAGATTGACGATGTCTTCCAAAGTAATATAGGTGTCTTCCACGGTGTCGTGCAACAAAGCACAAACGATGGAAGTGGTGTCCAAACCTATTTCTTCAGCACAAATACGAGCAACGGCAATGGGGTGGTAGATGTACGGTTCCCCGGATTTTCTGCGCATGTCTTTGTGCGCTTCCAAAGCAACATCAAAGGCTTTGCGAATACGTCGCTTGTCTTGTGGTGATTTTGAACGAACGGCTGCTCTAAGCAAACCTCGATACCTGCGGAGAATTTCTTTCTTCTCCTTAACCAAATCGATTTCCAAGTGTCTTCCTAATTAATCAATGGAAGGTAAGATTTTACCTCGAACTTCACCAAACCCGATACGAACTTCACCATTATCACAGTGTCCTCTCATGATCACTTCATCATTGTCTTGAATGAACTTGCGCTCACCGCCACCTTTCATCTTCAAAGGTTTGGTGCCTCGCCAAGAGAGTTCAAGCATGGAACCGTAGCTGTCTTCAGTGGGGCCGCTAATGGTTCCGCTCGCGAGCAAGTCTCCTCCACGAACATTGCATCCGTTAACGGTGTGGTGTGCTAGCTGCTGGCACATGTTCCAATACATGTATTTCAGATTGGAATTGCTGATCACCGTTTCTTCTTCATTTTCTGGCTGAATGGCCACCTGAAGGGCGATGTCGTAATTCTTTGATCCTTGGTACTGCAAATATGGGAGTACGGGTGGGTTTTGTTCCGGACCAGCAACACGGTAAGGTTCAAGCGCGTCCAAGGTCACCACCCAAGGAGATACGGTGCTTCCAAAGTTTTTACCCAAGAAGGGGCCGAGGGGTACATATTCCCACTTCTGAATGTCGCGGGCACTCCAGTCGTTAAACAAAACAACACCGAAGATATGATCTTCCGCTTCCTCCATCGAGATGCGTTGCCCCAATTCTTTTCCCGGATAGGTGAAGAATCCCATTTCCAATTCAAAATCCAAAAGACGAGATGCTCCGAAGATCGGCGGCTCATCGTCATTGGGTTTGAGTTGTCCTTTTGGTCGGTGCAGCGGGGTTCCTGAAACAACGATGGATGAAGATCTTCCATGGTATCCAACGGGAATGTGCTTCCAGTTGGGCATCAATGCATTTTCTTTTCCTCGAAACATGATACCCACGTTGGTGGCGTGCTCAATGGAGGAGTAGAAATCGGTATAATCGCCCACTTGAACGGGAAGAATCATTTCCACTTCGCTTTGTTCCAAAAGGCACTGTTGAACGTGGTGATCTTTGTTTTGAAGATCGGGAACGTCACTCCTCAATAATTTACTGACTCTGCCGCGAAGATCACGTGTAGCTTTTTTTCCTTTCGAGATGATTTTATTCAGGCTATCTGAATCGAAGTCTTCTTTTTCGAACGGGAGATTTTCCAAGTATCCCAAAACGAGCAAGCTTTTGAGATCGAGAACTTTGGTTCCTATAGCGACTCCTACTCGTGGTGAGAGATGCTTGGTGTGAAAGACTCCAAAGGGCAAGTTTTGAATTGGGAAATCACTATTTTCTGGAACGTCAACCCATGAGGTGAGTTGAGGATTGTTGGCTGCTATCATGTCTTCGTGCTTTCCACAAAAATAGAAATTCAGCGGCAATTGCGTACTTTTAACGCCATGCCTTTCAGCGCGCCAAACACATCCGCTCCCAAGTCAAAGAAAACCATACGATTGCTTGTTGTTTTCGCCTTGCTTTTCTTGTTTTTTCACTTTGTGATGACGCTGGTTTATTGTTTTCCCAACCGAAAGGTTCCAGAGACCTTTCGTCAAGTAAGCAATGAGTATATGGTGCCTTTTTTTCATCAGGGTTGGCAGTTGTTTGCTCCCGATGTTCCGCTGTATTACGGTAAGGTTTACTTTAAAAGTTCTCCTGCGGCTTTCGATACTGCCTGGGTTCCTTTTGGAGCGAATGCCGAAGTGAGTGAGCACGGAAAACTCGACTACGCTGCCAACCGAATGAGTTTGATGCTGATGGCCGATATGAAACGAGACCTCTACTTCGAAGGGGATAGCATTCGTTACGATTTGGTGCAGAACGGTCGTGGTTTTCTTAGTTTTATCTATTATGCTGGCGAACTTCAACGCGCGAAAACAGGACTCCGCCCAGATTCCATTCAAATCAAATTGGAGGTGATTTATCCCGAGAGTCAAGGCGGAGATGCCCTCAATGAAAACCTCACTTATATTTTTCCCTGGTTTGAACTCAAATAATTCCATACGCAACAAGCTACTCGAGAAGCTGGATGTGCTTCACGAAGATTTGATTCGGCCAAAAAATCAACGACTCTTTCAGAAGTTGATCTACGTCTGGTTTTTGGGACATGCCATCTATCTTTTGCCGGCTGTCAATGTGCTGTGGGGTCCTGATGCATTGCTCATGCCCATGATTCGGCAAGGCGATGGTACGGTGAAGAATGTGATTTACATCCTGAATTACTTGCGCTCCTACAATGTTTGGGTCTTTGCCATTCATCTTAGTTCTGCAGTATTGGCGCTATTAGGAGTGGGGAATTTCATTCCTCGAGTCTTGCTCTTGGTGAGTGCCTGGATGCTCTATTATTCAGCCATTCCAGCTTTTAATAGTGGCTTTTTGTTGATGATGCTCTTTGCCAGTTTTGCCATCTTCATGAGTGAAAAGCCAAAGTCGGCCCTTGGTGTACTTTCCAGCAATGTGGCGTTCATTGCAGCAATGGTGCAGTTTGTCATTGTTTACTTCGTTGCCGCGGTGTACAAATTTGAAGGTACAACTTGGCTGAACGGAACGAGTCTGCACTACGTTTTGCAATACCGACCACTGGTGAGCGTTGGTCCTGCAGCATTTCTCCTACAATTTCCAAAAACAATGGCTTTTCTCACTTATGTTGGACTGGCTTATCAAGCGGGATTTCCCGTGTTGATTTGGTTCAAACGAGTAAAGCGTCCATTA
>CALKGK010000059.1 GCA_938085105.1 uncultured Flavobacteriales bacterium
GATGTGAGAATCATCACCCAGAATGTCGATGACTTGCACGAAAGGGCCGGGTCGAAAAAAGTGATGCACCTTCACGGTGAGCTCATGAAAGCACGAAGCGAACGTTTTGTTGAGGATGTCTTCGATTGGCCACATCGCGAATTGAACTGGGGAGAAAAATGTCCGAAGGGAACCCAACTTCGTCCGCACATCGTTTGGTTTGGGGAAGCCGTTCCCATGATTGAACCCGCTGCAGCCTTATGCCAAACAGCCGATGTTTTTTTGGTGATTGGGACCTCTTTGAACGTTTATCCAGCAGCCGGACTATTGGATTTTGTTTTGCCGCAAGTTCCTGTTTATTTGATCGATCCACAGATCCCGCCCGTAAAAATGCGCCCGAATTTCAACGCCATTGAGTCTGGTGCCATCGAAGGAATGGGGATTCTGAGGACGCATTTGCTCGGTAAATGAGAAAGTGAACACTGCGGTTTTTTTGAAGTTCTGATGGCAATTTTAGGCCCAGTGGTAGCATTATCAATCTTTGTGGCGGAGGGAACAACATTCGAGCATTATTTCAAACCATTCAACTGAACCACGTCAATAAACCCAAGTTCAATTTCCCGACAAATTTGCTCGATCGGCCAGTCTTCGCCATAAGGAGCATAATCATCTTTGAGATTGTGGCCGAAGATCCGTGCGAAACTTTGCCACATGAATGCAGAAAAGCTGCCCTTCAGTTCTTGGATGAGTCCGTAAGAAGAATCGCCTGTTTGCCTATCGATAAGTTTGATGAGGATGATGCCCTCTTTGATGGTGAGTTCTTTGAGCTGACCTTCAAATGCGGCTTTCAGTTCCGATTCCGTGGCTTTGACGTGCTTTTTCCGTTGCTTTTCATTCTTCATGCCTTCCAGCTCCATTTCGAGTTGTGCCATGATGTCGCCAGCAGCTTTTGCGTAGGGATATACTTTCACCACGCGACGTTTGAGAATGCCGTAAGATCGGGATGCTTTTCGTTGATTTCCATTTCCAGGAACAATCGCCACTTGTATGTTGACCATCGGTACCGTATCTCCATCCAAGACCGTCGCAGGAACCCACGTGGAGTCGGGAATGATTTGCGCATCCAAGCGGAAGGCCATCACCCAGAAGAGAAAAAAGAAGATGAAAAATCGAAGCGCCATTGCTTTCTTAACGAAGATCTCCTCTAAGTTGATACATTTCTCGCTGAAAATCCAGCGAGTTCACTTTTCTTAACGCTATCTGCGACGCAAAACCCAAGCACTCGGGGTTTCCGACTTCACTTGAATTTGATTGGCTTTCTCTTCTTCTTTCAACACAAAAGAGCCTAGGGCAGCAGCAATCAATTCTTCATTTTCGTTTGGAGTAGCGAGCATTTCCGGAGAGAAGTGGTGCTTCACAAAGTTGGTGTCAAAACTCCCGCTTACAAATGCTTCGTGGTTGATCGCAAAACGGCAGAAGGGAAGTGTGGTTTCGATGCCGTGAATGATGTAATGGTCGATGGCTCGGGTCATTAAATCAATGGCTGCTTGTCGATTTTCGGCGTGTACGATGAGTTTCGAAATCATCGGATCATAGTAAATCGGGATTTCCATGCCTTCTTCAAAACCATCATCAACGCGAATTCCCTTGCCTTCCGGACGCTGATAGGTTTTCAAAGTACCGATGTCTGGAAGAAAGTTGTTCAAAGGATCTTCGGCATATACTCGAACTTCAATCGAGTGACCGTCAATCCCAATTTCTTCTTGTTTGTAGGGAAGTTTCTCGCCGCGAGCAACATCAATTTGAGCCGCAACGAGGTCGATTCCCGTAATCATCTCAGTCACAGGGTGCTCTACCTGCAAACGGGTGTTCATCTCGAGGAAGTAGTAATTGAGGTTCTCGTCCAGAAGAAACTCCACCGTTCCTGCACCCACGTAGTCACAAGCTCGAGCCACGTCGCAAGCACTCTCGCCCATCGCCTTTCTTAACTCTGGTGTAAGCACAGCAGATGGCGCTTCTTCAACCACTTTTTGGTGTCGGCGTTGAATGCTGCATTCCCGCTCCTGGAGATAAAGGATGTTTCCGTGTTGATCAGCAAGAATTTGAATCTCAATGTGTCGGGGCGAACCCACAAATTTCTCAATGAACACCCTTCCATCACCAAAAGAATTGACCGCTTCACTTACGGCACGTTCCATTTGGGATTTGAATTCTTCAGCATTTTCAACCACACGCATTCCTTTACCACCGCCACCAGCACTGGCTTTGATGAGGATAGGAAAACCAATTCCTTTGGCAATTTCCAAGGCTTCATCCACATCTTCAATGGCTTCGTCCGTTCCTGGAACGAGGGGAATATTGTAGGACTTCACCGCGGCTTTGGCGGCAAGTTTACTTCCCATGAGCTCCATGGCTTCGGGCGAAGGGCCGATGAAGGTAATACCGGCTTCGCTCACTGCTTTTGCGAACTCAGCATTCTCCGAAAGAAAACCGTAGCCCGGGTGAATTCCATCGACCTGAAGCTCTTTACAAATTTCAATGATTCGATCTCCTCTCAAGTAAGATTCTGAAGAGGGTGGCGGACCAACGTGCACGGCTTCGTCTGCAAATTTCACAAATGGAGCATGTTCGTCGGCATCCGAGAATATGGCTACGGTGGCGATTCCTTTGTTCTTGGCACTTCGCATGATACGAAGGGCAATTTCTCCACGGTTGGCAATGAGTATTTTCTTCATAATCGAGTATTTAAACACAAATCACTTCATGTTATAGTGGTTCATGATCAGCCTTTCGAACATGCGTCCAGGCAATATGCGTTTCAGAAACACCGAAAGTCGTTGCGTGGGAGTGGCCACTTGGTAATACAACCTTGGTCTTCTTTTATGTATTATTTTTTCTATTTGTTTCGCGATGAGGATGGGGTCTTGTGCACCAGCGACCTCTTCGTTCACTTGTTCCAATGCTTGCTCAAACCTCGGATAGACGTTGTGGTTTACATCTTGAGCCACTTTCCGGTTGGCGTTGATGTTGGTCTTAAAATCGCCAGGTTCCAAGATGCAAACGTGAATCCCGAATTGACGAAGTTCCATGCTCAAGGTCTCGCTCATTCCTGCAACGGCAAATTTACTGCTGCAGTAGATTCCACGATAAGGCAAACCAAACCTTCCGCCAATACTGGTGATGTTGATGATGTTTCCGCCGTGATCTCGCATTAGGGGAACAGTAGCTCGACACACATTCAGCACACCAAAAACGTTGGTTTTGAAGATTTCCTCGGCCTCTTCCTGACTAGTAGATTCGAGCGGACCAGCCATACCGAGTCCGGCATTGTTGACCAGAACATCCAATCTTCCTTCTGCTTCTTTGATGGTGGTAACCGCCTTTTCAACCGAAGTAAAATCAGCAACATCCATCGCAAGCATTTTGACTTTGCCTTGAAGGTGGACTTCGGGTTTGCGAGAAGTGGCGTAGACGGAGTGTCCGCAATCAGCGAGGTAACGCGCAACGGCTTGTCCAATTCCGGATGATCCTCCGGTGACTAAAACAACTTTTTGGGACGTCTTCATCTTGGACAAATATAGACTTTAAGGAAGGGGGCTTCCTAAAAAAATGGGCACAAAAAAATGGCAAGCTACTTACATCGCACCGCTACAACTGTTTACCCTTGCTACCTTCCGGTCCTGGGGGATTCAACAGGAGCTGGTCGTATAAGACTTGCCACTACAAAGGTAATAATCTTTTTTTGCTGTGTGCAAGTCATTCCTATATTTGATAAAAACTTTTTTATGGAAACGACACTTAACGCTCAAAACAAAAACAATCCCCCTAGCTTTTTCAGTACCGCACTTAAATACGGACTTATTTTATTCGTGGTATTGATCATACATGATTTGGCATGGCTAGCGCTAACCGACAATTATCAGTCGGGTTGGAAAGGAGCCATTTCCACCGTCATCACGATTGCAGGTGCATTCATGATCCTCTCGCATTACAAGAAGACCTACATGAATAACCAACTCACTTTTGGAGAAGGATTTAAAATGTCTTGGGTGGCGTTGATTGTTAGCTCTTTGCTCACAGGAATATACAGCTACATTTTGTTGGCTTTTGTGAATCCGGAATTGGTGGATATGATGATCCAACAGCAATACGACGAGATGTTGGAAAGCGGTATGCAAGCAGATCAGGCCAAAGAAGCGATGAAATTCGTACAAATGTTCATGAAACCTGCCGTTATTGGAGTTATGGCTGGTGTTTTTGGGTCGATTTTTTCCGTTATTTGGGCCTTGATTGCAGCAGCCATTAATAAAACCAAGTAAATCACGTGGATATATCGATTGTTGTTCCTCTCTACAATGAGGAAGAGTCTTTAAGAGAGCTTCATGCTTGGATTGCGAGAGTGATTGAAGACATGGACGGAGTGGAGCACGAGGTGATTTTTGTGGACGATGGAAGCAAAGACGACTCTTGGAAAGTGGTGGAAGAACTGCTGAAATCCGATCCAAAGCACGTTCGGGGAATTCGATTTCAACGAAATTATGGCAAAAGTCCTGCTCTCAATGAAGGGTTCAAGATGGCTCAAGGCGAAGTGGTGATTACCATGGACGCCGATTTACAGGACAGTCCGGAAGAAATTCCTGAGTTGCGGCGCATGATTTTGGAAGAAGGATTTGATTTGGTGAGCGGCTGGAAGAAAAAGCGTCACGATCCCTTATCGAAAACCCTTCCAACCAAGTTGTATAACTGGGCCACAAGGAAGATGTCTGGCATCTATTTGCATGATTTCAATTGCGGACTGAAAGCCTATCGACTGCGGGTAGTAAAGAGCATCGAAGTCTTTGGAGAAATGCACCGCTACATCCCCATTTTGGCAAAACGAGTTGGATTTGAGCGGATAGGAGAGAAGGTGGTTCAACATCAAGCCCGAAAATTTGGGGAATCTAAATTTGGTTGGGAACGCTTCATTAATGGGTTCTTGGATTTGCTCACCATCACATTCATTGCTCGATTTGGCAAGAAACCCATGCACTTGTTTGGTTCATTGGGATCCTTGATGTTTTTCTTGGGCTTCGTTTTGTTTGCCTGGATCGGAGGGGAAAAAGTCTATTACATCTTGATGAACGTACCAGCCAAGAACATCACCGACATATCGGGATTCTACATCGCGCTCGTATCGATGGTATTGGGTGTTCAGTTGTTTCTAGCCGGCTTTTTGGGGGAATTGATATCGCGCAATTCGCCCAAGAGAAATTCGTATGAAATATCTGAGAAAGTAGGAGAGTAGGGGATGGATAGCTTTTGGTTATTGAGAGTGCATTCCTTGAATTTTGCCTTATGATACTTAAGGACTTTTGCCTTAGTCGGGAATGATCACACTGCGCTTATTGGAAAACAGTGGACATTCACAAATTGGGTTGGAATTTTTTTTGACTGAATTTTTGAAAGTGCTAGTTTGAGGCGTATTCCGAAAAAAAATTGAGTTTCTCCCCAACCAAACACAGCCCTCGCGGGCCCTCCCTTTCCCTCCCCCGCCGCCACCAGCCGGTTGAAAGTTAAGGTCTTCGACTCAAAATTACGCTAACATTCACCCACCACTTTGCCAATAACTACGCTCAATTTGTAATTGAACACTTTCCATCCTTTCCACCCGAAAAAACACCCTCATTTCACCCATCAACCAACCCTCAATTCATCATCCCATCTCCAACTACCTCACTTCCGGCAAATAAAGCTCCATTTCATCACCCAGCTCAAATTCGTCCATATGACCAGCAAGCTCTCCATTCACACTTCGCAAATGAAGGTGCATGTTGCTCGTGTGATGAGTAAAAACCCCTTTGTGGTCTTCAGAGTAAAACCCTAAAATTTCTACTTCCTCGTCTTCAAGCAAACCAAACAAGCCCGATTTAATGTGCTTTTCATGACTGTGTTCCAAATCTCCTTCGGGCCAATCAATCACGTGCCACTTGGCTTTGTGGATCATTCCTTTCACCAAAAAAGGAAAAGGGGCATCCGTGCTCAGACCATTTTCCTGTGCTTTTTCACTCAGAAATGCATCAAAATCCGACTCAGAACGAATCTCCGACGGAATAGACCAACGGGTCCAGGTTTCGACATCCGAACAAACCAATAAAGCAGCATTGAATTCCATGTTTTCAGAAATGAGGAGGCGGTCCGACTTCTTCTGGGAGATGTAAGGAACATTATCCCAAATCAAGACTTCACCTTTCAAATTCTCAACGGCTCCCAAGGCATAGAGGTGTTGGGCACTGTCCAAGTCCCTGAGGGCAACTTTCGCAGAGAGATCGCCACGGTGCATCATGTCTTTTAGCGCGCCAAAATGACGAACTTCAGGATTGGGGTTGGGGGCATGGTTGCACGCACTCAAAATCAAAGTGAAAAACAAACAAGCGGGGAGGAGGTATCGGTCCATGCGGCGAAGTTAGGGGTTAAACAAAAAGCACCAAAATCGAAGTGTGATTTTGGTGCTTTTCAGGAAAGTAAAGAAAGATTTTCCCTGCCTTTCGATTGTGCTTATTGACGAAGCAACTGGAAAGTTTGGACTTTTCCGGCAGAAACTACCTGAGCAAAATAGATGCCTTCAGCAAGTTGGTCGGATGCTAGTGTGTAAAGAAAATCTTGGGGGGCAACTTTGGTGATGAGCTGACCCTGTGCATTCACAAGAATAATCGATTCAATGATTTCAGAAGAGCTGAAGTTCCATACCCTATTGCTTGGGTTAGGATAAACCTGAACTTCTAGATTGTCGTGGTCTTCAACGTTGTCAATGATTGGCATTTCTCCAAAGTAAACATCGTCGAAGTAAAACGTTTGTTCCCCGGCTTGCGCCCCGCTGATGCCGTAGTTAAAGAAGATGGAAGCCTTGTTGTAAGCCCAGCCCATGTTCAATCCGTCACTCAAAGTGGCGGTTCCAGGTGCTTCGTTGGCAAAGTCGAAAATCAAGGTTTCCCACTCACCATCCAAGGTGGTGTTGACTTGCGTTTCGCAGGTTTGTGTGGCGTCATACCAAGCCTCAACTTTCAAACGAACGGGAGTTCCTGCGCTTGCCGACCATACGCGTACACTCATTTTAGAATCTTCCATGGTCAAAGGAAGGAAGGAGATGAATCCAGCAGCAGTACCGATGGTGGTTCCCGCCCATGTTTCAGCCGTGGCAGATTTGATGCTCTTCACCACGGTGTTGCTTGGCTCGGTAGGGTCTTCCGTTACAACAGAGAAGTTTCCACCAAAATCAATAACGCTGTAGTTGATCTCCGGATCTTCAAAAGTCACTGGGTAGTCCAATTGTTCCCCGTTGGTTCCTTGGTTGATGTCGTCAAAGTAAAAAGTGGAGTTCTCAGATCCGTTCCCCACGTTTCCATAATCAAACATGAACACCAAAGTATTGTATGCACCTAAAATTTCTCCGGTGAAATCGAAGTTCAATTCTTCCCATTCTCCAGTAACGGTAGTGAGCACATCTCTTTCGGTATAAGCTTCTCCTTCAAGTTTGAACTTAACCACGGTGCCAACGGGGGCGGTGGTGTAGATTTTTAAGGATAAGCTGTTGTTTTCGGTGAAGTCAAGGTAGTCGTCGAGCACAATTTTGGATCCCGACCAAATCAAACCTCCGTTTCGAACGATTTGTCCAACGTTCTCGCTGGCGTTGGTGGCATCTGCAGATGGATTGGCCACCAAGTCAAAGGTGCCGCCGTCAAAATCTTCAAAATCACTCACACCAACATCACCCTCAAAATGGATGGGTAAACTTTGTGCACTTAATGCGATGCAAGAAGATAAAAGAAGAAGGGTAAACAGGTATTTCATATAAAGGTGTTTTTTCAAAAGGAGAAGTTAAGTCGGATGCTTGGTCAGAATACATGATGTAGTCACCTTCCAGGGCTGTTTTGAGGAGGAGTAGGATGATGTTTTGGGTTAAGTCCCTGATTTTGATTTGATAGTGAGGGTTTGGGAGTTGGGTCTGAGCAGGGTACTTTGTTGTTTGATGTAGTGAAAGTGTGGTGGGTGAGGGAGTGAAAACCTCCTTTTTGAGTGAAGACGGAGACTTTTTTAAGAAGAAATGAGGAGCTGTTTCTCAGTTTTCAGGAGTCAGAAGGAAAACGAGGTAATGGTCGTTCTCGTCGATTTTCGGATAATCCAATGCTTCAGGAAGCGGGTAACGTTTATTGAAAACCAAGTATTTTCCACCGCGCTCAAGCACTTGTTGCATGTAGTTCGGGTTGATGAGTTCTTCCTGATAACAAACCCATCCTTTTCGGTGAGCGAGGTACAGCTCTTGGGGATTTCCATTCGAGTTGAAAAGAAACAGGTCTTCGTTATTCGAGAAACGGTCTACAAAGCTGGGTAACTCCATCTTATAGACTTCACTTTCTTTAATGAAAAGGTCGTGTTGCTGGTTTAAAACCCCTTCCATCACCCCGATAAAAACAAGCAAATACATGAGCCACGCCTTTTTAATTTCGCTCAAAGCCTTGGCGGCAAACAAGGCCATGATGGGCACAAAAGGAAGGATGTAGTAGTTGTGATGATAGAAGTAATGTCCCGATTTCAAGATCAATGCCGCGCCTCCCAAAAGCGTAAACCCAGTAACGATGAGCAGGGCGTTTTCCTTCTTTTTGAACGCAATCACCATCCCGATCAGCACAAAGAGAAAAACGATGTATCCAGAAAATGCATCAAAATAAAAGTTGTTCAAGACTTCCAACGGATGGGCGCTGATCTCTGCCCAACCTTCAGTCAGGCTGGTCCCCGAGTTGTACCAATTTCCAAACTCGGCTGAAAGGTGTTTGCACCAAACGAAATACCAGTAAACAGACAAACCGAAGGGCAAAATGCTGGCTAGAATGACCCCAAGCCTTCTTCGAAAAGAGAAGCTTTGACTCAATAAGAAGGGAAGCAGGGTGAAGAAGTAAAGTGCAGAAGGGATTTTACTGAGCAGCCCGAAAGTACTGAGAATGAGCATGAAAACAAGTTGTTGCCATTTTCCTTCTTTCAAGAACCGGAGGACATAAAGGAAGGCGCCTAGCATGAGTGACAGAGAGAAGGTGTCGGGCATGGTTTTTCTCGAAAAAGAGAACCAAAGCGAGGCAGAGAGCAACAGGGTGGCAATCAATTGGGTTTTTCGGTCGTAGCGCAGGAGCTGCAATATCCGACCGAAAAAGAGCAGTCCGAAACTGGATACGATGAGGTTGATGAGCCGACCATACCAATGCTTATAGCCAAAGACTTTGGCCACACCCGCATGCAGATAGTTGAGCAAGGGGAACTCCATTCCAATGATGCCCGATGCTCCCTTCGTTTCATCCACTTCAGGGTAAAACACATTCATTTCCCCTTCGCTAAAATTTCGAGCCACCATGAGTCCGGTGATTTGGCGCCAATTGTGCGCTACTTCAAGCGGTGGGTTGGTAATGCCAATAAGACGAATCACGAAAAACACCCCAATCCAAAACCGAAAGTCGAGCAATACATTTTGAAGTAAACCCGAAGTTGAACTCGTGCCAGAGGATATGTGCGGATCTTGAGTCTGCATTCCCTGCCCTAAAATGAACTTCCATCCATGTACCTCCGCAAAATCACAGCAGCACTCACTTCATCCAAGATCTTTTTGTCCCGGCGCTTGCTCTTCTTCATGCCGCCCATCACCATGGATTGCATGGCTTCGCGAGAGCTGAAACTTTCATCCACCATGTGAACGGGAACACTGGGAAAGGTTTTCTGCAGTTTGGCGGCGAAATCGTGTGCCGGACCGGTATTGTGGGTGATGTCGCTGCCCAATCCGCTGGGATCGCCCACCACAAAAGCATCCACGGTGTTTTTCTCCAAATAACGCTTCACAAAAGGAATCACTTCGTGCGTGTCCAAACCGGCCAAACCGGTGGCAATAATCTGCAAGTCGTCAGTTTCCGCTAAACCCGTGCGCTTTTGTCCGTAATCGAATGCTAGAAGTCGTCCCATCCTCCAAAGGTAATTCATTCTTTCCTGCTTTCTTCTTGTATCTTTGCTCCATAAAATTGAATACACATGGGCTACTCCATCATGAAAGATACGATTGAAAAGGCGTGGGACGACCGCAGTCTTTTGAAGCAAACTCCCGTTCAAGACATGATCAGAAATGTGATTGAAGAGATCGATAAAGGGCGTTTGCGCTGCGCAGAACCTACTGAAAACGGCTGGCAAGTGAACGAATGGGTGAAAAAAGCAGTGGTGATGTACTTCCCCATTCAAAACATGGAGACGATCGAGGTGGGGCCCTTCGAATTTCACGATAAAATGGAGCTGAAAACGGGCTATGCCGAGCTCGGAGTGCGCGTTGTTCCTCACGCCATTGCGCGTTATGGGGCTTTTCTGGCTGAAGGGGTGATCATGATGCCGAGCTACGTCAACATCGGCGCTTTCGTCGACTCCGGAACGATGGTGGATACCTGGGCCACGGTAGGCTCTTGCGCTCAAATTGGCAAGAACGTTCACCTCAGCGGGGGCGTGGGCATCGGTGGTGTGCTCGAACCCCTCCAAGCGGCTCCGGTAATCATCGAAGATGGAGCCTTCATTGGGTCGAGAAGCATTGTGGTGGAAGGCGTTCGCGTGCGCAAAGAGGCGGTGCTGGGCGCGAATGTGGTGCTCACCAAAAGCACGAAGATCATTGACGTGACGGGAGATACGCCTATTGAAATGAAGGGCGAAGTTCCAGAACGCGCGGTGGTGATCCCAGGCAGCTACACGAAGAAATTCCCGGCGGGAGAATACCAGGTGAATTGCGCACTGATCATCGGTAAACGCAAGGCGAGCACGGATTTGAAAACGAGTTTGAACGATGCTCTCCGCGAGCACAACGTGGCGGTCTAATTGAGAAAGGTGCTCTTCATACAAACGGCCTTCATTGGCGATGCGGTGCTGGTTTCGGCCTTGCTGGAAAAATGGCATGCCCAACATCCTCAAGATGAACTTTTTCTGCTGGTCAGAAAGGGGAACGAGGGGATTTATGACGAACACCCTTTCCTGAAAAAATGCTTCACTTGGAACAAAAAGGAAGGGAAGTACCGTTCCCTCTGGAAGATGCTCCAGAGCATTTGCAAAGAGCAATTTGATGTGGTGATCAACCCGCACCGTTTCGCTTCTTCGGGCTTTTTAACGGGCTTTTCTGGGGCGAAACACAAGATGGGCTTCGATAAAAATCCGCTGTCTTTTCTTTTTTCTGGTCGATACCCCCACGTGCTGGGAACCAAAAAGAGCAAGCGCTATCAACACGAAATCGACCGCAACCAATCGCTGATTTCGTCCTTCACGGAGGGGAACGCGGCACAACCGCAATTGTACCCGCTGCAGAAACACGAGGCGGAGGCGGAAACCTTTGCCAAGGAGGCTTTCTTTTGCATCGCTCCGGCTTCGGTTTGGGCAACGAAGGCCTATCCAGAAGCGCAGTGGGTGGCGCTTTTGGCGAACTTGAAGGAATTTCCGGTGGTGGTTTTGGGCGGACCAGCAGATCGGGACCTGGCGGAGGGGATCATTCAGAAAAGCGGACACCCCGATGCACAAAACGCTTGCGGAAAACTGAGTTTTTTGGCTTCGGCGGCATTGATGAAACGGGCGAAAATGAACCTGGTGAACGACAGCGCTCCCTTGCACTTTGCTTCGGCGGTAAATGCTCCGGTAACGGCCATTTACTGTTCCACC
>CALKGK010000060.1 GCA_938085105.1 uncultured Flavobacteriales bacterium
GGTGTTTTGAACCCCGATCAGTTTTTTGCTTTCTTGTTGATGACCGGCTTGGTTGCAGGATCGATTGGCGGACTAGCATCGCAGTTTGGGACACTTCAAAAAGGCATTGGAGCCATTGAAAATGTGATGGACATCTTGGAATTGGAGCCGGAAGTCATTGAAGTAGACGAATCTGCTTCAGCCCGAATAGCCCAAGAAGAACGATTGAGTGGAGCCATTCAGTTTGAAAAACTCAGTTTTGAATATGCTTCGCGAAAAGACATTACTGTGCTTCGGAACGTTTCTTTTAACATCGAAGCGGGAAAGCAAGTGGCCCTTGTGGGAAGTAGTGGATCTGGAAAATCTACCCTTGCCTCTTTGGTTCTTCGTCTTTATGACCCCAGTGAAGGGGCCATTTTGATGGATGGGAAAGATGCCCGAGAGTACGACCTGACTTACCTACGAAGCCACATGGCCTATGTTCCACAGGAAGTGATTTTGTTTGGCGGAACCATTCGTGAGAACATTGCCTATGGCGACCCTAACGCCGATGAAAGCGCTATCCTTTTGGCTGCGAAACAGGCCAACGCCATGGAATTCATTGATCAATTCCCGGATGGACTCGATACTGTGGTAGGAGAACGCGGCATTCAATTGTCTGGAGGTCAGCGACAACGCATTGCCATTGCCCGTGCCGTACTCAAGAACCCACGTATTTTGATTTTGGATGAAGCCACCAGTGCTTTGGATTCTGAATCGGAGCGACTGGTTCAAGATGCCTTAGACAAACTCATGCAAGGCCGCACCTCGTTGGTGATTGCCCACCGTTTGAGCACCATTCGCAAGGCAGACAACATCATTGTTTTGGAGCAGGGCGAAGTCAAAGAAATGGGTACACATGATGAGTTGATGCAAGTGGAAAGTGGGGTATATCGCCATTTGAGCGAACTGCAAGGTCGGGGTGAAGTGATTGGGGGATAGAATATGGTTTGGGTTTGGCTTCGATTGAGAACGGCCTTCGGCTCCGCTCAGGCCTCTGCCTTTTTTTCGGCTCCGCACGGGTCTCAGCCTTTTTACGACTGCGCTCGGGCCTCTGCTTCGGCTCCTCTCAGGCCTCGGGGCTTTTAATTTCGGCTTCGATTAGGTCTTCCTTCTTCACCCAGAAAACATCCTTCGCTAAGGAAATATTTTCCGTAAATTCGCCCCATGACAATGGCCAGAAAGAAAGCATTAATCACAGGAGTAACCGGACAAGATGGCGCCTATTTGGCGGAGCTTTTGCTCGAAAAAGGTTACGAAGTTCACGGGGTGAAGCGAAGAAGTTCGATGTTCAATACCAGTCGTATCGACCACTTGTACCAAGACCAACACGAAGACGATGTGCGTTTCTTTCTGCATTATGGCGATTTAACGGACTCTACGAACCTCATTCGTTTGGTTCAAGAAACGATGCCCGATGAAATTTACAATCTCGCGGCGCAGAGTCATGTTAAAGTCTCTTTTGAAACGCCCGAATACACGGCGAATAGCGACGCTTTGGGCACGCTGCGTTTGTTGGAAGCCATTCGTATTTTAGGTTTGGAGAAGAAAACGCGCTTTTATCAGGCCAGCACTTCTGAATTGTATGGTTTGGTGCAAGAAGTTCCACAAAAGGAAGACACGCCATTCTACCCTCGTTCTCCTTATGGTGTGGCGAAGCTTTACGCCTATTGGATCACTAAGAACTACCGTGAAGCTTACGACATGTATGCCTGCAACGGGATTTTGTTCAATCATGAGAGTCCGCTCAGGGGAGAAACCTTCGTAACACGAAAAATCACCCGTGCAGTGGCTAAAATCCACCTCGGTTTACAAAAGAAAATCTACCTCGGAAACCTCGACGCCAAGCGCGATTGGGGTCATGCAAGGGATTATGTCAAAGGCATGTGGGCCATGCTTCAGCAAGACGTGGCCGATGATTATGTTTTGGCAACAGGCGAAACACACAGCATCCGTACCTTTGTTGATATGGCCTTTAATCATGTTGGGATTGAAGTAGAATGGAAAGGTGAAGGTGTTGATGAGAAAGGAATCAACAAAGCCAACGGCGATGTGCTTGTAGAAGTGGATCCACGCTATTTCCGACCAACGGAAGTTGAGCTTCTTGTTGGTGACCCGTCCAAAGCGCACAGAGAATTGGGCTGGAAGCATGAAATTGGCTTGGCTGAATTGGTGAGCGAAATGGTAACGGAAGACATTGCCTTGTTCAAGCGCGATAAGTACTTGATGGATGGTGGTCATGCCGTGGTGAATCAGGATGAGTGAGTTTTAATTACGAATTGGGAATTAGTGTCCGCCCGTAAATAGGCTTAACTGGTTTATTGGTTTTGTGCTTGCGTGTTGTGGATTTGTTGCATTCACAAACTCAGAGGGTGCGATGACAAAGTGGAGGTGGTTTTCTTTGGAGGGAGTTCAAAATCATCCGAACTTTCGCTCAGCGCGGTGGCGGTGGGGGAGGGAATAGGGAGGGCCCGCAGGGCAAATAAGGTGTGGGCGAAAAACCGAAATTTTCAATTTTTCAGGGGTAATTTACTGATATCGAAAACACTAAGCAAACTGAGTTTGTGAACGTAGTGCTTTCTTTAATACTTCCCCATTCCAGCCATACAAAAACCTAAAAAAGCCCTAACTGGTTTTTCCTTCATACCTCTTTGCTAACAATCGGTCTTTCACCTTTCGCCTAAATCTTCTTGATTTCATCAATCCAAATAGAACAACTCCAAGCTCAACGCACTACAGATATCTGGCCCGTCTTCACACTATTCATCAATTCCAATTCATACAGATATACTCCTTGAGAATAATCAGACACATCCAAACTCTGCTCCTGAAAACCAGAAACAACTGCAAATTCCTCCGATTCAAAAACCAATTCTCCTTGACTGTTATACACCTTCAAGCGTGCACTTCCCTCCGCAGGCGAAATGAAGCGAAAACGAACCCGAT
>CALKGK010000061.1 GCA_938085105.1 uncultured Flavobacteriales bacterium
CTTCGCAGTCACCTGGAATAACGTTGGTGAAATTGGCTTGCAATGCCAGAGGCTGGGTGATGATAACGGAGTTAGAGCTGCTGGTACACGCATTTTCATCACGGGCATACACCGTATAGGTTCCTGCAGTCAGGTTTTCAAAAATACCAGAATTGTTGACTGTGGTAAAATTGGCTTCCAAACTATATTCAATGCTGCCGTTTCCTCCAACAGTGCTTGTGACGATGCTTCCGCTTGCTTCACCGTTGCACAGCACATTAGAGCTTACATCTGCCATGAGCTCAATACCGGTGTTGGCAATTTCAAAATCCAAACTATCTCTGCAACCCTGATCGTCAAATACGATAATGGAATAATCACCAAAGCCAAGATTGTAAAAATTGGTAGTTACCAAGTTGGGGCCATCGTTGAGCGAGTGGTACACCAAACCCTGTCCGCCACTGGTCACAATTTCAGCGCTGGCATCGTTGTTAATGTCGCAAGCTGCGGTGCTAATGTTCACTTCGTCAATGCTCAAAGCACAATCAAAGATACAGGAACAATCGTCCACTGTAGCGGCAGCATTGTAGTTATTAGCGTTGGCGTCCAAACATCCAAAAACAGCGTTGGGATCTGCAGAGAAAGAGGCTCCTTCTACCAGTTCTTCGTTGCTTTGAAGTCCATTTTGGAACACTTGGATGTTCAACACACCGTCAAAATCTCCATCGGTGGTGAACTGCCCAAGGAGTACACGTAAATCGTCTCCTGCAAAACCATTCACCGTTCCAGCACCAAGAGTTACAAACCAAGCACCACCAACGGGGCCATCCATAACAATGGATTCTCCGTTGGTTTCAAATTCGCTAATCCAAGGTTCTTCCGGCACATCAACAGCAGAAATGTTTTGACCGGGATCTGCATTGCTTGTTCTTCCGATGGTAATAAAAGAGTCAAATTCTGCCGAGGGAACAAACTCAAAAAACGCAGGGTTGATTTCGTTTCCAGTCAATCCGCCAGCATTGCTTTGGAAAAAGGAGGTGCTCGTTCTAATTTTTAAGGGAGTTCCTTGAAGTCCAGAAACGGCTGAAACAAAGTCTTCTGCATTCTCAAAATGAGCCCACAATCGATAGGTGGTCATTCCCTCTAATTCAGGAATTTCTCCGTCATGTACTGCATAGGTTTCTACGTCTAAAAAGGAAAATTGGGCGGTAGCGGTGATGGAGCTAGCGAGAACCGCGAGCGCCACAAAAAGGAGTCGTTGCAACATAATTTTTAAAAGTTAGGTACTGGTTGCAAAGGTAGAAGAACCTATTCAACCACCTTGCCGTAGATAATAAATTAAGGTTAAACAAAGAAACTTAGGAATGCGAGGGTTTTTCGCTTATGATGCTTAAAACCAACTCCTTCGTTAGTTTTTCCCCCGCTGCCTTTGCTTTAATGTCTTCAAAACTAAACCTGAAATCACAGCCCGATTTCCATTGGCTGCAACCGTAAGCCGTTTTTCCTTTGATGAGTTCGCCTTTATTGCATTTCGGACAAGCAGGCATTGTGTTTTCGCTGGTTTTATTCACCGTCTTCGAAGCAACAGTTTCCAAACTCAAAGAGCAATCATCGGTCAAAATCACCTTTCCATCAACTTTATTATCGCCTTGCTTAAAACCCTTCAACTTCGTGGTGCTTCCTTTTTGAACCAATCGCTCCACTTGCTTGTCGCTCAGTTTCTTTTCGAGAAAGATGAAAGGCAAGCGAAAATCACAGCCCGACTTCCAAGCAGAACAACCGTAGCTGTTTTTGCCCTTGAGCACTTGTCCTTCTTTGCATTTCGGACAGGTCATTTTTCCGCTGCTTTTGCTTTTTTCTTTTTTGGCGACCACGGCTTTTGTTTGTTCCGTTCCTCCCAGGCGGGTGACGTTTTTTTCCAGCCGCACTTCCATTACCAAGTCGTCCACCATCTTTTTCATGTTGGCAATAAATCGCTTGGCGCTGTACTCTCCGTCTTCAATTTCCTTCAATTGCTTCTCCCAGAGTCCGGTTAACTCTGCCGATTTGAGCAGTTGGTTTTGAATGGTATCAATCAATTGAATCCCCATTTCTGTGGGCAGTACTTGTTTTTTATTTCGAACGGTGTATTTCCGCTTGAAGAGGGTTTCGATGATGTTGGCTCGGGTAGATGGCCTACCAATGCCGTTGGCTTTCATCAGGTCGCGCAGTTCGTCATCGTCCACCTGCTTCCCCGCGGTTTCCATGGCGCGAAGGAGGGAGGCCTCCGTGAAATAATTGGGCGGTTTGGTGGTTTTTTCGAGAAAAGAGGGTTCGTGCGGACCTGTCTCACCTTTCACAAAAGTGGGAAGCAGTGCGTCGTCTTCCGATTTGGAGCTTTTGTTTTCATCCTTCGGAAAACACACCCGCCAACCGGGCTCCAAGATTTCCTTCCCCTTCGCTACAAAGGGCACCTTGGCCACTTCCGCCTTCACTTCGGTCTTCGAAACTTTACAATCGGGATGAAAAACGGCAATGAACCGGCGCGTGATGATGTCGTACACCTTCGCTTCGTCGGTGCTCATGTGTCCCTGCTCTCCCGTAGGAATGATGGCGTGGTGATCGGTGACCTTCTTGTCGTTAAACACCTTGGTCGACTTCCGAATTTTCTTGCCCAATACAGGAGCTGTGAACTCGGTATAATTGCTCAGTCCGCTCAGGATCTTGGGTACTTTAGGGTACATGTCGTTGGGCAAAAACACGGTATCTACACGCGGGTAAGAAACCAGTTTCTTTTCATAAAGGCTTTGCACCAACTTGAGCGTAGACTCTGCCGTGAAACCAAATTTATTGTTGCTGTAAACCTGTATCGCCGTCAAGTCGAACAACTTGGGAGCATATTCCTTTCCTTCCTTCTTGCTCACGTCGGTCACCTCAAGCTCGGCATCGGCCATGGTGGCGAGCAGCTTTTCTCCTTCTTCTTTTTTGGTGAACCGACCTTCCGTGCTGTTAAAGGTGGTTTCTCGGTAAGTGGTTTGCAGCTCCCAATAAGGTTCAGGTACAAAGTTTTTGATTTCGTAATGCCGGTCCACCAACATCGCTAGCGTTGGGGTTTGCACCCTTCCAATGGAAAGCACCTGTTTTTGCACCCCATACTTTAGGGTGAAGAGTCGGGTAGCATTGATGCCCAACAACCAATCGCCAATCGCACGGGAGCTTCCTGCATAGTAGAGGGTGTCGAATTCTTTTTCCGGACGAAGGTTCTTGAATCCTTCCTCAATGGCTTCGGTGGTGAGCGATGAAATCCATAAACGCTTCACTTCACCCTTAAATCCAGCCTTTTGAATCACCCAGCGTTGAATGAGTTCTCCTTCTTGGCCGGCATCTCCGCAGTTGATGACTTCACTGGCTTCTCGAAAAAGGTCTTCAATCACTTTGAATTGGCGCTTCACCCCACCATCATCCATCACCTTGGTTTCAAAACGCTCGGGCAACATGGGTAAAGAATTGAGATCCCAACGTTTCCAATGCGCTTTGTAGTCTTGTGGCGGGAGTAAGGTGCAAAAGTGCCCAAAAGTCCAGGTTACCTGATAGCCATTGCCCTCAAAGTAACCGTCCTTTTTTTGGTCGGCTCCAATGACTTTAGCAATTTCTTTGGCAACACTTGGTTTTTCGGCAATACAGACCTTCATCTCTTTAACAACTCGTCAAAAATGGAACAGCAAATTAGTCAATTGTGATGGGGTAGTGCACTCCCTTTCGTCTGAAAAAAGAAGAAACTTTCCACAAGATATCCAAGGGATTTGAATGGACCAAAAGGATCGAATGTTACCATTGTTACATTCAGTGTTTTGAAGCTTTTGTAATTTCCCACGTCATTTGCCAAACCTTAACGTATGAAAAAGAAACGTATCGGAATTCACGAGCTCTACGCCAAAGATCCCATTGAAGCAGATCGTCTGCTCTGGGGCAGAGAAAGCGATCCCGCATCCCGAAGAGGCTTCTTAAAAAAGGCCGGTTTGGCGGCAATGAGCCTTGCCCTTGGTTCGAAGATTGTGCACGCCAGTGAAATGCCTGCCGGACTCATTCCCACGCTTCTTGATCAACCTCAATCTGATTTCGAGCTTCCGGGAAAACACCCCGATTTGGTGGTCTTGAACGACAAACCTTGGAATGTGGAAACACCAGCGCACTTGCTGGATGATGCCATCACCCCGGCAGACAAATTCTTCGTGCGCAACAATGGACTCGTTCCCGAAGACATTGATGTGGATGCGTGGGAACTCACCATCGACGGAGAGTCCATTCCAGAGCCCATCACTTTCAGCATTGCTCAACTCAAAGAACTTTTCACGGAACATACCTACCAGCTCACCCTTGAATGTGGTGGAAACGGCCGCTCAGAATTCAACCCTCCCGCAAAAGGAAACCAGTGGTCCACAGGCGCCGTTGCTTGTGCTTCGTGGACAGGTGTGCGCTTAAAAGATGTGCTCGAGCATTGTAAGGTGAAGTCCGATGCAGTGTACATTGGTTACTATGGCAAAGATGTTCACCTGAGCAGAAATCCAAAGAAAGTAACCATCTCCAGAGGTGTTCCCATCCATAAGGCCATGGAAGACGAAACCTTGATTGCATGGGCCATGAACGGAGAAGATATTCCTGTTTTGAATGGACACCCCTTGCGTTTAGTGGTGGGTGGATGGCCGGCTTCGGTGTCGGGAAAATGGCTCACCCGCATCAGCGTGAGGAACATCGTTCACGACGGACCCAAAATGGAAGCGCCTTCCTACCGTGTACCCAAAAGACCCGTAGCTCCAGGAGAAACGGTGAAAGACGAAGACATGAAGATCATCGAATCCATGCCCGTGAAGTCGCTCATCACCTATCCCAAAACAGGAGCGATGGTGAAGAAAGGACAAAGTGTGAAATTGCGCGGACACGCTTGGGCGGGAGATTTGTCGGTAAAAGAGATGCACATTTCTGTTGATTTTGGAGCCACGTGGCAAAAGGCCAATTTAAAATCTGCGCCCAACCGTTTGGCTTGGCAATCGTGGGAGGCGAGCATCAGCTTGAAGGAAGAAGGATATTACGAAGTTTGGGCAAAAGCCACCGATGAAAAGGGCATTTCACAACCCATGGTCGTTCCAGGATGGAACCCCAAAGGCTACCTCAATAACGCTACTCACCGAATTGCACTGAAAGTATCATGAGCAAGGAAGAAAAAGAACTGAGCAAAGACGAACTCGACATCGTTCAGCGCATCGTTCAGCGCATGAATGTGTTGGTGTATGCCTCCTTTTTCATTGCAGTTGTTGCCCTGTTCAACATCATGGCACCCGACACCGCGGAGCGTTGGTTGGGCGAAACAGAAAAAGAAGCCCTGCCCGAAGCAGTGGTGGACACTATCTCAGACGACCTGATTGAGAATGGGATTCATATAAAAACCGGACTCATTGTTGACGATGGGTTCAATCAGGTGAAAGCCACCTGTTTGGCCTGCCATTCTGCCAAGTTGGTGACGCAAAACCGGGCCGATCGCGAAGGGTGGAAAAAAATGATCCGCTGGATGCAAGAGACCCAAAACCTCTGGGACTTGGGCCAGAACGAAGACATTATTCTCGATTACCTAGCAAAAAATTATGCGCCCGAAGACAAGGGCAGAAGAGCTCCACTAAAAAACATCGAATGGTACACCTTAGAAGATTAACCCTGCTTTTGGCCGTTGTAAGCTTCTTTTCTTGCGCATCGCCCAAAGAAGAGAATCCAGGACTTCCACAGTCCCTCAGCGAAGTGCCCAGCGACGAACTGTGGACCATCGAACGTGCAAAAATGGCTCAAGATGAGGTGGTATTCATTGATGTGCGCAAGGAAAAAGACTTTGCTATCAAGCACATTCCACAAGCAAAACAGGTGTGGCGAGAAGATATCCAAGCCACCAATTATCCCTACAAAGGAATGGCTGCAGACCGGGAAACACTTCGCGCACTGCTATCCAAAATTGGGGTAGAAAGCAAGCATCAGGTGCTGCTTTACGATGCCAAAGGAGGATGCGATGCTGCCAGGTTGTGGTGGCTCATGAAGTCCTATGGTCATGAAAAAGTTGCCCTTCTGAACGGTGGAATCCAAGCGTGGGAGGCAGATGGAAACACGACTGAAACGGGAACTTCGCGCGATATTAAGCCCAGCAATTTTGACTTCACCAAAGAAGAAAACAAAGAAATGTGGATTAGTCGGGAAGACCTCGAAAAAGAATTGAGCCAAGGAACGGTGCTTTTGCTCGACACCCGAAGCACCGAAGAATTTTCTGGTGAGCGCATGAAAGATGGGGCGAGTTTGGCCGGACACATTCCCGGAAGCGTACATTACGACTGGGGAAATGCCGTGGATATGAATTTCTCTTGGCTCCTCAAATCAGAAACGGATCTGCGCCACGATTTGGAACTGTTGGGCGTCACTCCAGATAAAAACATCATCACCTATTGCCACACCGGCGTGCGTTCTGCCCACACCACTTTCGTCCTCCGCGAGCTCCTCAACTACCCCAACGTGCGCAATTACGACGGGTCCTGGTGCGAGTGGAGCTACTTTCTTAAGAACGATTCTTTGGGCGTGCCCCTCCGGGTCGGGCTTTCCGTTGCAAGTCCTCGCTCCTAACACCGGCCTGCGCTGCTGTGGGCTTTCCACTACTATCCCTCACGCGCATCAGCGTTCCTTTCCAAGCGGAAATTCAGGCTTCAAAAACCAGCCAAAGTGCAGCACATAAAATGGTAAATGCCCCCACAAAAACCCGTTCTGTTTTGATCGAGGGCTTCACATTCAGCCCATAAAAAAGCAGAACACCCATGCTCAAGATCCCGGAAAACAAGAGCTCAAGAACCCAATAGGGATCGCCATTCAAGCCTTTCCATTCCCCATCAACCAATACCATTCCCCGCCGTGGAGCAATGATATCCAAAATCCACTGTCCCATTTCCATCCATCCAGCAAATACCATCAGCCCGAAAAGAAAATAAAAGAGCACTCGAAACGGCCATGCAATGCGCAAAAAGGAAGCCCCAAGAGCCAATAAAGCCACAAAGAATAAAACCAGCTGTGGTGCTGATTTCAATCCGCTTTGAACCTTTGCCCAAATGAGCAAGAGAAAGGCAAAGGCCAACAGTGTCGCAAGCGATTTACTCCTCACAAGTCGTGTCATGTCTTTTTTTAAGCCCATTAGATCATCTAGAAACGGGCGTTTTTTTTTCTGGTATTCAAGCGTAATTCAAGAGCCATTTCAATCCAAATCGGGCAAGGCCAGTCCGGTTTCAATATCCGCCACGTAAACCAACTGAAGCATCAAAGAAAAGTGGTAGTAACAGTGGTTGAGGTCTTCTTTCTCCAAAATGGAGAGTTCTTTTTTGGCAATGGCTTGAGCACTGATTTCACCGCTTGCTGTCAATTCATTCATGGCTTTTTCGAGGGCATATACTTTGGATTTGGGATGCTCGCTTGCCATCACAAAAACGCTGTCTCTGCAATTCTGGGAGATGTATTGTTGAGGACGGATGTTAAAAAGAGCGGGGTGTTTTTTAGGGTCCAAAGTAAAAGAGGGAAGGTCATCAGCAGCCAGTTGCTCGAAGGCTTTGTAAACCGAAGTGGGTGTTCCGTTGGCCAAAATGCCCTGCGCAATGAGTTCCACTTCCAATGCCTTGATTTCATCGGGAAGCTGGTAGCCCTGTTCTTCAAAAGAGGCGTTCATGCAATCGTACAAAAGGTCGGCAGGCGCATCTGTTTTTGATGAAGAACAAGAGAGGAAGAGTGCTCCAAAAAGGAGGAAATAACTAGCGATTTTCATGGTCCTATGATTGATTCACAAACTTAGCGTATTCAACCACAAAACGGAGGTCTTTTTATTTGGGGAGAGCTGTGGAAGCTGCTTAGCTTCATACCAAATCATTAAACAAAGCTATCATGAATAGACTAACAAATCGGGTCTCACTCATTGGGAATTTGGGGGCAGATCCAAAGATGCAAACCTTGAAGTCGGGTGCCAAGGCCGACATCAGCTTAGCAACCAACGAGTCCTACACGAATGCCAACGGTGAAAAAACACAAGACACCCAATGGCACAACCTCGTGGCCTGGGGGAAAACGGCTGAAATTGCTGGGAAATACCTCAGAAAAGGAAGTAAAATCGCTGTTGAAGGCCGTTTGCAACACCGCAGCTACGAAGATGAGGGCATTAAGCGTTATGTCACAGAGGTGAAGATCAATGATTTTCTCATGTTGGATGGGGCCAACAAGTCGGAGTAAGCTCGGTTTTGGTTTTCTTCGTCGAAAAGGGGGTGGGCTTCGGCTCACCCCCATTTTTTATTCAATACTGAATCCAAAACAAGAGAACATTGGTTGTTCTTCATGAAAAAAAGGGCAATGTAGAATCAGTCTAAATAGATTGCGTTCTTGTTTGCCTTACCTTTGCAGCGTAATTTTGAACACGAAACCAACTCAAAAAACACGGCAATGAGTCGATCAGGAATTTTGAAGTCTTCTTTGGCGAAGAAATATTGGATGGCCGCAACGGGCCTTTTTCTTTGCCTTTTCCTTGTGGGTCACCTACTCGGAAACCTCCAATTGTTTATCCCAGGCCCCGAGGGTAAGCTCGCATTTAACGAGTATGCCAAGTTCATGACCACCAACCCGGCGGTCAAAATCCTATCTTGGGTCACTTATTTGTCCATTGCTTTTCACGTGGTCGACGCCATCGTTTTGAGCATCAACAACAAAAAAGCGCGTCCGCAAAACTACGCTTACAACAAGCCCGGTGAGAATTCTGCTTGGAACTCCCGCAATATGGGCATCTTGGGCTCGGTGATTTTGATTTTTATCATCGTTCACATGAGCAACTTCTGGGC
>CALKGK010000062.1 GCA_938085105.1 uncultured Flavobacteriales bacterium
GTTGTGGCAAAAATCAAGAAACAAGCTTCCTTTTTTGGCCGACACTTTGAGGTGAGTAAACTTCAGGACATCGACCAAGACGATCAAGAACGCATTATGCTTGGCTTGATGATGATGATCTTGCTGGAACGAAGAAAAGGATAAGTGGTATTCGCCATTTCGGCATCAACTTTATTTGAAAGAATACGCCATTTGCCCATCTCTAGCTGACTCAAGTAAGGCCTAGATTTGCAAGGCAAGGGTTTGTACTGAAAAACAATGCAAGAAATTAGTCCGTTCATTTGAGCGGACTTTTTTTTATGCCTTCTTGTAATAAAAGAACAGGAGCTTTCGTACTACTACAAAGAACCTCAATGATTCATCGCCTAACACTCCTTTTTCTCCTCTTCGGTCCTGCACTTTTCGCCCAAAAAACCACTCCTACAGCTTTAGCCAAGTCTGTCGCAAAGCTCACTGAAGACAAGGTGGTTTACGACCCCTCGTATTTTTCAATTGCCTACCCTATGGGGGATGTTCCCGCAGATCGTGGTGTTTGCACCGATGTGGTGGTAAGGGCTTATCGAAAATGCGGCATCGACCTTCAGCAAAAAGTACATGAAGACATGAAGGCGAACTTCACCATTTACCCTCAACGCTGGGGCTTGCGCAGACCAGACAAGAACATCGATCATCGTCGGGTTCCCAACCTCATGACCTTCTTTGAGCGATTTGGCGAAGTGCTCCCGAATAGCAGTGAGAGCAATGACTATCAACCCGGTGACATCGTTTGTTGGGATCTGGGTGCTGGTGTGCTTCACATAGGGTTGGTTTCATCTGAGCGCAATTTCTTCGGAAGCCGTTACCTCATTGTGCACAACATCGGCGCTGGGCAGGTGTTCGAAGACGTGCTTTTTGAATATAAAATCATTGGGCATTATCGGTATTTGGGGTGAGCAGGATTGGGTCCGCTTCTAATTATTTGATACAAAGGCAAGCTAGGTCCGTGTCAGAATCAAAGGATTTAAGGGAGGCGTAATGCAATCGCAAAACTTTTTCAATGTTAGAAGTAGAAGAATTCCCAAGACGTAGCCAAACAATTTTTGGAGGATGTCCCCACACCAAAGAGTACTCGTAAAAATCAGCGTCGAATGTGACGATGGTATAGCCTTTAGTTTTAGCAAATTTCCAAATCTCTAAGTCTGATGAATTTTCAAGACCCAAATCCCTCACTTGTGCACAACTAGGAAAGAGATCCTCTAGCTTTTTTACCAGACGAAAAGAAATATTTTGATCGAATAACAGCCTCATGAAGCATTGCCCAAAAGTCCTTCTCTCGAAGCTGCATAGAATAAACAAGCTTTGATCATCTCTTCTGATAACTCAGGAAAATCTTCGATAATATCGGAAGTTGTCATACCGTGAGCTAACCAAGACAAAACATCAGCAACAGCAATTCGTGTTCCGATTAAAACTGGCTTTCCAAATCGCTTAAACGGCTTAATTTCTATATAGTGTGCTAAATTCATAGTATCAAATATCGGATATTCCTCCCAAAGTTGTTTACGTCTGGAAACACAAATGAAACATGATGTTATTTCCTCAACAGCCATCAGACTCATCGTGCACAACATCCTTGCTGGGCAGGTGTTTGAAGATGTGCTTTTTGAATATAAAATCATTGGTTATTATCGGTATTTGGGATGATGGGGATTGATCTGTTCGAGTAGCGAAGAATTGAGTCATTTTAAAATACAAATCCACACATCCTCCTTGCCCAAAACAGCTGTTTTCACTACTTTCCCATTTGAAAAATCTCCGCTTATTCATCTGAAAAATCCACCAAAACCCCTAGCCATGAACGATAAAATCGACTGCCCCAATTGCGGACACTCCTTTGATGTGGAAGAAGCCCTTGCGGGAAAACTGGAAGCGAGTCTTCGAAAAGAGTTTGAAGAGAAAGCAGCGCTTCAAGCAGAAAAGCTCAACACCCAGCGCCAACATCTTGCTGCACAGGAGAAACAACTTCAAGCAGAAAAAGAGGCCCAAAACGAACGCTTGAAAGAGCAATTGAACACGGCTCTTAAGGCAGAACGAGAAAAAATCGCGAAGCAAAACAAAGAGGAAATCCAACAAGAATTGGACGCACTTCGGGAAGAAAACCTCAAGCGCAAAAACGAAAATACCGCCCTCCGAAAAAAAGAGGTGGAGATGATGCAAAAGGAGCAAGCACTGAAAGACAAAGCCGAAGAACTGGAGCTGGAAGTGCAGAAAAAAATGCTCGAACAACAAAAAGGCATCGAAGAAAAGGCAGCTTTGAAAGAGCGCGAAAAGTTTGAAATGGAACGCCTCTCCCTTCAAAAGCAAATTGACGACAACAAGAAGCTGGCCGAGGAAATGAAGCGCAAGGCAGAACAGGGAAGCATGCAGCTGCAGGGGGAAGTACAAGAGCTCGCCCTGGAAGATCTATTGACCAAGACCTACCCCTTCGATCGCATTGAAGAGGTGTCCAAAGGAATTCGAGGGGCCGATTGTTTGCAGTATGTGGTGAATGAACTTCAACAGGATTGTGGAAGCATTGTGTATGAAAGCAAGCGCACCCAAAATTTCTCAGGCGATTGGATTGAGAAGCTGAAAAACGACCAAGTGTCCTGCAAAGCCGATATTGCCGTGATCGTTACGCAAACCATGCCCAAAGACATGGATCATTTCGGACTCAAAGACGGAGTGTGGATCTGCAGTTTCCGCGAAGTAACCAGCGTTTCGTTGGCTTTGAGAGAGATGCTCCTTCGCCTTCACAGCACAAAATCTGCCGAGGAAAACAAAGGCGATAAAATGCTCTTGCTCTATAACTACCTCACCAGCAATGAATTTGTGCAAAACGTTCAGATCATTACCGAGAATTACAGCGGCATGTTGGAGCAGTTGAACTCCGAAAAACGCGCCATGCAGAAAATCTGGAAACAACGCGAAAAGCAAATTTGGGCGGTGCAGGAAAACATAGGAGCACTCTTTGGCTCCATCAAAGGCATTGCAGGAAATGCCCTCCCAAACACGAGCTTCATGGAGCTGAAATCGGGCGAAGACGAATGAAGCAAAAAGAACTTCGTAATTTAGTGGGGTGAAAGCGCTACTCTACAAAACCATCTATCACCCCAAAATCAATCCTGGCGTCTTGCGCCTGAACCGAATGCTCTTGCCCCTCATGAAAAAGAAGGTGCGCATTCCTCCTTCGGGCACCATCACCCTACAAAACCCTGAGGGCAAAAAGGTGAAGATGAAGACCAACCAGAGCAGCTACGTTACTCAACTGCTCTACTGGTATGGCTATGAACAGTTTGAATACGTTTCCCTCTTCACAGCCTTGATCAAAAAGGTGAACTGCTTTTTCGATATTGGAGCAAACACGGGGCTCTACTCCTTGCTGGCCGCAATGGAAAATGAGAACATCGAAATTCACGCTTTTGAGCCTTCGAGCGGACCACTGACCTTTCTCCGAGAGAACGTTCGCATCAATGGTTTTGACAACATCACGGTGAACGACGTGGCCCTATCTGAGTCCAGCGGCAACCTTACTTTTTACGAGGCGAAAAATGAAAAATACAGCTACTTGGAGCACAACTTGGGTGGAGAAGGCAATGCCGGTAGCAAAATCGATGCTTTAAAATTCAAGGAAACAACGGTGAATTGTATTCGGTTGGACGACTATGTGAAGCAGGTAAAGATGAACAACATCGACTTGATGAAGATCGATACGGAAGGTACGGAAGATCAAATCCTTCGATCGGCAACAGCACTCATTTCAAAGTACGAACCAATCATTGTTTGTGAGACGCTCTTCAATACCATCGAAGAAGAACTCGAAGCCATCATGAAGCCCTTGAACTACCGTTTTTTCAATTATTCCGATGATGGTTTGCATGAGGTAGATTCCCTTCATCGGGAAGAAGACAATGGGGTACGGGATTGCTTTTTTGTGCCTGAAAGTAAGATGGGCTTGATTGAGGAGTATGTGGTGGGTTAAAACCTTGGCTTCGACTTCGCTCAGTCAGCAACTTCAGCTCCGCTCAGCCAACAACTTCGGCTCTGATAAACTTGCCATGAAGATATTCTTTGGCAATTCATTTCGGAGAGCAAACGGGTAGGGAATACGTCGAAAAGCAAACACAAAGAATGACGGTGTAGCTCATTGGTGAGTGAGGATGAAATATTCAGCCCAAAGTAGTTGATGAGTGCGCTCGCGGTAGAATGGATTCGGGTATGAAATGCAAAAAAATAACGGCCTAACTCATTGGCGAATGAATCCAAATTATTCAACTCAAAGTAGTCGATCGATGCGCTCACAGTAGAATGAGTAAGAGAATGCGACGCAAAGCAAGCACAAAAAAGAACGGGCCAACTACAAATTAAATCCCACGGCTGTTGCTTTTACCCGTAAATTGAGACTGGGGACAGGGGTGCTGTCCCCGGGCAGGAAATAAGGTGAATTTCATTCTCCTTTCGCACAAGATTTTCATCGTTATAAAGCCTTGAATCAAGCCAAAAAAGATCCAACACCAAACGCCCTCCACCTCCTTTAAAAATCGACCAAGAACATTCCTCCTCAAACAAAAAACAATTCGTAACTTCAATGCAATACACCTCCTCAAAAATCCCTTCATGAATTTCATCAACAACTACCTCGAAAGTACCCGGAAGCAATTCGACTATTACAAGCTCTTGGGAGAAAAGAGTTTTGCTCAGTTGAGCGATGAGGATCTCCTTTGGCAATTCAATCCCGATAGCAATTCGATTGCGGTGATGGTGAAGCACTTGGCTGGGAACATGCTTTCTCGCTGGACCAATTTTTTGAGTGAAGATGGGGAGAAGTCGTGGCGAAATCGAGATGATGAGTTTGAAGGAACGATCAAGAACAAGGAAGAAGTTTTGATGGCTTGGAATGAAGGTTGGAACTGCTTGTTTGAGGCGATGGACAGTGTTTCGGAAAGCAACTTTGATCAATTGGTGTACATCCGCAATCAAGGCCATACCATCACTGAGGCTTTTCAGCGACAACTCGCGCACTACGCCTACCACGTGGGACAAATCGTTTACACCGCCCGCATGATCAAGGGCAGTGAATGGCAAAGCTTGTCCATACCCAAAAATGCTTCTTCAACTTACAATCAAGAGAAGTTTTCACAAAAGAAAAAACGCGCCCACTTTACCGATGAATATTTGAAGAAGGACGAAGGAAAGTAAGCCGTACTTGAGGAGAGGCGAAGAAGTCAGAATCATTACCTTTGCGGCTCAAATTCACTCAGTATGACGACCCCAAATGCAGTTCGCGTTCGTTTCGCACCAAGTCCAACAGGACCCCTTCACATGGGAGGAGTGCGCACGGCTTTGTACAACTACCTCTTCGCCAAAAAACACGGCGGTACCTTCATCCTTAGAATTGAAGATACCGATCAAAACCGTTTTGTTCCGGGAGCGGAAGACTACATCCTTGAATCCCTGAAATGGTGCGGAATTGCCCCTGATGAGAGTCCGGAAAAACCGGGTGCTTTTGGTCCTTACCGGCAATCCGAGCGCAAAGGATTGTATGCGCAATATGCCGACCTCCTCGTAAAAAAAGGCTGGGCTTATTACGCTTTTGACGATGAAGCTACCATTGCTGCAAAACGCGCTTTGGCCGAAGAGAATAAAGAAACGTTCCAATACGATGCCAGCACCCGCATGGAAATGCGCAACAGCGAAAGTTTGCCTAAAGAAGAGTCCGAAAAGCTCGTTGCAGAAGGAAATTGGGTGATTCGTTTTAAAATGCCCGAACATCAAGACGTTGTTTTCACCGACGCCATTCGTGGGGAAGTGAAGTTCAACACCTCCGTTTTGGACGATAAAGTATTGATGAAAGGCGACGGAATGCCGACCTATCATTTGGCTAACATTGTGGACGATCACCTCATGGAAATTACCCATGTGATTCGTGGTGAAGAATGGTTGCCATCTGCCCCGCTTCACGTTCTCTTGTACGAAGCTTTTGGCTGGAACGCTCCTACTTTCGCTCACCTCCCATTGATTTTGAAGCCAACTGGAAATGGGAAACTGAGCAAGCGCGACGGTGAAAAAGGCGGTTTTCCTGTTTTCCCTTTGAATTGGAACGACCCTGCTTCGGGAGATGTCTTTAGTGGGTACCGCGAAGCTGGATATTTGCCAGAAGCCTTCCTCAACATGCTTTTGTTCCTGGGCTGGAATCCGGGTACGGAGAAAGAAATGTACACCTTGGAAGAAGCCATTCAAGACTTCTCTTTGGACCGCGTAGTGAAAGCCGGAGCACGTTTCAACCCCGAAAAAGCCGTTTGGTTCAACGAATCTCATTTGCGTGAAACAAGCAATGCTGTTTTGGTGGAACAACTCCTTCCTTTGCTCAAAGATGCAGAACGAACAGTGAGTGAAGAACAAGCCTTGAGCATGGTGATCCTTTTGAAAGAACGTGTGCAATTCTTGCATCAGATGACCGAAGCTACCTACCTCTTTGAAGCACCTTCGGAATACCACGAAAAAACCACCAAGAAAAAGTGGAAGGCGCACACACCAGAAATCATGCTGGCTTTGCGCGAAGTACTTGCTACTACCGCTCCCTTCGATGCGGCCACCATTGAGCACAATTTTAAGGCCTTTTTGGAAGCGAAAGAACTTGGTTTTGGTGCTGTTTTGCCTGGTTTTCGTTTGTTGTTGACGGGGGAAGCTGGCGGACCAGGGATGTACGAGATTGCTGCTTTCTTGGGCAAAGAAGAAAGCTTGAAGCGCATGGATGAAGGGATGAAAATTGCTGAAGCATGGGTGTAGTTGAAGTGAATGGCATCCGCATGCACGCCCACCACGGCTGCATGCCCGAAGAAACCGCCATTGGTGGTCCGTTTCAAGTAGATGTGTGTTTAGAATGCGACTTTTCCGAAGCCGTAAAAAACGATGATCTCTCGAAAACGGTGGATTACGTAGATGTTCATCGCATTGTACGCCGCGAAATGGCCATCCCTTCGAAGCTCATCGAGCACGTTGGGGGTAGGATTTTGGACGGACTCAAATCCGAAATCCCGATGATTCAGCACTGCACCGTAAGGGTCATCAAATTCAACCCGCCCATTGGTGGTCAGAGCGATTTTGTGGCCATTGAGGTGAAGGGCTAAAACATCATTGTAGATTCATTTTTGGACAAATTTGGAATTGGATTCCAAATTTGTCCAGTTTAGAGTGTCTTTGAGGGGTGATCCCAAGAAAAGCCAGTCCTGAGATCCTTGATCTCCACCCTTCTAAAGCGGCCTTGTTTGAAAACATGGTGGGCATGGAGTACTTGAGCACTTCACCCATACAGCACAAGAACCTCCGCTGTTCTACTGGCGAGATAAGACGGGACGGGAAATTGACCTCATTGTGGAAGAAGGTACAACTGCAAAGGCGATGGAGATCAAGTTCAGTAAGACCTATTAGAGTGATTTTTCCAAGCACCTTTTGTACTGGATGAAGATGTCGCAAAACACCTCTTCACAAGTGCTTTACCTCGGAGAGGAACACTATACTTTCTCCACAGGTGTTGATTTTTCCAATTGGCGAGAGTACTTCTTGCAATTGACACATTGATCCCTGAATACTGAAAGTTCCGAGCGAAAAATGAAGCATGGGTGAATTACCTCAAAGGGAAATACACCGGCTCCTTTCGTTCAACCCAACGAACGTTTTTAGCCATTTTCGTTCAGCGGAACGAACAAAATATACGTGTATGCATCAGAGTTTCATCTCGGGCACCTCATCTGGAATAATGAGTTTTCCAGCGGTGGCGGCTTTGATTTCTTCTACCGAAACTCCAGGCGCACGTTCGAGCAAATGAAAAGCTCCGTCTTTTATTTCAAGACAAGCGAGGTTGGTCACCACCTTTTTTACACAAGCCACTCCTGTGAGTGGTAGGCTACAATCGGCCAAGAGTTTTGATTCTCCTGCTCTGTTGGTGTGCATCATGGCCACGATAATGTTGTCTGCACTGGCCACCAAGTCCATCGCTCCACCCATTCCTTTCACCATTTTGCCTGGGATTTTCCAGTTGGCGATGTCTCCATTCTGGCTCACTTCCATCGCACCCAAAACCGTGAGTTGGACGTGTTGACCACGAATCATGGCAAAAGATGTAGCACTGTCGAAGTACACCGCACCGGGCATGGCGGTAATGGTTTGTTTTCCCGCGTTGATGAGGTCTGCATCTTCGTCTCCTTCAATGGGGAAAGGGCCCATTCCTAAAATTCCATTTTCACTTTGAAATTCCACATCAATTCCCTGAGGGATGTAGTTGGCCACAAGGGTGGGAATTCCGATACCAAGATTCACGTAGTAGCCATCTTGGAGTTCTTGCGCAATGCGTTGTGCGATACCGTTCTTGTCTAACATGATCTTCGTTTTTAGGAGCGTGCTTTTACTGTTCGTTGTTCTATTCTTTTCTCGTAATCTTTCCCTTGGAAGATGCGCTGTACGAAGATTCCAGGAGTATGGATTTCATTGGGGTCAAGATCACCAATGGGCACGAGTTCTTCCACTTCAGCAATGGT
>CALKGK010000063.1 GCA_938085105.1 uncultured Flavobacteriales bacterium
CGAAGTCCAATCAGACCACTTCTAAAACCGCCAACAAAACACTTTCTCCAAGCGCAACACTCTTCTCTGCACTCCATCCCTGTTCTGGATCGGGATCCAAATCGTTGTCTTTGAAAGGCATCTCAATCGTGTAGGCTAAGCAGCCAAATTGCTCGGCAATTTGATTGGTGCATACGGTAAGGTTGGCCTTTCCGGGCTCGTCTCTGCCGTAATTGTAGGTGTCTTGGAAATCCGGACAAGTTCTCATCCAGGCCGACTTGAATTTTTCTTCGAGTTGGTGCAGTTCATCGTTGTATGAAGGAATGCCCTCTGAGCCTGCCACAAAGTTGTAAGGAATGGCTTCGTCACCATGGACGTCAAGCAGCATGTCTAAGCCGTATTTGCGCATGGCGGCGAGGGTGTGGTAGACTTCCGGACTCGTTTCTAAATTGGGCGCAGCCCACTCTCTATTCAAGTTAGTTCCTGCTGCGTTGGAGCGTAAATTTCCGGCAACAGCACCGTCGGGGTTCATGTTCGGGATCAAGAAAAAGCGGCAAGTTTTGAGAAGTTTTCTCGCCACAGCATCGTCTTCATCCAAAAGTCGACCAATGACTCCTTCCATGAACCACTCTGCCATGGATTCACCGGGGTGCTGACGAGCAATGAGCCAGATGTTCTTCTTCTCACCAACTTCATCGCTTTCAATTTTCAGTAAATGCAAGTCGCGATCTTCGACGGTTTTACCAATCACTTCCAAACTGCATTTTGAGTCGCACTGTGCTTCGTGTACGAGATCCAAATGCTGCTCAAAAGAGTAGGGGGCGAAGTAGGCGAAGAACACGGCGTCGCACTCCGATTCCAATTCAAAAGAAAGAGCACCATCTTTGTAATTGCTAGGAATACGGAACCAGTACTTGCGATCATAACTAGCGCACACATTGTAATTCTCCCAGCCGTCGGGGTAAGAGGTTTTTTCAGCGTTGTCGATGCTGAACTGACAGGTTTCACCAAAAATTCCATCAACCCGAAAATGAAACCACTGAAGGAAGTCAGAATTGGTGTCTTTACGGATGCTCAATTTGGCAGAAAAACCGTTTAAGGAATCCACTTGAATGTTCCCACTATCGAAATTGCTTGAAATGTTCATGTATGCTTTTTTGTAGGTGCTTATTTTCTTTTTGATGGGTCGAGTTGCGATCCTTTCTCTTTTGTTCGCTTCAGCTGTTCATTACTGCTTTTGAAAACGAATGCTGCTGATTGCTGAGCTTGTTGATGGAAGGACTTTTAGTAAGTAACTTCCTTTGGTCATGGCTTTGAGGTCGATAAAATCAAGGTTGGAGTTGAAGCGACCTTCTTGAATCACCCGACCCTGAAGATCAATGATTTCGTAGCTAACACCCAATTCCACACCTTCAACGAAGAGATAGTCAGACGACGGGTTTGGAAATACTTTGATTACTACCTCCTCACTTTTGGCAATGTTGTCAGGCACCTCATTGGTTTTGTAGGCAATGCTCGTTGTTGCACCCAATAAAGTGTTGACTTGAAGCACGGGTAAACCTTCTTCTTTTGCGATCCAATGGTATTCGACACTGGACCTCGGAATTTCAAAACCGAAGTCGAATTGATTGATGTAGATGCTGTCCACTGCCTCAATGTTCATCGTTAACTTCAATACTTCGTATTCACCGTCGGGCAAGATCAAGGTTCCATAGCCGTCCACAGAATAACTGCGGTCTTGCTTTAAGGTGTAGGCTCCGGCTTCGGGTACTTCAATGTTCCACTCACTGTAGTTCACGTGGTTGGAATTCATGGTCATGGGCAAGGAGTAGATGACGTCGATGGGGTTCGTTCCTGCGGGTACAGGAATGCCGTTCAGAGTGGCTCCAAAACCCACGGCGCTGAATGCTGTTGTGCTCACTTTATTGAACTGGAAGAATTCTTCCAATTCGAAGCCAAAGCCAAAATCAATGCCTTCTCCAGCAACAGCATAGGAGGCTTGGTAATCAGGGCTCAATGGGTTGTTGAACAAGAATTGATAAAGAAAAGGTGCTTCAGTGATGCTGATGCAATCGGTGGTTGTTAAGCCCGTGCTTTCCAAACTCGAATAGTCCCACACTTGGTCTTCCCCAGTTTGTTCGAAATCAAGGTCAGTAAGCGGAGAGGCATTTGCACGAACATAGCTGATTCCCGCCGAGGGCATGTCGCCTTGATCAACAATAATTTGAGCCTGAAGAGAATTGGAGTTCACAAAGCAAAAGAATGCGAGGATAGTAAATGCAGTAATTGGACGCATGAGAATAAGTTTCTCCGAAGTTAGCTACTTTTCTCGCAATCGAAACAATTCATACAAGGAGTTGAACTCTTCCTGAAAGACAATTCCCAAACCTTGGGTGTTGTTGGAGCGATTGGCGTTGGTGACGTCAAATTCGTTGCTTTCATTGTAAACGATGATGCGGATCTTTCCGTTGGGCAGTACTTTGTACTCTACCTTGAGGTCTCCAATGAGGTTGTTGGCGGCTTCTGTGTTTTGCTGAGCTGTGGCGTAGGCGACTCCAAAATTCCCGCTGATGAGGAGTCGGTCGCTAAAGAGCTGTGTGCTCAATGCAACGGCAAGTTCCTCGTTCGATATTTCGTCGCCCGGACGATAATTTACTCCAATGTCAAAATCGTTGGAGATCTGACTGAGCCAATTGCTAAGTTGAGAGGAAAGCAGCTCCGTGCCGTTTTCCGCAAACCCCAAACTGTTGTGCTCTTTGGTGATGTTCGGAGGAGATACAAAACGGCGAAGTACCAGCAAAGCAAAGGCTTGTCGATTCATTTCTTCCTCTGTATTGATCACACTTTTTACCCGTGCTCGACTAATTTCATTGCTCTGTGGGAGTTGAATATCAAAGGTAATTCCCGGGTTGAGAAGTTTCCCCGATAGATTCATCAAGAGGTCAACAGGAACCCGCTGTCGGTACTGCTCTGCATCTTCACTCATGAGGTCGTACAGTGGAGCAGTGAGTTTGTATCCAGCTTGCAGGTCAATTTCAGCTTCCAAGGGATCACCAAACCAAGAAATTCTTCCTCCAGGAACAACTTGAAATTCTTTATTGATGAGGTTTTTTAGGGTGAAGAGATAATCTCCCTGCAGCACTTCCAATGTTCCATACATGTTGAAGGTGCTGAGGTTGGAAATGTCCATGGTGAGGTGACCAGCTGCCCGACCAGCTATTTCATCTCCAACGGCTTCATCAAAAATGATGCGTACCTGAGCGTCTTTGGTAACGTCGATTTCAAGGTTCAAATCAATTCCACTCAAATCCCGTGGGACTTCAGGTACGGATTCAGCACTGTAATCAACAAAGGTCACAAAATCATCAAAGGCTACTTCTTCTGAACCTCCCAAGGGAAGGGCAATGTTGGTTCCCATTTCGGTCTTGGCGTTCACGTCAATCAAGAGCTGGTCAGCATAGCCTGATACGCTGGCATACCCACTCGCAAAAGCTTGTCCATAATACAATTCCCCTTCGGTTTTTACGGTGTTAAGTACCATGAACGGTTCTTCTTCTAAGTCCAAAAAGAGGTCAAAGTTCCAATCGCTAAAGTTGTTGTGAAGAACGGTGCCAGTGAGGATGGCTTGGTTGTTCTGCTGGTCAAATATGCGGATACCATCCAAGGTAAACATGTCGGGAAAAATGCCGGCATCTTCTTCAATGAAATAGGTGGTGTTGAGGTAATCAACGTGAATGGAGGCTTGATCAAAGGAGACGTGACCACTGAGCTGGGGGGCGTCGATTTGACCGGATAATTCTACGTTTCCAGAGATTCTCCCTCCAATGTTCGAGATACCTTCGGTGATGAATGCGTTGAGGAAAGCGAGCTCCAGGTCTTTGATTTGGGCTTGAACTTGGAGCGGACTTTCCATTTCTCGCGGACGATAAAATCCGCCAAACATGAGTTGGGTTTTTCGGTCTTTCTCTAATTCGCCACTCAAAATAAGCTGTGCATTGATGTCGTCCCAGCGACTTTCCAAACAGAGGTCGCCCAACAAGTAGTTGTTGATGCTGTAGTTGATTGCGGCGAGGTCGGCGCTGATGAGCGGATCGGAATAGGCTTTGGAGAGGGAGGCAGAGCCACTCACAATTCCATCCATTTCAATTCCTGAACTGAGCAGAATCGGGTCGAGCAGCCACAGGTTTAAGGCTTGAAATTCGGCATTGAGTTGGGCTTCTGGGGCTTCATCAATGACGCCGTCAACCCGCAAAAACTGTGCATCGTGGGCAATTTTCAATTCGTTGATTTCGATGCGTTTTCCTTGAATGTCGATGTGTGCATTCTCGTTCACTTCCCAATCCAATTCATTGATCCAAACTTGCGCATTTTGAAGATCGATACTGATGTCTTTGTTGCTGGATATGGCCAAAGCCGCATTCACATCACCCCGAAGCGCATCCCCCATTTCTCCCCAAGTGATGGAGGTGAAAACGGTGTCTTTCTCGTTTCGTGCATCAATGGAAAATGAATTGATGGCGAGACTGTCGCTCAATTGCAAGCGGTCACTCATCACGGTGAGGTAGAGATTGCTGTCAGGATGCTGAATGTCGGCAATCAAACCGGTCGCGTAGTAATCGCCATACTCCAAGGTGTCCGTGGTGAAAAGCCCATTGAAAACGGTGGTTTGATCGTTCATTCTTAGGTTGATTCTCGACTTGGGAGCGAGGTGAAGTTCGGGGATGAAAAGCACAGAGATCAACTCAAAGTCGCCCAAAACCAACTCCATTTCGAAGTCTTCTTTCGCCTTTTTGTTCTGTTTCGGGCCTTCAAGGTTGGGAATGATGTCGGCAACGATTTGTCGGAATCCCCGCTCCAAGCCCGCAGCATTGAATTTACCTTCAACATATCCATTGGCAATGTTGGATTGAATTTCGATCCTACGAAGGTCTTGATCAGTGCTGGCTTTCAACTCCAAATGATGGATGGGGTACTCTTGCATGTTGGTGCAAATCAAGACGTCTTCGGTACTCACCGTTCCTTTAAAATCGTCTATGGCACTTCCGCTTCCTCGGAGTTCGAAGTTGCCCGACATGCTGGTGTAGTCTCCTTCCAAAAAGTTAAGCTTCACAAGGTCGATGTGCCTAACTTCAGCTTGGAAATTATAGTTGGGCACGGATTGAGTGAAATCAATGGCTCCGTTGAAGTCAAAGTTGGCGCGCTCGTCTTCTATGCTCACCAAACCGTCAAAGAATTTGTTCTTGAAATTACCGTCCACTTGTATGTTTTGGTAGCGGTATCCGTTCAAATCCAAGGCTTGAATTTCGCCTTTGAGTTGGGCCGTGAGTTCTTCCAGCGTGAGACCTTTTCCCTTCACGTTCATGGTGCTCGAAAGCTTTCCAAGCAGGGGAGAGTCGTAGAAGGTTTTCAAGTCAAAAAGCTTCGTTGCCAGGTTTCCAGCGAATTCAATGTCTCCACCCTTGTCCGACAGTTTGATGTCGCTCGTAATGCTCCCCAGGCGGGTTTTCAAGGTTCCATTCGCCACAAAGTCGTTAATAAAACCTGTGAAATCTCCCGTAAAACTCATGGTTCCAAGTCGGGCGATGTTTGCTGGAGTGCTGATCGTTTTTTGTTCTGAAAAAGGAGGGAGTGGAATGCGGTCCAAATCGCTTTTGCTGGAGGTCAACTCATCCACGTCCAAGGAGATGAAGGTTTGGTCGATGTTGGGCAATCCAGATAAATCAATGTGCCCCTTAAAACGCGTTTGGTCTCCGTAGGTGATGTCCAACTTTCGTCCTTTCAGGTTGTTGACTTTCCCTTTTACTTTACCAGAAATCTGAAGCTGTTCATTGAAGCCCCAAAGATCACTAGCGAAATAGGCAACATCGGACATTTGAACAGTTGATGGCTCAAGGTCAAAGCGCATTTTCACCTTGTTCTCAAAATTGCTGAAGTCGGAAAAATCCTTGAAGGTGAATTGAGCCAAACCACGAACATCGCTCTCAGGAGTTTCAATGTGCATTTCACTCAAACGAAAACTTTCATCGTTCATGATGAACTTTCCATTGAGGTCGTTCAGCACAAAACCAGAAGACTCTCGAAACGCGAGGCCATCAATCCTGGCGTTCACAGAATCGGCTTTCTGATAGATGTTTTTTAGGTTCACATCCAAACCCCGAAGGTCGATGTGATTGTAATCAATGCCATTTTCAAGCCGCTCATGATTATCGTCATGAAAGGAGAATCGAGCATTGCTGATGCTCAGCTGGTCGCCCAAAATTTCAAAAGGGGAAGAAGAAGTGGTGTCCGACGACTGAAAATAATCGAGAATGGGATCGAGGTTGTTGCTGCTGTCGCCTTTCGCAATGCGCAGATGGAACTGGAGTCCGTCAACCCGCAGTCTGCCTGTATTGATCTTGCCTTGCTTTTGCTGAATGAGCACGCCGTTCAATTTCAGCTCATCCACAAAGAGGAGGGTGTCTTTAGCTTGGTCTTTGATTAGCAAACCTTCGAGAACGAGGTCGGAAAACCAGTCAATGTCCACGCGCTCTAGACTCACTTCAGTACCTGTTTTCTTGGCAATGGAATTTGCAATCAAGCCCGTGATCCACGTTTGGACAGGAGGAGACAGTAAGGCCAAATAAAGCAACAGCATTATCCCGAAGAAAATCAAGAACAGACGGAATAATTTTTTTCTCATTGAAGGCTCAATTTACACAAGTCTTGTGGCTTGTTCTCGTGCAGAGTATGTAATTTTACATCATCCCGTGATGGCGGGAAAATTATTAAAGTTATTGTTTCTTAACGCTTGTTTAAAACGCTCGTTGTGAGTTAATTGTGTTTATGGTGTATCCGGATAAAATTTTACTAGCCATAGAGTCATCCTGTGATGATACTTCAGCGGCTGTGCTTCAAGGGAACAAAATTCTCTCCAATTTTATTGCAAACCAAGCGATTCACGAAGAATATGGAGGGGTAGTGCCCGAGTTGGCGAGCAGAGAACACCAGAAGAACATTGTTCCCGTGGTGAAGAAAGCTTTGGACATGGCCGGACTGGAGAAGTCCGATTTGGATGGGATTGCATTCACGCAAGGACCAGGCTTGATGGGGAGTTTGATGGTTGGAGGCAGCTTTGCGAAGAGTTTGGCTTTGGGCTTGAACTTGCCTTTGTACGCGGTGCATCACATGCATGCTCACATTTTGGCACACTTCATTGAGGATGCAGGTGAAAGCGCCCCAGAGTTTCCATTTTTGTGTTTGACGGTTTCTGGCGGACACACCCAAATTGTGCTTTTGAGGAGTGCGGTGGACATGGAGATCATTGGACAAACCATTGATGACGCGGCGGGAGAGGCTTTTGATAAAACAGCCAAAATCATGGGAATGCCTTATCCTGGCGGACCCTTAATTGATCAATTCAGCAAAGAAGGGAACCCCCACGCATTTCGTTTTTCGAGAGCGAGGTTAGAAGGTTTTGATTTTTCTTTTAGTGGTTTCAAAACAAGCGTTTTGCGACTATTGGAAAAGGAAATGAGGAACGATGATCAATTCATTGAGAGGAACAAGGCCGATCTCTGCGCTTCCATACAGTTTACCATTGTGGACACCTTGCTTCAAACAATGGAAAGCGCTGCTTTGAAGCACGGAATAACTCAGATCGCCATCGCTGGAGGTGTTTCAGCCAATTCGGGATTGCGAAATGGCATTCAAGAACTCGCTAAGCGCAGGGACTGGAAGGCATTTATTCCAAAGTTTGAGTATTGCACAGACAACGCAGCCATGATTGCGATGGCGGGCATGTTTCAGTTGATGCATGAACGTGAAGTGCCCTTGAATATCCCCAACAATGCCCGTTTGGAGTTTTGAAGAAAAGTCTTGAACGAAGGAAATGGAAGAAGTACAGATTTATCCCTCTACCGTCTCAAAATAAGCAGCGAGCGGTTCCCAATACACCTTGTGCCATGCTTCAGTAAGCCAACCATCACAAGAAGTAGGAACGCCAATGTGGTTCATTGAAATCTGCGTACCCTGGTCTGTTTTTTCCAATTTAAGATGAACCGTAGAGTAGTGGTTACGTGGGAATTTTTTGTGGGTCCACACCAAAACGAGGGTTTTGTTTTGGACCATTTTTAGAAAGTATCCAGTGTGGTTTCCGTTACAGAAAGAAAAAGAACCGCCCTCTTGGAGGTCAATACTCGTTTGCTTTC
Source organism: uncultured Flavobacteriales bacterium (assembly GCA_938085105.1). GTDB lineage: Bacteria > Bacteroidota > Bacteroidia > Flavobacteriales_D > Sanyastnellaceae > CALKGK01. The sequence goes on from CALKGK010000063.1 coordinate 8,166, forward strand.
CAGTGAACTCAGCATGCAGTTTTTCATCGGTGAATACCTTGTAAACTTCCGCTGGAGAAGCACTTACTTCCAATACTTGATAGATGTTCTCTGTTTGAATTCTCATACCTCAATATTTCAAAGGTTCTGAACGAATGTATTAAAACCCTTTTGCAATGAAAAGGGGAAGACATTAAGCTTACGAACAAAATTTATCAACATGGGAGAACAAGACGGGCAGAAAATCGTTGTATTTTCACCAATCATTGGCGATTATGAACACCTTATTGAAAAGATTTTTTCTCCTATGCATGCTCGCGGTCACGCTGCTCGCTTGTGAAAAGGAAATCACCGTTGATTTGCCCGAAGCTGCAGAACAGATCGTTGTCGATGGAACCATTGAACAGGGTCGGGCGCCTTTCGTTTTGCTCAGCACCTCACGCAATCCATTTGAGTCCAATAGTCTCTCTGGTTTGGAAGGTTTTTTCTTGAGCGGTGCTGAAGTCCGCGTGAGTGATGGAAGTTCTCAAGTAACCCTCGATGAAATTTGTACGGGCGATTTGCCGCCTTCTTTATTGTCAGCAGTAGCCGAAGCAACTGGCTTTTCTACGGAGTTTATCGAGAGTGTAGATATATGTGCCTACACGGTTTTGGATAACTCCTTTTTAGGTGAAATTGGGAAAACGTATCGCTTGGAGGTGGATTACGAAGACAAATTACTTACCTCAGAAACGAAAATTAACGAACTGGTTGTGCTCGACTCCTTGTGGTTTTCCGTTCCTCAAGGTGGAGATTCCTTGGGCTTCGCGTATGCCCAGTTGACTGATCCAGACACCCTTGGAAACGCATACCGTTGGGCAGCCAAAAGAATCAACCGTTACCCTTCTTGGAGTGCGCATGCGGGTGAGGTGAAAGACGCAAGCTACATCTATCCATTAGGGAGTGCTTATGACGATGAATTCTTCAATGGATTATCATTCGAATTTGCCTACTTTCGAGGAAGTTTCATTAACAGCACAAAGGAAGACGACTTGAACGAAGAACGCGGGTTTTACAAGGTGGGAGACACCATTGCCGTTCGCGGATCAGTCATTGATCGAGGCGTTTTCAAGTTCGTATCGGCCATGGAAGACCAAATGGGAACCCAAGGCAGTCCGTTTGCCACTCCAGCGAATATTCAAGGGAATATTTCGGGTGGATTGGGCCTTTGGGCGGGGTATGGAGCTGTTTACGATACCATCATTTGTTCGCCCTAAAAACATCAAATCACTTGTCCATGAATTTCTTTTCCTCCAAAACCTTTTGCTGCATTTTTCTTCTACAGCTTGTTGTTGTGAGCACTGCTTTTGCACAAGAAGCTCAAAACATCAATTTGCCCATAACCGAGGTTACGGTATTCCTCAACCAAGCACAAGTTACCCGCTCTGGTGAGGTGAACCTTGCTCCGGGGAAGCAACAGGTCGTATTGAATGGAATAACTTCGAGAATCAACCCCAACAGCATCATCGTAGAGGGCAGCCAAGCTTACACCATCTTGGGTGTGAAGCACGAGCAACGTTACGACTTGGCTGGGGGGATGAACCGCAATTTAAAGATGAAAATCGATAGCTTGGAAGACCTTCAGTTTGAAGTGCAAACGAAGGCAGCCATGGAGTCGGTTTACCAAGATGAAATGCAATTCATGAGCGAAAACCGCTCTGTGAAAGGCAGCAATAGCGTGATGCTGGTGGAAGACATCGAGGAGATGGCTAATTTCCGAAGAGAACGCATCAAGGAGGTGCAATTTCGCTTGCTTGAGTTGAGAGATGAACGTTCGGCTTTAGAAAATCATGTTCGTCGCTTGCAGCAAGAGATCAACCAAATGCGCGGAAATCAACAGCAGAACCAGAGCACCATTACCGTGGGGTTGAATGCCGTGAAGTCAGGAAAGGTTAAAATGTCCATTTCCTACGTGGTGTACGATGCGTCGTGGATTCCCTTGTACGATATTCGAGCAAAGAACACATCAGAAGATTTGGTTTTGAGCTACAAAGGGAAAGTAAGACAATCTACAGGGAATGATTGGAATTCGGTCAATTTAACCCTCTCATCTGGAAATCCTTCCATTGGTGGAAACCCACCAGAACTCTATCCTTGGCAATTGAATTTGCAAGAAAACTACGCCAAATCGAAAGGCAGAAACAACGCTTATTATGAGCCCAATGCTCCGGCGATGGCAGACACCTACGATTTTAAGGAAGAAGGGGTGGCTGCTTTCGAAATGATGCCAGTAAAGATTTCGGAAAACGTCACAAGCACAGAGTTTGAAATCGCCGTTCCTTACAGCATCCCTTCCGATAACCAATTTGTTGAGGTAGAGAACCAGCGTTTTTCACTTCCGAGCTCTTATGCTTATTTCAGCGTGCCAAAACTCAATCAATCGGCATACCTGCGTTGTGGGGTGAGCGATTGGATGGGATATAATTTACTGCCTGGAAATGCGAGCATTTACTTTCAAGGAACCTTCACAGGAACCAGTTTTATCGATGCCAACGCGGGAGAGGACACTTTACAGCTTTCTTTGGGCAGAGATCCTGGGGTGATTGTAAAGTATGAAAAGGTGAAGGAATTCTGTAAAACAAAGACTTTTGGAGGGAAAAAAGTAACGACCAAAGCCTTTGATTTGATGGTCACGAATACCAAAAGCACGCCAATTGAGATCATCATCGAAGATCAAATCCCCCTTTCACAAAATGGAGACATTGAGGTAGAAGTAGAAGAGTTGAGCGGAGGAAGTTTGGATCCTGAAACGGGCAAAGTGACTTGGGAACTTCGTTTAGCAGCGGGAGAAAGCTTGAAGAAGAGCATTCGCTTTTCTGTGAAGTACCCGAAAAAGAAACAGGTGTCCGGACTCTAATTGGAGCCCAATAGATAAGCAATTCCAATTTCTGCGTGATCGGCTTTGAAAGCGTGTGTTTTGAGCATCAAATGCGTGCTGAAGTGCTTTCCAAACTGATAACGCAAGCCAATTCTTGAATAAAGAGCACCCCGAAAATCACTTTTGTTGTGCACATAAGTTCCCATCATAGCATGGAAGCTCACTTGCTCAAAGTGCATGGTGTACTGCAGCGCCAACCCAGCTTGTAGGAGATCGGAAGGAGAAGGAGTGCTTTCTTCAGTGGTTAAAAGCGGCGCAAGAGAGCGGTTGAAGAGGATTTCTGGACTCAAGCCTATGCTGCTTTTTGCAGTCATGCGTTTTGTTCCTTCCAACCTCAATGTGTGAATGGCGTGACGAACTCCCAATGGTGGATTGTTCTCACGAAAACCAAGTCCATAGCTCAGCAGAAATGACCACGGCTTCAAATCGAGCGACTTGAAATTCATCGTTTTTTCACCCGCAGTTTCGGGCTTGACTTGCATGCCGATTCCGACCAAAACAAGGAAGTTGTTGGTGCCCAAATTAGGCATCTTCCAAGCCGCATTGCTGAAGTGGTGCAAGCGCACGCCTGTGGACCAGAACAATCGATGTTTTCGTTCTTTCCTGCCTCCATTGAGGTCTCCTTCAAGACCGTATTCCAATAAAATGGAAGCGTTGAAGTGGGAGGAGAGGACGGTGCTCTTCACGTTGTTCTCCAAGTCCCAAACCGTGTTGGTATACCCCACTCCCAATCCAAATTGCAAATGTTGCCGAATGCTCCTGTCGTTGTTCCCAAGCGGAAGCTGGATGAAAGGGCTTAAGGACCATTGTTGTCCCAAAACGCCCTTATTTCCAAGGTTAGAAAAGTTGAACAGTATCCCCAACTCTGGAAGTCCGTAGAGTTGGTGCCAAATTTCGTTTCCGCTCACTTTTTTTCTCCATTGAAAATCGGCACCCAGAAGATGATCGGTAATCAGGGGGCGAACACTCTCTCGGTGGGGAAGAAGACTTCCTCCGCTCACATGCATCAAATAAGAATGTTGTCCGAAGGTGAGTTCAGCCAGAGAAAGAAAAAAGATGAGCCAAAGCAAACGCATGGAGCGAAGATAGGGATATCAGCAAGAGCATGCAGCAAGAGTCTTGAGCGGTTTGATTTTTAGGTTTGATTTTCGGGCTGAAGAAGATTGCCCAGCTTAAGGATCAATCCCCATCTTCAATCATCACAATAACCTCTTCCAATCACCCAAAACTCATTACCTTCGCAGCATGAACACGATGCAAGCCAAACTCGACGCTTTTCAACGACTCCTCACCATCATGGATGAACTCCGTGAACAGTGTCCGTGGGACAAAAAACAAACGATGGACAGCCTTCGCCACCTCACCATTGAAGAGGTTTACGAACTGACCGACGCCATTATGGACGGCGATTTGCAAGAGGTGAAAAAAGAGATTGGTGACGTGATGCTTCACATGGTCTTTTATTCTAAAATTGCCTCCGAAACCCAAGATTTTGACATCGCTGATTCTCTCAACAGCATTTGCGACAAACTGATCGATCGCCACCCTCACATCTATGGAGATGTTGAAGTAAGTGGCGAAGAGGAGGTGAAGGCCAATTGGGAAAAACTGAAGTTGAAGGAAGGAAAGAAATCGGTACTCGAAGGTGTTCCCAAAGGTTTGCCCTCCATGGTAAAGGCCGTTAGAATTCAAGACAAAGCGAGGGGAGTAGGCTTCGATTGGGATCATGAGAACCAAGTGTGGGACAAGGTGAATGAAGAATTGGCAGAGTTCAAGGCCGAAGCCGATGCACAAAGCGATCAGGTGGAAGATGAGTTTGGTGATTTGCTCTTTTCGCTCATCAATTTTGCACGTTTCAAAGGGATCAATCCCGACGATGCACTCGAAAAAACCAACCGAAAATTCATCCAACGTTTTCAATACCTCGAAACCCAAAGTGCCAAAGACGGCAAAGTGATGGGGGAGATGAGTTTGGAAGAGATGGATGCGTATTGGAATGCGGCGAAAAAAGTTTGATGAAGCAACAATTTCATTCTTCGTATTTTCCCCATCACAAAACCCTCTTCCAACGCAGCACCGGCTCACCATGAAACCAAATAAGCGCTTCCTTTTCTTGTTCACCGCTCTGAGCTTCATTGCCTGCAACAAAGAAAATGCGCCCGATTGTTTTCAAAAAGGAGGAGAGCAAAGAACAGTGGTTCGCGACATCGAGCAATTTCCCACCACCGTAGTATGCAACGATATGATTGACCTCCATCTTTTCCAAAGCGATGTGCCCTTTTTGGAGGTGAGCGGACCAAAAAACTTGCTCCCAGAGCTCATGACCAATTGGAGCAACGCTTCTCTTGAAATCAGCAATGAAAATACCTGTAACATCGTTCGAAGTTATTCACCCCGACTGAGCGTTCGTTTAGGAGTGAATGCTGACTTCAAAAACTTGGATGTGAACGGACAAGGAGAAGTAAGCTCACAAGACACTCTCTTTCTAGAAGCCTTAGAGATAGTGGCTAGCGAAAGTTCTGGAGATGTAAAATTGGTGCTGAATTGCGACGATTTAAAATGCATCAATCATGCGGGAGTGAGCAACTTTACGCTTTCAGGAGTAGGACGAAAGGCAGAATTCTTTCATCAGGGTTTTGGAGTGATGAATGCCGAAAAGTTCGAAGCCGCTGAAGTGTATTCCAACAACAACTCAATAGGCAAACTCAAAGTGTTCTCAAACGATTATCTTTTCGCTCATATCGGGTCGAAAGGGAATTTATATTATCGCGGCAACCCTCTTCAGGTTGATGCAAGTGTCATAGGCTCAGGTACTTTAATAGCTTTGGACTAAAAAAAATGGACATTACGATGGTTCTTTGAAACTTCTTATCACGTTTTGAAGTAAAAGAACAAACCCGCCCCTTATCACCCTTTGAATGAAAAGCTAGTACTATTTAGTAAATCTGTTGGGAATTAACTGCCTAACCTGACCACTATGAAGTACTTTTTATTCACACTAGCCACCCTTTTTGCTATAAATTCAACCCAGGCACAACGCACTGGAAATGAACTGGCGCTCTTTACTTTTCAAGAAGAAAGCAATCAAATCCTCAATATTAAGAACTTTTCCACGCCCATTCTGGTGCTCGAGAACGAAGATAACGTCCTTTTCGAGAACAACAGCATGAGCCTCACGAATTCCAATGTGGCCATGAGTTTTGCGCCCGCGACCACCATCAATGCGGCCATTGTGGAATCACAGTCTTTTACGGTGGAAGCTTGGATTACCCCAGAAAATAACACGCAAACGGGTCCGGCAAGAATCATCACGCTTTCCAACGGAACTTCAAACCGAAACCTCACCCTAGGACAAGACGGTAACAAATACATCCTTCGCACAAGAACGAGCAACACCACTAGCAATGGAATGCCCAACTTCGATGCGCCAACGGGCAGTGTCACAGCGGGCCAATTGCAACATTTGGTGGCAACGAGAGATGCCGCTGGTAACGAAAAAATTTACATCAATGGTGAAGTGGTGGCAGAACAAGTGCGCACAGGAAACCTTAATAACTGGGATCCCAACTATAAATTAGCTCTGGGAAATGAAATTGGCGCAGACCGACCTTGGTTGGGGGCTTTTCATCTTGTGGCCTTGTATGATGAAGCCCTAAGTGAAGCCGAAGTCCTGGGCAACTATAACGCCGGAACAACCATTCCTCAACAAGATATTAGCAACGAACCCTGCGCTCAAGAAGATTGTTTTGTCAATGGTTTTGGTCAAGATCAGCGGGTCATTTGGTTCCCAAACCTACCAAACAATGTTTTCCCAAAATTTGCTTTCGACGAAAATGGTGGAAATTTTGACGTGTTCGAAGACGGAACAGCTCACCTCTATGGAAACTGCACCAACATGCAAAATCCAGACTACGGTCTTTATATCGACGTGTGGTTCAAAAACCGCATGAATTGGAATGAATGGTCGGCCCTGGGTCGTTCTTGGAAAGGAAATGCCAACATTGTAGGCGACCTTTACCAAACATGGGATTACTACATCATGGATCCAGACAAGGACAACCGGCTTATTGGAACGGGGAACTATGAAGGCGATGTGCTCCACTTGACACACCGACCAGCCAACTATGAGTACGGCTTTCAAGTGGGTCTTGCTGCGAACGATCAAAATGCAGAGCAAGGGATGAGCATTTGGTTCGATTATACGGGTACACTGAATGGACAAGAAGTGGCCGATCATGGCGACATCAACCTCGAAGGAGATTGCATTGAAGCCCCCATCATGGCTTGCCCTATTGATGTTGAGCTTGAATGCACTGACGGCGATTTCACTCCGGAACTGAACGAATTCCCGGTATTACTTTGCGATGAAGCCTATGAATTGAATTATACTGACGAAGTACTCACCGAAGGATGTCCTTTAGAAATCCTCCGTACATGGACTGCTACTCTTAATGGAGCAGTAGCGGCAACTTGTACACAAAGCATAACGGTTCTTGATGGCGAGGCGCCTGTTTTTGAGGCCATCGACGCAAGCATGACCTTAAATTGTGGTGAGGAGTTTAGCCCCCAGTTCCCAGAGGTTTCTGATAACTGTTCGGTCTTCGATACAAGCACCAACATCGTGGAACTCAATCCCGATGATTTCTGTCAGTACAGAACACAAACTCCAGGTGGATGGGGGAGTCCAGCCAATGGCAACAATCCTGGTGTTTACCGAGATGCTTATTTTGATGAGGCTTTTCCAAACGGATTAAGTATCGGATGTGATAATGGTTTGATCCTCAGCACAGCCAGCGCTGTTGAAGCATTTTTACCTTCTGGAGGTCAGCCAGCTGTTTTGCCTAACGGACAACTAAGCAACCCGTCAAATTACAATAACACCTTTGCTTCTCACCTAATAAGTTTGAAGTTAAGTGTGGCTTTTGATCAATTGGACATCAATTTTGGTGCTTCTCCGCTAGCTTTGGGTGATTTAGAAGTGAGTTCGGGCTCATTTTCAGGATTTACAGTAGCAGAAATTATTGCAATCGCAGATCAAGTGATCGGTGGTTGTAGCTCAATATTCACTCCTTCGCAACTCACAGGAATCCTCTCAAGCATCAACGAAAATTATGTTGATGGCGATCAAAATAACGGTTTCTTCGATTGCGAGGCAGGCTTTTGTGATGCCTCATCTCTAGTAACTTTTACCGCCACAGATGGCTGTGGAAATTCTAGTTCAACAAGCCAAATAGTTGTCTTTATCGATGAAGAAGCTCCAACCTTTACCAATGCTGAACAAGAAGTGTATGTTGCTTGTGGCGAACTTGAAAATGTGAGTGTGGATGTGGAAGACAACTGTGATGCAGATGCAAGCCTTGAAATCATCGAAGAATTGACCTTCAGTGGTGCCTGTTTACCCACCATTCAACGAACTTACTTGGCAACGGACGATTGTGGGAACACTTCAAGTTTCGTTCAATTCATCCATCAAGTCGATACGCTTGCTCCAGTTTTTGAAAGTCTTCCAGAAGACCTCACCTTACAGTGTGGAGAAGAGATACCGAGTTTCGAAGCTCTTGTAAGCGATGATTGTTCAGACCCCATTTTGAGTTTTTCGGAAAATGAAGATCAAAGCGATTGCAACACCGTAATCATCCAAACCTGGACCGCAACAGACGCTTGTGGCAATGTTGCTAACGTGAGCAGAACAGTGGTTTTGTTGGATGATGAAGCGCCATTTCCGCTTGATTTTGAGTCGGAAATCAATATTTCTTGCTCTGAACTTCCTTTGACCAATCCCGACTTTGCCGATAACTGCAGCGAAGCCCTGATCCTAAATATGGAGGAAACCATCTTGGGCGATGCGTGCGATCAAATCATTGAGCGTGCTTACACTGTTAGCGATGTTTGTGGAAATACCGCCGTATATGTTCAGACGATCAATGTTACCGATGATCTTGCACCAGTGTTCGAATTTGTTCCTTCCAACGAAACCCAGTTTTGTCAGAACCTAGATTTATCTGCAGAACCCATCGTTAGCGATAATTGTCAAGAAGTACAGATCGAATACATCATCACAGAGATCGATACCGACAGCGGATGTTATGCCTATGAACGAACTTGGGTAGCAAGCGATTTGTGCGGAAATGTCAGTGAAGCGAGTCAGATCATCACGGTGATCGACAATGCAGCACCTGTTTTCTTTGGAATTCCGGAAGGTGGAGAGGTGAGTTGTGAAGCCATCAATTCCCCGCTTGAGGTGAATGCTGTTGATCAATGCGCTGGTGAAGTGCCACTTGTAGTTGATTTTGAAGACGTTTTGGAAGACTGTGTGTTCACGAGAACCTATACCTTCACCGCGGAAGATGCCTGTGGAAATGTGGCAATTGAGACTGTTGTTCTTTCTTACAACGATGCTCAAGCCCCCATCATTTCAGCTCCTGAAGAAATCAGCGTGAATTGTGGTGCTGAACAAGAACAGTTTGGGATCAATGCAAGCGATGATTGCGTTTCAACCCTAAACATCTCCTTCACGGATGAATTGCTCGACAACAATGATTGCGGACAAAATACCTTGCGTACTTGGACGGCGACGGATGCTTGTGGAAACTCAAGTTCAACAACGCAACTGATCCATTTCGTGGATGAAGCAGCTCCCGTTTTTGTTTCGTTTCCCGCAGATCTTGAGCTTTCGTGCACCAGCTTCGTTCCACTCGAAACACCGATTGCAAGTGATGAATGTGGAGAGGTGAGCTTAGAATTGGTCGAAACCATCGAAGGGGAACAGTGCGACCAACTCATCACACGAACGTGGACTGCGAGCGACGCTTGTGGAAATGCGGTGAGTCAGACCCAAACCATCATGATCGCGGATAATGAAGCTCCTGTTTTTGTGAGTTTGCCCGAAAACATGGTGCTGGATTGTGGAGACGAACTTCCTGAATTGGTTTTTCCTGAGGTGAATGACAATTGCGACGATAATCCCATCATCACCTTAGAAGAAAACACCACTTCATTGGGCTGTGAGGCATCGTTTGTCTTAACCCGTACTTTTACAGCTACAGATGCTTGTGGAAATGCCAATTCCTACATTCAGGTCATTGAAGTGATCGATTCTAGTCCGCCGGTTTTCGATCAAAGCCTTTCAACCTTGAATGCTTCTTGTGGAAATATTCCAGAACCGGAAGTAGTTACGGCAACAGACAACTGTTCTGATGTGACCATTGATTTCGAAGAGCAGTTTCTCGCGGGCGGTTGTCCCAATGTTCTGTGGATATGGACGGCCACTGATGCTTGCGGTAACACAGCTGTTCTCACCCAACAAGTTAATGTGGTTGACAATGAGGCGCCAATCATTACTGGAGTTCCACCAAATACCACAGCAACGTGTTCAAGCATTCCTGAAATGCCGGAGCCAGACGTGAGTGATAATTGCGATTCAGAAGTGAGTATTTCTGCTAGCGAAAACATTGTAGGAGCGGGCTGCGAGTTCACCATTGTGAGAACTTGGATCGCTTCGGATGATTGCGGAAACACCACCATTGTGAGTCAGAGCATTTTGGTGAGCGACGAAAGTGCGCCTGTTTTTGTCAATGCGCCAAGCAATGTTCAGGTGGAATGTAGTGACCTCGATGCCTTGCCTTTGCCTGAGGTGAGCGACGACTGTGATGCTTCCGTTAACATTACCTTCTTTGACCAAATGGCCGGTGCGGGTTGTGCATACGATATTTTAAGAACCTACACGGCAACGGATGCTTGTGGTAATACGGCTGAAGCAGTGATGACGATCAGCGTTGTGGATACCACTCCACCAGTGATTATGGGAGTTCCAGCGAATACTTTTGTGAGCTGCGATAACATTCCAAATCCTGCTTTGGTGACAGCGGTCGATGCCTGTTCTTCCAACACGACCATTGAGGTGGTGGAGACGCAAATTGGTGAGGGTTGTTCTTACATCATCAACAGAAACTACACAGCAAGCGATGATTGTGGAAACAGCACAAGTACCACGCAATTGATTTTTGTGCAAGACGATACCGCTCCTGTTTTCGAAGGTGGAACGTCCTACATGCACATCGATTGCAACGAAGAATGGCCAATCATCACCCCGCCAACAGCAAGCGATAATTGCAGTGAAACGAACATTTCTCAATTCACACTTGAAGAAAGCAGCGATTGTTCAAGCATTCAAACAACAACCTTTACGGCAACGGATGAATGTGGAAACACGAGCACCTTCGTTCAAGTAATAGAACAAAGCGATATTGACGGTCCGGTTTTCACAACGACGCTTGCCGACCTCAATGTGAGCTGCGACCAAATTCCGGATGCGGCCAGCTTGAACGCTACAGACAATTGTTCGAGCGCAACGATAACCATGGAAGAGGAAGTATTCCCTGGGAATTGTCCTTACGAAATTCGTCGTACGTACCGCGCTGCCGACCTTTGTGGGAACACTACCGAGCAAGTGCAAAGCATCTTCGTGAACGATAACATGCCTCCGAGTTTTGTAGGTGAATTGCCTCAAGATATAACCGTGAGCTGTGATGAGGTTCCAGAGGTGGCCATGATCGAGGCTATGGATGATTGTGGTAGCGCCAGTGTTGTGATGGAAGAAAGCTATGGTAGTTCTGGATGTACTTCAGTTTTGAGCAGAAGATGGACCGCGACCGATCAGTGTGGAAACCAAGTTGAACACGAGCAAAACATCACCATAGTGGATGAAACCGCTCCTGTGTTTACCAACGCACCTCAAGATATCGTTGTGAACTGTTTGATGGTGCCAGAAGCGAGTTTGCTCGGTGCTACGGATAATTGCAGTGATGTTGAAGTAAGCTTGGAAATCACCACCACAGAAGGCGATTGCCCGAGTGAATACGAAGAGCTTCGAATTTGGACTGCAGTAGATGCTTGCGGAAATACGAGTCAGCACGCCCAATTGATTACAGTGATTGATGATATCGCACCGATATTAATTGACGTGCCAGAAGATGTCGTGGTGGAGTGCGATGAAATTCCGGCTGTAGCTGAGGTTTCCGCAATAGAAAGCTGCGGAGAACAGGTGGAGGTGGTATTCGAAGAGACAGTGAATGATGTTTCTGGAGATGAATCTTGCACCATGGAAAATGCAGTAAACAGCTTTGAAAGCATTGCCCTTTGGTTGCCAGGAATCGACGGTGTAGGAGCAAATTACATCTTCACGGAAGCCGGTGGAAGCATTGATACTGATCCTGACACTGGAGATAAACACCTCACTGGGGAAGTGTTCAACACCCTCAACGCCAACCAAAGATGGATGATCGATATCGTGATTGGTCAAGAACGCAATTGGGACGAATGGGGCGCCAATGGTGGTGATTACAAAGACGATGCGAATGTGGCTGGAGATCACTATTTGGATTGGAATTTCTATGTTTTGAATTCCGAATTAAGCTCATTGATCGGTCTTGGAGATTTCGAGGGAAGTACCTTGAACTTGACGCACATGCCTGCCAGCTTGCTTTACGGGTTTCAGTTGGGACAAGCAGCTAATAATCGAAACGATGCCTTCGGTATGAGCGGTTGGTTCTTTTACGATGGAAACATCAATGGAGTGGAAGTGAACGGACCAGGAGATGTAATTGTGGAGTTGGATTGTTGTCAGGAACAACAAATTGTGCGCACCTGGACAGCGACAGATTGTGCTGGAAACACCACTACTGTGAGCCAAATTATCGACGTGGTGAACGAAGTGCTTTTCGATCCAAACAGCATGATCTATCCCGATGCACCTGCCGCCTTTGAGGTGAGTGGAACAGAAGGGGAGTTCTTCCTTGTGAACTTCATTTCTCCAGAGAATGGAAGAGCAAATTTGAAGGTGGTGGACTCGCGCGGACAAGAAGTTGAGGAGATGGATGGATTGCAAGTCCTGAAAGACGGAGTTTACCAATGGAGAATTCCGAAAGGCAATTTAAGTAGAGGAACTTACTACTTCAGCCTGAGCATGAAAAACAAGCATTTCAGTGATCGTGAGCTGAAATTGAATTAATTACATACTGGGAATCACACGGAAAAGTGTGAGCAGCGGTACGCGCATTTTAGGGGTTTGCGCGTGCCGCTTTTTCTATTTGATTAAGAGCAATTGACACTCCATTGTTCTTTCTTCCAACATCCGAACTTATTTTTCCCCCATTATTAAGTTCCTGTACCTCAGGAGAACGATGCATTTCCATCTTGGAAGAAGGCCATTAGATGAAGGTGAAACAAGTGGAGTAGAACCGTGTAGAAGTTTTTTAGACTGGGAAGCACTTTGATCAAACTAGAACAAACGTCAAAAGAAGATTCACAAAGAATTAGCATGCAACAACAAACTCAATCCCACGGGTGTTGCCCAAACTCGTAAATTGAGCTTGGGGACAGGGGTGCTGTCCCCGGGCAGGATTTGCAGAGCGAGAAAGTGGACGAAAAGGAGGACGTGACCTGCTTTTTTGATTTCGATTAATCCGAGCTACAAACAAAACACCTCCAAGTACAAAGTCTTTCCCACGGGTGTTGCCCAAACTCGTAAATTGAGATTGGGGACAGGGGTGCTGTCCCCGGGCAGTAAATAAGGTCACTTTTGATTGGCGAATGATTTGAATTTTGACTTCGCTGAGACCATGAAAGCACGCCTGCTATGTCCTGAAAGTAGCACCGTTCGAAGACGAAGCCTTTAGTCGATTGCAAACCAATAAAATCAAGCGCTAATTTCATGCGCTGCTTTTTATCTTGACCTATCGATGGGTAATCGAACTTTTCTTCTCAAAAACAACTTATGCTCTATAGCAAAGTTTAATACGTGAATTCTTGGCAGCTTATTTGTTCCATCAGCCCCGAATCTCTAATTTAGAAGCAATGAAATCAGATACCATGTTAAAACTAGGAAAATTCAGTGCACTACTTATGATCTTTATTCTTGCCAGCGCTTTTGGGCCAGCGGAGATGGTCAAAGGAAAGGTAGAAGCAGGTGATATTGTCGGACTGTGGATGCCCAGCGAAGGAACTGCTTACGTGAAGATCTTCAAAGAGAAAGGCAAAGAAAAGTACCACGGACGAATTGTTTGGCTCAAGGAACCGAACGACGAGAATGGAAACCCCAAAACAGATCCCGAAGGAAAAGCCATTCTCAACATGCTCAATCTTCGCGATTTTGTTTTCGATGAAGACGAATGGGTAGACGGTACCATTTACGATCCAAAATCGGGCAACACCTATTATTGCACGATTGAAATGATCAACAAAAACAAGCTTGAAGTGCGCGGTTCGCTCGATCCTTTTGGATTGGTAGGAAGAACGGATACTTGGGTAAGGATGAAAACCAACTAAGATACTTACATGACTCAATTCATGCGGATTTGGGCATTGGTCGCGCTATTTGTGCCATCAGTGCTTTTTGCCCAAGAAGAACCCATTGAAGAAGAACCTCCAATGGAAGAAGAAGGGGGAGAAGAACAGATTGATTACTCTCAATTTGTGCAAACCGAAGAGAATAAAGCGTTTTGTTCTTCTAGGATTGTCGGACAAAGGCCCATCAAACTGTTTTCTATAGGGTATGACTTTCAAGGGGCGCATTCTTTGACGTCCAATTTGCAGTATCCAAACACAGCGCCCTTCGAGCATCTAGAAGATGCAGTGAAGGACATGGCGGACATTCGAAGCGCGCAGGGAATGCGCTTTGCAGTGAATTACCCGGTGATTTCTAAAAACTCTTTTGTGCTGAACTTAGGAGTAAACTATGCCGAAACACGGTACGACTTTAAAAATGAAATCACGAAAGGAAATGCTCCTTTGATGAGATCCCTGAACGAAAATGGCTTAAAAAGCACCGGCTTCACGGCCACGGTTTTCAAACCCTTCAATAGCAAACGCTACATGATTGTGCAGGCCGGACTCAATTTGAATGGCGATTTCACTGCGAGCAACATGCAAAGTCTGGATTACCTCCGTTACACGGGAGCAGTAATCTACGGAATCAAGGCGAATGATCGGAAGATTTGGGGTTTTGGTGCAAGCCGAACTTACCTCGGTGGTGCCCTCAACTATGTGCCGGTTTATTACATGATTTACACCGCTCAGAACAAGAAATGGGGACTAGAGATGCTCTTGCCCGCCCGTTTTCAGTACCGAAGAAATATCAACCAGAAAAACTTATTACTCCTTGGATGGGAAGTAGAGGGGAATACTTTCCGCATCAATAACGACGATGACCGATATAATCTTCCGTACAATGATATGGAACTCAGAAGGTCGGAATTGCGTTTCAGAGCCACTTGGGAGCATGCTCTCACCAGTCAAATTTGGCTTTCGGCTCAGGCGGGATACCGATACAATTGGTCTTTCGACATCGATCGTGGAGATTTCTTCCGTCCCTTTGGAGATGATGAGCCTTTCTTAGTAGAAAATACGCTCACCGACCCCATATACTTTAACATTTCCATCAATTGGGTGAGTCCGTAAAACCTCTCGAATCAAGATTTGAAAGGTCGAATTCCCTTCGCTAATGGGCCTTAACCCTTTTCCCGACTGGTAGGTATACGCCATGCTCCAAGTTTGGGACAATGAGGCTGCCGCAGATGCTTACTTTAATCATTCCGAGGTTTGGAAGACTTATGCAGCCCGCAGTTCAGAGCAATGTGCTATTTGCATGAAAAACCTAAGCGCGGATGGAGCTTGAGCTTGGATGGGGGAGAATCCTTATTAAGTTGGAACAAAGCCTGTAGAAGGTCAGCCCATTGCCGTCATCACCCGAGCCACCATCAAGTGGAAGCACCTGAGAAAGTTTTGGTCCTACAAGCCCTTAACAAAGGCAGAGAACACGGCTTTGTGTTTTTCCAAATCTACTTCTGGAGCGAATGAAACTCGAGCGATGTAGTCTTTGTCGCCTTCTTTGGTCGTTCCTTGCGTTGATGTTGCCGGAATGGTCCAATAACAACCTTTGAGCTGACCGTAACTCACGCAGTACTTGCTTTCATTTGGAATCTCCGTGATCATCATCGTGATCAATCGCAGGTTCAAAGCTCGTTTGTATTGCTCTCGTTCTTCATCGGAATCTCCCTTTGTAGGCAAATCAAGCGAGAATACGGAGGGAGTGAATCCTTCTTCGGCTAGGGCTTCAGATACAAAATTGATTTTCGCGCTTGGGAGTACTTCTCCAATGAAATTCACGAATTCTCGGGTTTTGAGGTAGGCCGCTTGAATGCGATCCAACATCGAAGGAAGTTGTTGAGCCAGAATTTCAACTTGTTCTGCTGTTGCTTGATTATCGCACAGTTGAAGGTGCTCACCGATGAATTGGAGCAGGTCGGATGCGGTTTCATTCGCCACACAATATCCCGCAGTACACCTTCCACCACTTGGGAATTTGGAACCACTTACGTAGGAGATGGCGCGCACTTGTCCGAGCCAGCCATCTTTGCTCAAAAAGGCAATGTTGGGGCAAAAAGTTTGATCAAGAATAAAAACGGGATCAACAGCCACCTCGCCATTAGCGGTGTGTCGTTCTTTACTTAAGGCGTTCTTTAAAGCAGCCATGTCCGGAACTTCAACCC